>DWYR01000009.1 GCA_019118565.1 Candidatus Alistipes avicola | reverse complement strand
CCGACAGCTCCGCCCGTCGAAGGCTGGATAATAACCTCGGGGCAAGCCTCGCGGATCGCGTCGATAATCACTTTGAAACGGGCCTTGTCCTGGGTCGGCGTACCGTCGTCCTCACGTACGTGCAGGTGGATAATGCTGGCTCCTGCATCGTAAGCCGATTTTGCCTCGCGCACACACTCCTCGACAGTATAGGGAACTGCCGGGTTGTGCTCTTTCAAAACCTCAGCGCCGCAGATCGCCGCAGTGATAATGAGTTTTTCCATGGCTGTACTCGTTTTATATTATTAATGTTTGATTCGCTGGTTCTCCTTCTTAACTACGCAGGTTCCGCTGGCGCGGCATACGACGATCGGCTCTTTCAGAACGTCGGCAGCCGAATCGGAAATATCCGTGCGGGGAGCGATCACTTTGCGTGCCTCGAAAACCATCTTGCGCGAAGAGTTACCCACTTTGACGATCTCGCCTACGGCCTCGATGTAGTCTCCGGCATAGACGGGGGCCAGGAACTCTACGTTGTCATAGCCGGCGAAAAGACCTTCGTCACCGTCGTGCATGATCAGCAGTTCCGTTGCCACGTCGCCGAAAAGACCCAGCATACGTGCGCCGTCCACCAGATTACCACCGTAATGAGCGTCGTGTGCACTCATTCTCAAACGAATCATTGATTTCATAATATTCTTCAGTTTTATGCTTTTTTATACTTGGTTCAATGGAGTTATTCGGCGACGATGAAATCGACGAAGATAGCCGGCGTGTGTACCTCTTCGGGTGCGATCTCGCCCACCTCCTTCATGTCGGCGATCTCGGCGATTACCAGGTCGGCTGCCGTTGCCATGAGCGGGTTGAAGTTCTGCGACGTACCGCGATAGACGAGGTTACCCGACTTGTCGCCGCGGCTGGCGCGGATCAGGGCAACATCCGCATGGAGCGGTTTCTCGAGCAGATAATCCTTACCGTCGATGTTGATGACCTGTTTATCTTCGGCTACGATGGTTCCCAGGCCGGTGGTCGTCAGAACGCCGCCAAGGCCGTTGCCTGCCGCACGAACCCGCTCGGCAAGGGTACCCTGCGGGCAGAACTCGATCTCCAGTTCGCCCTTGTTGTACTGCTCGCCCGTTGCGGGGTTGGTACCGATGTGTGAAGTATAGAGTTTCTTTACCTGCTTATTTACAACGAGCTTCCCGATACCTCGGTCGGGGAAAGCCGTATCGTTGCAGATGATCGTCAAGTCCTTTACGCCGGATTGTGCCAGGGCGTCCACGATTTTGTTGGGAGTTCCGTTGGCCAGGAATCCTCCGATCATGAGGGTCATGCCGTCCTTGATTTTGGATACGGCTTCGTCGATTGAAATAAGCTTATTCATAAATCATGTGGTCCTTTTAGAAGGTTGTATTTACAAGAGTCGTCAAAATTACGCAAATTTCCTTGGAAAAACCAATTTTTCGGGAGGAAAACGACGAAAAGAGCTTCCGAAAAGAACAATGAACGCAGAAAATCGAGGCATCTCCGGAGAGTTCGTGTTCTTCGTCCGCTCTTTTGACAATACAACCTCTGCCGGGGTGCTCGGGGAACGGCCGTATATCCTGGGTTACAGGGGCGTGTCGGAACTTCGGGAGGAAAATTAAAAAGCGATCGGCACAACGCCGGAAAGGGGTGTGCCGATCGCCTGCTGTATCGAGGCCTATCTGGATCAGAAGGCCAGAATCGGACGAACCACGGCATCGTAGTCCACGTATTCGGCACCGAGTTCGATGGATTTCGTACCGAAACGGATTACGTTGGCTGTTTCGGAGTTCGAGTTGGGAGTGGAACTCCATACCGAGCAGGTCTGGTAGGTCTGTTCATGTTCCAACACGGCGAATTCCTCTTTCTGGTCGGCCGGAACCTTGGCCATCGATTCGTTGAATTTGGCGATCACATCGTAGCTGACCGTCTCTTCGGCGTATCCCCACATGATGTTGTTGTCCTGTGTCTGCCATCCTTGCAGAATCTCTGCGACTTCTTGACCTCCGAAATTGGCTGCGATGTCCCACAGTTGTCCCATGCTGGGAACGAACCATCCGCTGGTCGAGGCAGGGGCCTCTACTCCGAATCCGGTTACGGCCGTCCAGTCGAAAGCCGGGCATTGCGTTATCTCTTCGCCGGGATATTCGGCCAATACGGTCTGCAGGTCGGTATAGCCGCATACCTGTTGGTAGGCCGTGCTGGATAGGTTCGTCGCTCCGAGGCATTCGAAGTTGTAGTCACTGGAGTACCAGGTTGTGTTTTTATCGAGACCGTGCGCCAGTTTGGTGGCCATTACATACCCGTGCGTAAATCCATTCTCCTTTTCGCTCGCCGCGATGCGGTCGGGATCGGTTTGGCAGACGATTCCGATCACCGTCTTGCCCTCGATCGGAGCGGGTTTCTCTGCCGCCCACTGGGCATTGAGACCGTCTTTGTCGATGCTGATCAGACCTCCGTCGCTCCATGTGCCGTCGGAGTAGAAGTAGTCTCCGATTTTGGGAGCGCTCGGAGCGAGTACCGACACTTCGCATGTAGCCTTTTGATTGCCGGCCTGAGCCGTAATCGTAGCCGTTCCTGATGCTATGGCCGTTACCAGACCGTTATCGACTGTGGCGATCGTGTTGTCGGAGCTGCTCCATGTTACCGTGGGATCGGTCGCATTGTCCGGTTCGACTGTGGCTGTCAGCTGTTCCTGCTCCCCTATCTGCATTTCCAGGGCGTTTTTTGTCAAGAGTCACCGAGTTTACCGGAACATCGGATTGAGCCGTTACGGTTACCTGACAACTGGCTTGAGCTTCGCCTACATTGGCCGTAATGGTCGCATCGCCGACTGCTACGGCCGTAACGACCCCCTCTTGTACGGTAGCTACCGAGGGGTTCGAAGAATTCCATTCGATCGTCACACCCTCCGTATCGGGTGTTACGGTCACTTCAAGCGTACGGGTTTGGCCTACTTCCAACGAAAATTCCGTTGCGTCGAGCATAATGGTTGTCCTTACGACATCCTCCTCCGAATCATTGCAGGAGATTCCTCCGACAAGGGTACATGCGAGTACCCATGCTGTCAATAAAGTTTTTTTCATACGCGATAAATTAAGATGGAACCATTTGTGTCGTTGCCCCGGATGATCCTGAAAAACACCTTTCCGGATCGACTCCGAACATTGACATAGTGAATATACTCAACAATTCGTATATAATATCCTAAAAAAATATTGTGTGAAGGACAAATAGCCCAAAATCGGGTCCTAATCGACCAAAAAAAACGTGGCTGGAAGGGGCTCCAGGAGGGATGAAAACGATGCGAAGACCTTTTGAGACGGGTTTTGTCCTCTCTGTGGGGTGTGGGTGACGCGGGCTCATCCCTTCGTCCGGCGCTCGTTTCGTCTTTTTTTCTTTGCCGCCGCAACAGAATGTGAAAAAATAGCGTACATTTATGGCTGGAACGGATTTGTCAACCCAATGGGAGCCGTTTCTGCGGCGGGCTTTAGCCCTCCCCGAGAAGTTAACTTATCGAACAATGATTACCGATTTCAGATTGAGGGTTTTTAAGACGGTGGCCGACCGGCTGAGTTTTACCAAGGCGGCCGGTGAGTTGCTCATTTCGCAACCGGCCGTCACGCGTCATATCAGCGAGTTGGAGCGGCAGTTGGGCGTTTCGCTCTTTTTGCGGGGAAACGGTGCGATTTCACTGACCCGCCATGGGGAGTGGCTGCTCGACTATGCCAACCGGATTCTGGACCTGTACGGGAACCTGAACGATGCCTTTGCCGAGGAGGAAAAACGGTTCTGCGGTGAGATCCGCCTGGGGGCCAGTACGACGATCGCACAGTATTTGTTGCCTGGAATTCTGGCTTCGTTCAAACGCCGCTATCCGGAGATCCGGTTGGAACTGTTTTCCGGAAATACGGAGCGGATCGAGGAGCAGATCGCCGGCAAGCGGCTCGATTTCGGACTCATCGAAGGCAAGGCCTCGCGTCATTCGCTGCACTATGAGCCTTTTATGGACGATGAGCTGGTGTTGGTGACCTCGGCCTCGAATTCGGCCTTCCGGGATGATGAGACGACATTGGAAAAACTCCGACAACTTCCGCTGGTGATTCGCGAGGCCGGCTCGGGAACGCTCGATGTATTGGAAGAGGCATTGGCCGCAAAAGGGTTTTCCCTGCAAATGATGCACATCGAGATGCAGTTGGGAAGCACCGAAGGGATCAAGCGCTACCTCTATCATTCGGGGACCTTTGCATTTCTTTCAGTGCAGGCGATTCTCGATGAATTGACCCAGAACAAGTTGCGGGTGGTTGAAATCGAAGGCTTTGAGGTGCGTCGGCGTTTCAGTTTCGTTGCTATGCACGGCCAGCACGGACGACTTGTCGAGTTGTTCAAGCAGTACTGCTTGAGTCGTCATAACATTAAGTTATAGCCAAATACTTTTATATATTGGTTTTTTATCGACGGATGTCATAGTTTTGTCCTCCGTAAACGATAAATCCAATATTGATAAAAATGAAATCTACCCAGAAAAACGCTCTTGTCAAAGTAGGCTTTCTGCTGGCTTTGGTACTTTGTGCCACTCCTTATGTCTCCGCCCCCATCGCCTTGGTCGGCGGATTTCTTTTTACGCTCTTTTTGGGGCATCCTTTTGCGAAGCTCAATCACAAGGCGACCAACATCCTGTTGAAGGTCTCGGTGGTCGGACTGGGATTCGGCATGAATATTCACAGTGCGCTGCATGTCGGGCGGGAAGGTCTCTGGTTGACGATCGCCTCGATTACCACGGTATTGGTGTTGGCTTTCATTTTGGGGGGATGGTTCCGTATGCCCCGTAAGTCCTCCCACCTGATCGGATCGGGTACGGCTATCTGCGGCGGTAGTGCCATCGCGGCGGTAGCTCCGGCCGTGGATGCCTCCGAAAAGGAGATTTCGGTCTCGCTGGGTGTGATTTTCCTGCTTAATTCGTTGGCCTTGATTATCTTCCCGTTCGTAGGGCATTTGCTGGGACTTACACAGCATCAGTTCGGCATGTGGAGTGCCATCGCCATTCACGATACCAGTTCCGTGGTCGGGGCAGCCTCGGCTTACGGAGAGGAGGCGTTGCAGGTAGCAACCACCGTAAAACTTGCCCGTGCACTGTGGATCATTCCCGTGTCGCTCCTGTCGGCCTTCCTGTTCAAGAGCAAGGGCAAGAAGATCAGCATCCCCTGGTTCATCGGTTTCTTCATCGTGGCCATGTTGATCAACAGCTATCTGCCTCTGGCCGGAGCGTTCGGCACTGCATTTGCTGCCTCGGTAGCGCCGGCTATTGCCGACATTTCGAAAGCCTTGCTGGTGGTGACGCTCTTTTTGATCGGCGCAGGGCTTTCGCTGGACAAGATCAAGTCGGTCGGGTTCAAGCCCCTGATCCTGGGCATTTGCCTCTGGGTGGTGGTTTCGATACTCTCGCTGCTCGCGATCGTTCATTAATGGATTGATTTAGAATATGGAACTCAAATTGTTTTTCGGGGCTTTTTTTACCTTCCTGGCGTTGATAAACCCCATTCAAAAGGTTTTCGTGGTTTTTTCACTACAGGAGAACTACTCCCGCCCCGAACTGCATAGGATTGTCGACAAGGCCTCCATTACGGCCATCTGGGTCTTGTTGCTCTTCCTGTTTCTCGGCGAGGCAATCTTGGGTTACCTCTTCAATCTGAAGATATACGCTTTCCAGATAACGTGCGGTGTCGTCCTGTTCTATAACGGTTTTGTCGGCTTGCAGAAAGGTGCCTTCCTGACCATTGACAAAAATACCCGCATCGAGGACATCGTTACCGTTCCGATCGCAATCCCGATGATTGCCGGACCGGCCACCATTACGGCCGTAGTAACGATGCCGGCCGTCTATGGACGCTGGATGACCATTGCGGCGGTGGTTACGGCGCTGTTGTTGAACTGGGTGATTATGCGCAATGCCGGGCGGATCGGCAAGATACTGGTGAAGTTCAATATGATGATGCCTTTGATTCGGATTATTGCCCTGATCGTTGCGGCTATCGGATTGCAGATGATCCTCAGTGGCATCGAGCAGTACGTGTTGCAGATTCACGGTTCGGCCGTCGCGTCGCTGGCAGCCGGTGCTGTTCCCCCGATCAATTAGTTCTTTTTTGGATAAGAAAGAAACCCTCTCGCGATATTTGCGAGAGGGTTTCTCCATTTTGATACAAACGCTGATTCCAACATGGCAGGTCTGTTTATAATTTGGGATTATTCTTGTGGCGCTCCTTGTCGCGGCTGCTCTTTTTGGCGAAGTTCTCCTCGACGGCCTGCGTAAGATCCACGCCCGTCTGGTTGGCCAGGCAGACCAGTACCCACAGCACGTCGGCCATCTCGTCGGCCAGATTGCACTTTTCGCCCTCCTTGAAGGATTGGTCGCCGTATTTGCGGGCCATGATGCGGGCCAACTCCCCTACCTCTTCGGTCAGGACGGCCATATTGGTCAGTTCACTGAAATAGCGAACCCCGTATTGGTGGATCCACTCGTCCACACGTCTTTGCAGTTCGGATAGTTCCATATTCTTAGAATCGTATTGGGCAGAGATAGTTTGTTGTTCGGTGTTTTCCCGGCCCCGCTTTCTGCGGATGCTGCGGTTATTTGACGCGGATCAGGTTCAGACCGTCGCGGATGGGGATGATAACGTTCTCCACGCGCGGGTCCTCGCTCACCATGCGGTTGAATTCGAGGATCTGTTGGGTGTGTCGGTCGCCGTGTGCGACGGGCTGCACCACTTTCCCGTACCAGAGGATGTTGTCGGCCAGCAGGAATGAGCCGCTGTGTACCAGCGACCGTCCATCCTGATCCCCCATCAGCATCCGGTAGTAGTCTGGATACTCCCGTTTGTCACCGTCGATAAAGACCAGATCGAATTCCGTACCGAGCTTCGGGGCGATCTTGAGGGCCGATCCGACGTGGTGGCGGATCTTGTGGCCGTGGGCGCTGCGTTTGAAAAACGAGGTGGCAATACCTTCCAGCTCGTCATCCACCTCGATCGTGTCGAGTCGTCCCTCTTCATCCAGTCCAGCGGCCATACAGAGGGCCGAATAGCCGGTGAAGGTGCCGATCTCGAGGATGTGGCGCGGACGCACCATCCGTACCACCATCTCCAGCAGCTTACCCTGGATATGGCCCGAAAGCATACGGGGTTGTACGACCTTCAGATGGGTCTGGCGGTCGAGTTCTTTCAGCAACTCCTCTTCGGGCGAGGTGTGCGTGTGTATGTATTGTTCGAGTGCATCCATCTATTTTATTGTTTAACAGCGTATTATCGGTAAATCAGTCGGGAGGTTGAGGCGAAAACTTCAGCGGCGACATCGGTCAGCTCCCGAGCCGTGAGCGCTTCGATCTTGCGGTAGACCTCTTCCATGGTATCGATCTTTTCGTGGGCCAGAAAACTCTTCCCCACTCCCAGCATATACCCCTCGTTGCTCTCCATCGAGATGGCGAGTTGGGCCGTGAACTGCTTTTTTGCCATCGAGAGGCGGCGGGCCGTGATGGGCTCTGTCCGCAATTTGCGGAGCTGTTCTTCGATCAGTTCGATGCACTGCCCCGTATTGTCGTGGTCGCAACTGAAATAGATGGCCACGATGCCGCTGTCGCTGTAGGGGGTATAGTTTGCCTCCACGTTGTAGGAGAGACCGTTCTTTTCGCGTACGAGAATATTCAGCAGCGAGTTGGCCGACGGGCCGCCCAGTATGTTGACCAACAGGGCGAGCGGCAGACGCTGCGCGTCGTTGATTCCCATTGCCCGCGCTCCGAGAATACAGTGAGCCTGATAGGTGTGTTTCGAGAGACTGCGGTCGAACGGAGCCGTTTGGGCGGGAGCCTGTCGCGAAAAACTGCGGGTCGAGGCGGGTGCATCGGCCAGGTAGCGGGTCGCAATTGCCTCGACGCTTTTGGCCGACAGGTTGCCGATCGACGAGAAGACCATCTGGTCGGTCGTGTAGGTGCGGCCGACAAAATCGCGTATCGACTGGTGGTTGAACCGTGCAAGGGTCGATTTGCGTCCCAGAATGTTGTGCCCCAGTTCCGACCCCTCGAAGAGCATATCCTCGAAGGTGTCGTAGATCTGCTCGGCGGGCGAATCCTTGTAGGTGTTGATCTCGTCAAAGATCACCTCCCGCTCCTTGTCGAGTTCCCGGTCCGGGAAGGTCGAGTGGAACGCAACGTCGGCGATCAGCTCGACGGACTTGGCAAAGTCGCCGCGCAGGGTCGTGGCGTGGATGGTCGTATCCTCCTTGGTGGTGAAGGCGTTCAGCTCGCCGCCCAGATTCTCCAGCCGGCAGTTCACCTGATAGGCCTTGCGGTGTTCGGTCCCTTTGAAGAGGGCGTGTTCGGTGAAATGGGCCAGGCCGAACTCGTTTTTCAGCTCGTCCCGGCAGCCGGCGTTGACTACCAGGGCGCAGTGCGTGACGCTTCCTTTGACCTGGCGGTGGATGCCCCGAATCCCATTGGACAGTGTATAGGTGGTGAATTCTGTTTTATTCTGCATGATTTTCTCTCTGTGCAAGGTAGCGTCCCGTATAACTTCCGGGGCATTTGACCAGATCGTCCGGAGTCCCCTCGAAGACAACTTCTCCACCCCGGTCGCCCGCCTCGGGTCCGAGGTCCACGACCCAGTCGGCACATTTGATGACCTCCATGTTGTGTTCCACGATTACGACCGTATGTCCTCTGGCGATCAGGGCATTGAATGCGTCGAGCAGTTTGTTGATATCGTGGAAGTGAAGTCCCGTAGTCGGCTCGTCGAAGATGAACATCATGTTCCCTTCGGAACTCTCCCGGGTCAGGAACGAGGCCAGTTTGACGCGTTGGCTCTCGCCGCCTGAAAGGGTCGAGGAGGACTGTCCGAGTTTGACGTAGCCCAAACCGACCTCCTGCAGGGGGCGCAGGCGTTCGATAATGCGTTTGCAGGTCGCGTTCTTCTTGTCTTCACCAAAGAAGGCGATCGCATCGTCCACGGTCATCTCCAGAATATCGTAGATGGATTTCTCCCGATAACGCACTTCCAGCACTTCGTCCTTGAAGCGTTTGCCGCCGCAGGCATCGCAAACCAACTCTACGTCGGCCATGAACTGCATGCTGACTTTGATTACACCCTCGCCCAGACACTCTTCGCACCGCCCGCCGGCGATGTTGAATGAGAAGTGCGACGGGGTGAGACCGTTGTTTTTGGCATAGGGCTGATCCGAGTAGAGCTTGCGGATCTCGTCGTAGGCCTTGATGTAGGTTACCGGATTCGAGCGGGAGGACTTCCCGATCGGGTTCTGGTCGATCATCTCGACCGATTTCAGCAGTCCGACATCCCCTTCGATGGCGTCGAAGTCGCCCGGTTTCAGGCCCGTATCGAAGAGCAGGCGTCTGAGTGCCGGGTATAGGATCTCTTTGGTGAGCGACGATTTGCCGCTTCCGCTGACTCCCGTGATGCAAGTCATTACGCCGAGCGGAATGCGTACGTCGATGTTTTTCAGGTTGTTCTGACGGGCTCCCTTGATGGTGATCCAACTCGACGGGCTGCGTCGCGAGGTGGGCATGGCGATCCGGCGCCGTCCGGTCAGATAGTCGGCCGTAAGGCTCTGGCCGCACGTGAACAGTTCGGGCAGTGTGCCGCTGAAGACGACCTCGCCGCCGTTATACCCCGCTCCCGGCCCGATGTCCACGATCCAGTCGGCTGCCCGGATAACCTCCTCCTCGTGTTCGACCACGATCACCGTGTTGCCGATATTGCGCAGCTGCTCGAGCACGCCGATCAGGCGGTGCGTATCACGCGGGTGGAGTCCGATCGAGGGCTCGTCGAGAATGTAGAGCGATCCGACCAGGTTGCTGCCCAGTGACGTGGAGAGATTGATGCGCTGGCTCTCACCACCCGAAAGGGTCGAACTGAGCCGGTCAAGCGTCAGATACCCCAGTCCTACGTCCGAGAGGTATTGCAGGCGGGTGCGGATCTCGGTCAGGATACGTGTAGCGGTAGCGGTGTCGTGGGCATCCAGTTCGAGTCCGTCGAAGAAGCGGATCAGCGAATCGACATCCATGGCCACCAGATCGGTGATGGTCTTTCCTCCTACCCGCACGTAGAGAGCCTCCTTGCGCAGTCGCGAACCACCGCAGTCGGGACAGGTCGTCTTACCCGTATAACGCGCCTTCATGACCCGGAACTGGATCTTGTAACGCTCGCTGTCGAGGTAGGCGAAAAAGTCGTTCAATCCGTGGAAATATTCGTTGCCGCGCCACAACAGCAGTTTCTGTTCGGGGGTCAGCTTGAAATAGGGCGTATGGATCGGAAAGTCGAACCGGTAGGCGTTATTTACCAGTTCGTCTTTCCAGGTCTGCATCGTTTCGCCGCGCCAGCAGGCGATTGCCCCTTCGTAGATGGTTTTGCGTTTGTCGGGGATGACCAGATCCTCGTCGATACCGACGATCTTGCCATATCCTTCGCAGGTGGGACAGGCACCCAGCGGGTTATTGAAACTGAAAAGATGTTCGGTCGGCGGTTCGAATTCGATGCCGTCGGCTTCGAAACGTGACGAAAATTCGGCGGTCTGTTCTCCGGTGATGATCCGGCAGATGCCGTTGCCGTAGGAGAAGGCCCGTGCGGCCGAATCGCGCAGACGGGTCGGAAGGTCCCCATCCCGGGATACCTTGATTCGATCCAGTACGACGGAGATCTCCTCGGGGGTGGTCTTCTCGTCGATTTGGGGTAGAAAATCCTCGATCGGCAGCGTTTCGCCATGGACGTGGACGCGCAGCACACCTTCGCCCAGCAGGAGCGTCAGCCGTTCGATGATCCCCTGCCCGGATTGCAGTACCAGCGGTGCGGCGATTGCCACACGCGTCCCGTCAGGCAGCCCGAGCAGGTATTGGGCTACGTCGTCTTCGGTGTAGCACTTCACTTCGCGTCCCGAAACGGGCGAAAAGGTATGGCCGATCCGGGCAAAGAGCAGTTTCAGATAGTCGTACAGTTCGGTCGAGGTCCCCACCGTCGAGCGTGGGTTTCGTGTATTGACCTTCTGCTCGATGGCGATCGCCGGGGCAATGCCGCTGATCAGGTCCACGTCCGGTTTGTTGATCTTCCCCAAGAACTGTCGGGCATAGGCCGAAAGGCTCTCCACGTAGCGGCGCTGACCCTCGGCGAAAATCGTATCGAAGGCGAGCGTCGACTTTCCCGATCCGGACAAACCCGTGACGATCACCAGTTTGTTGTGCGGAATATCGATCTCGATATTTTTGAGGTTGTGTACCCGTGCTCCTTTTATATGGATTGAATGTTGCTCTTCCATCTTCTGTTGTGTGCGATATGTTGTCGCACCTCTGTATTCAATGTCCTTGATTCCTCTTCCCGACGGGCTGCGCGTGTTGGCCGGGGCAATCCCCTACTGCTTGTCGAAGGTCAGCCCCTCGACCTTGGCCAGTTTGCCGATCAGCCCTTCGGCCCGGCTCTCCCGGATGGCAACGCTCATGCGGCAGAGGTTGTCGAAGGCCTGCTCGCGGATTTCGGGCTGCTCCTCCTTGATGATGCGCATCACGTCGTTCATCGACAGGTAGGAGAACTCGAAGCGGATGATGCGGTCGACCGTCCGTTCGATGATTTGGGCTGCCGCAATCGCCTCGGCAGCCGATTCACGATAGGCGGCGATCAGTCCCGATACGCCCAGCTTCGTCCCTCCGAAGTAACGTACCACGACAATCAGGCAGTCGGTCAGCTCGTGTGAAAGCAGCTGTCCGAGGATCGGTTTGCCGGCCGTTCCCGAAGGTTCTCCGTCGTCGTTGGCGCGGAATGCCTCCCCTTTCGGCCCCAGCCGCCAGGCGTAGCAGTGGTGTGTTGCGTCGTAGTATCTCTTGTGCAGTGCCTCGACGAGCGTACGGATCTGCTCCTCGCTCTGTACCGGGTAGGCATAGGCGAGGAATTTGCTGCTTTTCTCCTTATAGATGGCTTCCGCAGCCCCGGCGATCGTACGGTAACTGTCCGCAGCCATCTCCGGTTACTTTACCTTGGTGAACATACGGCTCCAGCGGATGTTGCCCGGGAAACTCTTGTTGCGATCCAGCGACAGCCAGATGAACGAGGCTTTGCCCACCACGTGGTCTTCGGGCACGAATCCCCAGAAACGGGAGTCGGCCGAGTTGTGGCGGTTGTCGCCCATCATCCAGTAGTAGTTCATACGGAAGGTATAGCTGTCGGTCGCCACGCCGTTGATGAGAATCTGACCATCATCCGACACCTCCAACCGGTTCCCTTCGTAGGTCTCGATGATTCGCCGATAGAGCGGCAGGTTGTCCGTGGTGAGCGTGATCGTAGCCCCCTTCTGCGGGATCCAGATCGGTCCGTAATTATCCTGATTCCATGCGTAACGGTAATCCTGCGGGAATACGTCGGTCGGGGTTGTGGCAACCTGTTTGCGGGCATCGATCACTTCGCCGTGGCCGCTCTCGCGGGCCTGTTTGTCCAGGCGGTCCAGTTCGGCCTTGCTGGCATCGGTCATGAAGTAGAGCGACGGTACGGCCCGTTCCCGTCCGTATTCGTCGGTATAGGTGCATTCGCTGATATTCAGCTTCTCCAGTGCATAGTCCGAGATCGGAGTCGCGGTCCGGTAGAGAAATTGCCGCTGCTCGATCAGCTCCTGATGCACACCGTCGATATAGATGTCCGTGTCGATGATCTGCAGGGTGTCACCCGGCAGTCCCACGCAACGCTTGATATAGTTTTCCCGCTTGTCCACGGGACGGGTAATGATCGTGTACTCCTGCTGTAGTCGCTTGCGCCCCTCTTCACGGCCGAAGGTGCGCTGGTAGTCGCGCAGCATGTCGTAGTAGGATACCTCCTGACGTTCGAGCAGGACCGTGTCTCCGGCCGGGAAGTTGAATACCACCACGTCGTTGCGCTCGATCGATCCCATTCCCTTCAACCGGTGATATGGCCAGCGGATGCACTCCGAGAAGGACTTTTTCGTCTTCGAGAAGGGCATCGTATGGTGTACGAAGGGGAAGGCGACCGGCGTGTTGGGCATCTGCGGTCCGTAGGCCACCTTGCTCACGTAGAGGTAGTCGCCGATGAGCAGCGAGTTCTCCATCGAAGAGGAGGGAATCACATACATCTGGAAGAAGAACAGATGCACGAGCGAGGCGACGATCGTGGCGAAGATGATGGCGTTCACCCACTCGTATACGGCCTTGTAGGTCTTGCTCTTGCGACACAACTCGGCGTTATGGTGCCAGACGTAGCGGTAGAAGAGACGCGAGATATAGAGATCGAAAATGATCGGCAGCCCCAGCAGGAACCAGAGGTTGCCCGTCCAGACGACGAACCACAGCAGATAGAGAATGCTGGCCAGCGTGAATCCGACCCATTTGTTGCGGAAGAATGCTTTGATTTTATTCATGTTTCGGTCCGTGTATCTTTATTTAAGCAGATCGTCCATCGAAAATACGCCCTGTTTGCCGCAGAGGAACTCGGCGGCAACGACCGCTCCCTGGGCCAGTGTGCGGCGATTCTTGATGGTGTGTTTCAGTTCGATGCGGTCGTCTTCGGACTCGTAGGTGATCGTGTGGATCCCCGGAACCATCCCCTCGCGGATCGAGGTGATGACGATTTGCGAAGGATCGTCACCCGGAGCCGGCTGGAATGTGCTTCCCGGCTCGGCCATACGGTTCACCCACCCCGATTTGCACGCCAGTTCGGAGAGGATTCCCTCGGCCAGCGTGATGGCCGTTCCGCTCGGAGCATCTCTCTTTTGTGTATGGTGCACCTCTTCGAGCCGTACGTCGTAGCCGTCGACGCGGTTGATCATGGCGGCCAGCTGCCGGTTCAGGCGAAACATCAGATTGACGCCCAGGCAGTAGTTCGAGGTGTAAAACATGGCGCCACCCTTCTCCTGACAGTAGCGGCGCAACTCCTCGAGCCGGTCGGTCCAGCCCGTGGTACCGCTCACGACCGCTACACCCGCGTCGATACAGCGGCGGATGTTGTCATAGGCCGTCTGCGGCGTGGTGAATTCCAAGGCCACGTCGATTCCCTGCAGGTGTTTGCTGTCGAGATCCGAGGCATTTTCCTGGTCGATGATGAGTCCTATCTGATGGCCCCGTTCGAGAAGGATCTTCTCGATCTCGCGGCCCATTTTCCCGTATCCGATAATGGCTGTTTTCATGTTTGAAATACTATATAATCATACAAAGATATACATTCAAGCCCGAAATAAAAAATTGTTTCAAGTTTATGTGCGGGGGATGGTATAATTTGAAAATAAAATATTACTTTCGCCGAATTAAAAGTGAGAAACTGAAATACTAACGTCAAAATCAATTATAAATTATAATTCAGTTATGGCAAACAATCAGAAAATGCGTACTGAGAGCGACCTGATCGGCAGCGTAGAACTGCCTGCCGACGTTCTCTACGGTGTTCAGACCCTGCGTGGTATCAACAACTTTGCGATCAGCAAATTCCACCTGAACGAGTATCCTCTTTTCATCAAGGGACTTGCAATCACCAAATTGGGTGCCGTTGAAGCCAACCATGAGCTGGGGCTCATCCCGGATGACATGTTCAAGGCCATCTCGCAGGCTTGCCGCGAGATCATGGAGGGTCAGCACCACGATGCCTTCCCGGTGGATATGATCCAGGGCGGTGCCGGTACGACTACGAACATGAATGCAAACGAGGTGATCGCCAACCGTGCGTTGGAGATCATGGGCCATGAGCACGGCGAGTACCAGTTCTGCTCTCCGAACGACCATGTAAACTGCGCACAGTCGACCAACGATGCCTACCCGACCGCTATTCACCTGGGTATGTATGCAACGCACCTGAAACTGGTCGAGCACCTGAAGGAGCTGATCGCTTCGTTCGAGCGCAAGGGCGAGGAGTTCGCCGATGTGCTGAAGATGGGTCGTACGCAGCTTGAGGACGCCGTGCCGATGACGCTCGGTCAGACGTTCCACGGTTTTGCCAGCATCCTGCGCGACGAGATCGCTCACCTGAACCATGCTGCCGAGGACTTCCTGACCATCAACATGGGTGCAACGGCAATCGGTACCGGTATCTGCGCCGAGCCGGGTTACGCTGAGAAGTGTACGGCTGCTATCGGCCGCATCACCGGCTGGAACATCCGCATGACGGATGACATGGTAGGTGCTACGTCGGATACCTCCTGCCTGGTAGGTTACGCTGCTGCCATGAAGCGTGTGGCTGTGAAGATGAACAAGATCTGCAACGACCTCCGTCTGTTGGCTTCGGGTCCCCGTTGCGGTCTGGGCGAGTTCAACCTCCCCGCACGTCAGCCGGGATCTTCGATCATGCCGGGCAAGGTGAACCCCGTAATCCCCGAGGTGATGAACCAGATCGCCTACAAGGTAATCGGTAACGAGTTGTGCGTAACCATGAGCGGTGAGGCTGCCCAGATGGAGTTGAACGCCATGGAGCCTGTTATGGCACAGTGCTGCTTTGAGTCTGCCGAGTTGCTGATGAACGGCTTCGATACGCTCCGCACTCTCTGCGTGGACGGCATTACGGCCAACCGCGAGCGTTGCGCCGACTACGTGAAGAACAGCATCGGTGTGGTAACTGCCCTGAACCCGATCATTGGTTACAAGAACTCGACCAAGATCGCCAAGGAGGCTCTCGAGACCGGTCGTGGCGTATATGAGTTGGTACTCGAGCACGGTGTGCTGACCAAGGAGGAGCTCGACACGATCCTGAAGCCGGAGAACATGATCCGTCCGGTGAAACTGAACATCAAACCCCGTAAGTAATTTCGGGCAGCGATAATAAACGAGTCCGGGACTGATAACTCAGTCCCGGACTTTTTATTTGGAGGTAAATTCCCTTTTTTATGGCTGTTTTTAATAATAAGGATAGAAAGGCCCCAACTGAATGATCTAGTCTTTTTTGCCCCAGAGATAGTCTTTAAGGCAGAAAGGAGGGGCCAGTTGGGGAGATGGCGGATAGAACTCGACAATACGATTCTTGTCTACAATCGAGTTGCTCTTGTCTTCCGAGATCTTCCCGAGGTCGAATAATTGCTGGCAGTAGTCATGCATCAAGACTGCTCCTTCGTAATTGTATACGTCGAGTTGTGTCCACCAGGTTTGCAGGTATATCGTGTCGCTTGCTGAAATATGGTTGTCCAGTTTCCCGTCGATTCCCGCGCTTAACAGGATAAAGGAGGCCGGGCGACGGGTATAATAGTCATACAGGGGAATGTATTGGATCTCCTCTCCATCTTTCGAGAAACGATCGGTCAGGAGCTGTTGCATCCGCAGTGTCTTCTCCGTGACGCTTGGATCGTCGGGCCAGACAACCTGCTTGTACAGTGCGATCGCTTCATCCAGGGAGTGCGGGAAATATCCCGTTTCGTCCTCATACCACATCGGCATGAACTGTTGTCCACGGAGTGCATAATTGTCGGACGTGATAAGTTCTGCGGTGCTTTTATACCGGTAAGCCCAATAGCATCGGATTCCGACAAGAGACAGTACTACAATGAGGAGTAATGTAATCCAGATAATTAGAGGTTTTCGTTTCATTGAGTCAGGTGTTAGTTTAAAGATAAATTCCTTTATAAAATTAAATAAAATACAACTGTCTGTCGTGTCTTTTTCCGGACAAATTTCTTTCCATACTTTGGGAAGCTGTTGCGGCAGACTTCTGTCCCGGACTTTTTTTGTACCTTTGTCGAAACGACCCAAGACAGGAACGGATATGCGCTATTTCATCGAATTGCAATACAACGGGGCTGCTTACTTCGGCTGGCAGCGTCAGACCGATATGCCGTCGGTACAACAGACTCTCGAACAGGCCCTCTCTACCCTGCTGCGGGAGAAGATCGAGGTGGTCGGTGCCGGGCGTACCGATACCGGGGTGAACGCATCGTACTATGTGGCGCATTTCGATGTCAGCTTACCTATTGCCGACCTCGGGCATACCGTCTATAAACTCAATTTCCTCTTGCCGGACGATGTTGCCGCAAGGCGGATCCTACCCGTGCGGAGCGATGCGCACGCCCGGTTCGATGCCCGGGAGCGGGAGTACCGCTACTTCATCGAGCCGCGGAAGAACCCCTTTACGCGGGCCTTCTCGTGGCAGTATTACGTGCCGCTCGATGTGGAGAAGATGAACCGAGCGGCCGCCTTCCTGCTGGAGTGGCGTGACTTTACCTCGTTCGCAAAACTGAACTCGAATAACCGGACCAATATCTGCCATGTGATGCACGCCTCTTGGACGGTGGAGTCGGATGGGCATCTGCGCTTTACGATCCGGGCCGACCGTTTCCTGCGTAACATGGTGCGGGCGATTGTCGGAACGTTGGTTGATGTGGGACGGGGACGCTATACGGTCGAGCAGTTCGAGGAGATTGTCCGCAGTCTCGACCTCTCCCGTTCGAGCAGTAGCGCCCCGGCACAAGGGCTCTTCCTAAGCGATGTGTGCTACCCTGCCGAGATCTTCGAGTGTGAGGAGTAATTTCCTCTTTGCAAGGAGTGATTTTGCGAGGATTATCCGATCTGTACGGCCAACGCCGCATTTGGAGAAATCTTAGAAAATGCTTACATTTATAAAAGAATTCGAGCCGATCCTGCTGAATCGGTTTGGAACTAACTCTTTTAAAAGTATAAACCATGATCACGGAGTTGCCTTTTCTCGGAACCGTCATAACGGCGCTTGTGCTTTCGCTCTGCGCTGTGGGTTCGACCCGCCTGTATCGTTTTTATCGCTATGATATACCGGAGTGGGATAACTCCTGGTGGTCGAATTTCGACTTTGCCTATAATGTACGATCCGTGGGACGTTGGGGAACCCGTCTTTTGCTTGAGTGTCTTTGGGTTGACATCTTTTTCCGGTTTATTCAGTCAATAGCCCCGAATAATACGCTCGAACTGCCGGCACTTTACGCACTCATTGCCGCATCACGACTCCTTGTTTACATGTTGGGGCAATACCTCTATTGGCTCTATTGCCGGGCGCAGGCTCGTCGGGTTTAATCAAGCGGTTTGACCTGACTGTGAAAAGCAGAGATTTCCTCTGCTTTTTTGTTATCAGGAGGGATATAGAATTTTGAGGTGAATATTATTAGAAAGTTTGTTATATGAAACGTTGTTTGTTAATTGTGCTCCTGCTCTTTGGCAACTTGTCGCTTCAGGAGATAAAGGCTCGCTCCTACCCGTCCGTTTACGAATTTTCGTCCAGATTTGAATTGGATTCGCTCGATGCAGCCAATCCCGTTGTGCTGGATAACCTGGAGGTGCTGGGGCGCGTCTGGGGTTTTGTGAAGTATCACCATCCTGCGATGGCCGATACGACGATCCATATTGACTATGAATTGTTCAGCCTCTTGCCCCGCGTGACGCACGCTAAACCTTCGGAGCGGAATCATATCTTGTCCGAGTGGATCGAATCATTTGGCCCGTATGAGGTGAATGACGTAAAATATGCAGCGATGCAATCCGACTCGAATCGTGTCGTGATTAACGATTTTGCCTGGATTAGGAATACGGAGCGGTTGGGAAGTGATTTGAGCCGTCAATTGACCGAGTTACAGCGAGCGGTACGAAAGGCAAATCGATATGTCTCTCAAAAAGGTGTAACGATTGGTCTGTATGACGACCCCCTGTTGAATTACAGTCTCGAAAACGGAAGTGATACGGGATATCGATTGCTGCTGTTGTTTCGACTGTGGAATGCGATTGACAGTTATTGCCCGAATCGGAATATTACGGATCGAGCCTGGGACGAGGTGCTTGTCGAGTATCTTCCCCGAATGATTCGTGAAAAGGCCCATTATAAAGAGACCTACATGGAACTTTTATCGGAACTGGATGACACGCATGCCGGAGGCCCTTATGGCGCTGGACGCAGAATTGTACCTTGTAAAGGCCGTATTGTCGATGAACGACTTTTTATAACCGATCCAATGGAGAATGAGTTGCTGCGCAGAGGAGACGAGATCTTGTCGTCGGACGGTCGCAGCATTCCGCAAATTATTGATCAAGTTGGGAAATATACGGCACAGTCGAATGAATCGGTTCTTTTGGTCAAGGCGGCATCGACCGCTTTCCGTTCGGAACACGATTCACTCTCGCTGGTGGTGCGGCGCAATGGAGCGGAGTTTGTCGTGAAACTTCCGGCCATGAGTGCCCCTGATTTCTATCAATATATGAATCGGATGCCTCTTCCCGAACCGTTCCGGATGTTAGGAGATGACGTTGCTTATTTGTATGCCGAATCTCTTACATCGAGAATGGGCCCCTATGTTTTCGAGAAGATCAGGGATACGAAAGCCGTTCTTATCGACTTGCGTTGCTATCCGGTTGATTTTTCACTGTTGTACTACTTCTTCGCGCATTATTTCGTGTCTGAACCTTGTTGTCCTTTGATCACAAGCCGTCCGTATTGGAATACGCCGGGAGTCTTGTATACGGATGCAAAGCCCCGCCTTTTCGACGAGTTATCGGGTAATCGTATTGGTGACCGGGATGTTTATCAGGGACAGGTTGTTATCTTGGTGGACAATACGACGCTGAGTCGAGCGGAATTCTTTGCCATGCACCTGCAAGCTATTTCCGGAGCGATTACCGTAGGCTCGCAGACGGCAGGAGCGGATGGAAATGTCGTTTTGGTGACAATGCCGGATAACATGAGTTTCTATTTTTCGGGGTTGAAGATTCTCTATCCCGACGGAACGGATACGCAGCGCGTCGGCGTAAGGGTCGATTACGAGGTGAAGCCCACGATTGAAGGATTGCAAACTGGGCGGGATGAAGTACTGGAATATGCCTTGTCGTTGGTCGATTAGGTGAAAGTCTGGCAGCAAACAAAAGGCGTTGGATGATCAATCCAACGCCTTTTGTTTACTAGGATCTTATCTTGTCTACAAATGGATGGCTGCACCCAATGCAGCCTCCGATGCCTCCATGATACCCTCGTGCATGGTCGGGTGCGAGTGGATCGTGTGGGCGATCTGCTCGGCCGTTGCTCCGAGAGTCTTGGCCAGCGTAGGCTCACCGAGCATCTCGGTTACGTTCAGACCGACCATGTGGGCACCCAGCAATTTGTCGTTCATGTCGAAGATCAGTTTGACGAAACCATCGCGGTCGCCGGCTGCCGTTGCCTTGCCCGATGCGGTGAAGGGGAAGCGGCCGACTTTGTATTCGATCCCCTGAGCCTTGACCTGCTGCTCGGTCATGCCGACCGATGCAACCTCCGGCGAGGTGAATACGCACGAAGGAATGGTCGAGTAATCTACCGGTGCGGTGTGTACGCCGCAGATGTTATTCACGCAGCAGATACCCTCGGCCGATGCCACGTGAGCCAGAGCCGGACCGGGAACGATGTCGCCGATGGCATAGATGCCCGGCACGTTGGTACGGTACTGCTCATCGACGATGATCTTGTCGCGCTCGACTTTGATCCCGAGCTCTTCGAGACCGATGCCTTCGATGTTCGACTTGATGCCGACAGCCGACAGCACGATATCTGCCGTCAGAGTTTCGGCACCCTTCTTGCCCTCGATCTCCACGTCGCATTTACCCTCGGCATTCACCTTGACCGACTTGACCGTGGTCGAGGTGAGAACCGTTGCACGCAGTTTGCGGAAGGAGCGCTCCATGGTCTTCGATACCTCCTCATCCTCAAGCGGCATGATCTGGGGCAGGTACTCGATGATGGTAACCTTTACGCCCATTGCGGCATAGAAGTAGGCAAATTCGCTGCCGATAGCACCTGAACCCACGACGATCATCGTCTCGGGAAGTTTGCGCAGTACGAGAGCCTGTTTCGACGAGATAACGTGCTCGCCGTCGATCGGCATGAAGGGCATCTCGCGCGGACGTGCTCCGGTAGCCAGAATGATGTGGTCGGCTTCGTACTCGGTGCCTTCCACCTCCACACGGCCGGCTGCCTTGATCTTGCCGAATCCCTGAATCATCTCGATGTTGTTCTTCTTGAGCAGGAACTGTACGCCTTTGTTCATCGTCTCGGCTACACCGCGCGAACGATCGACAACCTTCTCGATGTTGGGACGAACCTCGCCTGTCAGTTCGATACCGTAGTGTTCGGATGACTTGCAGTAGTTATATACCTGTGCGCTTTTCAACAGTGCTTTGGTGGGAATGCAACCCCAGTTGAGGCAGACGCCTCCGGCCTCGGCTCGCTCTACGATAGCTACTTTCTTGCCGAGTTGGGCCGCACGAATGGCAGCTACATAGCCGCCCGGGCCGCTGCCGATAACAATAATGTCGTATTTCATCTTTTTATTATTGGTTTTTAATGACTTTCACTACGTCTCCATGGTCGGCAGCCACCGCACGCTTCCATTTCTCGCTGTATCCGGGGAACTGGATGTTATCGGGAATCTCACAACCGTTACCGTTATCGACAAAATGTGCCGCCGTGGGGTTCTCGAGGTAGTCGAGGACGTCGCCGTGCTCACTCTTCAGGTTGCCGTCGATATATTTCAGGAGTAGATACTGGTCAAGGAGCTGCCAGCGGTTGAAAAGCTCCTGAGCCATCTCGACCGAATAGCGGGTCAGCTCTTTCTGACGTTTCTTCTGAGAGTCGTTTACGACCGCTTCGTCGATCTGTTTAACCTCCTCCAAGCGGGCATTCTCCCACTCGTCAACTACCTTGCGGATGTCGGCGCTGATCATGTCGTAGCGCAGGTAGGCGAAGTTTGTAACGCGGTTGAAGAGCCAGAAGGCCGAGTTGGGCGAATAGCTGAGCATCGAGCCAGTCTCCTCGCTCAAACATTCGGGAACCTCGGTGATCGAGCAGTAGATCGGGGTGAGGCAGGAGGTTGCGGCATCATCCACACCGAACCACAGAATACCCATGTCGTCCGGCAACCAGGGACGGGCCTGTGCCGTGAACCAGAATCCGGTCTGCTGGGTAGCCGTCGCGCGTTCGTTCAGGTAGCTCTCGCCGTCCACCTCGAACTCCATCGGGCGCCAGCGGTACGGCAGTGCATGGCCTCCGGCGCCGATATCGGTGGTCATATCCATCGGGGTGCCTTCATAGTGGCTGCGCATGGTGTTGAAGAGCGTCTTCGGATCGACCTTGGTGCGGGGTTTAACCCAGAGCGGAAGGCGATTCTCCATGTTGTATCCCATGGCGTAGTCGGTATATTGTTCCATTCCGTCGGCTACGGTGCGGAAGAAGTCCCATACGCGGGCATCGCAGCCGCGTACCGTACCGAAATCGGCCGGAGCATAGGCATCGCAGAAGCTGAACTCTTCGTCCGGTCCATCGAAATAGCCCATCTCGCGGGCGAAGCTGATCACATCGGGAGCATAGAGGCAGTTCTCGGGATCATCGAGCGGGAAGGTGGTGATGCGGGCCTGATTGGCGTGTCCCGAAACATAGCCGTCGGGGATGCGTCGTGCCACCCATACGATTCCCTTGCGGGTGTTGTTGCCGTCGGCATCCAGCTCGCAGCCCTTGCCGATCAGCTCCATGATCCAGGCCTCCTCTCGGTCTGCAATCGAGAAGGATTCACCGCTGGAGGCGTATCCGTAGGTGTTGGCCAGCTCGGCGATCGTCTCAATGGCCTCACGAGCCGTCTTGGCACGCTGTAGGGTAATGTAGATCAGCGAGCCGTAGTCGATGCGGCCGGTCGAATCGGCCAGTTCGGGACGGCCTCCGTAGGTTGTCTCGGCGATGATGAGCGAATGCTCGTTCATGTTGCCGACGGTCGAATAAGTACGGGCTACCTGAGGAATATCGCCCAAGTATCGTCCCGAGTCCCAGTCGTATACAGCGAGCATCGACCCGGGCTTGAATTTCCCGCCATAGCTTTTGTAGAGGGCACCGTAGAGTTGGTGCGAGTCGGCGGCATAGGTCACCATGACCGAGCCGTCGGTCGAGGCACCGCGCGTTACGATGTAGTTGGTGCAGGCGTCTGTCGCCTTGAATGTCAGGCAGCAAATAGCTGCTACAAACAGGGTTCGGAGTGTCTTTTTCATGAGGATTTTTTTGGATTTCGACAAAGATACGAAAACCGCCGTAAAAACACCGATCCGAAGCCGTTTTTTTATACCCTACGTGTTGGCCTCGCTCTTTGCGATACGAAAAGTCTCTTTCTGTTCGTTACAAGGGCGTACTCCCCCTGCCGTTGGATTTGGATTTTTTACCGGCAGTTTTTACCTTTGTTGATCAATTCGGAAAAAAGAAGAATCCGTTAAACTGTTCATGTTATGTCGATAGCCAGTCAGTTAGCACAGGTGAAGGCGACCCTTCCGGCCGGGGTCGAGTTGATCGCCGTTTCGAAAACACATCCGTCCGAGGTCGTGATGGAGGCCTATGAGGCCGGTCAGCGGGTATTCGGGGAGAACCGCCCCCAGGAGATGGCTCAGAAATATGAGCAACTGCCCAAGGATATCGAGTGGCATTTGATCGGTCACCTACAGACCAACAAGGTGAAGATGGTCGTTCCGTTCGTGAAGATGATCCATTCGGTGGACAGTCCTCGTTTGGTCGAGGCCATTCAGAAGGGGGCCGAGGCGGTCGGACGCACGATCGATATTCTGCTCGAGATCCACGTTGCCGACGAAGAGTCGAAAACGGGTTGGGAGTGGGCCGAACTGCTGGAGTATGTCCGTAGCGGAGCCTTTGCCCGGATGCCGAACCTGCGGGTACGTGGCGTTATGGGCGTTGCCACCAATACGGAGGACGAGGAGACGGTACGCGGTGATTTTGCCCGGTTGCACCAGTATAAGGAGGAGTTGGCCTCCAGTTTCGGTCCGGAGTTCGATACCCTCTCGATGGGAATGTCGCACGACTATTCGCTTGCCATCGAATACGGAGCCACGATGGTTCGGATCGGTTCGCTCATCTTCGGGGCACGCGACTATTCGAAAAAGTAGTAAAGTCTGAAAATAAAAAGAGACCGGTTGTTATTAAACAGCCGGTCTCTTTTTTATACAGGTGCTACCCTATTTTACCCGTAGCGTACGTCCGATTCGCAGAATGGTTGTCGATTTGATCCCGTTCAACGAGCAGATTTTCGAGACGGTCGTTCCGTATCGACGGGCGATGGCTCCCAACGTATCGCCGGACTTGATCTTGTGGTAAACCGGATTGACTTGTGGCTTTGGCTGGTCGATCTCGTTTTCCTGTTCGAAATCCTGTGCAGCATTCGAATGGATGTCGAAGAACGATTTTTTGAGCAGGAAGGTTTGACGGCGCAACACGCCCGTTTCGAAGTCGATCAATCGCTCCGGATCGAACGTCTGCCCGAAATAGCGGGTCTCGAAGTGCAGGTGGGGTCCGCTGCTGCGGCCGGTCGACCCGCCCAGACCGATCACCTGTCCGGCCTCTACCCAGTCCCCGGGTTGAACGAAGCGTTCGGAGAGGTGTCCGTAGAAGGTCTCCAGACCGTTGTCGTGACGGATGATGATCAGGTTGCCGTATCCTCCCCGGTTGTATTCCGAGATACGTACCCGCCCGTTGAAGGTCGAATAGACGGGATCTCCCGTTTTCAGCGGAATGTCTACCCCCTGATGCTGTCTCCATCTCCGCACGCCGTATGGCGAACGCACCTTGCCTTTTTGGGGATAATGGTAGGAGCGAAGTGAGTCCACCAGGTCGATGGCAATTGAAGAAGGCAATTCCGACAGAGAGACGTTGTTGTACGGGAAGAGGTTTTTTGTATCCCAATAATTCACATACACGGAACTGTCCTTTATAAACTCCTTGTCACGGATGTACTTCCATGAGTTGTCGTTATAGATGACCACTTTGACCGCATCGTTGATGGTCGACAGCGTATCGAGCGGAATCACACCTTCGGTCGTGTGGATTGGCTCCACCGGTTCGAAGGCCATTTGGCTGAGAATGCCTTGCGGGCGTGGACGGGCTGCAATGGTGAGTGAGTCCACTTGTCGCTGCAACTGGGCGATTTTCGCCTTCAACTGGGTGGGGTCCTGTGCCGAGACCCCCGTTGCACACAAGAGTAACAGGGCGATGAGGTATTTTGATTTCATTTCGATCGCTTTTTCTTTTTTTTTCGTTTGGAATAACGGAACGTGGAGTGTTTTATTTTGTACGGCGTGCCGAGTCTTGTCTTCAGGCAGAACCCCGGTCGGCCGGATTTTTACAATTTATTTGATTGTAGAGATGGTTCGGATAGTAGTTGTTCGGCGGCTTCGAGAGCCGTGTAAAACTCTTCGCCGAATCGCCGGATAATAGGCTCCTTCAGCGCCTTGTAGACGGGCATTCCGATTTTGCGACCGAGCCTTCGGGCCGGTTCACAGACACTCCACCGATGGTAGTTGAGACCAACCGTCCCGTTCGAGAAGTTGATCAGACGGATCGGATAGAGGTGGCATGAGACAGGCTTGCGGAACGGGGTTTTCCCGTCGCGCCACGCCTTTTCGATGGCACACATCGTTACGCCGTCCTCTCGACAGGCGTAGGCACACTCGGCATCATTGACCAGCGGGGTCGTGTAGTCTCCATCCACATCGACCACCATGAACCCTTGCGCCTCGACGGCCTCGATCCCCTCCTGCGTCATATAGGGCTTGTAGCGGGGATACTCCTCTTCGAGGATGTCCACCTCCTCGATTTCGAGCGGAGCTCCGGCATTCCCTTCGACGCAGCAGATGCCCTTGCATTGCGTTAGATCGCAGGCGAAACACTCCCGGAGCAGTTCCGTGCTGACGATCTTACCGTCGATTTCGATCATACGTATCTTCGATTATGCGGTCATACACCTTGCCCAGGGTCAAGCCAGCCTCGCGGATCTGTTTGGGCACGATACTTCCGCCGCTCATGCCGGGGATCGAGTTCAACTCGATCATGTAGGGCGTGCCGTCGGGGGTGACGATGAAGTCCACGCGTACGATACCCTGACAGCGGCAGGCCTTGTAGGCGATCGAGGTCAGACGGTTGAGCTCCGCCTTGACCTGCGGGGTAAGGTCGGCCGGGGTGATCTCGTCCGAACATCCGGCCGTGTATTTGGCCTCGTAGTCGAAGAACTCCTTTTTGGGAACGATCTCCGTGATCGGCAGGATGGTCTCCTCTCCCTTCGCGACGAAGATGCCGCAGCCCATTTCGCGTCCTGCGATGAACTCCTCGATCAGAATTTCGTCGCTCTCCTTGAATGCTTCAGCTGCGGCCTGAAGAATATCCTCTTCACGCTTTACTTTCGTTACACCAAAAGAACTTCCACTGGCATTGGGTTTTACGAATACCGGTAATCCCAACTCCCGTACAATCTCCGCCGGACGGATCTCATCCTTACGGGTTAGGAACAACCCGCGGGCCATCGGAACGCCGAAAGCCTCCATCGTGCGTTTGGTGGTGATCTTGTCGAAGGTGATGACCGATGAGGTCATCGAACACGACGAGTACGGGATATCCATCATGTCGAGGTAGCCCTGCAGGCGACCGTTCTCGCCCGGAGTGCCGTGGATGAGGATCAGTGCGTAGTCGAAAACCTTGTGTACGCCGTCGATCGTAATCGAGAAGTCGTTTTTGTCCACTTGCCATTGACGGCCGTCAGGGGTCGTATGGTGCCAGTCGCGGTGATGCAGGTCGATCATCGTGACGTCATATTTTTCGGGGTCCAGCACTGAAGCGATCTGGGCCGCGCTCTGTAGGGCGATTTCCCGTTCCGAGGAGTCGCCGCCAGCCAAAAGAGCGATGTTGAGACGTTTCATATCAGGGGTTGTATAAATCGGTATGACGGAAGGAGAGGATTTCGTAAACCATCTCCACGAACTGTTTGGCCTGTTCGTTCGAAGGGTCAATTTGCAGCGCTTTGTTGAAGTCGTTGATGGCCTTACCCCACTCGTTGCGGCGGTAGTACCATTGGCCGCGCTCGATGTAGAGCTGCGGATCGTCGGGCGTAGCATCGATACGCGATGTCAGCTGCGCGATGTAGCGGACCGGATCCCAGAGGTGCTTCTCCCGGATGTACTGCATGACCCCTTCGGGGAGCATATTGGTTACATCCTCGCCCCGTTCGAGCCGCTGACGGATGTCGCTCGACGCGTATTGGTGACGCGGTGCGTCAGCCAGGAAGGTGATTTGACCGCCTCCCAGATCGGGAAGCGTCCCCTTGCCGTAGCGGGGATAGACGAAGATCGGATAGTTGTCCAGAATCTCGCGATACTTCCGCCACTGGGGCAGCTGCTCGATCAGATCATCGCCCATCAGGATCGAGAAACTCATCTCCTGACCGTGGTTTTCGGTCAGGTGACGCAGCGTGTTGATCGTGTATGAGGGCTTGTCGAGCAGGAATTCGACGACCGAGGGTTTGATACGGTCGGCATGCTTCGAGGCTGCGCAAGCGATCTCCGCCATCGAAAAACGATCCAGCTCGGGAGCCTGCAATTCGGCCGATTTGAGCGGGTTCTGCGGCGATACGATCAGCACCGCTTCATCGCAGAGACCCTTTTCGATGGCGTACTCCGCAACGGCGATGTGTCCCTTGTGGATCGGATTGAACGATCCGAAGTATAGCATTACCTTTTTCAATGTCAATAATTTTTAACGTGTTACTTTTTTAAAAAATCCGAGATGATCTCGGTCGTTTCCCGGATGGCCTCTTCGAGGTCATCGTTTACGACAACGTGGTCGAATTCGGGCGCTTTGGCCAATTCGAAATCCGCTTTGGCGACGCGTTGTTCGATCTTCTCGGGAGAGTCCGTGCCGCGTCCGATGAGCCGTTCGCGCAGCGCTTCGATCGAGGGGGGCATGATAAAGATGGCGCAGGCCTGCTCCCCGAAGATACGTTTGAGATTCAGGCCGCCCATCACATCGACATCGAAGATGATGACGTTCCCCTTGTTCCAGATTCGTTCGACTTCGCTGCGGAGCGTTCCGTAATACATATCGGTGTAAACCTCCTCCCACTCGACAAAACGGTCCTGGGCAATCGCTTCCCGGAATTCATCGGCCGAGAGGAAGAAATAGTCCACGCCGTTCTTCTCGCTGCCGCGAGGCGCACGACTGGTGGCCGAGATCGAGAATTCGAACTGCGGAAATTTCTTGAGCAGCTCTTTGACGATTGTCGTTTTGCCCGAACCGCTCGGAGCGGAGAATATGACCAGTTTTCCCATCGTTTCGCGGTTATAGAATGTTTAGTACCTGCTCCTTGATCTTTTCCAACTCGTCCTTCATCTTCACGACCAGAATCTGGATGTTGGTCTCGTTGGCCTTCGATCCCATTGTGTTGATTTCACGACCCATCTCCTGGGCGATGAATCCCAACTTGCGGCCGACGTTCTCTTCCGAGGCGGCTACCTCGCGAAAATATTTGCAGTGGTTCGTCAGACGGACCTTCTCTTCGGTGATGTCGAGTTTCTCGAGGTAGAAGATCATCTCCTGTTCGAGGCGGTTGCTGTCGAAATCGACCTGCAACTGGGCCAGATTCTCCCGGATCCGCTCCTTGATGGTCTCGGTGCGGGCCTTTTCGAATGGAATGACCTCCTGTTTATACCCTTCGATCTTATCGACCCGCTTCAGCAGGTCGGCGATCAGGATGGCTCCCTCCTGTAGACGGAACTCGTCGAGGTGAGTCAGCGCCTGTTCGACAGCTCCGATAACGGCCGTATGCTCCTCTTCGCTGATGGTCTCCTCCTGGGTAGATACGACATCCGGCAGACGCATGATGCATTGCAACAGCGCATTGTCGATCTCGTCGTTGCCGCCGGCGTTCATGCCGTGTCGCAGGCAAAGATCCCGCAGTTGCTCATAGTAGAGGTGGAAGAGCTCCTCGTTGATACGGGCATCGGCCCGCTGTGCGGTGGTCTCGACCGAGATGAAGAGGTCGGCCTTGCCTCGCTGGAGCATCTTGCCGGCCAGGGTGCGGATCTCGAACTCGAAGGGACGATAGATGGTCGGCAGTTTTACCGAAAGGTCCAACTGCTTGGAGTTGAGCGTGCGAACCTCGACCGTAATCTTTTTATTGGGTAGAACGACTTCGGATTTTCCGAAGCCTGTCATGGATTTTATCATTGTGGATTGAAATGATTAAATTTTCGCAAATTTAATAAAAGTATTTGAAGTCTGAGATAAAAACGAGGCGCACATTTGGATTTTTGTGCCTAATTTTTTATCTTTATAAAGTTTATAAAACACCACTTTCTTGATGGCCGGGTAAACGGACGGGCATCTTGATTTTGGGTGAGAAGCCCCCTTGCTGCGGGGATAATTTTGAGCTAAAATTGGAATATAGTTCGTGTGGAAGCCTTTTGAATGGGGTTATGTCGTCTGAAAAGTCCGATTTGGAGCCTATTTTCCCGGAAAGGAAAATTTATTTTGGTTTTCTGGTTGGAATGATGAAATAAACCCCCTATATTTGTGTGCAATTTTAAGTGAATACCATAAAATTAATTATAATCTATAACTTTATTAATCGGTTATTATGAAAAAGCACAATTTCAACGCAGGACCCTGCGTATTGCCTAAAGAAGCGATCGAATCGGCTATCGAGGCCATCCGTGATTTCGACAACACGGGTATCGGTATTCTGGAGATCTCTCACCGTACTCCGGGCTGGGAGCGCATCATGGCTGAGACGGAGCAGTTGTGGCGTGAACTTCTGAACATTCCGGATAACTACGCTGTAATCTTCTTGGGCGGCGGTGCATCGACTCAGTTCTTCGAGGTTCCTGCTAACCTGTTGAAGAAGAAGGCTGCTTACCTGCAGACCGGCGTATGGGCTAAGAAAGCTGCCAAAGAGGCTAAATTCTATGGCGAAGTAGAGATCGTAGCTTCTTCCGAGGATAAGAACTACACCTATATTCCGAAAGGCTACAAAATCCCGACCGACGCTGACTACTTCCACATCACGACCAACAACACCATCTACGGTACCGAGATCCACGAGGATATCGACTGCCCGATCACGCTGGTTGCCGATATGTCTTCGGATATCATGAGCCGTCCGGTTGATGTAACGAAATACGGTATGATCTACGGTGGTGCCCAGAAGAACGTAGGTCCTGCCGGCGTAACGTTCGTTATCATCCGCAAAGACCTGATCGGTAGCTCGGAGCGTCCTCTGCAGACGATGGTTAACTACGGTACGCACTATACCGACGAGGTACGCAACCGTTCGATGTTCAACACGCCTCCCGTATTCCCGATCTTCGTGATGCACGAGACCCTGAAATGGGTGAAGAGCCTCGGTGGTGTACAGGCTATGTACGAGCGTAACAAGAAGAAGGCCGAGACCCTCTACAACGAGATCGACCGCAACTCGATGTTCGTAGGTACGGCTGTTAAAGAGGACCGTTCTATCATGAACGTATGCTTCGTAATGGCTCCGGGGCACGAGGATCTCGAGGCTGAGTTCATGAATTTCGCTAAGGAGAAAGGTATGGTCGGCATCAAGGGTCACCGTTCGGTAGGCGGTTTCCGTGCTTCGATCTACAACGCTTGTCCGCAGGAGAGCGTAGACGCGCTGGTTGCCTGCATGCAGGAGTTCGAAAAGCTCCACACGAAATAATTAACAGAGTTTGATCTATGGCGCAGTTCTTTACTTTCACACCGAAACGTAAGGAAACGGGCGCCATAGATTTTTATACATTAATGAACAATTTCGATATGAAAGTATTAATCGCAACCGAGAAACCTTTTGCAAAGAAGGCTGTCGACGGAATCAAGAACATTATTACCGAGGCAGGCTATGAGTTGGCTCTGCTCGAGAAATATACGGACAAATCGCAGCTGCTCGCAGCTGTTGCCGATGTGGATGCTCTGATCATCCGCAGCGATAAAGTAACGGCTGAGGTAATCGAGGCTGCCAAGAATCTGAAGATCGTCGTTCGTGCCGGTGCCGGTTATGACAACGTGGATCTGGCTGCCGCTACCGCTAAAGGTATCGTCGTAATGAACACGCCGGGTCAGAACTCGAACGCTGTCGCTGAGTTGGCTCTCGGTATGATGGTATTCATGGCTCGTAACCAGTTCACGGCTGGAACCGGTAGCGAGTTGAAGGGCAAGACGCTGGCAATCCACGCTTACGGAAACGTAGGTAAACTGGTAGGCCGCAAAGGTAAGGCTTTGGGTATGAACGTAATTGCATTCGACCCGTTCATTACCGATGCAAAAGTATTCGAGGCTGACGGTGTAACCAAGGTGGACAGCATCGAGGAGCTCTATTCGAAGGCTGATTATCTGTCGCTGCATATCCCTGCAACCGAGCAGACCAAGAAGTCGATCGGCTACAAACTGCTCATGTCGATGCCTAAGGGCGCAACGCTGGTAAATACGGCTCGTAAAGAGGTGATCGACGAGGCTGGTCTGGCTCAGGCTCTGACCGAGCGCGAGGATCTGAAGTACATTACCGATATCGCTCCGGAGTGTGCTGCAGAGCTCAGCGAGAAGTTCGGCAAACGTTTCTTCGCAACGCCGAAGAAGATGGGTGCTGAGACGGCCGAGGCTAACATCAACGCAGGTTTGGCTGCTGCCAACCAGATTGTCGATTTCTTCAAGACCGGCAACACGCGTTTCCAGGTAAACAAATAGTCGCATATTAATATAGGTAAATACAATGGTAAGAATTAAACCGTTTGCAGGTATTCGTCCTCCGAAGGAACTTGCTGCCGAGGTTTCGTCGCGTCCCTATGACGTGCTGAACTCGCAGGAGGCTAAAGCCGAGGCTACAGAGCGCTCGCTGCTCCACATTATCAAGCCTGAGATCGACTTCGACCCGATCGCTGACGAACACGCACCTGAGGTATACGAGAAAGCTGTCGAGAACTTCAAGAAATGGCGTGCCAACAAGTGGTTGGTACAGGATGACCAGGAGTACTATTATATCTATGCGCAGACCATGAACGGTCGTACGCAGTATGGTCTTGCCATGTGCTGCTACTTCGAGGATTACTGGAATGGCAACATCAAGAAGCACGAGCTGACGCGTGTCGAGAAGGAAGAGGACCGTATGAAGCACGTGGAGATTCAGCAGGCCAACCTGGAGCCCGTATTCTTCGCTTATCCCGATAACGACGAGATCAACAAGATCGTCGAGGACTATGTGAAGAACCACGAGCCCGAGTATGACTTTACGGCTGCTCCCGAGGGCTTCGGCCACCACTTCTGGGTAATTCGCGACAAGAAGATCAACGACCGTATCACGGAGATCTTCGCGGGCATCCCGGCTCTCTACGTGGCCGATGGCCACCACCGTACGGCTGCCGCTGCACGCGTGGGAAAGAAACGCAAGGAGAACAACCCGAACCATACGGGCAACGAGGAGTACTGCTTCTTCCTGGCCGTAACGTTCCCGGCAAGCCAGTTGAAGATCATCGACTACAACCGTGTAGTGAAGGATCTGAACGGCATGACGTCGGAGCAGTTCCTCAAGGCTCTGGAGAAGAACTTTGTCGTGGAGCCGAAAGGTGCGGAGATCTATCATCCGAACAAGCTGCACAACTTCTCGCTCTATATCGATGGACAGTGGTACAGCATGACGGCGAAACCCGGTACGTTCGACGATAACGATCCGATCGGTGTGCTGGATGTAACCGTTCTGTCGAACCTCGTATTGGATGAACTGCTGGGTATCAAAGACCTGCGTACGTCGAACCGCATCGATTTCGTAGGTGGTATCCGTGGCTTGGGCGAGTTGAAGAGACGTGTGGACAGCGGTGAGATGAAGGCTGCTTTTGCCCTCTACCCTGTTTCCATGCAGCAGTTGATCGACATCGCCGATACGGGCAACATCATGCCTCCGAAGACGACCTGGTTCGAGCCGAAACTTCGTTCGGGCGTGGTAATCCACACTTTCGAGGAGTAAGTCTCGGTGAGACAATTAAAAGAGCGGAGAATCGAAAGATTCCCCGCTCTTTTCTTTTTGAGAGACAGGTTATTCGCGGTGTCTGGTGTTGTTGGCGATGGCGGCCAGGGCGCGCAGCATTTCGGCTAGGGCGCGTGCCATAACCACGATCAGGAATCCGCCGATCGGCAGCAGAATGATATACCAGAAACTGGGCCCGTAGGGTACTTTCATCATGAGGGCCGTGACTTGCCCTCCCTCTCCGAAGATGAGGGCGATCAGGGTGAAGAGCGGGCCGCCGATTCCGACGATCATGCCGATCCATTCGCCGATAGTCTGGATGAAGTGCGAATAGACGGGAATGGCAACGAAGTCGTCACCCTGGGCACTGGCATGGTAGACTTTCTCCCGGCGGTTCCACCAGAGCAGGAATCCGAACCACATGACAAGGCAGAGAATCAGCCACATGAGAATGAAGGCAACGATCATGCCTCCGGATGCGATTTTGAAGAATCCGCTGTCGATGATGAAGACAAGCACGCCGATCGGAGCCAGCAGGTTCAGGATGCCGAGTATGGCGTAGAGCCACTTGAACGGTTCACGGAAGAATTTACCGTCGTCGATGTATTTCAACATCGGGTTGAAGATCTGTTTCAACATCGGGTCGTCGTTGGTCTGTTTCATACGCATGAAGGGTTTAGGTTAATACTTTGTGTGGGAATAATATTTGTGGATAAAAATCCCTTGTTTGCGATCTTTTGGTTCGGCTCGTGCCCGAAATATAATGTTATTGTTACATACGCACACACATCGTGCCGAATTGCAATGATGGAAGGGGGACGTGTGTTTTTTTATTCGGAAGGGGGTTGTGTCATTCTAGGGGGGGCGTAGGGGCGTTGTGATGCGTTGTTCGGAAATTCCGGAATGGGAGAAAATAGCGCACTGTTTTGCAGAGAAACGTCTTTAGAAGAGCCTTAAACGGCTTTTGTAAATAGCATTTAATCGTTCGGAGAATTTTTATTACAAAATGTTACCACGCACGGCAAAAAATACGTATATTTGTAAGCAATTTATAATAAATGGATGTCTTATGGCAAAAATTAAAGGAACAATACTCGTTGATAAGGAGCATTGTAAAGGTTGCGGGGTGTGTGTAGCCTCCTGCCCGTGCGGTGTATTGGCCTTGTCGACCGAGGTTAACAGCAAAGGTTACCCCATGGCCCAGATGGCTAATCCGGATGCTTGCACTGGTTGTGCTTCGTGTGCGATTATCTGTCCGGACAGTTGCATCACGGTTTATCGTCAAAAATTCGAATAAGCTATGGCAGAAAAAGAAGTAAAATTGATGAAAGGCAACGAGGTGATCGCTCATGCAGCGATTCGCTACGGTTGCGACGGTTATTTCGGCTATCCTATCACCCCGCAGTCTGAGGTGATGGAGACATTGATGGAGGAGAAACCCTGGGAAACGACCGGTATGGTTGTACTGCAGGCCGAGTCAGAGACTGCATCCATCAACATGGTTTATGGCGGTGCTTGTACCGGTAAACGTGTGATGACCTCTTCTTCGAGCCCCGGTATCAGCCTTATGAGCGAGGGTCTGAGTTATCTGGCCGGTGCCGAACTTCCTTGCGTGGTAGTGAACTGCCAGCGTGGTGGTCCGGGTCTGGGTACGATTCAGCCGTCGCAGGGCGACTACTTCCAGGCATGCAAAGGCGGCGGTCACGGTGACTACCACCTGATCGTTCTGGCTCCGAACTCCGTACAGGAGATGCACGACCACGTGGCTCTGGCATTCGACCTGGCATTCAAATATCGTAACCCTGCCATGATTTTGGCCGACGGCGCTATCGGTCAGATGATGGAGAAGGTGGTTCTCGCACCGCAGCGTCCCCGCAAGACCGATGAGGAGATTGCAGCCGAGTGCAAGGAGTGGGCTACTCCGGGTAAGGGCGACCGCGAACATGGCAACACCATTACTTCGCTGGAGTTGAAATCCGAGGTGATGGAGGTAATCAACCACCGTCTTCAGGCTAAATACAAGGCCATGGAGGAGAACGAGGTTCGCTTCGAGATGTTCGACTGCGACGATGCGGATTATGTAATCGTAGCCTTCGGTTCGTCGGCACGTATTTGCTCCGCAACTGTTGAGTTGGCTCGTGCCGAGGGTATCAAACTCGGTCTGTTGCGTCCTATCACACTCTATCCTTTCCCGACCAAACCGATCGTCGAGTTGGCTAAACGCGGCGTAAAAGGCTTCATGAGCGTCGAGCTGAACGCCGGTCAGATGGTAGAGGATGTCAAACTGGCTGTGAACGGTATGGCACCCGTAGAGCACTACGGTCGTCAGGGCGGTATGATGTTTACTCCCGACGAAGTACTGAACGCACTGAAAAAGCAATTGATTAATAAATAGTAAAGCTATGGCAGAAGTAGTAGAAATCAAACCGGAGAACCTGGTATTCAGTAAGCCGAAGCTCATCAAGGATAATGTAATGCACTATTGTCCGGGCTGTAGCCACGGTACGATCCACAAGCTGGTTGCCGAGGTCATCGAAGAGATGGGCATGGCATCCAAGACGATTGCCGTATCGCCCGTAGGCTGCTCCGTATTTGCATACAATTATATCGACGTAGACTGGATTCAGGCTGCACACGGACGTGCCCTGGCCGTAGCTACGGCAGCAAAACGTTTGAACCCTGGTAAATTGGTGATTACCTATCAGGGTGATGGTGATATGTCCGCTATCGGTACCGCTGAGACGATTCACGCGGCTGCTCGTGGCGAGAACGTAGCTGTCATTTATGTAAACAACGCTATCTATGGTATGACCGGTGGTCAGATGGCTCCGACTACCCTGCTGGGTATGAAGACCGCTACGACTCCTTACGGTCGTGATCCCCACCTGAACGGCTATCCCTACAAGATCGCCGAGATGATGGCTCACCTGGATGGTGTATCGTTCATCACGCGTCAGAGCGTTCACACGCCTGCTAACGTACGCAAGTGTAAGAGCGCAATCCGCAAGGCTTTTGAGAACTCGATGGCCGGTAACGGATTCTCGATGGTAGAGGTTGTTGCAACTTGCAACAGCGGTTGGAAACTTTCGCCGGTTGCTGCTAACAAGTGGCTGGCAGAGAACATGCTGCCCTTCTACCCGCTGGGTGATATCAAGGATTTAACCAAGAAGTAAGAGGACAAGAGATATGAAAGAGACTTTAATTATTGCAGGTTTCGGTGGACAAGGCGTCCTCTCGATGGGTAAGATTTTGGCTTACTCGGGCGTAATGCAGGATTTGGAGGTAACTTGGATGCCCTCTTATGGTCCTGAGATGCGTGGTGGTACGGCGAACGTAACGGTTATCCTGTCGGATAAACGTATTTCGTCTCCTATCGCTCACGAGTATGATACGGCAATCGTATTGAACCAGCAGTCGATGGATAAGTTCGAGTCGATGGTACGTCCGGGTGGCGTATTGATCTACGATACGAACGGTATTACGCACCATCCTACTCGTACCGATATCAGCATCTATACGATCGATGCTACGGCAGAGTGCGCCCGTCTGGGACAGGCTAAACTGTTCAACACGATGATTCTGGGTGGCTACCTGAAGGTTCGCCCCGTCGTACAGATGGAGAACGTAATGGTAGGTCTGAAGAAGTCGCTGCCTGAGCGTGCCTGGAAGATGTTGCCTGAGAACGAGAAGGCTATCCAGCACGGTGGTGAAATTATCCACCAGGTTCGGTAGACGATCGCATCGAACGAATTTTTTGAGATCCGAGTCTTTACAGATTCGGATCTTTTTTATTGGAATCAGTTGGTGAGGCCTGCTGTTGAACAGTAGCAGCAGATGACAACCGCTTCTCCTGCGGTCTGCTTTATTCCGGAGGCTGGCGACAGGTACTTTCCCCAGAGACTGGACCGAAAGAAGATTATTGAAAACTGTTGTCGGACAGATTGGAGAATGGCAGGCGGATGTAAAAAAAGAGGGGGAAACAACCGTTTCCCCCTCCTGTGTATGGAATGATCCGCTCCTTAGAAACCAAGTCCGATACGGAACAAGAGAGCGTTGAGTCCTGTTCCTATATGCTGGAAGCGAATACTAAAATCACCTCGAACGCCTTTATTTTGGCGGCCGAACGAGATGCCGGGGCCGATTGAGGTATAGAACTCTGTACCGGAGGAGAAATATCCGCCAATACCCATGGCTGCACCGAGATCCCAGGAGAGATAAAGAGCTGATTTGCGACCGGTGGGAAGGTATGCTTTGGCGTTTACGAAAATAGGAAGAATGGTGCCTCCGCTGTTAAGTTCATAAATGCGCCAACCATCTGACGCATAAAGTTCCTGATAGAAATAGTTGATGCCGAAGCCGGCTCCGACGAATGCGTAGGGACAAATCCGGACACCGTGTACGGTCTCAAACGCGATTCGAGGGAAGAGATCTGCGGTTCCTTCACTTAAGGGCAATCCGTAGGCAAAGGCTATTTCGCCCTGATAGCGGGGATGACGACCGAAAGCATCCGCATATTTGCTGTTTTTTGAAGAAGGTTGGTCATCGAATTTAGAGATTAGATCTTTTGTCCCATTCTGATAGGTGATCGTGAAAACCTCTTCTGCAGGGAGTGTATAAACGGGGCCGTCTGGATTATCCCAACGTTTGTATTCCATCTCGGAATCGTTTACTTTCAATACTTTTGCCTGAATCTCCTTTGCGTCTTTCTTTAATAATAAATATCTTGGGCACAAAGACTTTGTCCGATAAAGACGGAAACAAGAAGGAATATGATTCGTTTCATGTTAAACTGTTTTTAGGTTGGAACATAAAATATGCTCAGAATACTCTGAAGAGGGAGAATTCTTGTGAAGGGATGTAATGGATTATTTCATAGGCATACTTGTTTTTGAGGTTTCGTTATACAATATAGGAATATTTTTTTTGACTTTACCTAATAAAGTTTAAATGATAAGCCCCATAGAGAATTAAGGGAGAGATACCACTTGCATCTCTCCCTTAATATTGTGTTGTATATTCAATTCCTAAAAATTCACACCGATGCGGAACAAGATGGCATCGAGTCCATCTCCAATATGTTGAAAGCGGATACTGAAATCTCCGAGAGTTCCTCCGTTTTGACGACCAAACGTGACGCCGGGACCAGCTGCAACATATAACTTTGTCTTTTCATCGAAGGAGTTGCTTAGATCTAATGCAGCACCCATATCGCCAGAGAGGTAAAAAGCTACTTTCCTGGAGACAGGAAGATATCCTTTTATATTTACAAATAAGGGAAGCAAGGTCCCTCTGTTGTCTTTTTGTGTTACCCAATATTCTTCGAAAATAACTTGATCCTTGTAGAAGTGATTGATAGCAAGCCCTGCGCCAATAAATGCATAGGGGCTAATACGAGCTCCATGTACAGTTTCGAAGACGAGTCGAGAGTATATGTCAGAACCCGTTCCTACTGCAAGGCCGTAAGCAAAGGCCAACTCGCCTTGATAATAAGATCTGTATCGACTGATTCTGACATTTGGTCTGTTGATTCCTTTCTGAGAGTCTGTTGATATGCTCTCTTGAGGTTCGAGAATTTCGGATGTACCTTCAATTCCCGATATGGAAAGAGTTTCCTCTGCAGGAATAGTGTAACTTGCAGTAGTTGAACTACGCTCACAATATAATTTTGTCGTTTGTTCTTGGGGAACAAATAGGCTCCCTAAACCTTCTGTGATGAGGCTGTTCTGAGCGTAAACCGTTGGAACGAAGAGTCCTGCGACAAAAAGAAATAGGGGTTCGTTTCATGTTTTTTTTTGATGGGTTAAGGTTATAAACAGGTCAAGGAATTTCCATCTCGGAATCCGAGCAGCAGCTCCTGTATTCCCATGCGTTTCTTGCCTGACAATTGGAGAGACCGTACATCAATCCAACCGTCAGCACATCGAATCCGCAGGTATTTCCGATTGTCCGTATTGATTACACCGCAATTCTCTTCGTTTGCTCCCTTAATGAAAGTCGCTTCGAAGATTTTTGCCGTGTTGATCTCTTGCCCGCCGCGCATAAAGGAGGTCCATGCTGCCGGATAGGGCGAAAGTCCGCGGATAAAATTGACAATCCGTTCTCCATCCCACTGCCAGTCGATCCGGCAATCCTGTTTGAAGATTTTAGGTGCCGGTTTGAAATTCTCCTCTTGGGGTTGTGGCAATCCAACAACCTCTCCCGATGCGATTCGCTCCACTGTTTCGACTACTAACCCTGATCCGAGGGTCATCAGCCGATCGTAGAGCGTCCCCACATTGTCTTCGGGAAGGATCGGCACTTCGATCTGCCCTAAAATGGCTCCTTTATCGATTTCGTGATTCAACAGGAATGTCGTAACGCCGGTGCGGCTCTCACCGTTGATGATGGCCCAGTTGATCGGGGCTGCCCCGCGGTATTGGGGCAGCAGCGAGGCGTGCAGGTTGAATGTCCCGAAGCGAGGCATATCCCAGATGATTTCGGGCAGCATTCGGAATGCAATCACGATGCCCAAATCGGGACGCAACTCCTGCATCGCAGCAACGAATTCGGGATCCCGCAACTTCTCGGGTTGCAGAATGGGAAGCCCCAACTCTTTAGCTGCAACCTTGACATCGCTTTCGTGCATCTTCTGTCCGCGTCCGGCCGGTTTGTCCGGCGTTGTGACGACGGCAACCACTTGGTAGCCCTGCTCGACCAACGCCCGGAGCGAAGGCACGGCGAATTCGGGTGTCCCCATGAAGACGATGCGTAATTTCCTGGCATCTATCTTCTCCTGTGAACCATTCATCGGATTAGTGCTTGCAAAGGTTGAGCTTGTGGTGCATACGCTCCTGTTTGGTAGCCAGATAGCGCTCGTTGTATTTGTTCGGGGCAATGACGATCGGAACGATCTCGTCGATCTTCAGGCCATAGCCCTCCAGTCCTACCCTTTTGAGCGGATTGTTGGTCATCAGGCGCATGTGTTTGATGCCCATTTCGCGAATGATGCTTGCACCTACGCCGTAGTCGCGCTCATCGACACCGAATCCCAACCGTACGTTGGCATCGACCGTATCGAGTCCTTCGTCCTGCAGTTTGTAGGCTGCGATCTTGTTGAACAGGCCGATGCCGCGTCCCTCCTGGCTGAGGTAAACGATGGCTCCTTTTTCCTCCTGCTCGATCATGCGCATCGCCTCGTGCAGCTGTGCTCCGCAGTCACAACGGCATGAGCCCAGAATGTCGCCCGTGGCGCACGATGAGTGGACGCGTACCAGGACCGGCTCGTCCTCTTTCCATTCGCCCTTGGTCAGAACCATATGCTCCAGCCCGTTGCTTTTCTGGCGGAAGACCGTGATCTTGAAGTTACCCCACTGGGTCGGCATTTCGGCTGTTTGGCCCCGCTCAACGATCGACTCGTTGCGCAGACGGTAAGCGATTAGATCGGCGATCGAGATGATTTTCAGGTCGTATTTCTTGGCGATTTTCAGCAGGTCCGGCAGACGGGCCATCGTGCCGTCGTCGTTCATGATCTCGATCAGGGCTCCGGCAGGTTGCAATCCGGCCAGACGGGCCAGATCGACGGCAGCTTCGGTATGCCCCGGACGACGCAGAACGCCTTTCTGACGGGCACGGAGCGGGTTGATGTGTCCCGGACGGCCCAGATCGGAAGGTTTGGTATTGGGGTCGGCCAGAGCCCGCAGCGTAGCGGCCCGGTCATGGATCGAAACACCCGTGGTGCACCCCTCTCCCAGCAAGTCCACCGTTACGGTGAAGGGAGTGCCGAGCAGCGAGGTGTTGTTTGCCTCCATCATGTTCAGTTCGAGCTGGGCGCAACGCTCCTCCGAAAGGGGGGCGCACAGTACGCCGCGTCCGTTTTTGAGCATGAAGTTGACTACTTCGGGTGTTACTTTTTCTGCTGCAATGATGAAGTCGCCTTCGTTTTCGCGGTCCTCGTCATCGACCACGATGACGATTTTACCGTTGCGGAAATCTTCGATGGCTTCTTCGATCGTATTCAGTACTTTTTCGGTTGTCATGAGTTATCTCTTTTTTTGTTTTTATATGCAAAACGTGAAAATAAGGAGATTGTTTTTTCTTTGATCTTCTTGAATTTGCCGATATACCAGTCGACATCGAGCAGGCCGGAGTCGTTCGTTGCCTTGTAGGTCAGGTAGACGGCGATCGGGGTCAGGATGAAGCTCGAAAGCCACATGCCGTAAACGGCCTCCCAGGTACCCTCTTTGGCCATCTTTTCGCCGGAGATGCTGATGATGTAGTAGATGACGAAGAATCCGATCGATATGACGATCGGCATACCCAGACCTCCTTTGCGGATGATGGCCCCGAGCGGAGCTCCGATCAGGAAGAAGATCATGATCGAGACGGGCAGCGACAGTTTGCGATGCCATTCGACTTTGTTGCGGTAGAGTTCGCTCAGTGCCCATTTGGCCTGCGTCTCGTCGAAGGTGAGCACCGATCGCGAGTTGCGTGCCTGAATAGCTGCTTGCGACCAGATGCGCTCCTGTTGCCGGATGTCGAGCAGGGGCAGCGAGTCCAGTAGGTCAACGGGACGTAAATTGCGAGGAGTCAGTGTGTCCGGGTACTCCATAATGGCCAGCGTGTCTTTGGCGAATATTCGCCCCTTCAACAACGGGTCGTATGAACGGTTGGTAGCCGAATTTACCTGCAATTCGAGCGTGTCGATCTCGTCTTGCAGCTCGGCGATGTTTCGTGTCTGGCTCATGTTGCCGAACTGGTTCTCATCCGAGCGCTCCATTTTGAATCCCGATATGGGAATATAGGCTTTCTGTGCCTTGAACTTGTTACGTTTCAGGGTGCTTTGGCTGTACCATTGGTTCGGGGTGCGGGCCTGTTCGTAGCTCTCTCCGTTGTAGAGCGTAATGACCAGGAAACGCTTGTCGTCCGAGATGCGGATATAGCCGGAGTCGGCAAGAGTTGTCGTCATATTACCCAGATTGCCCCCTTCGCCCCGGTTGTCGTAGATCAGTACTTCGTTCAGAAGACCCGTTTCGGGATCCTGGTGGCCGACACGGATACTGAGGTCGTCTATGCCGTTGAAGAAGAGTCCGTCCTTGAATTCGAGCGTCTGTTTCATTTGACGGATGTCGGCCATTGTCTGGTAGAACTTCTTGTTGGCGGCCGGGACCAGATCGTTGACGATGAAGAAACTGCCGATCGAGATCAGTCCGACGACGATGATCAGCGGCTTGATGATCTGCGGCAGGGACATTCCGGCCGATTTCATGGCCAGCAACTCATAGTTCTCGCCCAAGTTTCCCATGGTCATGATGGCCGCGAGCAGCGTTGCCAGCGGCAGACCCATCGGGATCAGGTTGGCCATTGCGTAGCTCAGCAGTTCGATAATGATACCCGCATCGAGACCTTTCCCCACCAGTTCGTCGATGTATCGCCACAGGAAGTTCATCATCAGCACGAACATGACGATGAAGAACGTGAGGATCATGGGCCCCAGATAGGACTTCAGGATGAGTTTATGGATGGTTTTCATCGGCGGGTGGTCGTGGTTTCTGTTTTTTGCAGGCCGGTCGGCGCGATAACGCGTTTTGTCTTACCCTCGTCCGAACGGCGGTTTTTGACGAGCAAAGTTAATAGTTTTACTATAATAAGCGTAAGGGTGAGGGTAAATATTATGGCTGCACCGGGTGAAACTTCGTAATTGTAGCTCAGGGCGAGTCCCGTGAGGTTCCCCACTACGGCTATGATGGCTGCACCGACGGCGAGTGTACGGTAGGATTTCGAAACGGTGTTGACAATTGCGACCGGAATGGTGAGCAGCGAGATGAGCAGGACGATTCCCATGATGCGGATCGAGAGTACGATCGTGATGGCGATCATGGCCGACATGGCGTAGGAGATAAACCGGACGGGAATTCCCTGGCTCTTTGCAAAATCGCGGTCGAAGGCGACGTACATGATCGGGCGCAGCCACAGCAGCGATCCGAGAAGTATCAGAATGGTGAGTACGGCCAGCGCCCACACGTCCGATCGGGTTACCGTGACGATGCTGCCGAACAGATAGTTGGACAGGTCGCCGGCATATCCCGGCCGAAGGCTCATGAACAGCACGCCGATGGCCATTCCCACGGACCAGATGATGCCGATGGCCGAATCTTCGCGGATACGCCCCTTTTCGTTGGCCCATTCGATGCCCAGGGCCGAAAGAATGGCGAAGATCATGGCTCCGAAGATCGGGTTTGTTCCAAGGTAAAAGGCGATGCCCAGACCTCCGAACGAGGAGTGCGTGATGCCTCCGCTGAGGAAGACCAGACGTCGTGAGACGACATAGGTCCCGATCACGCCGCATGTGATGCCCGACAGGATGCAGGCCCAGAAGGCGTAATAGAGGTAGTTATATTGAAAAATATCGGCGAAAAGCTCCATAAGGTTGTTGGTGCGGCCCGGTGCCGATTGTTCGGATCAGCTTTTTCAGGCGCGCAGCAAATTTACGTTTTTTCCGGGAGTCGTCCAAAGAAAAAGAGGCCCGGTTATGGGCCCGGAACGGCAAAACTTCCCGATTATTTCGTAATCTGCCCCACTTTTTATAAATTCGCCGCACCGAATCGCCACGTAGCGAGCGGGAAAACGGATCGTTGTATGCAGAAGCGCAAAGTCAATTTCCACACGTTAGGATGTAAACTCAACTTTTCGGAGAGTTCGACGCTTGCCCGGGAGTTCGAACAGGGCGGTTTTGAGCGGGTGTCGACTACGGAACCGGCCGACATATCGGTGATTAACAGCTGTTCGGTTACCGAGCACGCCGATAAGAAGTGTCGTAACCTGATTCGCAAGATCCACCGGCGTAACCCTTCGACGATCATCGTGGTAACGGGATGTTATGCGCAGTTAAAACCCTATGAGATCGCTGCGATCGAGGGGGTCGATCTGGTGCTGAGCAACAATGACAAGGGCGAGTTGTTCCGTCGCGTGACGGAGCTTGCCGGTAAGGGAAAGGCGCAGGTCACGAGCTGCGATGTGGAGCAGCTGACCCGCTTTTTTGCCGCCTTCTCCAGCGGCGACCGTACCCGTGCCTTCCTGAAGGTGCAGGATGGATGCGACTATAAGTGTGCCTACTGTACGATCCACTATGCCCGTGGAGCAAGCCGTAATATGCCGATCGCTGCCTTGGTGGATGAGGCGCGCCAGATCGCCGCTTCGGGACAGAAGGAGATCGTTATCACGGGGGTCAATACGGGTGATTTCGGCCGTACGACGAGCGAACGTTTTATCGACCTGCTACGTGCGCTGAACGAGGTCGACGGGATCGAGCGATACCGTATATCGTCGATAGAACCAAATCTTTTAACAGACGAAATAATAGACTTTTGTGCCGAGTCACCTAAATTTCAGCATCACTTCCATATTCCGCTTCAGAGCGGGTCGGACAGCGTGCTGGCCCGGATGCGCCGCCGTTATACGACAGCCCGGTTTGCCGAGCGGATCGAGTCGGTACGGAGGCGAATGCCCGACGCTTTTATCGGCATCGATGTGATTGTGGGATTCCCGGGTGAGACCGAGGAGGATTTCCGTACGACCTATGCATTCCTGGGGCGGATTGCTCCGGCCTATCTCCATATATTCCCCTATTCGGAGCGTCCGGGCACTCCGGCCATCGACTTCCCGGACAAGGTCCAGTCGTCGGTTGCAACCCGGCGTGTGGAGGAGTTGGAGACGCTGTGCCGTCGCCTGCACGGCGATTTTTGCCGTCGGGCCGAGGGAACGACCGACTGGGTGCTCTTCGAAAGCACGATGCGGGGCGGCATGATGTTCGGCTATACGGGCAACTACATCCGGGTCAAAGCCCCATACGATCGCGAGCGGATCAATACGATTTGCCGGGTGCGGTTGGGTGAAATGGATGAATCTTGTGATTTGACCGGTGAAATTGTCGATTAAATTGCTATCTTTGTATTTAAAGAGAATCGAGTTCAGGAGTGTTTCGTCGGCAGACGCTCCGGTCGATCGCATGAAAACGGATTGAAAAATATGACGGGAATTCGAAAACGAATGGCTGTCGGCTTTCTGAGTATTGTCGGGCTGTTGTTTATTTCGGGGATGATCTCCTTCTTCGAGTTGAGCCATTTGAGCAACGATGCAGAGGAGATTCTGAAGGCGAATCATCGTAACATGGTGCTGGCCAGAGAGATGCTCGATGCGGCCCATGAACAGAATATGGCGGTGATCCACATGGCTATTTTGGGTGATCTCTCCTATGACAGCCTTTGTCGCGCCAATATGCGACGTCTGCATGCGACCGTGGCAACGGCGCAGAGTGAACTTTCGGACCAGTCCCAAATGGGCTCTTTGGTGGGTGCCATTTCCGATTTGCAACTGTTGACCGACAGCTATCTTTCGTACGATATGTTCAAGTTCGACGACGTGTCGGGTGAACGGTGGTATAACGACTATTACGAAAAACGTTATAAAGTGGTGGTTTCGGCCATCAAGGACTATATGACCTCCACCCAGGGATCGCTCGCCCCGCGTGCCGAAATGTTGAACTGGAACGCCTACCGTGCCGTTACGCCCGTGCTGATCTCGCTCGTGGTCATGATCGCCACGGTGTTGCTCCTCTATTATTTCACGGAGATCTATTGTGTCAAGCCGCTGGTTTCGATGAATCGGAGCCTGGGACAATACCTTTCGTTCAAGATGCCGTTTACGGTCAAGGCCGAATGCAAGGACGAGATCCTCGAGTTGAAGGAGAAAATCGACTCCTTGATTGCCATGCAAAAGCAAACTAAACCGTAATGCAATGAGGGTCAATGTGATATTGCGCTATGTGGGGATGGTGATGCTGTTGCTGTCGACTTTTATGTTCGTTTCGGCAGGCATCTCCTTCATGAACCATATGGATTCGGCTTTCTACCCTCTTCTGCTCTCCTCGCTGCTTACGGCCTTGTTGGGGGGATTTCCTCTGATCTTTGTCGAGAAGCAGGAACGTATTACCAACAAGGAGGGGTTCTGCATTGTTGTAGGTTCGTGGTTGCTCGCCTGTGTGGTCGGAATGTTCCCCTATCTGATCTGGGGCGGGGAGTTCAGCTTGATCAACGCCTGGTTCGAGAGTGTTTCTGGGTTCACGACCACCGGCTCGTCGATCTTGCAGGATGTCGAGGCCCTGCCGAAAGGGTTGATGTTCTGGCGGATGTCCTCGACGTGGGTCGGCGGTATGGGTGTCGTGATGTTTGCCCTGGTCATCCTGCCGGTACTCGGATCGAGCAAGATGATGCTTTCGAGTGTGGAGATGTCCCCCCTGGCCAAGGACAATTACCGCTATCGAGCGCAGATGATCGTTCGGATTCTTTTGGTCGTCTATGTGGGTTTGACGGCGCTCTTTACTCTGTTGCTCCGTTTGGCCGATATGAGTTGGTTCGATGCGCTTTGCCATTCGATGTCGGCTTGCGCTACCAGCGGTTTCGGTATGAAGAATGCCAGCGTCGCCTTTTACGACAGCGCGGCCATCGATGTGATTCTGATCTTTGCCATGGCGATTGCCGGCCTCCACTTTGGTATGATCTACGCCACCGTATCCGGAAAATCGAACAATGTGTTCCGTTCGGAGGTCGTGCGCTTTTATGCGGCGATGTTGCTTGGAGGCAGCTTGCTGATAGCCATCAGCCTTTATTGGGCAGATGTCTACTCCTCTTTCCTTGCCGCATTCCGTCATGCAACTTTCCAGTTCGTTTCGGTAACGACTACAACCGGATTTGCAACGGCCGACAGCAATGTCTGGCCTGGATTCGCTATTATAATCCTGATTTTAGGGTCGTTGGTTTGCGCCTGTGCAGGGTCCACTGCGGGCGGTATCAAGGTGAACCGATTGCTCATGGCACTCAAATTGTTCTATGCCCGTATGAAGCAGCAGCAGCATCCGAGTGCGGTGATTCGTATTCGAATTGACGGGATCATTCAGGAGTCGGATACCTTGCATACGGTTACTTTGTTTATTGTAACCTATTTGATCTTGATTCTGATCGGAACGATTCTGCTGACCTTGTGCGGTGTCGATTTGATGTCCAGTTTTTCGGGATGCGTCGCTTCGATCGGTAATGTCGGCCCGGGTTTCGGTGAGGTCGGCTCGATGGATAACTACAGTGCACTGCCGTCGGTGGCAAAGTTTGTCCTGACGGTGTTGATGTTACTCGGACGTCTGGAGATTTTCGGATTGTTGCAATTCTTCTTGATTAAATGGTGGAAATGATGATGCGTAGACTGTTTGTAATCATAATTTTGTATCTGATATTCGGCTCGTCTGTATCAGCGGGGGACGATCAGCTTCGCCGTGGAATTCCAGCTCTGAAGGCGAACGAGGAGTATGCATCGCTGTTGGAACAGGAGAAGAATTTGCAGTCGAGTGTGGTGTCGTTGCAACTACAGATCGACAAGTTGCGCGCTGTACTTCGGGAGAATCCCGGCAGTCAGCGACAATACGCCGATCAGATTCTTTCCATGGAGAGCGAGATGCTTTCTTTACAAAGTCGGCGCAACCAGATCGGCAGCCGTATAACCGCAATCGAACAGGCATGGTTGGCCGATCATCCCGATTATGTCGAATCGGCGACTGAAAATCGGGATGAAAGTGTCATCCGGACACCGGCTCGCGAACAAAAGTCTAATTTGGTCTATAATCCCTGCTTCGAAGAGTATCTGGAGTCATCCGACTATCGGGCTTTGTTGGAGGCCCAACAGGCTGAATCGACGATGGCGGAGTTGGCTGCTCGTATTGTGGCCGATTACGGGATCCAGTCGGAGTTGAAGATGCGTTACGATACGGTACGGACCGAGCAGGCTGCCTCGGAACTGTTGGCAAGCTATCGGGCAGCCGAATCGACGATGGCGGAGTTGCAGGATTCGCTTTCGCGGTTATGGAACGAGTCGTACGACAACAAGACGTATGCCTATAATTACGTGTTGGATCGATTGAGCCGGGAGGATTTATTGATCGACCAGGAAAAGTCGATGGAGAAGGCGCGGCAGCGAGTCGTTGCGGCTCAGCGTGAGAATTTGCTGGAGGCGTTGTCGGATTATTGCATTCGCAAGCGGCAGTTGATTTCCTTTGAACAGGAGATGGCACGGCTGTTGGGTTTGACTCAAGCTGCCGATTCTTTGCAGCGGGTCGCTCAGTCGTTGCAGCAGGTCGATTACAGACTTCCCCGATTGGAATTGATCGAGCGCTATTTCCTGGATTATGAACCGCTGGAGTTCACGACTACGCGCCGTTATTCGTCCCGTAACCCGATTCCGGATTGCCCGGTTTATGAGCACGGTGTCATGTATCGACTTCTGCTGGGAGAATACAAGTACAAACAAGATCCCTCCATTTTCCGCAATGCGGTGCCGTTGTATGTACAGAAAACTCCCGAATCGCGTTATCGTTACTTCGTCGGAGGCTTTGCGACGAAAGCTGAAGCGGTCGAGGCTCAGGAAGTAGCCCGCAAACGGGGATTCCGCAATCCGGTTATCGTCGTATGGTACGATGGCAGATATGTCGACCTTTCGGTGATGCCCGAAGAGGGTGCGGCTGCCTATAAAATTCAGATCACTGGTGCGTCGGCTCTTTCGGCCTCCGTTCGGGAGACAGTCGGACGAATGGCTCCTGGAGTCGAACTGTCGCGGGTAGGACAGGACTTTATCGTCGGACGGTTTGATGACGAAACGCAGGCGGAACAGGTCGCTGAGGCAATTCGGTCGGTCGATGGAAAATTAACGGTAAAGGTGATGCAGATTGTCGATTGACGTGATTTTTTTGTATTTTTAACGGACTTAAATAATATCCAGCATATGTTTCTTATTATTCTGTTGGTCTTTTTCGGGTTGCTGTTTCTGGTGGCGGAACTCGTTTTGTTGCCCGGAGTCTCGATCGGTGCCATCCTGGCACTGCTCAGTTATGGTGGGGCGATTTATATCTCGTTTAAGGATTTCAGTCCGCTGGTCGGCGGAATCGTTATTGCAGTCATCTTGCTGCTTTCGTTGATTGTAACCGTCGTTTCGTTGCGGGCTAAAACCTGGGAGCGATTCTCGTTGCGACAGAAGATCACCTCGTCGAGTATGTCCGAACCGAAACAGGAGGGAGTAAAGGTCGGCGATACAGGAATGACTGTTTCGAGATTGGCCCCGATGGGCAAAGTTGAGATCGGCGGACGGACCTTCGAGGCAAAATCCCAAGGCGACTATATCGATCCGCGTCAGCCGATCGAGGTAGTCGGATTCGAGAATTTCAACATCATTGTTAAAAAGAGATAATAATTCATAAAAATAGATAGAAATATGGAAGTCGGTATTATTGCATTGATCGTTTTCGTTTCGTTAGTCGCCATTTGGCTCGTTTTTTATTTCATTCCGATCGGATTATGGTTTTCCGCCCTTGTTTCTGGGGTTCGAATCAGTTTGTTGCAGTTGATTCTGATGCGTTGGCGCAAGGTTCCACCATCGACCATCGTCTCTTCGATGATCGAGAGCACGAAAGCCGGATTGGAACTCAATCCCAATGAGTTGGAGGCGCACTATCTGGCTGGAGGTAATGTGACCAATGTGGTACACGCACTTGTTTCGGCTCAAAAAGCCAATATCATGCTCGACTTCAAGATGGCAACGGCAATAGACCTGGCCGGTCGTGACGTGTTCGAGGCTGTGCAGATGTCTGTAAATCCGAAGGTTATCAATACGCCTCCTGTTGCTGCGGTGGCAAAAGACGGTATTCAGTTGATCGCCAAAGCGCGTGTTACCGTGCGGGCCAACATTAAGCAGTTGGTCGGCGGAGCCGGAGAGGAGACCGTCCTGGCTCGTGTCGGTGAGGGTATCGTTTCATCGATCGGATCGGCTGATTCTCACAAGATCGTGCTGGAGAATCCCGATTCCATTTCGCGTGTGGTGTTGGAGAAGGGGCTCGATGCAGGTACGGCTTTCGAAATTCTTTCGATCGATATTGCCGACATAGATGTGGGCAAGAACATCGGCGCTCAGTTGCAGATGGATCAGGCCGAGGCGGATAAGAATATTGCCCAGGCGAAAGCCGAGGAGCGTCGTGCGATGGCCGTAGCGCTGGAGCAGGAGAATAAGGCGAAGGCACAGGATGCCCGTGCAAAAGTGATTCTGGCTGAGGCGGAGGTGCCGCTGGCTATGGCCGAAGCTTTCCGCAACGGGAATCTCGGTGTGATGGATTACTACAAGATGAAGAATATCATGGCCGACACGACGATGCGTGAAACGATCGCCCGCCCTGATAAGAAGTAATCCTGTTTTGATGGATAATAAAAGTCCCGTACTATCTGTGCGGGGCTTTTTTGTTGTCGGGCCCTGCTCTGCGTCGGTAAAGAATCCGAATGGGAATGGCAATCCGGGCACGAACTGTTTGCGACAGGAGCAACAGGCCATAATCCGTGTATGCCGGGGTCCCGCCAAAAGATAAAATATGGGTGGAAAAACTTGCGGGGAAGTTGGCGTTTGTGGATCGCTTTGCGTATCTTTGTCGGGAAACGCAGTCGGCAGGAGACTTTCCCGGGAGAGAAACCGGGCTCGGGAACTACCCTCCTCTTCCGATTGTTTTTGTAGACGTTTAGAAAAAAAGAGACTGTTTTTTTATGAAAAAGCTTTTATTCGGGATATTGTGCTTGTGCACGATTGTGGTAGCGGGAACGCTATCCTCCTGTAACAAGGCCGATGAACCGGTGGGAACATTCACGTTGGATCAGGATGTCTGTCTGGTGCGGGATTATGGCTTGAATGCGACGGTGGGATTTACGGCTGTCAATATCGTAGAGGTGAGTGTGTCTGAGGTCTCCTTCCCGGGACGCTGGTCGGCAACGGCCGATCTGGCATCGCGTACGGTCTTGGTGGTTGCTCCGACCAAACCGACTACGGATGAGGAGGAGTATGACACCGATCTGGAGGGAACCATAACACTTGTCGCTTTGGATGCCAACGGATTCTCTCATACGGCGAAATTATATGTGGCAATCGGAGACAGCTATGATTTTACCGAGGATCCTTCGAACTGTTACATTGCCAACCATGCCAATGCTTTGTATGCCTTCGACGGCACGCGTAAGGGCGAACGAGGCGAGACGATCCCTACCGATAAAGTTGAGGTCCTGTGGACGAGCTCCCAGTATCTGATTCAATATTTGACTTTCGAACAAGGAGTCGTTTCGTTTTTCGTTTCGGGGGACGAGCATGGAAAACTGATCGAGGGGAATGCTCTTTTTGCAGCTTATGATGCCGATGGCGATATTATATGGACCTGGCATTTGTGGGTAACCGATTATGATCCTTCAAAAGAGTCCGTTACTTCAGGATCGGGGGCGGTCTTCATGACGCGTAATCTCGGTGCCGGAGCCAGTGCGGGGACTACCCAGGAGCAGATTCTGGCTTCCTACGGTTTGTACTATCAATGGGGCCGTCCCACTCCATTGATCGGTCCCGAGTATTATAACTGCGCATCGGAGGCTGATCATGTGATGTATAGTTATTCGGGACGTCGTACCTATCTGGAGTATCTGGAGAATACCCCGGAGATCGGAACGATTGAATTTGCGATTGCCAATCCGATGAGTTTTATTCTTGGGGCGGAGACTTCGGGATATGATTGGCTTTATACATCGGGAAACAATGAGTTATGGGGCCCAGAGAAGACCGATTATGACCCCTGCCCCAGAGGATGGAAAGTTCCCGATCAGGATGCGTTTGCAGACTTCTCGATTGCAGATGAACATACTGCCGAGATGACGGAAAGTCTGCGTGAGGCGTATGGATGGAATCTTACGGACGGGACGATCTCTTCGTTCTTTCATGCCGGAGGTCGTCGTAGTGCCTTGCTGGGAGGAATTCAGAACCTGAACGACAACGAAAATCCTCAGCCCTGGAGCGGATTCTATTGGACCAGCGAGGCTTCGGCCAATGATCGCAATGCATCGGCCCTGTATTTCGATCTCGACACCGACGATGCTTCGCACAGTGAGCTTAACCCTGCTGCGGCCTACCCTCGTGCCAATGGGTTCAATATCCGTTGTGTGCGTGAGTAAATAAAACGTCAGAAAATAAAAAAGGATGGCTTCTCAGCCATCCTTTTTTATTACTCTTGAGTTCCTTAGGATTTCTGACGCTTGTTGTCGAGCCACTTGATTCCATCCTGTGTGGCAACACCGCGCAACAAAGCCCATCCGAATGCCTCCATCTCCTGACGGGTCGAATTATCCAGATACATGTGGTAGAGAATCGTCATCATGCGGTTGGCGAAACGCTCGCAATCAACCTCCGGTAATAATGTTCCGTCCGTAATGCAGTTGTTGAGCAGCTGTGAGAAAGCATCGAGCCAGATTCTACGCCCTTTTTCATAAATATCGGCATAGATCTCTTTACGTTGCAGTTCTTGCAGCGAGGAGGTGCTGATATAGCAGAGGTTGGAAATAAACTCGTTAATCAGCGATTGGGTCTGCTCGAGAGAAACCCCTGGCTTGTAGACCAGAAAGTCGGCTATACGGGCTTTTTGTTTCTCCCGAATAGCGTCCCAGCACTGTTCGACCAACGCATCTTTGTCGTTGAACAGCTCGTAGAGCGTCCGCTTGGATATCTCCAGCGTTTGTGCGATCTCGTCCACCCGGACGGCCCGAAGGCCGTTCCGGAGGATAAGATCCCATGTCGTGCGGATGATCTCTTCTCGAGTTACTCTGCGTTTCATGGTGCGTTGTTATTTTGCCTCGGTTTCAACTTCAGGGGTTTCCATATCACGACCTCCACCCAATGCATGATAGAGATCTACGATGGCCTGAATCTCGTCGAAACGGTTGCTTACCTGAGTCAGTTGCGCTGAAAGCAGAGACTGTTGTGCAGTCAAAACCTCCAGATAGGTCGTACTGCCGTGACGCATGAGCAACTGGGTGCTCTCGACGGCTGTTTCGAGCGATGCAACCTGTTTGGCCTGATAATCGGCTTTGGCACGAGCTGACTGAGCCTTGGCTAGGGCGTTGTTCACCTCGCCTCCGGCGTTGAGCAACGTCTGCTGGAAGCTCAATAAAGCCTCTTCCTGTTGTGCCTTGGCGATCTTAAGCTGTGCACGGTTCATGCCAGCGTTGAAGATCGGCTGAGTCAGCGATGCTGCGGCCTGGAGCAGCAGTTTACCCGGATTGACAATTACGGCTCCACCGTTGTTGGTCCATCCGACCAGACCGCTTAAACTGAGCGACGGATAGAGGGCTGAGCGGGCACCGGCTGTTGCATAGTGGGCTTGAGCCAGTGTGTACTCGGCGCTTTTAACATCCGGACGGTTGGAAAGCAACTGCAACGGAACACCTACGATCAACTCTTCGGGAAGCACCTGGTCCTCGAGACGGCCGCGTTCGTAGCTGCGGGGTGTCTCTCCCAGCAGGGCTGCCAGTGTGTTCTCAATCTCGCGGATCTGGTAGCGCAGATCGTACAGCGAGGCTTCGATCGAATAGTAGTTTGCTTCGGTTTGTGCGACACCGGCAGCGTTGGTCATACCGGCATCCATCATCGCGCGCATTGTCGTAACACTCTCCTCCCACTTCTCGGCCGTCTCCAGCGAGATATTGTATTGGGCATCGAGCATCAGAAGCGTGTAGTAGAGGTTGGCAACCGATGCGATCACCTGGGTCTGTACGGCCTGCTGATACTCTTGGCTCTGTGCATAGAGAGCCTTTGCACGACGCTTGTTGTTGGTCATGCGCCCGAAAATATCGATCTCCCAGCTGGCATTGACCGGAACGCTGTAGGTCCATGTGGCCTTCGAATTGTCAAAACTGCTGACTCCACCGTTCGGTGCAAAGTTGAACGAAGGCAGATAAGCCAGGCGAGCCGATTTCAGCGTAGCCTCGGCCTCCATTACACGCCAATGGGCCGATTGCAGGTCGGTGTTGTTCTCCAACGCCACCTCGATCAGGTTTTGCAGATAGGGGTCGGTGAACATCTCCTGCCAGCGAATATTGCCCAGCGTCATCGTGTCGGCGGTTTCGATGTCGCCGTAGAGTCCGTCGGTCTTAACCTCCTCGGGACGCGTGTAGGGCTTGTAGATGCCGCAGCCTGTCATGGCGGCTGCGGCCAGTATGATGATTAACTTTTTCATGGTTTTACTTCTCTGCTTCGTCCGATTTCATGTTTTTGCTATCCTCGATTTCGGCCTCGATCATCCAGTCGCTGTGCTCGGCGAACTGCACCGGCTTGAGCTTCTCCTGCAAGTGCTGGAAGACGATGAAGAGCGAAGGTACGAGGAACAACAGGGCAAGCGTTCCGACGATCATACCGCCGACAACACCCGAACCGAGGGTCGAGTTACCATTGGCACCCACACCTGTTGCGATAACCAGCGGGATCATACCGAAGACGCACGTAAGGACGGTCATCAAGATAGGACGCAGACGGACTTTGGCAGCCGAGAAGGCAGCCTGCGAGAGACTCATGCCCAACTTGCGGCGGTCGGCGGCGTACTCGGTGATCAGGATGGCGGTCTTCGACAACAGACCGATGATCATGATAAGACCCGTTTGCAGGTAGATGTTGTTCTCCTGTCCGATGAGTTTTACGAGCAGGAACGATCCCAACAGACCGCACGGTACGGCCAGGATGACGGCCAGCGGCAGCAGGAAGCTCTCGTAAAGGGCACTCAGGATCAGGTAAATCAGAATCAGACAGATACCGAAGATGATTGCCGAGTTGTTGGTCGTCTGGCTCTCCTCACGGGTGATACCGCCAAACTCGTATCCGTATCCCTTCGGCAGAACCTGCTGGGCAACCTCATCGATAGCTTTAATTGCATCACCGGTCGAGTAGCCTTCGGCAACCGTACCGTTGACCGCGATACTGCTATACATATTGAATCGGCTCAATACCTCCGGACCATATACTTTGGTCAGCTGAACGAACTGTCCCAGCGGAGCCATCTCACCGCTGCTTGTACGTACGAACGAGTTGTTCAGTGATTCGGTGTCGAGACGGTATTTCGGATCGGCCTGGATCATTACACGATATACCTTCGAGAATCGGTTGATGTTCGATACATACTGACCTCCATAGTAACCCGACAGAGTCGAGAGGATTTCGGTCGGAGATACGCCTGCCCGTTTTGCCTTCGCAGCATCGATATCCACCATATATTGCGGGAAGTTGATGTTGAAGGAGGAGTAGGCCATCTGAATCTCCGGACGCTGGTTAAGCGCGGCGATGTATTGCAGATAGATGTTGTAGAAATCCGTAATGTCGCCGCCGGCACGATCCTGTAGATACATCTCGAAACCGGTCGACGTACCGTAACCGGTGATCATCGGCGGTGCAACGGCAAAGATCTGGGCGTTCTTGATGTCGGCCGTTCTTGCATAGATCTGGCCGATTACAGCCTTGACTGCATCTGCCTTGCTCGGACGCTCCGACCAGTCTTTCAGACGGACGATACACATACCGTACGAGTTACCCTGTCCGGCGATCATACCGTAACCGGCTACCTGCTGGAAACTGTAAACCTGCGGAATGGCCATCAGTCGTTTGCCGATCTCGACCATAACCTTGTTTGTCTCGGCAAGTGAGCTACCGGGAGCGGTCGTTACGTTGATCATGATGGTACCCTGGTCCTCGTCAGGAACCAAACCGGTCTTGGTATTGTTCATAAGCAGTACGAGTGCGACCATCGAAAGACCCAGCGTCACCCAGGTAAGCCATTTGTGCTTGATGAAGACCATCACGCCTCGCTGGTACTTCTTGAGTACGGCGCTGAAGGCCGTGTTGTAGGCTTTACGGAAACGAGCCGCAAAGTTGTTCTTTACATTGCCATCTTCATCCACGTAGGGTTTCAGCAACAGGGCACAAAGAGCCGGAGAGAGGGTCAAGGCGTTGATAGCCGAGATACCTACGGCGACGGCCATCGTAATACCGAACTGGGTGTAGAAGGTACCTGACGTACCGCCCATCATTGACACGGGGATAAACACGGCCATGAAGACGAGCGTCGAGGTGATGATAGCCGAGGTAATACCGCCCATGGCATCCACCGTTGCCAGATAGGAAGACTTGTAGCCAGCGTCGAATCGGGCCTGTACGGCCTCGACGACGATGATGGCATCATCGACCACCGTACCGATGGCGAGCACCAATGCGAAGAGGGTCAGCAGGTTGATTGAGAAGCCTGCGAACGAAAGGAAAGCGAATGTACCGACAAGCGATACGATGATTGAAACGGCCGGGATCAAGGTCGAGCGAATATCCTGGAGGAAGACGTAAACCACCAGCACGACCAGGATAATGGCCTCGATCAGGGTTTTGATAACCTCATGAATTGACGCGTAGAGGTAGTCGTTCACACTCATCAGCGGTTGGAGCTCGACACCTTTCGGGAGGTCCTGTTTGATCTGGTCAAGCAGGGCGTTGATCTCCTCGACAGTTTGCGTTGCGTTCGTTCCTGCCGTCTGGAAGACCATGGCGGCAACACCGGGATGACCCTTTACCGATCCGTGGTAAGCATAGGACTCCTGTCCCAGCTCGATGTCGGCAACATCTTTCAGACGCAATACCTGTCCGTCGGATGTAGCGCGGATGACGATCTCGCCGAACTCCTCGGGCGTAACCTTACGTCCACGATATTTCATCGTGTACTGGAACGCATTGTCGGAGTTCTCACCCAGCGTACCGGCAGCCGACTCGATGTTCTGCTCGGCCAATACGGCGGTGATGTCGGACGGAACCAGTTTGTACTGAGCCATTACGTCGGGCTTCATCCAGATACGCAGTGAGTAATCGGCACCCAGGGCAACGAACTCACCGACACCCTGGATACGAAGGATCTGGGGCTCGATGTTGATGTTCATGTAGTTGGCCAGGAAGGTCTCGTCGTAGGAGTTATCCGGGCTATAGAGGGTGAAGACCATCAGCATCGAAGACTGACGCTTCATGGTGGTAACACCGATCTTGGTTACTTCGGCCGGAAGAGAACCGGTAGCCGTTGCGACTTTGTTCTGTACGTTCACGGCTGCCATATCGGCATCGGTCCCCTGTTTGAAATAGATCGTGATGGAGCCACTACCGGCGTTCGAGGCGTCGGACTTCATGTACATCATGTTTTCCACGCCGTTGATAGCCTCCTCAAGCGGTACGATCACACTCTTTTGAATGGTCTCGGCACTGGCGCCCGGGTAGCTGGCACGCACCATGACAGTCGGAGGTGCGATGTCCGGATACTGCTCGACCGGCAACGTGGCCAGGCCGATGATACCGCCCAGGACGATTACGATGGAGATGACCGCCGCCAGTACCGGACGGTCGATAAAATGCTTTAGTGTCATATCTCTACTTCTCTTCTTTTACGGGTTGTTCAGCCGGAGCCTCCGTTGCGGAGCCTTTGGCCTTGATCGGGGTACCCTCACGCATGAGTCCTACACCCTCGGTTACGATCACATCGCCCGACTGGAGGCCTGAGGTTACGATGTACTCCTGACCGTTGCTCTGGTCAGATACGGTGATGAGTTGCGACGATGCAACACCATCGATCACTTTGTAGACGAACTTCTTGTCCTGCAACTCGAAGGTGGCCGTCTGCGGAATAATCACGACGTTTTCGAAAGTGTGCGGGAGCAGAACGTTGCCCGAACTTCCGCTGTGGAGCAAACGACCCGGGTTGGGGAATACGGCGCGGAGCTGTGTCGTACCGGTCGAGGTGTCGATGACACCGCTGATAGACTCAATGCGGCCGGGTTTGTCGTACATCGATCCGTCGTTAAGCTGTAGCTGTACGTCGGGCAGGGCGGCGATCGCCTTGTCCATCGAACCGAATTGGCGCGTGAGGTCCAGCAGCTGGTTCTCGGTCAGCGAGAAGTATACATACATCTCCGAGTTGTCCGAGATGGTGGTCAGCGGCTGGGGAATCGATGCGCTTACCAGGGCGCCTACACGATACGGGAGGACGCCTACCACGCCGTTCGACGGGCTTTTCACCTCCGTATAGGAGAGGTTGTTGGCCGCGTTGACACGCTGAGCCTCGGCTTGGGCCAGAGTCGCTTTGGCTGTGAGCAGGCTGTTCTCGGCCGTCTGCAGGTCGAATTGCGATATGACGTTTTTGGCGAAAAGTTCTTTTTTGCTGTCATAGGTAAGCTGTGCCGTTGCAACGCTCGCTTTAGCTGATGCTACGTTCGCTTCTGCTGTCCGAAGGGCTGCCTTGTAGGGAACCTGGTCGATAATGAACAACAGCTGCCCCTTGCGTACAACCTCTCCCTCGGTGACGCACACTTTGGAGATGGTTCCCGATACCTGCGGATAGATGGCAATGTCCTGACGACCGCGAATGGTGGCCGAGTGGGTGCTCGGAAGGGTCGTGCTTGTTGTGGTGATGTCGAGTACGGAGTACTCTGCCGTACCGCTCGGTGCGGGTGCCTTGCCGCAAGATACGGCAATAGCCATACAGCCACCGATCAGGGCTGCGTGGATGAATTTCTGCTTCATAATTTTGATGTTGATGATTTATATCTATTTTATTATTTATTCGTTCGTTCCGATTTTTTTCGAAAAAAACTTTTTTCGATGCAAAAGTACCGTAAATCTTCACCTTATAATTTCTTTCTTAAGAACAATGTTGTCACTTTTCGGCACAAATAAATTATATTTGTGCGACATACTAAGATTGTTTTTTTTACGTTTCTTGGAGAAAAAAGAGATTGTATGACTTCGGTAAGTCCGTTTGTTCTGTCTGATAAAGAGCCTTTTGTGATTGGTGTGTCCGATCTGTCCTACTTCTTCAATCAGCCGCGTCGTTGTGCGGCGGGACTTGTTCTGTTTTGTGAGAGTGGAACGGCCGACATGGCGATTAATTTACGACGCGGTATCTTGTGTCCGAATACGATCGTTTTAACGCTGCCGGGGATGACTCTGATGCTTGAGAATGCCTCTTCGGATCTGCGGGTCAGTTATGCGGCGTTTGCATCGGATTTGATCGGAGAGGCGGGATTCCGCCTGGGCCCCTCCTTTTTCAGCTATCTGGGATCGAATCCGTTTATTCAGGTTGACGAGAAGGTGGCCGATGGAATTTGCGGGTGGTTCAAGAGCATGATGTACACCTATTTGGATCACGATAATATCTTCCGAAGGACGATTGTCAAGAACCGGTTGCAGAATATTCTGCTGGAGATGTACGACAAGATTCAGCGAAATGCGAACAGCCAGAGTCCGACGGCTCCCAACCGACAGAAGGAACTGTTCCATAAATTCATCTCGCTGGTTCATGAGAACTGTACGGAGCAACGCGAAGTAACCTTTTATGCCGATCGGTTGTGTATATCGACGCGTTATCTCTCGGCGATCGTGCGTAAGATGGCCTCCATCTCGGCCAAGGAGCTGATCGATCGGGCCGTTATCATGGAGATCAAGATCCTGCTACAGAATACGACGCTCCCCGTACAGGAGATCTCCTACAAGATGCACTTCCCGGATCAATCCTATCTGGGGCGTTTCTTTAAAAAGCATACGGGAATATCCCCCACCGTTTTCCGGCAGCAGAATCAATAACCCGGATATTTTTTGAGGCGTTTCCTTGCGCCGATTTGTGCGAAATCGGATCCGCTTAGTTCCCGATTTCGCTCAACTCGAGCCAGCGCATACTCTTTTGATCGATCAGCTCGATTAACTCTCCGACGCGTTGCGAGGCGGTGGTCAACTCTTCGAAAGGCATGGTGCCGGAGGCAAGTTTCTGCTCCAGTTCCGATTTTTCCCTTTCGAGTTCAGGGATCTCCTTGTCGAGTGCCTCCAATTCCCGTTTCTCCTGGAAGGTGAGCTTGCGGGTCGTATTTTTGCGTGCGGGGCTCTCCGCCGGTGCGGACTTACTCTTTTCTTGGGCTGCAGCAGCCTGTTTGGCCGCCTCGTATGCGTGCTTCCATTCGATATATTCCGAGTAGTTCCCCGGAAATTCACGTACATCGCCGTTGCCGCAGAAGACCAGCAGGTGTTCAGCCACCTTGTCCACGAAATAGCGGTCGTGCGATACGACGATTACACACCCTTTGAATGCCTGCAAGTACTCCTCCAGTACGCCGAGCGTGACGATGTCCAGGTCGTTGGTAGGCTCGTCCAGCACCAGAAAATTCGGGTTATGCATCAGAATCGTACAGAGGTAGAGGCGTTTGCGCTCGCCTCCGCTTAGGCGGGATACGAATCCGTACTGCGTTTCGGGCGGAAAGAGAAAATATTGCAGGAATTGCGAGGCACTCATCTTCCGACCGTCGCTCAGATGGATCTCGTGGGCGATGTCGGTTACGATGTCGATCACCTTCTTTTCGGGGTCGAATTCGAGTCCCTGCTGGCTGTAATAGCCGAACCGTACACTCTCGCCCACTTCGATTGTTCCGCTGTCCGGGCGTTCGAGTCCTGTGAGCAGTTTCAGGAAGGTGGTCTTGCCACAGCCGTTGTCACCCACAATGCCGAGTTTGTCGTAACGGGCGAAGTTGTAGTTGAAATGGTCGAGGATTTTCAGCTGGCCGAAACTTTTGCAGACCTCTTTCATCTCGAAAATCTTCGTGCCGATGCGTGTGGCCTTTACGTCCAGACGCAGGGTGCTTTGCGAGCGGGTGCTGCGCAGACGGTTCTCCAGTTCGTAGAAAGAGTCGATGCGGGACTTGGCCTTCGTGGCCCGCGCCTGCGGTTGGCGGCGCATCCACTCCAGTTCGCGCCGGTAGAGGTTGCGGGCGCTTTCACGCTGTGCAGCATCGGCCTCGGCGCGCTCCTCCTTCTTTTCAATATGATAGGAGTAGTTCCCTTTGTAGAGGGTAACCTCCCGGTTGTCTATTTCGAGGATCTCGTTGCAGACACGATCCAGAAAGTAGCGGTCATGCGTTACCATCAGCAGCGAGGCTTTGCTCGTGGTCAGATACTGCTCGAGCCATTCGGTCATGTCGGTGTCCAGATGGTTGGTCGGCTCGTCCAGGATCAGCAGGTCCGTTTCGTTGATCAGCACGTTGGCCAGGGCTACCCGTTTGAGCTGCCCTCCCGACAACTGCCCGATCTTGCGGCTGAAATCGTTGATCTTGAGCCGTGAGAGAATCTCCTTGGCACGCTGTTCGTAATCCCAGGCCCCGAGTATGTCCATCCGGGTCATCGCCTCCTGCAAAGCATCGGCATCCCCTTCTGTAACGGCACGTTCATAGGCGGCAATGGCCTTCAGTGCCGGCGCATCGGTATGGAAGCAGGCCTCGAGAACCGTCAGTTCCTTCGGGAAAAAGGGACTCTGTCCCAGGTAGCCGATACGCAGGTCGCGTCGTGTCGTAATGGTTCCGCTGTCGGGCGTGTCGGCTCCGGCCAGCATGCCGAGCAACGTACTTTTTCCCGACCCGTTGCGCCCGATAAGGGCCATTCGCTGCCCCTCGCCTACGGAGAAGGAGATGTCATGGAAAAGGACCAGATCGCCGAACGATTTGGTCAGGTTCTCTACTTGCAAGTAACAGATCATACGCGAGTTCGTTTACAGCGACAGTCGTTCGGGACGCTCCGCCAGTAGCCGGTTGTATTCGTCCATAATATCTTTCATGATCTCGGCGACGCTCTGCTCCTGGCGGAAAAGCGAGGCCACCTGCCCTATTTCGAGTTCTCCTGCCTCGAGATCACCCTCGAAGATGCCGAGTTTGGCCCGTCCGCGTCCCAGCAGCTCGCGCAGCTCCTCGACCGAGGCCCCCCGGTTTTCGGCCTCCTCGACTGCCTGGAAGAAGGCTCCCTTGGCCAGGCGGGTCGGAGATACCTTTTTCAGCATCAGCTTCGTTTCTCCCTCTTCGAGCGACAGGCAGTGGCGTTTGAAGTTCTCGTGGGCGGAACTTTCTGCGGCCAGTGCGAATCGGGTTCCGATCTGCACGCCTTCGGCTCCGAGGGTCATGGCAGCCAGCATTCCGGCTCCGGTGCCGATACCGCCGGCCGCAATCAGCGGCAGCGAGGTGGCACGACGCACGGCGGGAATCAGGCAGAGTGTCGTTGTCTCCTCGCGGCCGTCGTGACCGCCCGCCTCGAATCCTTCGGCTACCACTGCATCGACTCCTGCCTCTTCGCACTTGCGGGCGAATTTCGACGAGGAGACGACATGGGCCACCTTAATGCCGTGGGACTGGAGTTGTCCGGTCCACAGTTTCGGATTCCCGGCCGAGGTGAAGACGATCCGGACCCCTTCGTCCACCAGAATCTGCATCACCTTTTCGATCTCGGGGTACATCAGCGGTACGTTTACACCGAACAGACGGTCGGTTGCCTGCCGGCACTTGCGGATGTGTTCGCGCAGGGTGTCCGGGTGCATCGATCCTGCACCGAGAAGTCCCAGTCCACCGGCATTGCTCACGGCCGAAGCCAGCCGCCAGCCGCTGCACCACACCATTCCCCCCTGGATAACGGGGTATTCGATTCCGAAAAGTTCCTTGATTCTGTTCATATCGTATAGCTGTTTTTATGTTCAGGATTAACGGTCGATCCCCTCCCGCGAGAGGACTCCTTTTGTATAGTAATGTTTGATCTCCTGCATCTCCGTAACCAGATCCGCTGCGTCGATCAATGCTTGCGGGGCATATCGGCCTGTGATGACTACCTCGACCGAACGGTTGCGGCGAGCCAGTGTCTTCAGCACCTGATCGGTTGTGAGCAGCCCGAAATGCAGGGCGATGGTCAGTTCATCCAGAATGACCAGGTCGTATTCGCCGCTTTCGAGCAGTGCCGCACAACGGGCCCACCCTTCCTGTGCCAGCCGGATATCCTCCGGAGCCGGTTCCCGTGTGATAAAACATCCGCTTCCGAGCTGTTCGATCCGTACTCGATCAAAGAGTTGCTCGATCTTCGTCTCGTTGTACTTCATCGACTTGACGAACTGCCCGATATAGACACTGCGGCCTGCGCACAGAGCCCGGACGGCCAATCCGAATGCCGAGGTTGTCTTCCCCTTGCCGTTTCCCGTATAGACGTGAAGGTAGCCTGTTTGTTCCATGTTCATAACGAGTGTTGGGATCGGAGCTACCCCCGATCTTCAGCAAAGATAGCGAAAGCCGAGAGGCAAATGCAAACTTGTTTGCGAATTTGTCTGAGGCGCATCCTATTTTCTGTAAAGATAGGGAAAGGTGAAAGGAGAATAAAATATCGAAACTTGTTCCTTATATTTTTTATCCCAACCCGTAGCCTGTCTGAACAAAGATAGTGAAAGGTGAGCGCAGAGACAAAATGGAGCGACTGTTTCTCTGTCTGGAAGGTGTAGTTCTTTCAAGTTAGGAGGAAGAAAAGTAAAAAAGGCGCGGCGTACACATTCAATCTCTTATTTATTTCTCTTGGCAGCTACGAGTCTATTTTTTTGCCGCGCCTTTTTATTTCCCTTGCCCGGTATCAATCGCTGATGTGCGATGAACCGATATACCCGAGTAAAGATGCCGGGTACTTAAAACCTGTGCTTTTCCCCTTGGTTCTCGATGATTCGAGGCCTCGGAATCATGCATGCTCCGATGAGGGGATCGGAACTTTTGCTCTTATAAAATAAAGTGCAATATGCAACGAAATCGGAATCCCAGTCCACGGGGGCTTTCGATGTCGAATCGATCTGGCAGGTCTTCTGACTCGCTCCTGTTCCGAGGCCTTCCCGACCTAGTGCAGGTCAGTGGCTGAGATGTTCGGAACGTCGCGGAGCTTCACAGCAGCGGGACTGTTCGGGATTTGCACCCGATTCCCTTTTCATTTCCCCTCCGGTTGCGGAGAATGGGAAAACCAAATCTGGGACAAATATAAAGGTTTATTTTGAACAAGCAATAGCCGGACTCGGAATTTTGAATTTTTATTCGTCCATCGGGGAGACTGTCTTGAAAAAAGCTATTTTTGTACGCGCGAAAGAGGTGGCTTCGCATTCCGGCTATCCGGCAAGGGACGGAATGGACCTCGATCTCCCGGATCCTGAGAATAGGCTACCCTCTTAGCTGTCCTGTTGTTTTGATTCGATCTTTTTTAGTATGTTCGAACAGATGCTATCCTATGCGGCGCAGGATTTTACCGCCGTACTGCCGGTGCGCGACTATGTCGCCGGATTCCGTGATGCCGCCCGTTTCGAGGCGTGCTGCCGTGCTTGCCCCAACTATGGCCGCAGTTGGGGGTGCCCTCCTTTTGAGTTCGATGCCGAAGAGGTGTTGGCCCGCTATCGGACGGCCTTCCTTATTGCAACGAAGATTGTCCCGGACGAGCAGCAGATTCCGATTTCAGAAGCCCGCCGTTTGATCTTGCCTGAGCGGAGACGGCTGGAGAATTGTTTGCGGGAGATGGAGAAGCAATATGATGGGCACTCTTTTGCCTATGCCGGAACGTGCCTGTACTGCCCGGAGGGGACTTGTGCCCGTCGGGAGAATCTCCCCTGCCGCCATCCGGAGTTGGTCCGTCCCTCCCTGGAGGCTTTCGGTTTTAATATCGGGAAGACGACTTCCGAACTCTTCGGAATCGAATTGAAATGGGGGCAGAATGGGATGCTGCCCGAATACTTGACCCTTGTTTGCGGATTTTTCCATAATGCGGATTGTGTGGAATGGAACGGATAAAGGCTGTTTTCAACTGGAGCGGAGGCAAGGACTCCGCTCACGCCCTGCTGCGGGCGCAACAATCGGGGCTCTATGAGATCGTCGCTCTCTTGACAACCTTCAATCGCGATACGCGTCGTTCGACGATGCACTGTATTCCTCTCCCGTTGCTCGAAGCGCAGGCCGAGCGGATCGGTATTCCGCTCTATGCCGTGGATTTGACCCCCAAAGGGAATATGGAGGATTATGAGTCGGCCATGTCGCGGGCCGTGGTACACTTCAAGGCGCAGGGTGTTACCCACTTTATTTTTGGGGACATTTTCCTGCACGATGTCCGCAAGTACCGCGAGCGTCAGCTTGCTCCGCATGGAATCGAGGTCGTGGAGCCTTTGTGGGATCGCTCCTCGCAGGAGGTGATCGCCGATTTCCTGACATCGGGCCTTCAAACTGTCGTGGTTACGACCATGGCCGACGGGTTGGGTGCCGGTGCCATCGGCCGGGAGATCACCCCGGAATTTATCGCATCGCTCCCTGTGTCGGTCGATCCGAACGGCGAGAACGGCGAGTACCATACGTTCTGCTACGATGGCCCGATATTCTCTTTGCCGGTGCCGTTCCGGCTGGGGAAGCCATTTTGTCGTAGTTATGAGATCGGGTTGGATGACGGAACCCGAAAAACGTATACGTATTGGTTTGCCGATTTGCAGCAGGAGAATTCCCCTCTCGTAGCGGATACGAACAATAATGATAGAGCGACAAAGGATGAGCGATCGTTCAGATAGGAGGAACGGCCTGTCTTGTTCATGAATATAGAGATTACCCGGTGAATCCCCAGTTCAAAGGATATTTGTTGGGCGCTATCGCTGCCGCCACTTACGGAATGAATCCCCTGTTTGCCCTGCCTCTCTATAAAACGGGGATGGATCCGGATTCGGTACTGTTTTTCCGGTATCTGTTTGCGCTTCCGATTTTGGGTGCAATGATTAAGTTGAGGGGCCGGAATTTCAAACTGCAACGAAATGAGGTGATCCCATTGATTGTCATGGGACTGTTGGTTGCACTCTCATCGCTTACGCTGTTTCAGAGTTATAATTATATGGATGCGGGTATCGCCTCTACTCTGCTGTTCGTATATCCTATTATGGTGGCGCTTATTATGGCCTTCCTGTTTAAGGAAAAGTTGAAGTTGTGGACCTGCTTGTGCATTCTGTTGGCTCTGGGGGGAATCGGCATGTTGTATAAGGGAGGTGACGGTGCGACGCTCAGCCTGGTAGGAACTTCTTTGGTATTGGTGTCGGCTTTGTCCTATGCGATCTATATTGTAGGAATCAATCGGTCGACGCTCAAAAACATGGCGACGCTTAAAGTTACTTTTTATGTGTTGTTGTTCGGGTTGTCGTTGTTTTGGGTCCGTCTTGATTTCGGATGCGGACTCCGTTTGCCGGGGCAATGGTATCTGTGGGGAAATCTCCTGGCCCTTGCTGTTTTCCCGACAGCGATTTCCTTTCTTTGCACAACTCGAGCCATTCAGTACATAGGATCGACTCCGACCGCTATTCTTGGGGCCTTGGAACCGGTGACTGCCGTGTTTTTCGGAGTCTTGATCTTTGGGGAGGAGTTGACCCTGCGTATAGTTTGCGGGGTTGCGATGATCGTCGCCGCAGTGACCTTTATTGTTGCCGGCAGTACTATTTCGACTCATTTGATTCGGTTCCGTAAACTGTTCCCCAAACTTACCTCCCGAGTTCGCCGGAATAGAGGGGCTTATTAACGAAGACGGTGCTTGTTGGATCGTTCGGGAGTTTGTTAGATGAATCGTTGCTTTGGGCGATTTGTCGAATATCTCCGCAGACATGAATGGTATACAGGGTAAAATGAACGGCAACAGTCCTTTAGACCCTGAAAACTTGTCTGTGAAATGGAAAAATGCTAAATTTGTCTTGTCATCCGATAGGATGGCGGACATATTGGAACTTACACGAAGGTGTTAGCTCGATTCTCTATAGCGAAATCTGGTAAATTTCTTTTTGACGGAGAATGGGCCGACGGCTCTTGCGTCTGTATGTATACGGGCGTGGGGATTGTTGCTTATTTCACGTCAAAGGTTTACCAGAGCCTGCTATAATGGAATGAGTTATCGGTCCCACGCTTTCTTTTTGTAGGATCTCTCCGGGGGACGGGAGAGTAAAAAAGATACAGAGATGATGACTCTTTTTAAAGGAGGTTCCCTGGACGATTCTCCGAAAAGGGGAACGGTCGGAATCAGGGAGAGGAATGGTCCCGTTTCGGTTGATCGGGTACTTGTCGTGGACAATCCTGTCCACCCAGGCTTCTCAAACTGTAGCTTCTACGAAGAGATTGCTGTGCGGTTGTTTGTAAACTATCCGTGCGGCAGATGATCTCATTCGGCATCTTGCTACAGAGAGGACTTTGTTAAGAAATTAATAACACAAACAAACTTATCAGTCGTATTATGATGAAAAAGATCTTATTTTGTTTCATAGTTGCGGCATTGCTCTGCGGATGTGAAACGGAGGAGAATGGCGGGGAGCCCGTTTGCCCCGTAACGGAAGTGTCGGTGCCTGCATCGAGTGCGGAGAATCCGGTGATGCCTGGAAGTCCGGTGACGATTCAGGGGAAGGGATTTACTTCCGACAGTGAAATTTGGTTGCGGAGTGTCGTAAAAGCTGCCGATGTGCAGGCGGTCATAACCAACGTTACGGCAACAGCCCTTACCTTTACGGCTCCCGAAGTGTTCGGGGAGCAGTTCGTATTACTCAGGGAAAATGGGGACGAATGGATGCTCGGAACGCTCGTATTTGCGAGACAGACGGATTCGGGAGATGGCGAGGATGTGGAAATTTTGCCTAAGAAGATCATTAAGTCGGTCTTTACGGATGAAGAAAGCGAGTATATTTCTTTTTATTCCTACGACGCGGAAGGACGGTTGACCAAGATCGAGACGCAATCCGGATCGTATGGAGATGTGCTGGAAATCGTGTATGGGCAAGATGAAGTGACGATGCAATATACGGAACCTGACTTTCAAAGCAATACTACGTTCAGTCTGGCAAACGGTCGTGCGGTTCGCTGTATCGAGAGCGAGCCGGGCACCCAGTGGGAAACCGATTATGCGTATGATGCCAAGGGGTATCTGACCGGTATCACTTTTGCTGTCACGGAAGATGGCCTTGGCCCCAATACGTACGATGGGACATTGACTATTGGAGAAGGCGGTTGGCTACAGCGTTATGCTGTTACGGAGAAAGCGGTCGAAAATGGTGATAGTTACGGCCCTTATTCCATCGTATTCACTCCGAACAAGTCGGTTTTGAACAACCTTAATCTCGATTTGCTGGGAAGCGGTGATTTTCTGGAAGAGATCGACGAGTTGTCTCTCTCGTACGCTTATTTGTTGAATATCGGAGGAACCCGCACGAAATATTTGCCTCAGGAGTTCACATTGACCGATGTAGAGGGATATTCTTACACCGTGAAGTATGATTATGAGTTCAACGGAGAGTATCTGTCTGAAATAAGGATTGCCTCCGATGGCATTACCTTCTCGATGAGACTCTATTACGAAGAGTGATCGATACACTATCCCTTCTGATTGGCCTTGCGAATCATGGGGAACGGAGCTGTTTGCCGTGCGATATGCTGTGTGTTGCGGATAAGACACGTGGCAGGGAGAACGTTCGGCAGACAGCTCTGCTTTTTTTTGGGGGGGGCTGTAAAAGCATTCCGGGTCGGAATATTTTTTAGGAAACACCCGAAATCTCAGCTTCCCTGTTTTGTCGGAAGAATCTTGCGAAGAAAATGCAACTACCAGGATACAAACGAAAAAGGCAGTCTTTTTAGACTGCCTTCGAGAGCGGAAAACGAGACTCGAACTCGCGACCCCAACCTTGGCAAGGTTGTGCTCTACCAACTGAGCTATTTCCGCATAAATGCGAGTGCAAAGATAGTAAAAAAAAATAATGATCCAAAAAAATAGGGCTGTTTCTGCATCTGAAAATGCATTGCTCCCCGCTGAAGCGGACTTACTGCTCTATTTACAGCATCTTTTCGTATTTTTGCATCCGGAAACTTTCAGAAGTTTGAAGATTGTCGTACTTGAAAATGAAAAATCCGATAGATATTTTTGTTGAATTGGGTGAGTGTTTGCAGACCTTCGGACAAGACCCCGATACGCGTAAGGTTATTGCTGAGGCTTGCCGTGCGAATGAGTGGTTCACTTCGACAGAGGTTGAAACTGCGGTTCAGGCTATTTGCGAAGAGTTCCTGGATCGGGGAAAACTGACTGATTGGCTTGCCCGATACAAACGCCCCGCTACCCTCTCGTCTCGATCCGTACTGGTCGTGATGGCCGGAAATATTCCGTTGGTCGGTTTTTTCGATTTGTCGTGTGTCCTGGCTGCCGGTCATCGTTGCCTGGTGAAAATCTCCGCGAAAGATACGGTACTGATGCGCTATGTTATCGACCTCCTGCTGCAGATCGATCCGGAACTTCCGTTGGCTGTTTACGACGAGTCGACGCAGGTGCAGGCAGTCATTGCTACGGGCAGTGATAATGCCAATCGCTATTTCCGGACTCAATATGCCGGTATTCCTGCCCTGCTGCGCGGAAACCGTCACTCTGTCGCAGTGTTAAGCGGCCGGGAAACGGATACTCAGTTGGCCGCTTTGGGGAATGATCTCTTCTCCTATTCGGGTCTCGGATGCAGGAATGTCTCCTTGCTCTTTGTGCCGCGCGGATATCGTGTGAAACTGCCGTCACGGACGATGAATCCGAAATATCGGCATAATTATCTTCAGCGGAGAGCCTTGCGCCGGATTTGCGGGCAAACGTTTGCTGACTTGGGTTTTGCCCTGCTGATTCCGCAATCGGAATTTCCTCAGGCGCTTAGTGAAATCTCCCTGATCGAGTATGATGATTTGTCACAAGTGACGGAGTGGCTCCGTGTGCATGAGACCCAGATGCAGTGCGTGGTTTCGGAGTGTATCGAACATCCCCGTTGTGTCCCGTTCGGGCGTTCGCAACACCCTGCCCTTGGGGATTATCCCGATGCGGTCGATGTGATGGATTTTCTCTACGGCTTATAATAAAAAACCTGTCTTCCCCGAAGGGAGACAGGTTTTTTGTTATATCACAAAGGTTTATCCGTAGATTTCGTTCAGTATTCCGGCCAGCCGATGCCCTGCTTTGAGCAGCTGTTGTTCGACAATCGGCGTGTAGGTTGCGATATAATCGTAGGATATCTCCGCTCCCGACGGGGTGTCGAGATAGATCTGCCGACAGATCGCACTACCCTCTTCAAGCCACTCTTGGGGTGTGCCGGATTGAACGAGTGCGGTCTGCTCTTCGTCGAGCCGGTCGATCTGATTCTGCCACTCCGAATAGCTCCATTTGTGGGCAGCTTCCGGAAGAGCCGTATCCCAAACCGAATGGAGATTTGTCTCGTTACCGAAGAATCGGACGGGGACCGAATTGCCACCCCGGTCGCTCAGGTGTCCTGTGTGCATCGGACAGTGAAGATCCCCAACCAGATGGATCAGCATTTTCAGATAGAGCTGCTCTGTTTGTGCATCGAGGTCTCCGTCTTTCAGTTCCGATATGATGCGATCGAGTGCCTGGACGACATCTCCATCGGGATTTTTCGTCATGGTTTCATACGTGAATCCCTCGTCGATATTGGCGTAGTGCCACGTTTTTGTATAGGCGTATTCGGGGGTGTGGCTCGCCGAGTCTAACCAATTGGCATAGTAGACCAATGATTTCCCGTCGAGCAGTTGTTCTATTTTCTCGGAGGCTTCGGGTGTGAGGTTGCATTCTGCAATGTAGGCTACGACATCGTGCCCCTTTTGTCCCCACGCCAGGACCTGTGTAACATGTAACAGGCAGGCCAATAACGTAAATACGATCGTCCGTATCATATTGATACTTTTTTGAGTTTATTGATTCATTGTCGCCAGGAACTCCTCGTTGGTCTCTGTCAGGTTCATCTGTTTTTGCAGGAACTCCATCGCCTCGACGGGGGTCATGTCCGAAAGGTACTTGCGCAATACCCAAGTGCGGTTCATTACTTCGCGTGAGAGCAACAAGTCTTCACGACGCGTACCCGATGCGATTACATCGACCGCAGGATATACTCGTTTGTTGGCTAACTTGCGGTCGAGCTGCAACTCCATATTGCCGGTCCCCTTGAACTCCTCGAAGATCACCTCGTCCATCTTCGATCCGGTATCGATCAGGGCTGTTGCGATGATCGTAAGCGACCCTTTCTCCTCGGTGTTTCGGGCTGCACCGAAGAAGCGTTTGGGCTTGTGCAGCGCGTTGGCATCCACACCACCCGAAAGCACCTTGCCGGATGCGGGCTGCACCGAGTTGTAGGCGCGGGCCAGACGGGTGATCGAGTCGAGGAATATTACGACGTCGTGTCCGCACTCGACCATGCGTTTGGCCTTTTCGAGTACCATCTCCGCTACCTTGACGTGTCTAGAGGCCTGCTCGTCGAAAGTCGATGCAACGACCTCGGCCTTCACGTTGCGGGCCATCTCGGTAACCTCCTCCGGACGCTCGTCGATGAGCAGGACGATCATGTAAACCTCCGGGTGGTTGTCGGCTATGGCGTTGGCGATCGATTGCATCAGAACCGTTTTACCGGTTTTGGGCTGAGCGACGATTAAGGCTCGCTGTCCTTTGCCGATCGGCGAGAAGAGATCGACGACACGGGTCGAGAGGTTGTTGTGTCCGTTTCCCGTCAGACAGAACTTTTCGGTCGGGAAGAGCGGGGTCATAAACTCGAACTGAACGCGATCCCGGATGTATTCGGGTTGCAGTCCGTTGATATCGGTGACCCGTACCAGCGGAAAATATTTTTCACCCTCCTTGGGCGGGCGGATTGTTCCCGAAACCGTGTCGCCGGCTTTCAGCCCGAATAATTTGATCTGAGACGGAGATACATATATATCATCCGGAGAGTTCAGATAGTTGTAGTCGGCCGAGCGCAGGAATCCGTATCCGTCGGGCATAATTTCCAAAACGCCTTCACCTGCTATTTCACCGGCAAAATCGTCCTTGGTGATAACCTCTTCTTCGGACGGCACCGGAGTTGTGTGACGTTTCGGGGACGGTGTCGGTACAGATACAGATGTTGTCGCCTCTTCTATGGGATTATCCGATTTTTCGGAGGGGACGGATGCCTCTGAGACAGCGTCGACTTGTATCTCTTTGCGGGGTTTACGCCCTCTTTTTTTGGGGGCAGGATTGGTTGCAGATTCGGAAAAATTGTCTTTTTGAACTACACTCTTCTCCGGAGAGATTTCGCCGGTTGCTGTGTCCGACGTAGAAGCCGACTGGCTCAATCGCGGCCGACGTCCCCGTTTGGCTGGGGTCGGTTTTGGCTGTTCGGTCTCGGCTGGAGCAGCTGTCTCGTCTGTTGCGGCCCCAGTTCCCATCTGCACGATCTGTTCGATCAGTTCGCGTTTTTTTATCATTACGTTAGCGATACCGAGGGCTTTGCCGATTTCGCGCAGTTCAGCCAAACTTTTTCCCTCAATTGCTTTAAGGTCTTGCATATGTAGGTGTGAAAAAAAACAGATTTAAAGGTGAAAATAAACCGGTCGGATGTCCGGTTGTCGGAAATTCCTGGACAAAAGTAATAAATAAATCTTAATTACAAAATGGGAGAGGTTCTTTCTGTAAGAAATGTCTCGATTGTATTTTCCTCTGTTGGGAAAAATGGTTCCCGACTGGATTTCCAGTCGGGAACCTGTACTCGGAGCGGGAATTGAACCCGCACGGCCATTGCTGGCCACAGGATTTTAAGTCCGGCGTGTCTACCGATTCCACCATCCGAGCATCCTGTCTTCGTGGAGAAGACAGCGCAAAAATAGGTAAAAAATCGTCAAACTACAAACAACCGTCGATATATGCGATGATTTTGTCGGTTGCATCGGGGGCCGCCCAGAAGATCTCCTGGTCGCGGCGGAACCAGGTCATTTGTCGTTTGGCATAGCGGCGTGAGTTGCGTTTGATGAGCTCGATGGCCTCTTCGCGGCTCCACGCTCCGTCGAAATAGCCGAACAACTCCTTGTATCCGACCGTCTGTAGGGCATTCAGTTCCTTGTGGGGATAGAGTGCACGCGCCTCCTGCTCCAACCCCTGCTCGATCATCCGGTCGACACGGCGGTTGATCCGGTCATAAAGCACGGCCCGATCCATTTCGGTACCGATCTTAATGATCTGGAAATCGCGTTTACGCCGCTCTCCGGTGCGTTGTTCGGAGTAAGGACGTCCGGTTTGACGACAGACCTCAAGGGCGCGCATTACGCGGGCGGGATTGCTGCGATCGACTTGCTCGTAATAGTGCGGGTCGAGCTCTTTGAGTTCGGCACAGAGTGCGTCGAGTCCTTCTTGTTGCAACTTTTCGGTCAATGCCCGGCGAATCTCCGAGTCGCCTTCCGGCAGGTCGTCCATCCCCTCACACAGTGCCCGGACGTATAGTCCCGATCCACCGACAGCTACGACTGTGTCGTGGTCCGCAAAAAGCCGTTTTAACAGTTCGAGAGCCTGAACTTCGAACTGTCCGCAGTTAAAGTCCTGCGTTACGTCGAGACAGGCAATGAAGTGATGCTCAACCTCCCGAAGTTGCTCCTCGGTCGGTTGGGCGGTTCCGATGGGCATCCCTCTGTAGACCTGCCGGGAGTCGGTCGACAGGATCGGCGCATGGTAGTGTTTGGCAAGTCGGATGCTGAGGTCGGTTTTTCCCGATCCGGTCGCCCCCACGATGACGATGAGTCTTTTTTTATTCGTCGTCGTAGTTGTCATCTCCCACGAAATCGTTGAAGTCGGCCATGGCATCGTCGAAGATCGACCCTTCGCCCTCGCTTTCCGAGGGATCGTACTGGCCGGGAGTCGCCCCCTCTTCGAGTGCAATGCGGGGATACTCTACCCCGCTGTCCGGCCTTTTCGCTTCGGTCAGTTCGAGGTAATAGGCCCGGTCGCCCATCATGTCGAACTGGTAGACGAGCCGGTCGCGGTTGTTGTGCAGCAGCTGCCCGAGCGTCATATCCGCCATCGTGGTCGGCCCCTCTTCGGCGTTGTCGCCCATATCCATGAGGGTGAACTCGCGCAGTCGGTTCCACTGCTGGTCGGCCGTGAAGAACGACACCATGCCGTCATCGTCGTAGCGGAGCGAATGGTTGATGAACTTGTGGAAGTCGAGAAGCGACATATCGTACGGGACCTCGTATTCGCGCACGAAATGGTCGTTCTCGTCGCTGAGCATCCTGAATCTGAAAATCATTGCGGACATAATTCGGGTTTTTTATTATGCTTATTTGTATACAAAAATAGTGAATAAATCGCTCGAATCGCTACTTTTCACTATCGGATTTTGCATTTTGTTGTTTCGGTGGCTCTGTGTATATATGTCGGATAACTCCCTTTTCAAGAATTTTATTTTTATTTTTAAAAGGATTTTCAGCAGATCTGTGAAGGCTGTATTTGTTATTATGCTGAATTTCATTGTATTTTGTGGTTTAATCTTGTGTCTGTTATGAAAAGACTGTTTTTTCTGTTATTGGGCGTGTTCATGTCGGGTGTCGTGTGGGGGGGCAGGTGACTCTGACGATTGACAGCGTGGATCTTTCTCGTACCAACGATACGATAAGACTCCTTCCACACCCCATTGAGTATACTGTGAGTAAAGGGATTCCTCGAATCAAGATTATTGCTTCCGTCAATAACGCGACGGACCAGTCTGTTTGGATATTTTTCCCTTCATCGCTAAAGGATATGGCCTTAAAGTTTCCTTTCAAGGGGAAGGTTTATAATAAAAGGCTTACTATGAGAGAATATAAATCCTATTTTTACCCTGGTGTTGAGTATGCACCCCTTTTTCATGGCGTTATTATTCCTCCCCGCGATACAGCAACTATTGAGTTGTGGACCTTCTTCCCTGCAAGTTCACGAACGATAGCAAAAATGGGAATGGGTATGTCGGAAAAAATTTATGTTACTTATCCCAAAGACTGGCGTTGGAAAAGAGACAAACTCTCTGATGAGGATTATGTAGCCTGGTTCAAGGAGGTGTTGCCTCAAATGCAGCTCGTTATCTCTTATGCGAATGGCGAGAAGCGGGATGATTGGACGGATAAGTTGAAGGAGATGAATCTGGGCGATCAACCGGTCTATCGGGTACGGATAGGAGATGTATTCCAAAGAGAGATAAATGTCGTTACGCAATGTGTAGACTTGTGGAGACGAGGATATATGGAAGTCGTTTCCCAGCCGATCGATCTGGATAAAATGGTCGTTACTTCCGGTTTGACGGACGAGAAGTTGTTTTAGCAATCGTTCTCAGGTAGTTCTCCTCCTTTGAAGATAGTTATATTTGTAGAACAAATTTGTTTTGCAGACAAATCAATTTTCAATTATAGGATGTTGAAATAGCCCGAATAAAAATATGGGAACAACAGGAGCTCCGCCCAACGAGGTGAACACCTTTCCGAGGTTCACCGCGTTGTAGCGAAGTCCTGACAGGGAGGATAAATTATTGAAAAAACTGTCTTGAAAAGTCTTGACACGCTTATTGAATACATCCAAGCCGCTTTGCCAACCCTTATCCGAGAATCGCCATTGCTTCAACTTGCGCAGTTGATAGCTGGCTCCTATATCGAATCTGTCTGCGAGATCGTATCTGCTATACGAGCGAACGATCTGCGGCGCTTTATAGCGCCGGTATCCACCTGGAAGAGTATAGCCCCTTCTGCACTCCCAGCACTTCCAGTACCTCTAACCCTGAGGTTGATATCTTTTGCAGCTCTCTTAAGGGTGTTGAGTTTCGCAATTGTAGCATCCAGCTGCGAGTCATCTACCCGTAACTGGAGTTGTATGCTGTATAGAATTCATCCTGCCATAAAACACTGATTTCCTGTTGTAACAAAGATAACATTACCTCTGAAAATCCCGATTTTTTGCCCCCGCGCGCGGATCGCAATCCCGTTTTTAGAAAACATTTTCCAAAATTTTCCAAAAAATGACGGAGCGGAAATATATGAGACATTAGAATACGCCGAGGGGGTGCCCCCTGTTTACCTCAGAAATATGGGCTGTATTTGTCAATCTTTTGGGTGCTTGATCGCATATCTCTATGCGGGTGGATAATATAATTATCCAGTGATCAGGAAAGCGGAAAACGGCCCCTATCTGTTGGCGGGTTGTTGCGCTCGGAGTCAGTATCTGAGGGGGTGCCAATATCATTAAATGGAAGTAATATTAATACATTCAAAAAACTACTATCTATTGAATGCAATAATGAAATCACATAAACAAAAACAATAGATGTATTAAAAATAATAGTATTTTGTTATTGCTTTGATGTAATAGGGAAGTAATAAAGTATCCGGAGAGTTCTTTGAGGATAGAATAAAAAAAGCCCCAGTGGGCGATACTGGGGCGGGCGGTGCGAATCGGCCTATATCAACTGATCCGCGTTTTAATGGATGCCAGGCAATGAAACTGAGGATTTCTTTGTGGGTTTGGAAAGTTCGAAATTCGTTTGAGATTGCTCTTTAACAGACCCGGAGCGGTTGGTGTAGCACCGCCGCTCACCTGGCTTTATTTGTAATAGAATTTCAACCTTTGAGGGTTGCTATTCAGTATTACAATGGCAAAGATAAGAAAAAATACGACAATTCAATATCGAATAGTTGGTCTCCTGCTTTATTGTCTGTTTGTTGTGTCTCTTTTCTGTTTGTATTCAGTTCCTGCAGACGATCCGTTCGAGTTGTAGTAGTATTTCCGATCTTTCGTTTCTTTGGTCGAGCCGACAACGTGCCCTCTCGAATCTTTGATAACCTCGCGATCTCCGTTTTTGGTGATGGTGTATTTCACCCGGCCGGAGGCATCCTTGACAACGCGTGTCCCGTTCGGATTCTGAGCGTAGCAAATAGCCGTAACGGCAAATAAGGTCAAAAGAGTCGATACAATCCGTTTCATACGTGTTTCGATTTTGGGTCTATTGTTCCGATTTTGTTGTGTCGTTGTTGTCACTGAGTTGAGAAACTTTTTTCTCTGCCAATACTTGTTTTGCGTTGATTGGGGAAATGACTGAATGACCTAATTGGGCCTCCAATTGATTGCGGGCTGCTTTTGCAACGCTTCCTCCGCTCTTTGCTACTTTCGCGTTTTGTTGGAATCCTTTGGGCTGTTGTTGCTTTGAGATTTCTGTAGTGGCGGCTTCTGCAAGAGTGTTTAAGGCCAACTCAATATTTGTCATATTATCACGCAGATTCTCCTTTTTTAAGCCTTTGTATTGCTTGTATGCTTTGGTCGTTCGTCCGGCCCATTCCATTGTGATAATATCGGTAAGCGTAGCGTACTGTTGTCCCTCGATGCCACGACGTTGCCATTCATCGGTCAGTTCCTTGCGTACCTCCATACTTTTCAGTCGCTGGTTGATCCAGTTGTCGGAGTATCCCAGGCGCTTGTAGTCGGTCATTGCCTGCCGGATGGACAACTCCGGATCCTGCATCTGGTCGAGTCGATCGCTGGCTACTTGTGCCATCCAGCGCTTGAACGGTTCGGCCTTTGGGGAGGGAATCGACTGGATCAATCGGAAAAGCTGTTCGGTATCCGCTACATCCGTAAGGCGCATCTTTCCGTCGGAGGCTGGCATTTTCAAAGTACTACAGATTGTAGTAGGTTCAGCCCCTCCCTCTTTTTTTATACGTGATTTGAGTACACTCCAATATCTTTTCGGATCGGGACTATCGGTCAGAGCGCCCACTACGTCAATAACCGAGAAATACCAGGTTCCCGTTTCGTCGTCCCAGATAGTTCGGACTTTCCGCTCTTCGAATAGCTGTATGGCCTGTTTCTGTGTCATAGGTCGATGAGGTTGAGGTTATTCCCTTTCCTTTACCTCCAGCACTGCACCGCATTTGGGGCAGGTGATCGTGTTGGTCGGCTGCGGCGCGAATAGCTCCGGAACTGAAACGTCCAGGGCGGCGGCAATCTTGCGGAGTGTGGTTATTGTTGTGTTTCCATTGATTGCCTTTGATAGTCCAACTCGAGAGATGCCGATCTTCTCGGCTAAGTCCGTTTGTGTCATCCCTCTTTCTTTGAGAATTTCGGCTATTCTGAATTCATTATCCATATAGTAAACATATTGTTTCTTTTGACAAAGATATAAATTATACCTATTGTTTGCAAATAGTTTTCATTTGCTAATAAAAAGTTATCGTAAAACTTGTATTTGTGAATAATTATTGTTTGCTTTGCATTGTCAAAAGATAACAAGAAGTTTACAATTATGTATACCACCGCTTACAACCAATTTGCAAAAGAGATCGCCCACTACATCACGTATCACTGCGATGGAGTAAATGAGGGTTTCGAGATTTTCCACGATGGATATATTGCCTTTGTTAATTACGAGGCGGAATATCGGGAGGTCAGAGGCGGTGATAGCTACTGCGGAATGTGGGAAATGGCCTCCGAGCTGGTCAGTGAGCGCACGACCGTTGAGGCTGTCTGGGACGAAAAAGGGAATGAGTATCCGGAGATCGCAGAGGCTTTGCAGATACTTCTCAATTAGCACTCTCTATATAAAGCAATAGTTTATGTAAAGTGTTGAATTAATAAAAATTCTAAAATCAATGATAAACAACGATCTGTCTTTATTAATGCGTCGGGCCTTGGCGATAGCTAGAGCAACGGGAAAGGTGTTTGCAATTTGCCTTTCGAAATCCTGGCAGCTTTACCGTTTGACGAAGCGGATGCGGGCTGGTATAGTTCGGTTCGCTTATGAGAAAACCGACGGAACATTGCGCAGGGCAGCGGGTACGCTGCACGAGGTTGTTGCGACGATCAAGGGGACCGGCCGACCGGATGATGGATGCACGGTTAAGTATTACGATATTGAGGTGGACGGCTGGCGGTCGTTCAAAGTGGAAAATTTTGTAACGGTATACTAAAAAATACAGATATGGGACCTCTAACTACCAAACAGCGATTACAACTTTTTAGAATAACCGAAGATGTGCAACGGAGTGTGTGCCTTGATGAGCTTGCGTTCATTACCCTTATGCGTATTTGTCGGGATTATGTGGATCGGGGCCGATACCCGACGATTGCCGGAGAGCCGCGCAAAAAATGGCTAATCGAACGCCTTGATAAATTCCGCATCAGGTTCTTTGAAAAAATATAGGGTTATGCTATACGAACTTTCGACGAATGGCTATACGGTGGGGATGTACCCCACCGAGGCCGCAGCCCGGCACAATGTTGCCTATATGCCGAGCGGATGTTACACGATTAGGGAATGGACCAAAGACGGCGAATATTTGATGTTTGATCCCTCAACCAATAAACAGTATGACTTGAAAAAATAACAACACTATGGAGAATTCATTTGACAGAAAAACAGAGGAGGCGGTCAAGGAAGCGCTCAAACGACGGAAGAGAGCAGATTATTCCGGACTTGCTGGTTTTATATTGTTTGTGCTGATCGGCTTGTGCCATATTTACAGCCTTGCGACTTATGCCAAACTGGCGCATATGGCGGATTCGGGCTGGGGAGGTTTTGTGTTCTGCGTTATTTATTTTTTATGCACGTATGGGCGTGTATTGGTGGGCTGGATGATAGGTGTGTATAGATAAAATATTGATTATGAGAAAAGAATTTACAGCAAACATTAAGGTTTTGCGCAATGAACATACGTTGGAGGGAGCCACTCTCGAGGTTGAATATTGCATCGGGTGGGGACGCGAAGGTAAGATACAAGGAGATTCGATGACCCGGACCGAGTTGGAAACGCTTTATGCGTTGATCGGGAAAGCGTTGGAGGAACATTTATAACAGATTTGAGTATGATACAGATCACAAAAACGACAATATACACCCTGAGCGGTGTATCTGTGGAATATCAGGTGTATGTTAATAAGAATGATGTTTGTACCGTTTCGGAGTCCCAGCTACTCCGGTTAAAGCAGTTGATCGATGGGATTGTTTCTAAAGGGACGCAAGGCAATGAGTCGAAAGATTGATGAGCAGACCCGGGAGGCAGAATGCCAGTACGTTCGGACTTGTGTCAGACTAAAGGAGGCAAGCCGGCCCGGCGAACGTCGATACTGGAGGCTTCGCCAAAAAGAGGAAGAATTGCGTTTGTTCCGCCTTTTACGGGAACGGATTGTGCGAGGCTATGCAGGTGTGGATAGCGGCAATTAGCGGGAAGTTGTTTTGAAATTGTTTACCGCAGAAAAAAGAACAAGGAGTTACAATCGCTGTAACTCCTTGATTTTCTTTGAGCGGGAAACGGGGGTCGAACCCGCGACCCTCAGCTTGGGAAGCTGATGCTCTACCACTGAGCTATTCCCGCATTCGGTCCGTAAAGATAGGAATTTTATTACAAAGTCAAATCTTTTCGGACCTAAATTTATTTTTCTTCCATGATTTTTCGCAGCGCCTCCAGATTTTTCTCGTTGCGCAATTTGCGGCCTTCGCCCGTGTAGAGGTACTCGATTCGATCCTTGAACCGCTCCTCCACTTTGTTCCGGACGACCTTCATGGTGCTGTTTACCAGTCCGTTTTTCTCGGTGAAGTGCTCCTCGACAATGGCGAGTCCGGCGGGGAGCCACCGTTCGGGAAATTCGCCGGCATAGGGGCCCTCTGCGCGATAGCGGTCGATCTCCGCTCCTAAAATATCGGCAGCAGCCTCTGCCCTGCCCTCTTTCACGCCGCGTTTGTCCAACTCATGACGCAGCGCCTCGGCATTGGGGACAACGATCGCACCGGTAAACGGATCCTGGTTGTTGTGGATAAGGATCTGGTCGATGAAAGGCGATTTGTCCACAATGGCCTCTTCCATTCCTTCGGGGCTGTATTTCTCGCCGTCGCTGGCGATGAGCAGGCTCTTGAAACGCCCCAGAACGTAGAGAAAGTCGTCCTCCGAGACGTATCCCATATCTCCCGTGTGGAGCCAGCCGTCGCGCAGCGTTTCAGCTGTCGCTTCGGGGTTCTTCCAGTATTCGGCCATCACGTTTTCGCCCCGGATAATGATCTCTCCCTTCTCTCCTCGCGGAAGTTCCTTGCCTTGCGCGTCTACGATCTTCAGATCCAGTGGCTCGATGATCTTGCCGGACGAACCGAATTTGTGCTCATGGAATTTGGGAGAGTTGGTCGAAATGACGGGTGTCGCCTCCGAGAGTCCGTATCCCTGAAACATCGGAATGCCGATGGCGTAGAAGAAGCGTTGCAATTCGGAGTCAAGCAGCGCGCCGCCTCCGACGAAGAACTCCAGACTGCCGCCGAATGCCTCGCGTACCTTCCGGAAGAGGATCGCATCAAACAGACCGACGATCGGCGAGAGCAGCACGCGCCACCCTTTCCCCTTGTGGTATCCGTCCTGGTTGTATGCGTAGGAGACTTTGAGTGCTAGGTGGAAAAGCCATTCGGTGAATCGTCCTTTTGCCCGGATCGAGGTCTCGATACTTTTGCGGAAATTCTTGGCCAGTGCCGGTACCGAAAGCAGGAAGTGCGGTTTTACCTCGCGGATGTTGATCGGAATGTTTTTGAGGGTCTCCATGGGTGTCGCGCCGATCTGTACCGTGGCAACGCTCGCACCGCAGGCGATCATGATGTAGAAACCTACGACATGGGCGAAACAGTGGTCCAGCGGCAGGATGATCAGCGTTCGGTACGACGACGGGATGTCGATGCGCGAGAGCGACTGCTCGACATTGGCCGTGTAGTTTCGGTGGGTCAAAACAACCCCTTTCGGATCGGCCGTCGTACCGGATGTATAGGTGATCGTGGCGAAGTCGTCGTTTTGGATGGCAGCTCCGATTTTGAGGAACTCCTCGCGGTGCTGGCTCAGGTAGTCGCGTCCCAGTCGTTTGAGGGTCCCGTAGGCCATCTCTCCGTTCTCCAACGGAATATGTCCGAAGACGATGATGTGCTCCACCTGCGGGATCTGCTCCCGGATGCGCCGGATTTTCGGCAGCTGCTGCTTGGAGACGAAGAGCGCTTTCACCTCGGCGTGACGCAGACGGAAGAGCAGGTCGTTCGACTCTTCGAGCTTGACCGAGAGCGGGACGCTGATCGCACCGGCATAGAAGAGTCCCAACTCGGAGATGATCCAGGCGTTGTTTCCTTCGCCCAGAATGGCCACCTTGTCTTTGGGGCGAATTCCCAATGAGGCGAGACCTGCACCCACTTCGAGGGCCTGTTCTTTGGTCTCGGCATAGGTGGTCGGCTGGAATTCGTGATGCCGCTTTTCGAGCAGGAACGTTTTGTCCCCGTATTTGGCAACCGAGCTTTCGAACAGGTCGATAATTGTCTTTTTCATTGTTAATCCATTTTTAATACGGCAAGGAAGGCCGACTGGGGAACTTCGACGTTGCCGATTTGACGCATACGTTTTTTACCTTTCTTCTGTTTCTCGAGCAGTTTGCGCTTACGCGAGATATCGCCGCCGTAACATTTGGCCGTAACATCCTTGCGGACGGCTTTGACCGTTTCGCGGGCGATGATCTTGGCTCCGATAGCGGCCTGAATGGCGATGTCGAACTGCTGGCGCGGGATCAGCTCCTTGAGCTTTTCGCACATCCGGCGACCGAAGTCGTAGGCGTGTTCGGCATAGATGAGCGACGAGAGCGCATCCACCGGTTCGCCGTTGAGCAGAATATCGAGTTTGGCCAGCTTGCTGGGGCGGAATCCGATCCGGTGGTAGTCGAACGAGGCGTATCCTTTCGAGATGCTTTTGAGTTTGTCGTAGAAGTCGAACACGATCTCCGAAAGGGGCATCTCGAAGTTGATCTCCACACGGTCCTGAGTAATGAAATTCTGGTTTTTCAGCACACCGCGCTTGTCGATGCAGAGTTTGATGACGTTTCCCAGGAAGTCGGCCTTGGTGATGATCTGTGCCAGAATATAGGGCTCCTCGATCGAGGCGATACGCGTGATTTCGGGCAAGCCCGACGGGTTGTGTACCTCCAGTACGTCACCCGATGTGGTAGTGATGCGGTACGATACGTTGGGAACGGTCGTGATCACATCCATATCGAACTCCCGGTAGAGGCGCTCCTGGATGATCTCCATATGGAGCAGTCCGAGGAATCCGCATCGGAATCCGAATCCGAGAGCCAATGAGCTCTCCGGCTCGAAGGTGAGCGAAGCGTCGTTGAGTTGCAGTTTCTCGATCGAGGCGCGCAGATCTTCGTATTGGTCGGCCTCGACCGGATAGAGTCCGGCGAAGACCATCGGTTTTACATCGACGAATCCCGCTATGGCCTCCTTGGCCGGATTGGCGACCGAGGTGATCGTATCACCCACTTTGACTTCGGAAGAGTCCTTGATGCCGGAGCAGATGTACCCTACGTTTCCGGCCGAGATCTCGTTGCAGGGTTGCATCTTGAGCTTTAGTACGCCGATCTCGTCGGCATCGTACTCGCTGCCGGCATTGAAGAACTTGACGTGTTCGCCGGTGTGGATCGAGCCGTTGAAGACTCTAAAATAGGCAATGATTCCCCGGAACGGGTTGTAGACCGAGTCGAAAATCAAGGCCTGCAACGGGGCGTTTTCGTCGCCGGTAGGTTCAGGAATCCGCTCGATAATTGCCTCGAGTATCTCTTCAACTCCCTGCCCGGTCTTTCCTGACGCACAGAGAATTTCCTCGTGTTTGCATCCGATCAGATCGACCACCTGATCCTTCACTTCGTCGATCATGGCCGAGTCCATGTCGATCTTGTTCAGCACCGGGATGATCGTCAGGTCGTGCTCGACGGCCAGATAGAGGTTCGAGATGGTTTGTGCCTGAATACCCTGTGTAGCGTCGACGACAAGCAGGGCCCCCTCACAGGAGGCGATTGCGCGTGATACCTCGTATGAGAAGTCCACGTGTCCCGGGGTGTCGATCAGGTTCAGGATATATTTTTCACCGTTGCGGGCCGTATATTCCATCTGGATTGCATGGCTCTTGATGGTGATACCCTTTTCGCGTTCGAGATCCATGTTGTCCAGTACCTGGGCCTGCATTTCACGCTGGTTGAGCGTGTTGGTCTTCTCCAGCAGACGGTCTGCCAGGGTACTCTTCCCATGGTCGATGTGAGCGATGATGCAGAAGTTGCGTATGTTTTTCATCGTTGGGGTTAATTCTTTTAAGTGAACGGGCAGAGACGGTGCGCCCGGCCCGGTTTGCGGAACGAGAGCCTCCCCGTGCCGGGGTGTCGTCTGTTCCGGACGCAAAGATAACGAATTTTCGCGAAATACAATTCGATATAGAGGTGTGTCGCGGGCTTCCTGCTGTGAAAAACCTGCATAATAATCGTGTTTTTTGGAAGGGAAAGTCGGGATATTTTCCTATCTTTGTCCGTTAAACGTCCCCGAGGCTTGGGCAATGTCGCCGCAAGAGGGGAAAAGGGGCGTGTGTCGGCGATCCGAGTCGCCCGTTTCGAGAATAAGATAAACAAGAGATACGTGTTATGAACATTTCCTACAACTGGCTTAAGAACTACCTCAAGACGGATCTGTCCGCCGAGGAGATTGCAACGATCCTGACCGACATCGGTCTGGAGGTCGAGAGTTTCGAGAAGGTCGAGACGATCCGCGGCGGATTGGCCGGGGTTGTGGTCGGCCGGGTGCTGACCTGTGTGGATCACCCCGATTCGGACCACCTCCATTTGACGACGGTCGATGTTGGCGGCGAGGCTCCGTTGCAGATCGTCTGCGGTGCCCCGAACTGCCGTCAGGGGCTGAAAGTCCTTTGTGCAACCGTAGGCTCGGTACTCTACCCCAACGGTGCCGATCAGGAGTTCAAGATCAAGCGCAGCAAAATCCGCGGTGTAGAGTCGCTCGGTATGCTTTGTGCCGAGGATGAACTGGGAATCGGTGCTTCGCATAACGGTATTATGGAGCTTCCGGAAGATGCGCCGGTCGGAATGCCTGCCAAGGAGTTCCTGCACCTGGAGGATGACTATGTCATCGGTATCGGCTTGACCCCGAACCGTGTAGATGCCGCTTCGCATATCGGCGTGGCGCGCGATCTGGCTGCCTATTTGAAGAGCCAGGGGCATCCGGTTGAGTTCACGATGCCGGATGTGTCCGCTTTCGCAATTGACAACCACGATTTGAAGATTGACGTACGGGTCGAGAATGCGGAGGCGGCTCCCCGTTATGCAGGCATTTGCGTGAAGGGTTGCAAGATCGCTCCTTCGCCCGAATGGATGCAGAAATACCTGATCGCGGCCGGAATCAATCCGAAAAACAACCTGGTCGATATCACGAATTTCGTTCTCTTCGAGTTGGGACAGCCGCTGCACGCGTTCGACCTGGCAAAGATCGACGGCAATCAGATTGTGGTGAAAACCTGTGCTCCGGGCTCTCCGTTCGTCACGCTGGACGGTGTGGAGCGCAAGCTGACCGAAAACGACCTGATGATCTGCTCGGCTTCGAAACCGATGTGTATCGCCGGAGTGCTGGGCGGTCAGGAGTCCGGTATTAGCGATACGACCACCGATGTCTTCATCGAGAGCGCCTACTTCAATCCCGTATGGGTGCGCAAGACGGCCAAGCGGTTCGGAATCAACACCGACTCGTCTTTCCGTTTCGAGCGGGGAACCGACCCCAACATGCCTCTGTTCGCCCTCAAACGCGCAGCTCTGCTGATGAAGGAGCTGGCCGGAGGCCAGATTGCCAGCCAGATCGTGGACATCTACCCGAATCCGGTCGAGGACTTCAAGTTCGATTTGGATCTGGATCGCCTGAATCGCCTGATCGGCAAGGAGATCCCCGCCGAGACCGTTCGCCGGATCATCGATGCGCTCGAGGTGAAGATCCTCTCCGAGAACGGACGTGTCTGGAGTGTCGCTGTTCCGCCCTATCGTGTGGATGTGACGCGCGAGGCCGATCTGATCGAGGATATCCTGCGTATTTACGGTTATAACAATATTCCGATCCCGACTCATGTCAATTCGGCGCTCTCCTACGCTCCGAAACCCGACAAAAACAAGCTGGTGAATTTGGCAGCCGATTTCCTGACTGCGAACGGATTTACGGAGATCATGTCCAATTCGCTGACCAAATCGGCTTACTACGAGGGACTCTCTTCGTACGATATCAAGCGTTGCGTGAAGATCCTCAATCCGCTGAGCGCGGATCTGAACGTCATGCGCCAGACCTTGATATTCAATATGCTGGAGGCTATCCAGCTCAATACGAACCATCGCAACCCCAACTTGAAACTCTACGAGTTCGGCAACTGCTACTTCTATGACGAAGCGGGTGCTACGCCGGAGAATCCGCTGGGGGCTTACTCCGAGCAGTATCGATTGGCCATTGCCGTAACGGGCATTGCCGAGCCGCAGTCCTGGAACCAGAAGCCGCAGCAGGCGTCGTTCTTCACCCTGCGTGCCGTTGCTGAGAAGCTCCTGCGCCGTTTCGGACTCGATATCTATACGTTCCACTCGGAGAGCCTGCGCAGCGACCTGTTCGGTGATGCGCTGTCGTTCCGTCTGAACGAGAAGTCGAAGGAGCTGTTGCAGATCGGTGTCGTCTCTTCGCGTTTGCGCAAGATGTTCGACCTGAAACAGGATGTCTTCTTCCTGGAGATGGATTTCGGGGCGTTGGTCAAGGCTACGCGCAAGAACAAGATCGTAGCCAAGGAGCTGCCTAAGTTCCCGGAGGTTAAACGCGACCTGGCACTGCTTGTGGACAAGGAGGTAATGTTCTCGACGCTGCGGGATATCGCATTCTCGGCAGAACGCAAGTTGCTGAAGAGTGTTACGCTGTTCGATGTTTACGAGGGGGACAAGTTGCCGGAGGGCAAGAAGTCGTACGCCTTGTCATTCGTGTTGGAGGACAAGACGCAGACCCTTACCGACAAGGTGATCGAACAGACGATGGCCAACCTGGCTGCACAGTTCGAACGCAAGGCGGGAGCACAGGTGCGCGCCTGATCTGGCGATCCCTCTTTTGAGAGTCTTTCCGGAAAGTCCGGGATATATTCGCGAATTAATTTTTCTCGGTGTAAAGACGATTCAGACCGGTCATGTCGCTGTAGATATTCGTATCGGGAGACGTGACCGGTTTTTTTATGATGATTTTTCGAGTCTTTAAGAGCATTTTTCTCAATCTCTTAAATACCTGCCAGGAACGGTTTTATGCCTGGGTGTGATATTCAGACAAGAAAAAAACGCTGTCAGGTCCTTTTGTTTGATAAATAGGACGGCGATTTGGTATTGATTTTGTTAATTGTAATGGTATAAAAAGGTGCGTTTATATAATTTTTAAATTAATACCGAGCCATGCAGTATTTGAAAGATGGGTGCAAGTTGTTGATGCAGCAGAAGCGGGAGACCAATAAACGCTGCTTGGTGAACCGTGTCGTTGAAAAGACAGGAGTGGCTGAGAAGGTCGTTTCTACCGTTGTGGATTCATTCCTTGATACGATCATCGAGATGTTGCATGATGATGTGCGGGTCCGTATCCGCAATTTCGGCCAATGGTATGTGGTCGATTATCCCGAACGGTTGGTTTACAGTCCGAAAGAGGGACGCCCCGTTTTAATTGCACCTCACCGCAGGGCGGTCTTTAAACCCGGGGCCCAATTGCACATGGTTCTAAGCTCCACTCCGGAAGATGTTACGGAGTAAAATATTTCTCGGCTCATAAGGGCCGGGAAATATTGTTTCCGGGATCAAGGTTTGATGCGCAGCGGTTGGATGATGACCGACGAGGAGCCGTTGTCCGGACAGGTCGCCGTAATTCGGATGGCGTATACGGGGCATCCTTCCGGTCGGATTGTGATGCTGCCCTGCTCCAGTGCTCCTGCCTGCTCGAAATTTTGTCCGTCATAGGAGACCTCCGCATATCCCGAGTTGAAGATCAGTCGTGGCAGTTGCAGATAGCCTGTTTGTACGAAGATCTCGCGACAGCGGACCGGATTGTCGAACGAGAAGAGAACCCAGTCTCCCGGACGGCAGGTACGGGTTGTCCGGGCAAAGGCCTTGTATTGCTCGGCCCGTGCGAACGGACTCTTCGATCCGGCCGGCATCGAAGAGGTAATGCGCACCGGAGGCTGGATGGTGCGGTAGAATTGTGGCGCACCCACCTCCGGACTCTGCCCGCTACCCTTTCGACTCTCGAACAGATAACGTTCCGGATGATCCGTGCGGATCGGCCCCTGATAAGGCGACCATACCGAATCTGTCTCCAGACGATAGAAAAGTGCCGATCCGTCGTCGGTGCCGGCTTGCAGGACTCCGTCACGGAACGAAACCGCAGGCGGTGATAGCCGGAATCGGATACCCATGGCGGACATTCGGTCGTAGTGCGATCCGGTCAGGGTGCGGTAGAACTCCTCCCAGGCCGGAGGATTTTCGTTCCAGCATCGTTCGGCCAGCGCACAAACCCGTGGGAAAAGCATATAATCGGTGTAGTCAGGTGTCTCGGGGTGTTGCGAGACGGGAATTTCACTCCAGAAAGCCCCTTCGAAACCCTCGATATGTTTGATTTCGGCCGCGGTAAATCCCAGCGAAGCCGGATCGAACGAGTAGACTTTCCGTGCATCGAAGATGGCAGCCCAGTTGTGTCCCGGCTCATGAGCCGACTGCCGCATATCGAAGTAGAAGTATTCGCCCGGCATAACCACCGTGCGATAGCCTTGTGAGGTCGCCTCGCGGCAGGCTTTCAGGTTTTCCCAGCCGTGCACCCGGCTCTGCTGCGGAAGTTGTCCGCCTCGGATCGCTTCGTTCCAAACGGCCGGATATTTCCCGTTCTTCTCCAGAATCGCCATCATGCGTGTCATGAAGAGACGTTGGAGTTGGGCCGGATCACTCATTCCCTCGCGCTGCATGAGGGCTCGACAGTCGGGGCAACGCATCCACTGCTCCATCTGGACCTCGTCGCCTCCGATGTGTATGTACTTCGATGGGAAGAGCTCGCAAACTTCGGTCAGAATATCCTCCAGCAGGGCGTAGTTCTCCTCGCGGGCCACGCACCAGGCCGAACGTTCGTCATAGCCGTTCGAGGGAGCCGTATCGGGAGTATAGTTGCAGAGGATTTCGGGATGGATGCGGGCAATGGTGCGGCTGTGTCCCGGGAGGTCGATTTCTGGAATGATCTCCACGTTGCGGATGGCTGCATAGGCGATCAACTCCTTTATCTCATCCTGGGTGAAATAGCCGCCGTACTTCTCATCCCATTTCCCGTAGATGGCCCGAATCGGGGAGTCTCCGCCCCGGAATCCGCCGATCGTTGCCAGTTCGGGGTGTGACCTGATCTCAATACGCCACCCTTCGTCGTCGGTCAGATGGAAGTGCAGTTTGTTGATTTTGTGATATGATATGAAGTCTATATAACGTTTTACACGAGATTCATCCATCCACGTGCGGGCTACGTCCAGGTGCTGTCCCCGGTAGGAGTATCGCGGGGCATCTTCGATCTTTTGGCACGCAATCTTGACGGGCAATTGCAGCTGTTTGGCATAGACATCCGACGGCAGCAGCTGGAAGAGCGTCTGTATGCCGTTGAATACTCCGCCATATCCTCCGCCCGTGATCTCGATGCGTTCCGGTTGGACCGAGAGCCGGTAGGCCTCCTCTGCCAGTTCCGGATCGACTTGCATAACAATGGCTTGGGCCGTAAAGAGTTGTCCGCAAAACCCCATTATCGGGAGATACTCCTGCAAATAGATTGCGAGCGGTGCCGACGCGGTATCGGCCGAGATGGCCGTACGGGGATCGAGAGTGAAATATCCGTTGCAGAATGTTCTTGACTGTGGGGAGGGAATGATTCCGGCAATGGCCGTCCGACAGAAAAGAATTACTGTCATAAGGATAAGGAGTCGTGGTTTCATGGGCGAATATTTTGTTGGGATCAAAGATAAATCTTTTTCGGCAAAAACAGGTTCGTGTTCCGGATCCCGAGCCTAAGGTGTCTTCTGTGCGACAAAAGTATCTCTCGAGTTTGAAAAAAGCCGCTGTTTGTTTCGCCGGCTCCCCTACTTTCGCTACCTTTACATCGCTTTTTAACGAAATATCGAGATGAACCAAGACCGATTAAAAGCTACGGCCCGCTTGTTGAAGATCATGGATGAGTTGCGGGAGCAGTGCCCCTGGGACCGGAAGCAGACTTTCGAAACGCTGCGCAACAATACGATCGAGGAGACTTATGAACTGGCCGACGCCATCCTGTCCGGGAATCTGGATGGGATCAAGGAGGAGGCCGGAGACCTGCTGCTGCACGTGGTGTTCTACTCCAAACTCGGAGAAGAGATCGGTGCGTTCGACTACGCCGATGTGGTGAATGCCCTGTGCGACAAGCTGATTTATCGCCATCCGCATATCTACGGCGATGTTCATGCCGAGACCCCCGAAGAGGTGAAGGCCAACTGGGAGGCGCTCAAGCTCCGCAAGAAGAACCGCAAGAGCGGTACGCTGGGGGGCGTTCCCCGCGGACTCCCCGCCCTGGTGAAGGCCTACCGCATCGGCGAGAAAGCTGCCTCGACCGGGTTCGACTGGGAGAAGAAGGAGGATGTCTGGGAGAAGGTGAAGGAGGAGGTCTCGGAGGTCGAGGCCGAGATGCGCTCCGGCGACAGAGAACATCTGGAGGAGGAGTTCGGGGATTTGTTCTTCGCCTTGGTCAATGCCAGCCGTCTCTACGGAGTCGATCCGGAAATTGCCCTCGAACGATGCAATAAAAAGTTCATAAATCGGTTTAATTATATGGAGGAGCAGGCCGCAGCTGCGGGCAAGACGCTGCATGAGCTTTCACTCCCGGAGATGGAGGCGCTGTGGCAGCAGGCCAAGACGGCTCCGAAAGAAGAGTAACGAATTTCAATAAATAGAGAGACAAAATCATGGCTTTTATCAAAGAGGTGCGGGGACATACTCCGCAGATTGGTGAAGATACGTTTTTGGCCGAAACGGCCGTTGTTGTTGGCGATGTGACGATCGGTCACGACTGTTCGATCTGGTACAATGCGGTTTTGCGCGGCGACGTGAACAAGATCACGATCGGCGACCGGACCAACATCCAGGACGGTGTGGTGATCCACACGCTTTACGACGGTTCGAAACATCCGTCCCAGACTCATATCGGTAGTGATGTGTCGATAGGCCATAATGCCGTCATACATGGCGCGATAATTGAGGATAATTGTCTGATTGGTATGGGCTCGACGATTCTGGACAATGCGGTTGTCCCTTCGGGATGTATCATTGCCGCCAACGCGTTGGTACTTTCGAACAGCAAGCTCGAACCCAACTCGGTCTATGCCGGCATTCCGGCCAAAAAAGTCAAAGAGGTAACACCCGAACAGAGGGAGGAGATCATCCGCCGTACGGCTCGCGACTATCGTATGTACGCCTCCTGGTTTGAAGATAAGTAGTTTTCATTTATTAATTGGAGCCTTATGAAAGCGAAATTTTTAATTGCAGCCTTGATGGCTGTCGTATTTTCGGTCGGAACGATACAGGCACAGCCGCCTCGGGGCCGGCATGCCGAGTGTAGATTCCCTGAGTGTGCAGCGGGGACGGCTCCCTGCGAAGAGGGGTTGACCGCCCAGGAGATCGCCAGTAAAAGAACCAATAGAATGGCTGAGCGACTCTCGCTTAGCAAGCAACAGTACAACCGGGTTTATTCGGTTTGCCTGAAGGAGGCCAAACAGGTTGTAAAAGATCGCGAAGATCGAAGACGAGGCATCAGACCGGATGAGAATGCCCCGGAACGGATGAGACGTCTGCATGAGCGTTCCGTAGAACGGATGAGAGAAATTCTCACTCCGATACAGTTTGCCAAATGGAATGCACAATGTCGTCCGACCCCTCCGGGCAAATCTCATGAGGTGCGTCCTCCCAGGAGAGGGAAAATGGAACGAGCACCGCGCCCGCTGCATGAACGCGACAAGCGCCCCGGAAGGCACGGGCATCCCGGGCCAGCACCGGCACCCTCGTTGACTCCGGAACCTGTTCCGGCAGTGAAGCCGAGCCCGGCTCCCGTCCCTGAGTTGGTACCTGCTCCTGTTTCCGCACCGGAGGCAGTTCCTACTCCTGGGAAAAAATAGTGAGCGAGAAAATAAACGCTCGTTTTTTTTTCGTTCGAAGGGTGCGGATCCAGCGACTCGTACCCTTCGAATGTTTAATGGCTTCGAAGATGTGTTTTTTTATATTTAATTCGTATTTTTGTTCGGTTTTGAGAGGAAAAACGAAAGAAGCGGGAAAATGTACAGAATATTCTGTTTAACGATATTTTTATTCGTATTGGGAGTCGGGCGGGCCATGGCCCAAAGCGGACAGGTTACTGCCCTTGTGGTGGATGCCGAGACGGGGGAGACTGTGCCCGGGGCGGTCATAGAGATCGTATCCAAATCGAATCCGGATCATAAAAAATATGCTACTTCCGGTTATGGAGGAGCATTCCAGGTGAGAGGTCTCGCTTATGGGCAATATACCCTTTCCGTTTCGTTCCTGGGATATGCTCCAACCGTGAAGGAGTTTCAGGTTACGAAAGCGACTCAGAATCTCGGCCGGATCGAACTTCGCGAGGAGGCTGTGGAGATCGATGCTGTCGTAAAAGAGGTACAGGCGCTCCGAACCTCTCAAAAGGGAGATACCGTCAGCTATAATGCCGATGCTTTCAAGGTGACGGCCGATGCCGACGTGGAGGGGCTTCTTAAGAAAATGCCCGGTCTGACCGTTAGCGACGGAACGGTCGAGGCGCAAGGCGAAACCGTGCAAAAAGTCTTTGTTGACGGTAAGGAGTTCTTCGGCGAGGATGTTACGTCGGCCATAAAATCACTGCCTGCACAGGCTGTCGAACGAATCGAGGTATACAATAAATTGAGCGACCAGGCCGAATTCTCGGGAATCGACGATGGGGAGAGCTATAAGGCGATCAATATCGTGACGCGAGAGAATATGCGCCAGGGGACCTTCGGAAAGGTTTATGCGGGATACGGTTACGATGCCGATACGCAGACCGAGGATCGAAACAAGTATGTGATAGGTGGTAATGTCAACTTTTTCAGCGGCTCCAAGCGACTCTCGCTGATCGGTCTTTTCAACAACATCAACCAGCAGAATTTCTCGTTCGAGGATATTTTGGGAGTGACCGGAAATACGGGTGGAGGACACGGCCGGTTCGGCCGCGGTGTCGGCCAGTACATGGTACGCCACCAGAGCGGTGTAGCTTCGGTCAATGCCGTGGGTTTGAACTATTCGGATACGTGGGGAAGCCGCGATCAGGTCTCTTTTCAGGGTAGTTATTTCTTCAACGGAACCCGGACGATTGACCGTTCGCGCGTCGAACGCTGGTATGAGGAGCCGGCTCCGATCGATACGCTCTATACGTCGGGTTATTCCCGTACGGAGAATTTTAACAACCGCCTCAATGCCCGTATCGAATGGAAAATCTCGGACAACCAGTCGTTGATGATCCGTCCGGGATTCAGTTTTCAGTCGAACGATCCTTTCAGCACTACGTACGGCCGTCAGTTCGGTGAAAGCGGTTATAGCGTGATCGATAATTTCGAAGAGGCTTTCCGTCACGGATACTCGATCAATACGTCGGCCGTATATCGGGTGCGCTTGGGGAAACCCGGTCGTACGCTTACCGTCGATGGATTTTTCAACTATTACGATTCCCAGCGCAAACAGAATTCCTACAGCAACGATTTCGGTGCATACGAACCCTATCCCGACATCGATCCCGATACGGGGCTTGAGATGCGTCCCAATGACGAATATTTGACGGATCTGGTCTATCAGCGCGTGCTGAACCCTTCGTTCCGCTATCGATTGAACGGCCGTATCAACTATACGGAACCCCTTTCCAAATATTCCCAGCTGAGTCTGAGTTATCGTGCGTCGTATAATTACCAGGAGAACGACCGAAGTGCTTATCGTACAGGGGAGAACTTCAATATTGCAGGTCTGTCGCCCGATCCCCTGCTGTCGAATGCCTATCGGAGCAGCTACCTGATCCACTCGGTGGGCCCCGGATTCAATTATTCGAAAAACAAGAGTACGTTTGCGGCCAATGTCTATTATCAATATTCGACCTTGTCGGGAGAGGTGATTCGAACGGGAGCGGAACCGATCCGACACGATTATGACAACGTGACCTATTTTCTGATGGGACAGCTTTATCTGAACAGTCAGAATACGTTGCGTATCTTCCTGCGCTCCTATACAGATAATCCGGAGGTGACCCAGTTGCAGAACGTGTACGATCTGTCCGATGCGCAGTACATTTCACGAGGCAACCCGTTGTTGCGTCCCTCCTATACCCACAATCTCCGTATGCACTATACGAACTCGAACGTGGAGAAGGGACGTACTTTCATGGTGATGCTGAGTGCCGAAGCAACCCAGGACTATATCTCCAGTTTGACGCTTTACCGTCCTACGTTGGAGATCGAGAATACGGTCTATCGCCCGCTGCAATATACGGAGCCTTGCAATCTGGACGGATATTGGAGCATTCGTTCGATGGCTTCGTATGGTTTCCCGTTGAATTTCATCAAGAGCAACCTGAATCTTCGTGCCGGTGTAACCTATTCGTTGGTTCCGAGTCTGGTGGAGGGTGAAAAGAACAAATCGGGAAATATCGGATACGATACGGGTGTCGTTCTGGGCAGCAATATCTCGGAGAATATCGACTTTACGCTTTCGTGGGATGGCCTTTACAATGAAGCAAGCAACTCGCTGGCTACGGTCGGACAGAAGAACCGATATTTCTATCAGCAGGCCTCTGCAAATTTCAAATTTATTTTCGGTGCCGGATTCTCTGTCTCGGGTAGTGCGTCCTACAATCAGTATCGTGGATTTACGAACAATTACAACGACGAGTATTTGATCTGCAATCTTTACGTCGGTAAGAAAGTCCTTCGCCAGATGGGTGAGATCAATATCGGTGTGAACGATATTTTCAACCAGAATACAGCTTTTTCGCGAACGACCGGTTCCGGATGGACTCAGAATTCATGGAACAGCGTGATCGGACGCTATTACAGCATTCAGTTCGTATATAACCTGCGTTTCTTCGGTAAGAAGGGTTCTAAGAATATCAAGGACTACGACGGTGTTGTCGAGCCTTCGCGAAGCGGATCGGTCGGTATGACGCGCGGCAGCTCGCCTCGACCCGGATTTCCGCCGCCTCCGCGCCATTGATACGGCAGCAGTTCCCAGACTTGAGAACGATCCGTCAAAATAAAGAGAGCCCCGTAATCTGATTTACGGGGCTCTCTTTGTCCGGGACCAGTTTGATAGGTAATGATGCTACCCTATCACATCTTTGCACCGGCTTTTCTCAACCGGTATCGGATTCCGATAGCCGCCATACCTCCATAAATTAATGTAAGGATCCACAGGTTCCGTACTTCGGGCATCACCTCTTCCAGATTGGCACCCATGCTTTGTACGCGGATAAAACCCTGTACACCATGACTGCTCGGGAAGATCTGGCCGAAAGCATAGAGCCAGTCGGGAATCGCTTCGCGCGGCAGCGAAGCTCCGCTGAGCATCAGAATCGGGATCGAGGTCCAGAGCAGCAGCATGATCGACTGTTCGCGATAACGGCATACCGTCGAGATGGCAATACCCAGATTGATGCAGGCGAGCAGATACGGGATGAGCAGGGCGATAATTGTACCAGTGTCGCCGTTTGCAGGCAGGTGGAACAACTTGTAATGCAGTCCGAAGATGTAGGTGAGCGTTACGGCATAGACGGAGATGTAGGCGAACGTTTTGCCGGCCATAACGGGCAGTGTGGACATACATTTCCTTCCCGGAGGGATCAGTTTCCCATAGAGGTTGAATTCGCGCCAGGTGCCGCCGATCATGCCGAGTCCGATCAGCAGGGTTTGCTGGATGATCACGATGATGATTGCCGGCATGACGAATGTGCCGTATCCCAGATAGGGATTAAAGAGGTTGTGTCCCTGATAGATGATCGGCTGGGTTGTAGCCATCGCCTGCGGGATGTTGGCCCCTTTGGCAATCAACCGTTGGAATTCGACCATGGCTCCCGTCGCGTTGATACCGGTTACAACCTCCTGGAATACCTGGCGGTACATCAGGAAGTAACTGGCATCCATGTAGAGGGATACGGTCGCCATTTGTCCGCCCAATAACTTTTGCTCGTAATCGGATGGAATGTAGACGATTCCGTAAATTTCTCGATCGAAGAAGAGCCGTTTGGCCTCCTCCATACTGGAGGGCTCGTAGGCGACGACGGTATTCGGTCCGGCGCTGAACGTTTCGATCAACTGCCGGCTGGCCGGTGTTTTGCTTTGGTCGATTACGCCGATGGGAACGTTGCGCAGCACTTCGGTCCCGTATCCGAGCGAATAGAGCGTCGAGTAGATGAATATGGCGAGAATGACCACCAGCACGACTCCTGCATCGGTAAAGATGGTGCGGTACTCATTTCGCAGGACGGTGCGGAATTGCAGCCAGTAGGATGATATTTGTCTTGAACAACGATTCATAAGGTTAGAGTCTCCCCCAATATTTCTTTTCCGAGCAGACGGTGCGCAGACGCGGCAGCCAGAGCAGCGGAAGAATGATGAATAGACAAAGAACTCCCATGTCATGGAACGAATAGATGACCGGGGCACCACGAAGGGCCTGGTCGATGATGATATCCGTGTAAAAGGTGAACGGAAAGATGTTGCTGAACCATTGCATGGGTTCACTCATGGCCATGATCGGGAAGGTCAGGCCGGAGAAGGAGAAGGCGAGTACCGAGTATCCGCCGCCGATCGAGAGCGCGAGACGCAGGTTGCTCAACAGGGCGATGATCAGTGTGCCGATGGACTGATAGCTTAGGATGAATAGCAGGTTGCTGATTGTCAGAACCGTCAGGCTGCCGTTCAGCGGAACTCCCACTACCTTGAAGATGATCAGGAACATCAGCTCCGAGGTGAGGAACATGACCAGGGTGATTGGCAGGATTTTGCCGACAAAGGCGGCGAAGATCGACCCGTTTGCCGTATCGAGCCACTCTTTTGCCGATCCGCGTTTCAACTCTACTCCGATCGCGAAGATCGTAGCCATGATGGTGAATATGAGAAGCATCATTGGCATGAAGCTGGGTGAAAGGTAGTAGGCGTAGTTGATGTAGGGGTTGAACAGCACGTGTTTGTCGAACCGAACGGGCATCAGTTGGGCCATTGCCTGTTTTTCGGTTAACCCTTGTTTGGTCAGCAATTGTAGCTGGATACCGCTCGAGAAGGTCATGACAGCCGTTTGCAGGTCCTTGGTGAGCAGACCGTTCACCGTGATGTTCGTACCGCTCAGATAGGTTTCGATATGGGTCTGACGGTTGCTCAGGATATTTTTCTCGAAGAAAGGAGGAATCTGAACTATTCCCATTACTTTGCCTTCGCGGATCAGCCGTTCCGCCTCCTCCATGCTCTGCGCTCCGAAAGCGACCCGAGCCGTCGGGGTTGCATCGATCATCTGCACGACCTTCCGGGAGAGGGAGGTTTGATCTTGATCCACGACTGCGACGGGAATGTCCCGCGAGACCCCTTTCGAGAGGAGAATCGCGAAAAAGGAGAAGGCAGCGAGCGGAAGGAATACCGTCAGCGTCCAATACATGGGCTGACGGAAGATGCGGCGAATCTCCCGTTTGAGAACGGCGAACGTATCGCTGAAGAAGTTAGGCATACGATTACGTTATTGTTCGACGAAGTTTATTCGATTTGGTTCCAGTTGACCAGTACGCTCATGCCCGGTCGGATATTCTCGACATCGGTCGTCGGTTTGGCTTTGATGGCAAACGTACGAATATCGAACGATCCCTGCGTGCGAGTGGCGGACCAGGTGGCGAAATCGGCCTGCGGAGCGATGTAGGTTACCTTGAATTCGACCTCTTTGTCCAGAGCCGGAACATATCCCGTCATAAGCGTTCCCATTTTGATTTTGGGCAACAGGTCCTCCCTGATGTTGAAAGTTACCCACAAGTCGCTCAGATCGAGGATGGCTACGACCGGATAGCCGCTGCCGACTAGCTCGCCTGCCTCGGCGATAATCGTCGAGATCTCACCTGTAACGGGCGAGTAGACCATTGCATCGGAGAGGTAGGATTCCACTTCCGATACGGCACCTTCGGCCTGACGCACCTGAGCGGCGGCTGCCTCCTTCTCTTCGACGCGGGCTCCGTCGTGTACCATTTCGTATTGGGCTTTGGCCGCGCGTTCGGTTGCCTGCATGGCTTGCAGGTTGGCTGTTGCTTCATCGAGTTTTTGTGCCGGAACGACCCCCTGGTCGTAGAGGTTCTTTACACGTTCGTAGGTCTTTTCGGCCAGCAGCAATCCGGCCTGTGCTTGTTGCCAGAGGTTCAGTGCAGCCTCTTTTTGCTGGCTGCGGGCTCCGACCATAGCCTGCCGATCCAGTGCGGATGCGGCGCTTTTGACCGCTTCGGCCTGTTGCAACTTGGCTTGCAGTTCGGGGGTGGAGAGCGTGTAGAGCAACTCCCCTTTCGATACATGTTGACCCTCTTCGACTTTCATTTCTTCGATACGTCCAGGAACTTTCGAAGAGGCTTTGTAGGTGGTGCATTCGACCACACCTTGAATATATAGCGGAGTGGATCGACGCAGATACCAGCTAACGAAGATGACGCCCAGCACGACGGCAGCGGCGATCACGACGATTACAATGATTGAACTTTTTTTCATAGGATTATTCGTTTTTTATTTTTTGTCGAAATGAATGGGGCGTGCATCGTCTCGATGCAGGTAGTTGATGAACTCCTCGCTGATTCCGGCAGCTTCCAGCAGCTGGGCCAGCGCAACGTCGTAGTTGTAGGCAGCCTGCATCCGTTCGGTGCGGACACGGGCCAGGTTCAACTCGGCATCGACCAGATCGGACGAAGAGCTCATGCCTTCGAGGAAGGCGGCGTTTTTGGCCCGAAGATACTCCTCGGCAAAATTCAGCGAGGAGTCGATCGAGGTCATTTGATTGGCGTAGTTCATCATCTGGTTATAGAGCTTCTCGATCAGTACGGCGATGTCGTTGCTTGCCTTTCTTTCGAGCGACGCGACCTGTTTGACGGTTTGTTTGGCCGCCGAGTGTTTGTACTCGCGGTTCAAACCGTCGAAAAGTTTGATGTTCACTCCCACTCCTACGGCCCATCGCGGAACGAGCGTCGACACTTGATAGTTGTAGAACGAGGCTCCACCCATGGCTGCAATTTGGGGCAGGAATTCGGCTCTTTGCAATTTTACGCCCTCCTGAGCCAACTGTTTCTTGAGCGCAACTTGATTGAGCAGGGGATTGAATTTCTCGGCCAAGTCCTTATAGTAGGCGACATCCTCTATTTCATTGAGAATGAACATTGTGGTGACGGGCATAGCCTCGATCGACTGTCCCAGTGTATTTTTCAGGGCATCTGAGAGTGTTTCGACCTGTAATCGCGCATTCTGTAAATCTCGTTCTGCTTCGGACATTTTGAATTCGATGTAGAGACGCTCGCTTTGTGCGATCATACCGTTCTTTTCGAGGGCGATTGCATCTTCCAGGTGGCGACGCACACCATCGACAACCTGCTGGCGGACTTCGACAACCTGACGGGCCAGGGCCAATCCGTAATAGCGTTCAACGAGTTCCGATACCAGGGCATTTCGGCTTTGATTCCCTTGTTCGATAGTTGCCGCCTCGTTGATTCGGGCGGCGCGGTTGGCCGTATTGATCTTGCCTCCCATATAGATCGGCAGCGTGACATTACCGCCGACGAATCCCAGACTGCGGTCCTGTAGTTTGAGTGCCCAGTCAGCCCCCATGAGCGGAGTCAGAAGTCCCTGAATCGACGGGAGCAGTTCGGAAGGGATCAAACCGCTACCGATTAGATCTCCGGCGAATTGATTGACCGGTCCCTTCAGATGGTTCAGATCGAATTTTATATCGTCGCCCAGGTAGGTATAGGCACCGTTTACGTTGATTTGCGGCATGCGCAATCCGATGGCGGCCCGACGTTCCTGCTGGGCTGCTTTTTCTTCGTAGCGCAACGCCTCGATAGTGGGGTTGCTGGTCATGGTGATCTCAAGCGCTTCGTCCAACGACAGGACTCGCGGTCCCTCCTCCTGTTGGGCAGCCGCTGTTCCGATACCGAGCAGCGTAATAAGTGAGACGATTACCCTTTTCATAAATTGATTTTTGAAATTATGCCGCGAATATATGGCGAATTTTTAAATTTGGTTTTGTGATTTCTCTTTTAGGCCAATTTTGGCGTAAAAAGCGATATATTATTACCCTATGTGTGCGTTGATCATGCGGACCTGTTCGGCCAATGTATCGTATACGCATACGTCAATTCCTTGATTTCTAATGTTTAATGCTCCGTTGCAGTGTACGAAACAGTCGGGTTCGTATGCTGCGAAAACTACACGGCGAAAATCGTACCGAACTATCAACTCCGAACAACTTTCCGGTTCACTTTTTCGCGAGGAGCACGGCTCCATCGAGCTGTATATGGTTGCGCCACGCAGGTCGGCCCCTGCATCGAGGGCTTTGAGGATGGCCTCCTGTTCGGCATGATGTGTCGGCGATGTTTCGTGCGTATAGCCGGTAAACAGTTCTCCGGTCCGGGTAATAATGACCGCTCCGACACAATAGGCTGTTGCCGAAGGCGTGCATTTGCGGCTTTCGTCGATGGCCATCTGCAGGTAGCGGAGGTCTTCTTTCTCGGTATCTGGTTTTATCCGGTAGGTCGTAACCTCCATCCCTCCCAGTGATTCGACCGAGTGGGGACTGTTCCGGTAGGCGGGGTCGATCTCCAGATGCGGTGCGAGCGGATCGTTTACGTGGATGTCGGGATTGACTGCGAGACGGAACGTATCGACCAGTTTCTCTTCGAAAAACATCTTGAGGGTCATTGCCCCTCCCTCGACCAGGAGCGATCGGATTCCCCGTCTCTCGAGTTCGGTGACGATTCGGGCGGCGGTGATCTTCTCTGCGGGGATGATCGTGGCGACCCGACTGAGCGGTCCCGGTTCGGTGCAGCTGGTGAAGACGATCTTCTCCTGTGTTCCCTGGGTGAAGAACCGGGCATCGGGCGAGAGACAGCACGAAGAGGTGAGCGTTACCTTGACCGGATCTGAAGGTAACCCGCGTGCTACCCTTTCCCGACGCAGGGCTTCGTCGTGCACCGACAGCGTGGGATCATCCCTGCGGATGGTTTCGGCTCCAACCAGAATGGCATCGCATCGGGCACGCAGCCGATGTACTTCGGCCCAGTCTTCGGGGGTGGAGAGAATCAACCGCTCGGAAGAACGGTCGTCGAGGTATCCGTCTGCGGAGACGGCTGTGGAGACAAATATTTTCATCGTTTCAAGATAAACAGGGTAACTTCGGGATAAGCCCCTAAACGCATCGGGTAACCGACATATCCGATGCCGTCGTTAATATATAATGTATGCCCCAGCCCATCTTCGTATCGGCCGCTCCAGCGTTTGTAGAGCCAGCTGGCCGGCGATAATCCTCGTCCGAAAAGGTTGATGCGCAACTGCATGCTGTGGACATGACCCGAAAGCGTCAGATCTCCGTATCCGCTGGCGATGATCTCCTCCCAGATTTGCGGCACGTGGGCCAGTGTCAGATTGTACGTCCCTTCCGGAATAGACTGATATGCACTTGTCAGCTCTACATCCGGGATTTTGCGCCGGTGGCGGTAGATGTGTTGCGCCCGATCGAAGGCGATGCCCGATACCGAGATCGAATCATTGCCCCGGTGCAGGTAAACTGTTTCGTTCTCGAGGACGTGCCACCCCATCTCCTGTTGTGTCTTGACCAGCATCCGGGTGCTGGTGTCGGCCGGAAGCTGAATCGTATCCTTGATATAACGTCCCACATCATGGTTTCCCAATACGGAGAGGATGCCGTAAGGGGCTTGCAGACGGCCGAGGATTTCACGGTAGCGCGGAGTGAGCTCCGAATAGCGCACATTGACCAGATCGCCCGTAAAGACGATCAGGTCGGGATGGAGTGCATTGATCGTATCGACCAGGCGGTTCATCTCTTTCTCCGGATTGATCAGTGTCCCGATATGCAGGTCTGAGAATTGTACGATTCGCAATCCGTCGAACGAACCGGGCAGACGGGGGGACTGGACCTCTACCCGATTGACTACGATTGCCTGCCGGCCGTGGGTCGCCCCCCACACCAGCATGAAGGCGCAGGCCAGTGCCAATACGACTCCGGTACGGCTGAATTGTCTGCGGTGATCGACGAGCAGCCCGAGGTAATATCCCAGACGGCAGTTTTGCAGAAGCAAATAGAGAAAGATGATCCATTGTGCTGTCTTCATCCAGGCCGTGGAGTTGTCGGGCAGCAGGGTTTGAATGCCGATCAGAAGAATCGGCAGCAAATAGGATACGAGGACGATTCCGATGAACCCTCTGCGGATGCAGTTGTTTTTGTATCGGATTCTGCGCCGATAGACCAGCCAGTCGACAATGGCAAACAGAATCGAGATTGCGGTTACGAACCAGATCATAGCGAGTGCGTGCTTCGAAATATGATGGAGACGAAGGCTGGCAAACTTAAGGGTGCCGGGAAGGATAATTCCCGAACTTGCCGGTGCCGAGCCATACCCTGCCTTTTGCAAAGATAGGCAAAACCTTTCAAAATATTTTTAAGGAATTCTTAAAGAGCGGTTTTAGTAGCTCTTTTTTCCACTATATTTGTAGAAACATGATCGTTTGGCTTTATGGTAAAAAGTAAAATAGAGAAACGGGTCTTCCCGATCGAGGGTTTGCGTTGCGCCGGTTGTGCCGGACGGGTGGAGAAGACACTCAATGCGCAGCCCGGTGTAATCGTGGCGGCCGTCAACCTGGCGGCTGCAAATGCAACTGTCGAATATGACGCTACCTTGACGACTCCCGAAATGCTTCGGAAGGCGGTTCAGGAGGCAGGTTATGATATGGTCGTCGAAATAGATGACAACACATCGGACCAGCTGGAGCAGAAACACCTTCAGGCTTATCGCTCACTCAAGCGCCGTACGCTCTGGGCTGTATTGCTGTCGCTGCCGGTCGTCGCGATCGGAATGTTTTTCATGGAGACTCCTTATGGCGATTGGGTCATGGCCCTGTTGGCTACCCCGGTGGTATTCTGGTTGGGACGCGGTTTCTTCATCAATGCCTGGACCCAACTGCGCCACGGATCGGCAACGATGGATACGCTCGTTGCACTCAGTACCGGAATCGCCTATCTGTTCAGCCTCTTCAACCTGTTGTTCCCCGAGTTCTGGCTTGCACACGGAATCGAACCGCACGTCTATTTCGAGGCCTCGTGCGTGATAGTTGCCTTCATCCTATTGGGGCGGTTGTTGGAGGAGAAGGCCAAAGGGAATACGGCAACGTCATTGAAAAAACTGATCGGCCTGCAACCCCGGAATGCCGAGATTATCCGCGAGGACGGCTCGCAGGCCCAGATTCCGATCAATCGAATCCGGGTCGGTGACATCTTGCTTGTCCGCCCGGGCGATCGGGTGCCGGTCGATGGTACGGTGATGGAGGGCGGATCCTATGTCGACGAGAGTATGCTCAGCGGCGAGCCTGTCGCCGTGCGCAAGGAGGCCGGATCGAAGGTTTTTGCCGGTACGATCAATCAGAAGGGGTATTTCCAGTTCCGGGCCGACAAGGTCGGAGCGGAGACGATGCTGGCCCAGATCATCCGCATGGTGCAGGAGGCGCAGGGAAGCAAGGCTCCCGTACAGAAACTGGTGGATAAGGTGGCCGGGGTGTTTGTCCCGGTTATCATCGGATTGGCGTTGCTTGCGTTCGTGCTTTGGGTAACGCTCGATCCGGAGACGGGGTTGACGCATGGATTCCTGGCATTGGTAACCGTCTTGATCATTGCCTGCCCCTGTGCTTTGGGTTTGGCTACCCCTACGGCCATTATGGTCGGAATCGGGAAAGGTGCCGAGTTGGGTATCCTCATCAAGGATGCGGAGAGTCTCGAAATAGCGGGAAAGGTCAATACGGTCGTTCTCGATAAGACGGGGACCCTGACAGAGGGATGCCCCGTAGTAACCGATATGGTCTGGCTGCATGGAGACGACCGTTTGAAAGAGGTTTTTTGCAGTCTGGAGCGGCTTTCGGAACATCCGCTGGCCGAGGCTATCGTGCAGCACTTCAGAATTGAATCCAACCTGCAGGTCCAGCAGTTCGAGAGCCGGACGGGACGTGGTATTCGCGGTGTGGTCGATGGCGAGACCTACATGGTCGGGAACAGCCGCATGCTGGAAGATAACGGCATTACGATTGCCCGGAAGCTGGACGAGGTGGCCTGGCGCCTTTCGTCCGAGCATAAAAGTATCGTCTGGTTCGCGGATGCCGAGCAGGCTCTGGCCGTGGCTGCTATTACGGATCGGGTCAAGGATACCTCGGTAGAGGCGGTGCGCCGTTTGCAGGCTGCCGGCATCGAGGTCTGTATGCTGACCGGGGACAACCGGGAGACGGCTCGCCATATTGCGATTCAGGTCGGGATCGACCGTTTCGAATCGGAGATGCTTCCGCAGGATAAGGCCCTGTTTGTCCGCCGCCTTCAAGAGGAGGGCCGCAAGGTGGCAATGGTCGGAGATGGAATCAACGACAGCGCTGCGCTGGCTCAGGCCGATCTTAGCATCGCCATGGGACACGGCAGCGATATTGCCATGGATGTGGCGAAAATTACGGTCGTAGCATCGGATCTGAACAAGATCCCGGAGGCAATCCGCCTTTCGAAACAGACCGTGCGCACGATTCGCCAGAATCTGTTTTGGGCCTTTATCTACAACCTGATCGGAGTTCCCATTGCGGCCGGAATCCTCTATCCTGTCAATGGATTCCTGCTTAACCCGATGATTGCCGGGGCCGCGATGGCATTGAGCAGCGTGAGTGTGGTTACGAACAGCCTCCGCTTGAAGTATCGCCGTAAATAATCAGCTGTTGACAGTTGTTGATCTGATGTTTAAGAAATAATCCCATATGAATTTTTTGATCGAACACAATTTGGCCGGAATCGTGATCGGGGCGGCGACATTCCTTATTATCGGACTGTTCCATCCGTTGGTCATCAAGGGTGAGTTTTACTTCGGGGTACGCATCTGGTGGATCTTCCTGGTGATGGGTATTGCCGCTGTTGCGGGATCTCTGCTGGTCGATAATATTCTGTGGTCTACCCTGCTGGCCGTATGGGGTGCTTCGTCGCTCTGGAGCATCGGTGAGATGTTCGAGCAACGTAAACGTGTCGAAAAGGGATGGTTCCCGGAAGGACCCGGCAGCAGACGGGCCCGACGTAAAAAATAGGATCGGATTCGCCGTCGGCCTATGCCGTGGCCGTATGGCGTTTCGTGCGTCCGGGATTCAGGATGACGATCATGACGGCCGAAATGATCAGGATCAGTCCGATGGCCATGTCGAGCGAGAAACTTTCACCGAACCGGAAAACTCCTACCAATACGGCGGTGAGCGGTTCCATGGATCCCAAGATGGAGGTCATCGTGGAGCCGATCTGCTGGATGGCCAGTACGAGCGTCAGGTTGGAAAGCACGGTCGGAATCAGCGCTAACAGGAGCATATTTTGCCATTGATTCCAGGTCGACGGAGTCTGGAATCCATTGCCGGTGGTTGTATATAGCAGGAAGAACAGTGAACTGAAGAGCAGGACGTAGAATGCCAGAATCATCGGATCGAGTCGTGAAACGCTGCTCTTCATCACCCCGACGATATAGACCATGTAGGTCATCACGGTAAGTCCGGCATACCCCATTCCGACCAGTGTTTCCCGATTGCCGGCGATCCCTTCCCCGTTCCATGAGAGCAAAGCGACACCTGCCAGCGAGATCAGAATGGCAACGAAGAGCCACACGGAGCTTTTTTCCCGGAAAAAGAGGGTCATGACGATTGCGACGGCCAGCGGGTAGAGAAAGCTGATCGTTGTAGCCACTCCGCTGGGAATGTAGTTGTAGGATTGTAATAGACACAGGGCTGTTGCCGAGTACATGACCGCCAACAGCAGAAGTGTCCAGACCTCATGCAGGGAGATTCGGAATGAACGTTTGGTTGCCAATGCAACGATACCCATCATCAGGGCTGCCAGTACGAAGCGCCAGAAAAGAATGGTTTGGGATGAGAGTCCCGACAGGAGCAAGGGAATAGAAAAGAGTGGAATGAGTCCGAAGGTTCCGGACGAGATGATTGCACAGATGATTCCCTTGAAATTTCCGCCTTCGCGCTGAGTGTTCATGATGGTTCCCGTTTTTTTCGCCTGCAAAATTATATCGTTTCCCTGAAAGTTGTCCATACCGTTGCGGGTTCTGGAGCCGTCGGCAAATAAAAAGGCCGAATCTTTTGAAGATCCGACCTTTTTTCTTGTTGCCGGGAGTAATTCCCGACATGACGATTAATAGTTGTCCTTCATCGGCTCGAAGAACGCCTGCGGATGCTCGCAAGCCGGGCAAATCTTCGGAGCCTCGCTTGCCTCGCAGATGAATCCGCAGTTGCGGCACTGCCACCAGATCTTGCCGTCACGCTTGAAGTAGTTGCCGTCAGTCATGCGGCTGAGCAATTTCAGGTAACGTCTTTCGTGCTCGGCCTCAACTTTTGCAATCTGTTTGAAGGCACGGGCAACTTCGGGATACCCCTCCTCCTCGGCGATTTTTGCGAACTCGGGGTAGAGCATCTCCCACTCCTCTTTCTCACCCATGGCCGCAGCCAGCAGGTTCTCCTGCGTGGTACCGATCTTACCTGCCGGGTATTCTGCCGTGATGGTTACCGGACCTCCCTCGAGGAATTTGAAGAAGCGTTTTGCGTGCTCTCTCTCCTGCTCGGCCGTCTCCATGAAAATTGCGGCAATCTGCTCGTAACCCTCTTTCTTGGCTACGCTCGAGAAGAACGTATAACGCGAACGTGCCTGGCTCTCGCCGGCAAATGATTTGAGAAGATTCTGCTCCGTCTTGGAGCCCTTAATACTTTTCATAACTATGCAGTTTTAGATTGTGTGACTTTTTTCTCGTATGCAAATATAGGGGAATTCGGGATATATCTCCATAAAAAACCATTATTTATTTTTTTTATGTGTCTATTGGTATTTCTTATGGCCGCTTTCGAACTCACGGAATAGCTCTTCTTTATAAATAATAAGATTATCTTTGTCGTGGCTTTGCAAAAACTAACCCTGATATATGAAACGATTATTACTTCTTAGTATTGCTTGTTTGGCTACCTGTCTGGTCGCAAAAGCGCAAATTGTGGATCCCCGATTACCTGACGGAGGTAGTTTTGATGACGTGGCGGATGTTTTTCATCAGAAAATGGTCGGTGTGATGGTCCGCGAAGGATATAAGGTCAATGAACTGTCGAAGAATGCCATCGTAACCTTTACGATTGATACGCTGGGGTAATGTGTCAATCCCGAATTCCCGCTTTCATATGGGGGCGAGACCTATTTCCCGACAGAGCGTAGCAAGGAGTTGGTGATAGCGACCCTGGCTGAAATGGGAACATTTTATCCGGCAGTACTTGAAAGGCGGAAAATCTTTTATAATGTAACATTGCTCGTTGATTTTACTCTTCTCCCGGGTGCTGTCGTATCTCCTTCCTACAAGGGGAACGGGAAAAAATCAATGCAGGTGCTTTATGATTATGTGGTTGGCCGTATTCAACTGCATGAGGGTATGTTGCACAAGGAATATGAAGTTCTGGTGGAGTTCTTTGTTGAACGCGATGGTAGCGTTACCATCGGAAAGGTTCTGGAATCGACCGATCCCACGCTGGAACGTCAGGTGCAACGTGCCATTTTAAAGACGTCCGGAAAATGGACTCCGGGTTATATGATGGGTATTCCCATTCGGGTATCCTATGTTTTCCCCCTGCGGCTTAAGCCTCAGGGACCGCCGCCTGAAACGTTTGACGACATCAAACGCTATTGATGACGAGGCAGAGGAAAACAGCTGCTTGAAATGTTTTGGAAAAAGAGAATGCGATTTTGTATTCTCTTTTTTTTGAAAAACAGGGTGGAAATCATCTTTTTTGATTTGTCTCTACCCTCTCCTTTTTGTATCTTTGCAGATGCTCCGATCGTCCCGGTGAGAATACGTGGACGATCCGGTAATACGATAATAATCAAAACAAGTATATGGCAGACGAAAAAATCATCTTTTCGATGGTCGGCGTAAGCAAGACCTTCACCAACCAAAAAAAGGTATTGAACAACATCTACCTCTCGTTTTTCTATGGTGCGAAGATCGGTATCATCGGTCTGAACGGATCGGGTAAATCGACTCTGATGAAGATCATCGCGGGTATCGACAAGAACTATCAGGGCGAAGTGGTCTTCTCGCCCGGCTATACAGTCGGCTACCTGGAGCAGGAGCCGCATCTGGACGATGCGAAGACCGTGCGCGAGGTTGTCGAGGAGGGATGTGCCTCGACCGTAGCGCTGCTCAAGGAGTACGAGGAGATCAACCAGAAACTCTGCGAGCCGATGGACGACGATACGATGGCCAAACTGATCGAGCGTCAGGGCGAGTTGTATGAACAGATCGACCACGTGAACGGTTGGGAGTTGGACAGCGTGCTGGAGCGTGCGATGGATGCCCTTCGCTGCCCCGATCCGGATCAGAGCATCAAGGTGCTCTCCGGAGGTGAGCGCCGTCGTGTGGCCCTTTGCCGTCTGCTTTTGCAGCAGCCCGATGTGCTGCTTCTGGACGAGCCGACCAACCACCTCGATGCCGAGTCGATCGACTGGCTTGAGCAGCACCTTCAGCAATACAAGGGTACGGTCATCGCCGTTACGCACGACCGTTACTTCCTGGACAACGTGGCGGGTTGGATTCTGGAGCTCGACCGTGGTGAGGGTATCCCCTGGAAGGGAAACTACTCGGGCTGGCTGGAGCAGAAGACCAAGCGTCTGGAGATGGAGGAGAAGCAGGAGTCGAAACGTCGCAAAACCCTCGAACGGGAGTTGGAGTGGGTACGCATGTCTCCGGCCGGTCGTCATGCCAAGAGCAAGGCGCGTCTGTCGGCCTATGACAAGTTGATGAACGAGGATACGAAACAGAAAGAGGAGAAACTCGAAATATTCATCCCGAACGGTCCCCGTCTGGGCGACGTGGTGATCGAGGCGCACGATGTGTCGAAGGCCTTTGGCGATCGGGTTCTCTATGAGGGGTTGAACTTCTCGCTGCCGCCTGCCGGCATTGTCGGTGTGATCGGTCCGAACGGTACGGGTAAGACTACCCTTTTCCGGATGATTATGGGGCTCGAACAGCCGACCTCGGGAACTTTCACCGTGGGTCAGACCGTCAAGTTGGCCTATGTCGACCAGCAGCACAAGTCGATCGATCCCGAAAAGACCGTGTATGAGGTGATCTCGCAGAACAGCGATTTGATCCAGCTGGGCAACCGTCAGGTCCCGGCCCGCGCCTATGTGGCCCGCTTCAACTTTACGGGAGCCGACCAGGAGAAGAAGTGCGGCATGTTGTCAGGTGGTGAGCGTAACCGCCTGCACCTGGCCCTCGCCCTGAAAGAGGAGGGCAACGTACTGCTTCTGGACGAGCCGACCAACGATATCGATGTCAATACGTTGCGCGCGCTTGAGGAGGGTCTGGAGAATTTTGCGGGTTGCGCCGTGGTGATCTCCCACGACCGTTGGTTCCTCGACCGTATCGCCACGCATATCCTTTCGTTCGAAGGTGATTCGAAGGTGGTCTTCTACGAAGGCTCCTACAGCGAATACGAGGCATGGAAACGTGCCCAGGGCGGCGATACGCAGCCTCATCGCGTGAAGTACAAGAAATTGGTCGAGTAATTCAAACTGTCGGAGTCCGTAACCCTCTTGTAAAAGGACTCCGGATACAAAGGTTTAACGAAATAATAACAGATACAATGGCACAAAAACCGTCGATTCCGAAAGGCACGCGAGACTTCTCCGCACAGGAGATGTTGCGCCGCCAATATATCTTCGATACGATCCGTGGGGTGTTCCGCACCTTTGGATTCGCGCCGCTGGAGACTCCCGCGATGGAGAACCTCTCTACCCTGCTGGGTAAATATGGCGACGAAGGCGATAAGTTGATTTTCAAGATCCTGAACTCCGGAGACTATACGGCCGGACTGGATGATGCGGGTTTGCGTACCGCATCGAAAATCTGCGAAAAGGGATTGCGTTACGACTTGACGGTCCCTTTCGCCCGCTATGTGGTACAGCATCAGAGCGAGATTTCGTTTCCGTTCAAGCGTTACCAGATACAACCCGTATGGCGTGCGGATCGTCCGCAAAAAGGGCGTTACCGTGAGTTCTACCAGTGCGATGTCGATGTGATCGGGACGCGTTCATTGCTTTGCGAGGTGGAGTTGATCCAGATCGTACAGCAGGTTTTCGAGGCACTCGGCATTCGGGTGACGCTTAAGATGAACAACCGCAAGATCCTCTACGGTATTGCCGAGACGATCGGTCATGCCGACAAGATGATCGACATTACGGTGGCGATCGACAAGTTGGAGAAGATCGGTCTGGAGGGCGTGAAAGAGGAGTTGCGGGAACGCGGACTCGAAGATGAGGCGATTGCCAAACTGCAACCGATACTTGAGCTTAGCGGAAGCAATGATTTGAAGTTGAAAACATTGCGCGAGACAATCGGCAGTTCTACCGTCGGTTTGCAGGGTATTGTCGAAATCGAAACGATCTTCGGATATATCCAGCAGTTGGGCATTGACCTGCCTATTGAACTCGACATTTCGCTGGCCCGTGGTCTGAACTATTATACGGGGGCCATTTTCGAGGTCAAGGCGCTCGATTATGCGATCGGATCGATTTGCGGAGGTGGCCGTTATGACGACCTGACCGGAATCTTCGGTCTGCCGAACACCTCGGGTGTCGGTATCTCTTTCGGAGCCGACCGAATCTACGACGTAATGACCGGGCTGGAACTCTTCCCCGACAACATTTCATGTTCGACCCAGGTGCTTTTTACCAATTTGGGTGAGGCTGAAGAGTTGGTATCTTTGCGATTGTTGGCCAAAGTGCGTGCCTGTGGTGTTGCCGCGGAGATCTACCCCGAGTGCAGCAAGATGAGAAAACAGATCGAGTATGCCAACCGTCGCAACATTCCGTTCGTCGTCATTATCGGAAGTCATGAACTTGAGGAGAAAATGGTGACTTTGAAAGATATGAATAGTGGCGAGCAGACGAAGATGGTTTTCTCGGATCTGGCGGCAAAATTCCGTTAGTCTGCATTTAAAAAAGATGAAACGGGTCGCAGGTTTATTGCTGGCCGTACTCTGTTTTTGCATGGCGAGCCAGGCTGCAAATCCTGAACGGAGTTTGCAGCGCGCACTTTCCAAACTGACCTCGGTGTACGATCGGATTGCACGGATGTACGTCGATTCGGTGGATATGGCTCCACTGGCCGAGGAGGCAATCCGCAGTATGGTGCAGCAGCTCGATCCGCATACCGAATATGTGACGGCGGAGGAGCTGGCCCGTTTCGAGGAGGTCTACAAGGGACGTTTTGCCGGAATCGGCATTGGAACGCTTTGGGTCGGCGATTCGTTGGTCGTAGCCTCTGTCCGGCCGGATGGACCTGCGGCGAAAGCCGGAATGTTGCCGGACGACCGGATTGTCCGGGTGAACGGGGAATATGTGTCGGAACATCTGGAGGAGCGAGATAAGGTTCTCGAAGGATTGCGTGGTACTGTTCGGTCGAAAGCAGAGGTCGACGTGTTGCGCCCTAACGTATGGGATACGATCCATCTGGAAATAGTTCGACAGACAATCACCCTCCCCTCGGTCATGGCCGCCTACAAGGTCGATTCAACGACCGGATATATTCGGGTTTCCCGTTTCGCACAGACGACGATGCGTGAGTTCCAGGAGGCGTATGCCCGGCTCTCCCCGATGAAGAATATGATTCTGGATCTGCGCGGAAACGGCGGCGGCGTTTTTAATGCGGCCATCGGGATGTGTGACTTCTTCTTGCCGAAAGGGACGCGCATTGTCTCTACGGAAGGACGCGGGGTCAAACCCAAGGTCTATACGGCTCGCAATCAGGCTATCTTCCCGGAAGACGGGCATATTGTCGTGTTGATTGATCAGTATTCGGCTTCGGCCAGCGAGGTCGTCAGCGGAGCCCTGCAGGATTGGGATCGGGCCGTGATTGTCGGTCATCGCAGTTTCGGGAAGGGCCTCGTACAGCGGCAATATATGTTGAACGATGCATCGGCCCTGCGGTTGGTTATCGCCCGTTATCATACCCCGTCGGGACGTGTCATCCAGCGTCCTTATGTCAAGGGGGGCGATCGGGATGCGTATCATTTGAAACGGCTTCCGGACAGTGTGGCGGAGAATGCGCCCGCTTTCAAAACTTTGCGTTCGGGACGTACGGTCTACGGTGGCGGCGGGATCCAGCCTGATGTGATTCTCGACATGGATACGCTGCGTACTCCGTTCTTGGGTCGTTTATCGCAGGATGACAAGTTGTTCGTGTTTCTGCAAGGCTATCTGGACCGGAACCGACAGGCGATCCTGGCAAAGTATCCCGATTTCACCCAATTTGAAGAGAGAGAGGATTTGATGCCGGAGCTGTTCGACAGTTTGGTATCGTATGCCCGCACTCTGCAGGTGGAGCCTCCTGTAAGTCGCATCGAGGGGTTGTATTGCCGGCAATGGCTCAAGGCAATTTTGGCCGGTCGGTTGTATGGAGAGGAGTACTTGCTGCGTTCGCTCCAGCAGCAGGGCGAAGATCGGGAGTTTTCGCGTGCAATGGAGATATTGCGGAACTGGGAGCAGTTGGGGGCACCGCTTTTAGCCCCTCCTGCCGAAGGAGTGCAACATTGATTCAAGGGAGTGTGCTCAATTCATGAATGAGAGACGGGTTATATTGGGATTCAGCGGCGGCATTGACAGCTCGGCCGCTGTTTCGTTATTGCGCGACCAGGGATATGATATAACTGCACTTACACTTGATATGACAGGCGACAGATCGCTGTTGGATAAGGCTCAACGGCGTGCCGGGGAGTTGTCCGTACCGCTTCGCGTGCGATCGGTCCGCGATACGTTCGGGCGAGAGGTGGTCGATTATTTTACCGACAGTTATCGGCATGGCCGTACACCGGCCCCTTGCACGCGCTGCAACAGTCGGATCAAGTGGCCTTATCTGGCCGCAGAGGCCGATGCGCTCGGCATACCCTTCCTGGCAACAGGCCACTATTTCCGTATTACACAGCAGAACGGGAAATATTATGTGACGCGGGCGACAGATCTCCGGAAAGATCAATCCTACTATTTGTGGGATCTTCCGCAGGAGATTCTGGCGCGTACCGTTACTCCGATGGGAAATGTTATCAAGCAGGAGGTGGCTGCGCAATCTTCGGATCGGCGGGAAAGTATGGGTATCTGTTTTTTGGGAAGGGAGTCGGTGTGCGATTTTCTGCAACGCCGAGCCGGAGCGTTCGTGTCGGGAGAGATTGTCGATTCGGAAGGACGGACTTTGGGTCGGCATGATGGAGTTGCCCTTTATACGATCGGACAGAAACGGGGGCTGAATCTTCCGGGCGGATATGCGGTAGTAGGAATAGATGCAGAAAGTAACAGACTGATTGTTGGGACAAATAATGAGTTATTTCATGCAACGCTGGAGGCTGGCCAATGCCGACTGGTCGATCCCGACGAGGTGTTTGCGACGAGGGATCTACAGGTGGTTATTCGGGGAATCGGTCGGAATCCGGCTGCAGGGGCTGTTGTAATCCCTACCCGATCCGGCATTCGAATTGAACTGGATGATCCGGCCTGGGCCCCGGCAATCGGACAGCCCGTAGTATTGTATTGCGGTGACCGGGTGGTCGGCGGCGGTATTCTGGAGGGGTATCGGTAATGAGCGTGTCTATATCCGCTGGGAGCAGATGTCGCTTTTTGAAATAGGAATAAAATTTTTATCTTTGCATCGGCGAAACCGGGGACCGTTTCTGATACATTCCCGGACGGATTTTCGTCGTGGGAAATTAAGTATAAAACATCTTTACAGTATGTATAAATACCTGCTTTTGATGCTGAAGGGCTGTGCCATGGGTATGGCCGATGTCGTGCCGGGTGTCTCCGGCGGAACGATCGCTTTCATCTCGGGAATTTACGGCGAGCTGATCGACTCGATCCGCAAATTCGACGTGACGGCACTCCGACTGTTGTGCAAGTTCCGCATCGGTGAGTTCTGGCGGCACATCAACGGAAAATTCCTCTTCTCGGTGTTGCTCGGTATCGGTATCGCCATCTTCTCGCTGGCGCGGTTGATGGACTACCTGTTGAAAAACCACCCTATCGAGGTGTGGGCCTTTTTCTTCGGTCTGATCGTCGCTTCGACTATCTGGATCGCCCGTGAGGTGGAACAGTGGAACTGGCAGTCGTTGATCGGATTGCTCGTCGGAGCAGCTCTCGCCTACTGGATTACGGTCGCTTCACCGACCCAGACGCCGAACGACTGGTGGTTTATCATGCTCTCCGGTGCCATTGCCATCTGTGCCATGATCCTGCCCGGTATTTCGGGCGCTTTCATCCTGTTGCTTCTTGGTAAATACCAGTTTATCATCCAGGCGGTCGGCGAATTGAAGATCGGAATCCTGGCCCTCTTCGGGGTGGGTGTCGCGGTCGGTATCATCAGCTTCTCGCACCTGCTCTCCTGGCTATTACGCCGATACAAGAACGTAACGGTCGCCCTGTTGATGGGTTTCATGATCGGATCGCTCAACAAGGTTTGGCCCTGGAAAGAGACGGTCGAAAGCTATATGGACAGCCACGGGACGATGCTCCCGCTCGTCGAGCGAAACGTGATGCCGGGACGCTTCGAGGCCCTTACCGGAGTCGATGCCCAGTTGTGGCAGGCTGTTGTGCTGGCGGGGGCCGGTTTCGCCCTGATTTATGTCATTGAGTATGTCGGCACGCGGGTTGCCCGTAAGTTCGGTGCCGGAAACAGATAAAAAGATAGATTATGAAACGCTACGGTTTGATCGGATATCCCCTTGGGCACTCCTACTCGGCAACCTATTTCGCCCGGAAGTTTGAGCGGGAAGGGATTGCGGATTGTCGCTATGATCTCTATGAATTGCCCTCGCTGGACAAGTTGCAGGAGCTGCTTGCTGCCGAACCGGAACTGCGGGGATTCAATGTGACGATTCCCTACAAGCAGCAGATTATCCCGTTGTTGGATGACCTTTCGCCCGAAGCGCGTGCAATCGGAGCGGTGAATTGCGTACGCCGCGAGGGGACGAAACTAGTAGGCTACAATACCGATGTGCTGGGATTCCGCTCTTCGCTCGAGGAGTTTCTCGGAGCGGCCGAGATTGACCGGGCGCTTGTACTCGGTACGGGTGGCGCTGCGCAGGCTGTACAGTATGCCCTGGCGCAGATGGAGCTGCCGTTCGATTTGGTTTCGCGCAATCCCCGGCAGGGAAACTATACGTATGATGATCTTACGGAGGAGGTGATTGCCTCGCACCATCTGATTATCAATACTTCGCCGGTAGGTATGTATCCGAAAATCGAGGAGGCTCCGAGCATTCCCTATGCATTCGTAACCCCCTCGCATTACCTCTTCGATCTGATCTACAATCCCGAACAGACGCAGTTCCTCCGCTATGGGGAGCAACGGCAGGCACATACCTGCAATGGATTGCAGATGCTCTTCCGTCAGGCGGAAGGTGCCTGGGCCATCTGGAACAGATAGACCGGAATTTCTGTTATTGCATCTTGTCGAGCAGTGCGCGAGCCTGCTCGGCATCTTCCTCCTTGACGAGTAACTGAGCCGGCATGGTGCCGATCGGATAGATGGACGACATATATTCATTCTGGATCGTGGAGAAGATGCCGGCACTCTCCAGAATCGATTTTGCCATTTCGGCCTCCATTACCGTATTCCATTCCCGTAGAACGATCAATTTACTTTCGTTTCCCATAGTTGCAGCGTTTTTACGGTTGTTATCCATGTGCTTTTTTTCGGCGTCCGGATACGTCTTCTCCCCCAAAAAGGTATGACGAATCCCTTGCGAAAACGATCCCTTTTTTATCTATTTAAATTTACGATTTTTATTCGAATAAAGCAAGATCCTTGCCACGAATTCCGGGGTTCGTTCATTTTCAAAACGATAGCGAAAGGGGAGATATTTTTATCTTTTTTTCCAAGGATTTGTTCCATATTTTATCCTATCTTTGTAGTCGTCGGAGCGAGAGTCCGCTCTGTTTCGTGACCTGAAAACTAAGGAGACAATGCCTGATTTCGTACACCTGCACGTACATACACAATACTCGATTCTGGATGGCGCTGCGGCGATCGGGCCGCTGGTAAAACGGGCCAAGGAGTTGGGTATGACAGCGTTGGCCATCACGGACCACGGAAATATGTACGGTGTGAAGAACTTTCACGATACGGCAGTCTCGGCCGGTATCAAGCCTATTCTGGGGTGCGAAGTCTATGTGGTGCGCAACCGTTTCGAGAAGGACAAGGACGAGAAGGCCGGTGACCACCTGATCCTGTTGGCAAAGAACCTGGCCGGATATCACAACCTCTGCAAGATCGTCTCCTACTCCTTTACCGAAGGCTTCTACTACAAACCCCGTATCGACAAACAGCTGCTCGAACAGTATCACGAGGGTTTGATCTGCTGCTCGGCCTGTCTGGGAGGCGAGGTGCCCCAGGCTATCATGCGCGGCGACGTGGAAGAGGCCGAAAAGGTGGTTCGCTGGTTCAAGGGGGTATTCGGTGAGGACTACTACCTCGAATTGCAGCTCCATCCGTCGGGCGATCCGCGCAAGGATGCCGATGTCTATGAGAACCAGCTCCTCGTCAACAAGGTGCTGTTGGAACTTTCGGCCAAGTGCGGCATCAAATACATCTGTTCGAACGACGTGCACTTTATCCTGGCTGAGGATGCCGAAGCACACGACCATTTGATCTGTCTCAATACGGGACGCGATCTGGACGATCCGAACCGTATGCGCTATACTTTCCAGGAGTATCTGAAATCTCCCGAAGAGATGCTGCGGCTCTTTCCGGACCATCCGGAGGCTTTGGCAACGACACTCGAGATTGCCGACAAGGTCGAGTCGTATGAATTGACGCACAAGCCCCTGATGCCCAACTTCCCTCCCCCGGACGATTTCCACATGGGGCTCGACGAGTTGCGCGAGTCGCTGGTCAAGAAGATCGAAGAGCAGGAGCAGCTCGACCGGATCGCCGCGTGCGGCAGTGTGGAGGAGCTCGAGGCCTGGGCCGAAGAGAATCCGGCCTGGAAGGAGAAACTGATGGTGGCCAAACAGTTCTGCTACCTGAAGGACCTGACCTATAAAGGAGCTCACGTACGCTATGGAGAGGTGCTCGACGAGGCGGTCGAAAAACGAATCCAGTATGAGCTGAAGACCATCGAATGGATGGGATTCCCGGGATACTTCCTCATTGTGTGGGACTATATCCGGGCGGCTCGCGAGATGGGTGTGTCGGTCGGCCCGGGACGTGGTTCCGCGGCGGGATCCGTGGTGGCCTACTGCTTGAAGATTACGAATATAGATCCCCTCAAATACGACCTGCTGTTCGAGCGATTCCTCAATCCGGAACGTATTTCACTGCCGGATGTCGATGTCGATTTCGATGAGGATGGCCGAAACGACGTGCTGCACTACTGCGTGCAGAAGTACGGTCAGAAACGTGTCGCCCAGATCGTTACGTTCGGAACGATGGCCCCGAAACTGGCCATCCGGGATGTGGCACGAGTCGAAAGACTGGCCCTTTCGGAGAGCGACCGGCTTGCCAAGCTGGTTCCCGATCGGGTTACTCCGGACAAGAAAGCCGGAGAGACCCCGTTTGATTTCTGCTACAAGGAGTCGCCGGAGCTGGCCGCCGAGCGAAACTCCCCCAACCCGCTGATTCGCAATACACTGAAATATGCCGAAAAGCTCGAAGGTTCGATTCGGCAGACGGGTGTGCACGCCTGTGGCGTAATCATCGGTCAGGACGACCTGGAGAATTTCGCCCCGATGGCCATTGCCAAGGATGCCGATCTGAACGTGGTGGAGTTCGAGGGTAAGGAAGTCGAAAGTGTCGGCCTGATCAAGATGGACTTCCTCGGATTGCGTACGCTCTCGATCATCAAGGACGCAGTGAGCAATGTCAAGGATGTGCATGGGATCGATCTGGATATCGATTCGATCCCGCTGGACGACGCGCCTACCTACGAAGTCTTCAGCCACGGCGATACCACCGGTCTGTTCCAGTTCGAGTCGGTCGGTATGAAAAAGCACCTGCGAAACCTGAAGCCCAACCGTTTCGAGGACCTGATCGCCATGAACGCCCTCTATCGGCCCGGCCCGATGGAGTATATCCCGAACTTCATCGCCCGCAAGCACGGCCGTGAGCCGGTAACCTACGATATTCCCGATATGGAGGAGTATCTGAGCGATACCTATGGTATTACGGTCTATCAGGAGCAGGTCATGCTGCTCTCGCAGAAGCTGGCCGGATTTACCGGCGGTGAGGCCGATACGTTGCGAAAGGCGATGGGTAAGAAGCAACGTGCCGTGCTGGACAAGATGAAGCCCAAGTTCATCGAAGGCTGCGGCAAGCGCGGGCATGATGCCAAGATCTGTGAAAAGATCTGGAGCGACTGGGAGGCGTTTGCCTCCTACGCCTTCAACAAGTCACACTCGACCTGTTACGCCTATGTGGCCTACCAGACCGGTTATCTGAAGGCACACTACCCTTCCGAATTCATGGCGGCCCTGCTCAGTCGAAACCTCTCGGATATCAAGACGGTAACGCTTTACATGAACGAGTGTAAGCGTATGGGAATCCGGGTACTCGGCCCCGACATTAACGAGTCGATGCTGAACTTCTCGTCGAACAAGGCGGGTGATATCCGTTTCGGTTTGGCGGCCGTGAAGGGTGTCGGCGAGGCTGCCGTCCAGAGCATTGTCGAGGAGCGCAAGCAAAACGGCCGGTTCAAGGATATTTACAACTTCATGGAGCGGGTGAACTTCTCGGTCGTAAACCGCAAGTGTCTGGAGAATATGGCTTACGCCGGAGCGTTCGACTCGATCACCGGATTCCATCGCTGCAAATTCTTCGGATCGGATGCGCGCGACGCGAATGCCACACCGTTCCTTGATCTGTTGGTACGCTACGGTCAACGTTACCAGAGCGAAAAGAACAATGCGCAGCAGAGTCTTTTTGGCGGAGGGGACGGACAAGTCGATATTCAGATCCCGACCGTTCCGGCCTGTGCCGATTGGAGCGTACTCGAAACGCTGAACAAGGAACGGGAGGTGATCGGACTCTATCTTTCGGCCCATCCGCTCGATGACTATGCGATCATCATCCGCAATATGTGCAAGACGCAGTTGACGGACCTGGAGAATCTGGAGTCCATGCGCGGTCAAGAGATCGCGGTGGCGGGTATGGTGATCAGTGCCCAAAATCTGGTGTCGAAGACGGGAAAGCCGTGGGGCAAGTTCACCCTCGAGGATTATAACGGAACGCATGAGTTCGCCCTGTTTGGCAAGGACTATGAGAACTTCCGCAAGTATCTCTTCAACGATTACTTCCTCTTCGTTCGGGGAAAGGTACAACCGAAACTCTACAACGAAAAGGAGTTGGAGTTCAAGATCACCTCGATGATGCAGCTCTCCGAGATGCGCGAGTCGATCAAGGAGATGCACCTCCAGCTGCGTCTGGACGATATTACCCAGGATATGATCGAGGAGTTGCAGAAGCGGGTGATCGAATCCGACGGTCCCACTACCCTGCGGGTGAACGTCTATGATCCCGAATCGAGGGTCAGCGTCAATATGTTCTCGAAAAAGCACAAGATCAGCCTGACGCAAAGCCTGATTTCATTCATCGAAGACAATGAATTTAAATATACGATCGTTTAATAATCTGTAAAAACAAATTGAATTATGGCATTAGCAATCACAAACGACAATTTTCAGGAAATCAAATCGTCCGAACTTCCGGTCGTAATCGACTTCTGGGCAGAGTGGTGCGGTCCCTGCCGCATGGTATCTCCGATCATCGACGAGCTGGCTGCCGAGTATGAGGGCAAGGCTATCATCGGTAAATGCGATGTGGACAATAACGACGACGTAGTCGCTCAGTTCTCCGTACGCAACATCCCGACCGTTGTATTCATCAAGAACGGCCAGGTGGTTGACAAGCAGGTTGGCGCTTGCTCGAAAGCCGATCTGAAAAAGAAACTTGACGCACTCTTTTAATCCTATGAGTGTATGCGGGTAAAACGGCAGGGATTTGATTCCCTGCCGTTTCTTTTTGGCAGGATACTGACAGATTGTCATCCCGACGCGGGGTGGCACATCGTTTGTAACCCCATTGGAGGAAACGAACAAAAATAAAAACACGATAAATCTATGAAAAACGGAAAAATCGGGGTTACAACCGAGAACATATTCCCCGTCATCAAAAAGTTCCTCTATTCCGACCATGAGATTTTTCTGCGTGAGTTGATCTCCAATGCCGTGGATGCGACACAGAAACTCAAGGCGCTCTCGTCGATGGGCGAAGTGAAGGGCGAATTGGGCGACCTGACCATCCGTGTGGCTGCCGACAAGGAGGCCAAGACACTGACCATCACCGACCGTGGTATCGGTATGACGGCCGACGAGGTGGATCGTTATATCAACCAGATCGCCTTCTCGAGTGCCGAGGAGTTCATGGCCAAATACAAGGATCAGGCGATCATCGGCCACTTCGGATTGGGCTTCTATTCGGCTTTCATGGTAGCCGACAAGGTCGAGATCTTCACCCGCTCCTACCGTGAGAACAGCAAGGCGGTGCACTGGAGCTGCCAGGGTTCGCCCGAGTACGAGATGGAGGAGATCGCCGGGGATCGCGACCGGGGGACGACCATCGTCCTGCATCTGTCGGAAGATACGATGGAGTATGGCGAAGAGGCGAAGGTCGAGGAGTTGTTGCGCAAATATTGCCGTTTCCTGCCTGTGCCGATCGCTTTCGGAAAAGTCAAGGAGTGGAAGGACGGCAAGTATGTCGATACGGAGAAAGACAACATTATCAACGACGTGGATCCGCTCTGGACACGCAAGCCGACCGATATTACGGCCGACCAGTACAAGGAGTTCTACCATGAGCTCTATCCGCTGTGCGACGAGCCGCTCTTCTCGATCCATCTGAACATCGACTACCCGTTCCACCTGACCGGTATTCTCTACTTCCCGAAGATCCGCAACAACTTCGAGATTCAGAAGAACAAGATCCAACTCTACTCGAATCAGGTCTATGTAACCGATCAGGTCGAGGGAATCGTCCCGGAGTATCTGACCCTGCTGCATGGTGTGATCGACTCGCCGGATATTCCGCTCAACGTTTCGCGTAGCTATCTGCAGAGCGATGCCAACGTGAAGAAGATTTCGAGCTACATCACCCGTAAGGTGGCCGACCGCCTGCAGGAGCTCTTCAATACGATGCGTCCCGACTACGAGTCCAAGTGGGACGATCTGAAGATTTTTATCGAGTACGGTATCATCACCGACGAGAAGTTCGCCGAGAAAGCGACCGGATTCATGCTCTGGAAGAATGTCGAGGGCAAATACTTTACGGCCGACGAGTATCGCGAGGCGGTCAAGGAGAAACAGACTGACAAGCATAATACGATCGTATATCTCTATGTGGATGATCCGGTTGAGAAAAATTCCTTCCTCGAATCGGCCAAGAGCAAGGGGTACGACGTGCTGGTTATGGACGGACAGCTCGACAACCACTACATCAACTGGTTCGAGATGAAGAATAAGGATTGCCGTTTCGTGCGTGTGGACAGCGACGTGATCGACAAACTGATTCAGAAGGAGGATGCGCTGAAGATGTCTCTGAGCGAGGCGCAGCAGGAGTTGATGCGTCCGGTATTCGAAAGCCAGATGCCCAAGGACGAGAAGATCCACTACAACATTTCGTTCGAGGCGATGGCTCCCGATGCGGCACCGGTCGTTATCACCCAGAACGAGATGATGCGCCGAATGAAGGAGATGGCGGCGATGAGCGGCGGCGGTATGAGTCAGTTCTACAGCCAGATGCCCGATAACTTCACGATCGCCGTAAACGGCAACCACCCTATCGTCATCGATATTCTGGGGGCGACCGAGAAGAGCTATGGCGACAAGTTGAAGAGCATCACCAAGAAGATCGATGCGGCTGTGGCCGAGGAGAAACGTTTCGAGGAGGTGATCAAGGAGAAGAAGGAGTCCGATCTGACCCCCGAAGAGAAGTCGATGCGCGAGGAACTCTCGAAGAAGGTCGTTACGTTGCGCGACGAGCGTGATACCCGACTGCAGGAGATCGGCCGCGAGAACAAGCTCGTGAAACAGATCATCGATCTGGCGCTGCTTTCGAACGGCCTGTTGAAAGGCAAGAATCTGACGGATTTCATCCAGCGAAGCATCTCCCTGATCGAAAAATAGAGCGGCAAAACCTGCCGATAAAAAGAAAGAGGCTGCCTCTGCTAAGGGGCAGCCTCTTTCTTTTTATCGCAAGAACGAGTCCCGATATTTTACTCGACCGGACGGTCCCGTTTAGTTCTTTTCATTCTTTCGGACAAATTCGTCCATCATGTCCATTTTTCCGTTATCCTTGAGCAGTTTCAGGCGTTTCTGTTTCTGCCACTTCAGCACCCAGCGTGTGATCATCGGGGCCAGTATCCCGGCGGCAAGAGCGGAAATAATAACGACGATAATCTCTTTAGAATCCATATGGTGAATTGGTTTTAGGTGTTTCTCTGTTCCGTTTCCCGATTACATGTTTTTTTCAAGCAGCTCGACGAAGTTGCGCGGTGCCCGGCACGGACGCCGTGTCTGGCTGTTGATGAACCCCAGCACCGTGCTGCCGGTGTTGAGCAGCTCCCGCTGTTCGTTATAGATCTCGTATTCGAAGGTGATACGGGCCATCGGCAGCTCGCGCAACATGATGCGTACGGAGATCAGTTCGTCGTAGTGGGCTGAACGCAGGTATTTGGAGTGTACCTCCAGAATGGGCATCATCACCCCCTCCTGCTCCATTTGGGCATAGGAGGTTCCCAGACTGCGCATCAACTCCGAACGGGCCGCTTCGTAATAGCAAATGTAATTTGAATGGTGCATGATTCCCATTTGATCGGTATCTTTGTACCAGACTCTGAATTTGAATTCTCCCTCCAGCATAGTTTCGAATTTTTAAGCATGATCGGCAGTTGCCGACCCGGTATCAAAACGTCAGAAAAACCTTTTCTCCCACAGCCGGAGTCGCTCCTTCCGGATGAAGGCGGCCTCCCGGCGAGATCTGTAGTGTTTGCGGGCTGTCATTCAAACAGACCCTGTATTGTCCGGACGGCGGCAGCAGTTTGTTGGGCTCCTCCAGAGAGATTGTCCCGTCAGCACCCATCCGTCCGATTACCAGATAGGGATGGGTCAGCATACGGGCCGCCTTTCCCATCTCTCCCGAGAGAATCAGATTGCGGATAACCGTCGAACTTACCCGTTCCGAATCGATATCGTGTTCGTCGATTCGGGTAACCTGGAATCCGAACCGCTGGTGCCACTGTTGCAGTTGCTCGAAATCGCCCTCCTTGTTGGAACCGAAACGGTGATTGAATCCGACTACGAAATTGCGTACGCCGACCTTCCCGATCAGATACTCCTGTACGAAGACCTGAGCCGGAGTCCGGCTGAATGCCCTGTCGAACGGAATGACGATCAGGTTGTCGATTCCGAGGCGGTCCAGCAGGTAGATCTTCTCTTCGAGCGAAGAGAGCAGGCGCATCCCCTCCTGTGTCCCGAGCGTAATGCGCGGATGGGGATCGAACGTGAGGACGATACTCTCACCGCCCGCACGGGCCGCTTCGCGCTTGATCCGATCGAGTAGAATCCGATGTCCCCCGTGTACACCGTCGTAAGAGCCGACTGTCGCCGCAGGCGATTGAAACTTCGGTAAATGGTCGAAGCCGTGGAAAACCCTCATCTCCGCCTCCGTTAGTTATTGTTGTTCTCCTCGGCCTCCTTGACACAGTAGGCCACCTTCTCGAGGAGAGTGGTAATATCGTAATTCTCCACGTAGATACCCTGCGGAAAGTTCAGACGCGTCGAGGTGAAGTTCAATACCCCCTTGATGCCGGCATTGATGATCGGAACCACCAGGCGTGGCGCCTCCTTTGTGGGGCACGACACGACGACGATCGAAATATCCTGATCTTCGACCTCCTGTTCAAACTGCTCCATCGGATAGCATGGGATCTCTTCGATTGTCGTCCCAATTTTTGCAGGATCTACATCGAAAGAGGCTGTAATACGTAACTTTAATCCCTTGCTGTTGAAGTATCGCGTGATGGCTTGTCCCAAGTGTCCCATTCCGATGATGGCAACGTTTACGGGATTTTCGCTGTCCAGGATATTGCTGATGAAGTCGATCAGCACCTTCACGTCATACCCTTTTTTCGTATCGCTCGAGAAACCGATCAACATCAGGTCGCGCCGTACCTGTACGGCCGTAATACCGTGTATCCCGGCCAGCACGTGCGAGAATATATGGGTGATGCCTTGCTGATGGCACGAAAGCAACGTACGACGGTATTCACTCAGCCGTTCGATCGTTTTTTCAGGAATTCCGTTCGATATGGAGGCCATGTCTTAATCTACGGTTATGGTGAAGTCGGGATGGTAGTTGATTCTCATCCAGTTTTGATTGGTGTGATTGTATCTTCCGGGGGCCTGTTCGAAGGTGTAGGTCGTCTGCAAGGGTGTATAGTTACGTCCTTCCATGTCGTACTGAATGTCGGAATACATCGCTGGAGCGAAGATCATCGCCGCATCATATCCCCTGTACGAGTAGAGTGAAGGTAGAAGACCGAAGGCCTTGATGTAGTCGCTGTCAAATTTTTTGATAATATCGGCATCTCGTTTGGCATGATAGGTCGAGAAAAGAACGACCCGATTCTTGAAGAAAAGTGCCCGGTCAAGGTTACGAAAGCGATTCCACCGGGAATTGCCGACGATCGTAAATTTCGGAGCGGTTCGTCCGCGTGCCACCAGATTCGTATTTGCGGATGAGAAAGCTGCCAAAATACGATCTACCTCCGTGCTGTTGTTCGACAGAACGATAAATACATTATCCCGACCGTTGGTGAGAAGCGAGTTGATCGCCCGTTCGCTGCTGCGGTCGCCGAATCGGTAATTCATAACTTCCGGATGGATATTCGGACCGAGCGTTGCGCGAATCTCATGCTCGAACTCCTTGTCGTTATGTTCTCCATAGACCAGCGTTACGTGTTTATCCTCACCATCCACCAACTCCTCGATTTTGGCGTATTTGCGCGATTGAGGTGGAGCCATCTGGAAAAGAACGTCGCTTTCGGTCTGCTCTATATCGTCCAGCGGAGATACGATCGGAATCGCGTGCTCTTCGGCATATTCGAGCACGGCAGGTAGCTCCTCTTCATAGACGGGACCGACGATTAGCTGAGCCTCCTTGAAGTCGGGATCGGCCACGATTTGCTCCATACGTGCCGTATTATGCTGGGTATCGAAAAGATCGACTCGTACCGAATAGTGGTATTCATTCTTAATTTTCTCCAAGCCAAGCAGGAATCCCTGATAGAAGTCCGTGTAGTTCGGATTGGCTCCCCCGTCTTCGCTCAGAGGCAACAATAACGCAATCCGAAGCGGCTCGTTCGTCTTGAGCGCCCAGAAATCGATCTCTTTCACCGGAATCGTTTTTATGGATTCGACAAGGTCCGATTGGACCGGTTGCGACCCGACCGAAGATGCAATGCGACCCCTTCCCGGGATTTTAATCATGCTCCCGGAACGCAATTCGGAGGGTTGGATCCCGTTCAGTTCAATCAAGGTCTCGACCGTCGTATCGAAACGGCGGGCCAGGGCATACATCGTATCCCCTGATTCCACGATGTGGTAGAGATACCCGTCACTGGCAACCTGGTTGAGCTGATCCTTGTATTGATACCAGGCCTCCGTATTTTCCCTTTCGTCGGTCTTTCCGATAGCCTTTTTACGGATCAAAAGGTTCGACCCGATCTGTAGGTGTACGGGGTCGAGTCCCGGGTTATCCTCGATGATCGTTTCGACCGAAATGGAGTATCGTTTGGAGATCGAATAGAGCGTCTCTCCGGCTTGTACGGCATGTTGGTCGAATGTCCGCTTCAGTTTACGGGGAGATATTTTCTCCGTCTGATTTGTAACGACGGATTCCACCAATGGTATTTTGATCGTCTGTCCGGTTTTGAGTCCTTCGTTCAACTGCGGATTCTCTTTCGTGATCACTTGTTCGGATACTCCGTATATTTTGGCCAAGGAATAGATCGTTTCACCCGCCTTGACCGTATGGACGTAGTATTTGGCTCCGTTGATCGAAACAACCGACTGTGATTTCTCAATCGGGGGCTCCGCTGCCTGCAGGTTTGCCCCGGCGAGCAGCAATGCCACCGCAAAACACAATTTTTTCAACATAAATAAGTCTATGGTTTCTCGTTTTTTCCCCGCAGGCGGATCTCCGTGATCACCTTTTTGGTATAGAGCGGGAAATCTCCGTTCATCATCCAGGTGTAGTAGCCGGGGTCCAACTGGAAAATCTCGGCTACGGAGCGCCCCTTGTACTTTCCGAATCCGAAGATCTCCTCCCCCTTTTCATTGAACAGAATGCGTCCTGCAAAATCGGCGGATTGTCCTCGTGTGGAAAAATCGGCCAATGCCGCCACATCGTTTTCCAGTGTTCCCGAATAGCGATCCAATTGTGCTTTCAGCACTTCGTACGTAGCCAACGTGTCGGCTTCGGCTGAATGAGCTTCCGTCAGATCCTTGTCGCAGTAAAACTTGTATGCGGCGACAAGCGTGCGCTGCTCCATCTTATGGAAGATGTTTTGCACGTCGATGAATTTGCAATGACGGAGATCGACATCCACTCCGGCTCGCATGAACTCCTCGACCAGCATCGGCAAATCGAAGCGGTTGGAGTTGAACCCTCCGAAATCGCAACCTTCGATGAACTGTGCCAGCGAGCGGGCGATCTGCGGAAATTGTGGACAATCTTTCACATCCTCGTTCGTAATGCCGTGGATGGCCGTGGCCTCTCGCGGAATGGGGATACCCGGATTGATGCGTTTGGTCTTTACGATCTCCTTCCCGTCGGGCATCACTTTGACCATCGAGATCTCGACGATCCGGTCACGGGCTATGTCGATACCCGTGGTTTCCAGATCGAAGAAAATAATGGGCCTTTTGAGTTTCAGTTGCATATCTTGAAGATGTCGTCTGCTTGCTTATGCGTTGATCATCATCGGCATGAGCAACATCAGCGTCGTGCTGGGACGCTTGTCGTCATATACCGGATTGAATACGCCGGCACGGGTCGAGTCGGCCAATTCGATCATCACCGTCGGGGTCTCCATATTCGAAAGGATTTCGACCAGGAAGGTCGATTTGAAGCCGATTGTAATAGGCTGTCCTTCGTAGCTGCAACTGATCGTCTCGTTGGCAGAAACGGAGAAGTCGATATCCTGTGCCGTCAGATTGATCTGATTCCCTCCGATATCCATACGGATCAGGTTGGTTGTCGGGTTCGAGCAGACGGCTACGCGTTTGATACCGTTCAACAATTCGATGCGATCGACCAATACCTTGTTGGGATTGTTGGCTGGGATAACGGCGTTGTAGTTCGGATAGACGCCCTCGATGAGCCGGCACACGAGCGTGTGGCTCTTCAGACGGAATACCGCGTTTTTCGAATCGAAGCTTACCTGGATGGCCTCCTCCTCTTTGAGCAGGACCGTCTTTAGCAGGTTGGCCGGTTTCTTGGGGAGGATGAACGAGGCGGTGATCTCGTTGTCGAGCAACATTTCGTAGCGAACCAACTTGTGGGCATCGGTTCCGACGAAGGTCAGTTTGCCCGGTTCCAGGTTGAAGAATACACCGTTCATGACCGGACGCAGCTCGTCGTCGGCCGTTGCGAAGATCGTCTTGTTGATCCCATTCACCAAGGTGTCGACATCGAGCGAAAGCTCCTTGCAGTCGGGCGAGAGGGTCTGGATTACCGGATAGCTTACGGCACTGGCACCCGGAATCGAGAGCGATCCGCTTTTCCAGCTGAGGCGGATCTCCCAGTTCTGGTCGTTCACCTCGATGGTCAGAGGCATCTCGGCGAACTCCTTGAGCGAATCGAGCATCAGTTTGGCCGGTGCTGCAATCGTACCTTCGCTTTCGACGTTATCGACGTGCAGCGTCCCCGTCAACGTAGTCTCCAGATCGGAGGTGGTGACCTTCAGTTCATTCCCGGTCAGTTCCAGAAGGAAGTAGTCCAGGATGGGAAGTGTATTCTTGTTGCTGATAACCTTGCCCGTAGTGGCAAGCAGTGAGAGCAAAGCAGAGCTTGAAACGGAAAATTTCATACGTTTTATTTATATTTATCTTGTTCTTTATTCCTGTTTGTTATGCGATGGAGGCCAGTTTGTCGAGGGCCATCTGTACCATCTTTTTCACGAAAGGCTTGTAGTCGGTCTCGACATCCAGTGCGACGCGCTGTGCAATGATCGTACAGATCGTTGCCGCCTTGTGCCCCATGAGGGCTGCCAGTCCGGCCAGCGCCGATCCCTCCATCTCGAAGTTGGTGATGCGGCGGCCGTGGTAGTCGAACGACTCGATCTTCTCATTCAGACGGGCATCGGCCGGTTCGAGACGGACCCAGCGTCCCTGAGGCCCGTAGAATCCGGGCGCAGCGATCGTAATGCCTTCGGTGGTCGTATCCCGGAAGAGTTCGAGCAACGAACGGTCGGCATCGATGAAGTATGGTTTGGGCAGCAACTCGTTCCAGCCGACGTGCTGCATGAAGGCGCGCTCGATCTCCAGGTCGCAGACCTCGTTGCGTCCCTTGTAGTAGTTCAGCAGGCCGTCGAAGCCGACTGAAGTGCGGGCAAAGACGAAATCCCCCACTTTGATGTCGGGTTGCAGGGCCCCCGACGTGCCGAGGCGCACCAGCGTCAGCTGTCGCTTTTCCGTCTTCTCCTGGCGTGTGGCGAAATCCACATTGGCCAGGGCGTCGAGCTCGGTTACCGAAATGTCGATATTGCCAATGCCGATGCCGGTCGAAAGAACGGTCATCCGCTTGCCTTTATACGTTCCCGTCACGGTATTGAATTCGCGGTTGGATACGCTGCACTCCTGTTTATCGAAAAAAGAGGCGACCATGGCCACTCGTCCCGGATCTCCCACCAGAATCACAATGTCGGCCAGTTGTTCGGGCTTGAGGTGAAGGTGGAAAATCGACCCGTCGTCGTTGATTATCAGTTCGGAAGATGGAATAGTTCTCATGGTGTCAAATTTTGGTTTTCATAATTGGCATAAAAGTAATATATTTACCTCGAATTTCAAAAAAATAGAGCTCGATAAATTTTTCATAAACATATTGTATCCCTTGTCGGGGTGCAATGAAAAGCGCTTGCAGACATGACTCTCATCAAATCCATTTCGGGAATCCGAGGAACTATCGGAGGTGTTCCCGGAGATAACCTGACCCCGATCGATATTGTCAAATTCACGACCGCCTACGTGCGGTTCATCGCCGAATCGAAACCTGCCCGCAAACTTACGATCGTAGTCGGACGCGATGCCCGTATTTCGGGCGCGATGGCCGACGACCTGGTTGAAGGCACTCTGCTCGGTTGCGGTGCCGATGTAATCAACGTTGGATTGTGTACCACCCCCGGTGTCGAAGTTGCCGTTACGACCCACAAGGCCGATGGCGGTATCATCATCACTGCATCGCACAACCCCCGCCAGTGGAATGCGTTGAAACTGCTCAATGCCGACGGCGAATTTTTGAGCGATGCGGAAGGTAAACGGGTATTGGCTCTGGCCGAGGAGGAGGGTTTCGAATTCCCGGATATAGATCGGATCGGCAAGGTACTCTCCCGTTCGTCATTCAATGAGGAGCATATCCGTCGTGTGCTGGCGCTCCCGCTGGTCGATGTGGAGGCGGTCCGTAAAAGAGGTTTCAAGGTTGTTGTCGATGCGGTCAATTCGGTCGGCGGCATCGTAATTCCCGAACTGTTGCGCCAACTGGGATGCCAGGTTGTCGAACTGAACTGCGCCCCGACCGGCGAATTCGCCCACAACCCCGAGCCGCTGCCCGAAAATCTGACCGAAATCTCGGAGGTGATCGTTCGCGAGAAGGCAGATCTGGGCGTAGTGGTTGACCCGGATGTGGATCGTCTGGCGCTCGTCAGTCAGGATGGATCGATGTTCGTCGAGGAGTATACGCTGGTTGCCGTGGCTGATTATGTCCTTTCCCATACACCGGGAAATACGGTATCCAACCTGAGCTCTTCAAGAGCTTTAAGTGACGTGACACTTCGCCGTGGCGGCAAGTATTTTGCATCGGCTGTCGGAGAGGTGAATGTCGTGGCCAGGATGAAGGAGGTCGGAGCTGTTATCGGCGGCGAGGGCAACGGTGGAGTGATCTATCCGGAGTTGCACTATGGTCGCGATGCACTGGTAGGTGTGGCTCTTTTCCTGACCTACCTTGCCAAGAACGGTATGACGATGACCGGACTGCGCAAAACCTATCCGGCATACTTCGCCTCGAAGAACAAGATTGCCCTTACGCCGGCTATCGATGTGGATAAAGTACTGCATGAGATAAAGGAACGCTACCATAATGAACGGGTGAATGATATAGATGGTGTAAAGATCGATTTCCCGGAGAGTTGGGTACATCTGCGCAAATCGAATACGGAGCCGATTATCCGGGTCTATACGGAAGCCGGTACAATGGCTGAAGCGGATGCGTTGGCACAGCGTTTCATCGCGGAGATCAAAGAGATTTGTCACATTTAACGACTGTAGAAATAAAAAAGATGGAAAAGATACTCGTATTGGCAGGATTGCTCCTGTCGCTGGCCGGTTGCAGCGGGAAAAATGCATCTAAGGAAGTGAATGGCACGCAAAACTCTCCGACGGTTAGGGTGGTCTGCCCGGATGGGAGTCGGATAAATACCGAAGACGAGCGGAGCGTCCGAACGAGGATTGTCGAAGCCCAAAGGCATGTCTCGATTCCGGAGGGGAAGGAACACTCCTCCTCGCAGCAGCAAAATTCCGGCAAGAAGGGATTGACGCTCGAACCGGACAGCCGCTCGGCTGAAAAGAGTCTTGAAGTTCGACGAGGGCGTACGATCGAACTCGATAAGAGCGATAAACGTGAGATTCATTAATCAAAGATTGAGAAGAGAGATAACTATGGACAAAGTGAAAGTACAGAATTACATCGAACAGAACAAAGAGCGTTTTCTCAGTGAGTTGTTCGACTTGCTGCGCATCCCTTCAATCAGCGCGCAAACCGAATACAAACCCCAGATGGTAAAGTGTGCCGAGTGGCTGGCAGCCTCTTTGGTGAAAGCCGGTGCCGACCGGGCAGACGTGCTCCCGACCGAGGGCAATCCGGTTGTCTTTGCCGAGAAGATCATCGATCCGGCTGCGAAAACCGTCCTTGTATACGGCCATTATGACGTGATGCCGGTCGACCCGATCGACGAGTGGCGGACCCCCCCGTTCGAACCGGAAGTAAAGGACGGTCGGATCTACGGACGTGGTGCCGATGATGACAAGGGGCAGCTCTTCATGCACGCCAAGGCATTCGAGTCGATGTGTGCGACGGACAATTTGCCTTGTAACGTAAAATTCCTGCTCGAGGGCGAGGAGGAGATCGGTTCGCCGAGCCTCTATAAATTCTGCGAGGACAACAAGGAGTTGTTGAAGGCGGATATCATCCTCGTTTCCGATACGTCGATGATCTCGATGCAGACTCCTTCCATTACGACCGGTTTGCGCGGTCTGACCTATATGCAGGTCGAGGTAACCGGTCCGAACAAGGATCTGCATTCGGGTCTGTTCGGAGGTGCGGTAGCCAATCCGGCCAACGTGCTGACCCGTCTGGTGGCATCGTTGGTCGATGAGAACGGCCATGTGACGATTCCGGGATTCTATGATGACGTGCTGGAACTTACCAAGGAGGAGCGTGAGGCATTCAACAAGGCTCCGTTCAATCTGGACAACTATAAGGAGGCGCTCGATATCGACGACGTGGAGGGTGAAGCCGGATTTACGACCATGGAGCGTACTGGTATCCGTCCGTCGCTCGACGTGAACGGCATCTGGGGCGGCTACACCGAGGAGGGAACCAAGACAATCATCCCCTCGAAGGCATCGGCCAAGATCTCGATGCGTCTGGTGCCGAACCAGAACTTCGAGAAGATCGCCGAACTTTTCGAAAAGCATTTCCGTGCCATTGCGCCGAAGAGCGTGAAGATCGATGTGAAGTTCCTGCATGGCGGTATGCCTTACGTCGCTCCGACCAGTATGCCGGCCTATCAGGCAGCCGAGCAGGCCATCGAAGAGACCTTCGGCAAGAAACCGCTCCCCTTCTATTCGGGCGGTTCGATTCCCATCATCAGCGGTTTCGAGCGGATTTTGGGAATCAAATCCCTGTTGATCGGATTCGGATTGGCCGAGGATGCCATTCACTCGCCCAACGAGAGCTATGGCCTCAATCAGTTCTACAAGGGAATTGAGACGATTCCGCTCTTCTACAAGTATTTTGCAGAAAAATAACAGAATCAGAGAGAAAAAAAGTCAGGAGAAGCGATCGGCTTCTCCTGACTTTTTTTGCAGATTGCAAGAAAAAAGACTTTTCGTCGTTAAAATGGATTAAAAAAAGTATCTTTGCCAAAATTATATATCCTGCGAGAAAGGATCATATAATCGGGCATTATCATTGTTTGCACTATTTTTGTTGCACGGGATCGAAAATTCCAGGCATCGGCAATAGCTGATGCGGTAAAATAATACATTTCACAAGCGATATGTGCGGAATTGTTGGTTATGTAGGTAAGCGTCAGGCTTATCCCATTTTGATAAAGGGGCTCCACCGTTTGGAATACCGAGGGTATGACAGTGCCGGTTTGGCATTGGTAAACAAAGACGGTGTCCTGAATGTATTTAAAAGCAAGGGGAAGGTGGTCGATCTGGAGCGATTCGTCGAGACGAAAGACCTGGATGGGACAATCGGTATTGCCCATACCCGTTGGGCGACTCACGGTGAACCGAACGATGTAAATGCCCATCCCCACTACTCCGATTCGGGCAACATTGCTCTGATCCATAACGGAATTATCGAAAATTACCGTATCTTGAAGGAAGCGTTGATCGAAAATGGTTATACGTTCAAAAGCGATACGGATACGGAGGTCCTTGTCAATCTGATCGAATACATCCGTTCTTCGAACAATTGTACGCTCCTGGAGGCTGTTCAGCAAGCTCTGAAACAGGTGATCGGGGCCTATGCGATCGCCGTAGTCGAGCGGGGGAATATGGATCAGATTATTGCTGCCCGTCGCAGCAGCCCGATGGTGATCGGTATCGGTGAAGATGAATATTTCCTGGGATCGGATGCCTCTTCGATCGTGGATTATACGGATCGTATCGTTTATGTGAATGACGGAGAGGTGGTGGTGATGAACCGGACCCAACCGCTGAAAATCGTCACACTCGATAATCAGGAGAGTAAAATCGACATCAAGAAGTTGCAGCTCAGTATCTCGCAGCTCGAGAAGGGAGGATATCCCCACTTCATGTTGAAAGAGATCTTCGAGCAGCCTAAAACCATTGTGGATTGTATTCGCGGCCGAATCAATCCCGACACCTATGATGTAATCCTTTCCGGCATTCGGGACAATCAGGAAAAGTTTTTGAATGCTCGACGTATTATCTTCGTCGCCTGTGGAACTTCGTGGCACGCATCGCTTATCGGTGAATATCTGCTCGAGGATTTCTGCCGTATTCCCGTCGAGGTGGAGTACGCCTCCGAATTCCGGTATCGTAACCCGGTCATCTATCCGGACGATATCGTCATTGCCGTATCGCAGTCGGGTGAGACGGCCGATACGTTGGCGGCTATCGAGCTGGCCAAGCAGAGCGGAGCATTCGTTTATGGCGTTTGCAATGTAGTCGGATCTTCGATCGCCCGGGCAACCGATTCGGGAACCTATATCCATGTCGGTCCGGAGATCGGCGTAGCCTCTACGAAAGCCTTTACGGGACAGGTTACCGTTCTGACCATGATGGCACTGACGATTGCTCGCGCCAAAGGGACGATTACGGCCGAAACGGCACACGAGGTGGCCAAGCATCTGATGGAACTTCCGGCAGTCATCGAGGAGGTCTTGAAGCTTAACGACAGCATCGAGGACTTCTCGAAGATATTTACCTATGCGCATAACTTTATCTATTTGGGGCGCGGATACAACTACCCCTCGGCTCTGGAAGGTGCACTCAAGCTCAAGGAGATCTCGTATATCCATGCCGAAGGTTATCCGGCTGCCGAGATGAAGCACGGTCCGATCGCGTTGATCGACTCCGAGTTACCGACCATTGCCATCGCAACCCCCGATCATACGTATGAAAAGACGGCCAGCAACATCGAGGAGATCAAGGCACGTGGCGGAAAGGTTATTACGATTATCGCCAAGGGTGACACGGAGATGCGTAAGAATTCGGACTACTGCATCGAGGTGCCGATGGTTGCCGAATGCCTGATGCCGATCGTTGTGTCGATACCGCTACAGCTGCTTGCCTACCATATCGCCGTAAGCAAGGGACGTGATGTGGACCAGCCTCGAAATCTGGCAAAATCGGTAACGGTCGAGTAAAAAAACAAAGAGGCATAAAAAAAGAACCGCTTATTTCAAGCGGTTCTTTTTTTTGCTCTACCCCGATCCTCCCTATTGGAAATTGGAGAGGATATAGGTTTCCAGGGTAAAGTTCTTCTCCACCTCGGGGGCTCCGATCGTCTTCTGATCGACATCGATCATCAAAGGCTCCTCGTCCACCACCAGTTTGGAGAGGAAGGCATCGATCGTATCCCGGTTCCCGTCCATCGGATCGATGGCGATGCAGTGATCCTTCCCGTCGAACGAATAGAAGTAGTAGGGAGATCCCATCTCTCGGAGTTGTCCGGCAATATACTTCGATCCGAAGAATCCGACACCGCTCTCGCGGATCACATCATAGGGAACGTTCGCATCGGCATCACCGTGGAAGAGCATCATTGGTGCCGGATGGTTTTTCCACGTCAGGTTCTCTCCCATATCGAAAATCGCACCGGCGAACGAAATTACACCCGCATAACGGAACTCCGCAGGCAGGTGTTTGCGCGCGAGCGGATTGTCGTTGCAAAGGTAATATTCGCCGTGCAGGACGGTAATGGCCCCGGCACTCGATCCGCAGCTGATAATCTGGGAGGAGTCCACTCCCCACTCATCAGCCCGGTCAACGACAAACGCCGTTGCGTCGTAAAGGTCCTCGACAGCCATTATCACCGTCTGGGCCATTCCGAGCATCATCCGTTCGGGGCTCAGATCTCCCGCTTCGACGATCTTTTTCAACCCCAAGCGGTAGTCGATCGCTACCACGTCGTATCCCTGATTGACCATATATTCGAAGAACGGGAGATACTTCGCATTATCGCGGGTACCGGAGATGAAACCACCGCCAAATACGAAAAGCAGACATGGACGGGCATCGTCGCCGACCTCCATCGTATAGTGGTCCAGGTAGAGGCTGTCATTCCCCTTCACGGCATAAAGGAGCGTCTCCTTGGTTATCTGCGGTGCCGTCTGCTGCTTGCAGCAACCTGCGGCGAACAGGGCCGCAACTAATAGAAATAAAATACTCTTTTTCATATCGAATCAGTTTTACATCATCTCTTCGTAAGCATATTGCACGGCCCGATTTAACTGGGAAACCAGCGGGCAGGTGCTTCGGAAATCCTTCAGGACATTCTCCAGCAGGTTCTCATTCAGCACATATTCAATCGGTACCCGTTTGACCAATCCGATCTCTTTCAGTTTTAACAGTTCGTCGTAGGGTGAACCGGGGGCGTATCCCTTCGGCAGTCGCTTGAGCTTCTCCGATTCGTCGAGTGAGAAACCTTTGGCCGTATGAATAGCCTCCTCAATTTCCGCGCCATTATCGACAATCTCCTCCCGGACACTTTGCAGCACCTGTGGCAGCGGACAGTGCAGACCGGCATAGAGCAGACTGCCCTGCGACCACGAACCTGCATCGTAGACCGGCTCCAGGTGGAAATAGTATCCGGCATACCCCGCCTTCTTCCCGTGCGGGGCAATAAAGGCCCCCATATGGGTCTTATAGGGCGATTTGTCCGCACTGAACCGGACATCCCGGTAAATGCGATAGGTACAATCCTTGACCGTAAGCCCCGCTACCATCGGATCGAATCGGGAAATTCCGTCGATGAGCCGGGTCGTAAACTCCTGAAAACAGGACAAGGCCTGTTTGTACGACTCTTTGTGAGCGTCAAACCAGGCCTTGTCGTTGTTTGCGTGCAGGAGTGTCAGAAATTCAACAACCTCCTTCATTACGCATTACGCTATTACCATGCGAAGAGCGGATAGTTCGCCATCATCTCATTAACCTCCTTGCGAACGGCAGCGATATTTGCCTCGTTCTCAGGATCGCTCAGTACGCGGTCGATCAATGCAACGATCTCGTCCATCTTGTCCTCTTTCAACCCACGGGTGGTGATAGCCGGCGTACCGAAACGCAGACCCGAAGTCTGGAATGCAGAACGGCTGTCGAACGGAACCATGTTCTTGTTGGTCGTAATGTCGGCAGCAACCAGGCATTTCTCAGCCAGTTTACCCGTCAGATCGGGGAACTTCGTACGAAGGTCAACCAACATCAGGTGGTTATCCGTACCGCCCGATACGATCTTGTAGCCACGTTTGATGAACGCCTCGGCCATGGCAGCGGCATTCTTCTTAACCTGCGTCTGATACTCTTTGTAGCTGGGGTCAAGCGCCTCGCCGAAAGCAACGGCTTTCGCAGCGATTACGTGCTCCAGCGGACCGCCCTGGATTCCGGGGAATACGGCCGAGTTCAGGATCTGCGACATCATCTTGGTTACGCCTTTCGGAGTCTTCAAGCCCCAGGGGTTCTCGAAGTCTTTACCCATCAGGATGATACCGCCACGGGGACCACGAAGGGTCTTGTGCGTCGTAGAGGTTACGATGTGAGCGTATTTTACAGGGTTGTCGAGCAAACCGGCTGCGATCAGACCTGCCGTGTGGGCCATGTCGATCATCAGGATAGCGCCGATCTTGTCTGCGATCTCACGCATACGTTTGTAATCCCACTCACGCGAGTAAGCCGAAGCACCGCCGACGATCATTTTGGGCTTGAACTCCAGGGCTTTGCGCTCCATGTCGTCGTAGTCTACCTTACCGGTAGCCTCGTTGAGCTGATAGCCGATCGCCTTGAAGTAGGTACCGGACATGTTTACCGGCGAACCGTGTGAAAGGTGACCACCGTGTGCCAGGTCGAGACCCATGAACGTGTCGCCCGGTTTCAGTACGGCGTAGAATACAGCCATGTTGGCCTGTGCACCTGAGTGGGGCTGTACGTTTGCGTACTCAGCGCCATAGAGCTTGCAAACACGCTCGATAGCCAGGTTCTCTACCTTATCTACCACCTGGCAACCGCCATAATAACGTGCAGCGGGATAACCTTCCGCATATTTGTTCGTCAGGACGGAGCCCATGGCCTCCATTACCTGATCGCTGACAAAGTTTTCGGAAGCAATCAATTCGATGCCGTGCGTCTGACGGCTACGTTCCTCGTTAATGAGGTCGAATACTTGAGAATCTCTCTTCATGATCGATAGAATGATTTATTAAGAGTTTTTTTCAGATTCCAAAGATACGAAGATTTTGTGGAATTACAAAAATTAAATTTTTTTGTATATTTGTAAAATGTATCGAAATATGGATTGCATTCGCAGATGCGTTTTTTTATCGCCCGCATTTGTTTTCCATATAAGATATATGTTCCTGATTATCTTATGATAAGATGGATTCTGAGATGAAAAATTATGAATATGAAATATTCAATTGACAACTTAAAATTTACAAAAAGATGAAATTATTGGAAGGAAAGGTAGCCGTTGTAACCGGAGCTGCCAGAGGTATTGGGAAAGCCATCGCCTTGCAATTTGCCAAAGAGGGAGCCAATGTGGCTTTTACGGATTTGGTTATCGATGAGAACGGGAAAAAGACGGAGGAAGAACTCGCTGCGTTCGGTATCAAAGCCAAAGGATATGCTTCGAATGCAGCCAATTTCGAAGAGACGCATAAGGTGATCGACGAGATTATGAAGGATTTTGGTCGAATCGACATCCTGGTCAACAATGCCGGTATCACCAAGGACGGTTTGATGATGCGCATGAGCGAGGCTCAGTGGGATGCCGTATTGAACGTCAATCTGAAATCGGCCTTCAACTTCATTCATGCCGTCACTCCGATCATGGCCCGTCAAAAGGGTGGCTCGATCATCAATATGTCTTCGGTTGTGGGTGTCAGCGGTAATGCCGGTCAGTGCAACTACTCCGCCTCGAAGGCAGGTATGATCGGTCTGGCCAAATCAATCGCCAAGGAGATGGGCCCGCGCGGTATCCGTGCCAATGCGATTGCCCCGGGCTTCATCATTACCGAGATGACCAATGCCCTGCCCGAAGAGGTAAAACAGGGTTGGTATCAGCAGATCCCGTTGCGTCGTGGCGGAACCCCGGAAGATGTCGCAAAGGTTGCTCTTTTCCTTGCCTCCGATCTGTCTTCGTATGTAAGCGGACAGGTTATCCACTGCTGCGGTGCGATGAATTGCTAAGAATTATTCATTTCCACATTACAAAAGACCGTCGCAAGAGGAGGTTGGGCAAGCCAGCCTCCTCTTCATGTCTATAAGTCAATTACATAACCTCTAAACGTACAACTATGGTAATAAGACGTTTACTCCTATTATCTTTATTGGTGCTTTCGGTTGCATGCCAGAAAGATTTTGATCCAATTCAACCACCGCCTTCCGAGAATAACGGAATGGTCGAGGGAACGATTCGCATGAAACTCGATCGAGAAACCGCTGATGCCATACGCATCACTCGGACTCGTAGCGGAGAGTTGGCAACCGGCAATATCTCGTTTGATGAATTGTGTCGGCGTTATCATGTCATTGAGATGAAGCGATTGTTCGATGATAACGGATGTGCTGAAAGAACCCGTGAATCGGGGCTTGATTTGTGGTATACGATAACCTTCGAAGGAGACGGCGAACAGATCAAAAGGGATTTCGGCAATATTCCCGGCGTAACTCATGTCGAAGTGCCGCTGCGTATCAAACGCGCCTATCGGATGCACACGGCCGGTACCGCACCTTCCATCTATGTGTTTGGTTCGGTCAGCGAGCACGCCGTGCCGTCGAACTACCCTTTCAACGACCCGCTTTTCTTCAGACAGTGGCCTCTTTACAATGACGGTTCAATTAATACGAAAGCGGTCAGCGGAGCCGATGTCAACGTGATCCCGGCATGGAAAAAAACAGCGGGCCGCAACGATGTGATTGTTGCTGTCGTAGACGAGGGCGTACAATATACTCATCCCGATCTGGCCGCCAACATGTGGAGCGGTATCGGTCGGAATTTCTGCTCGGGCAACAATTCCTCCATTACCTGGGGCGAAGGACACGGAACACATGTCGCCGGAACGATTGCTGCGGTAAACAACAACGGAATCGGAATTTCGGGTATTGCCGGAGGAACGGGTAACGGCGATGGCGTGAAGATCATGTCGTGTCAGATTTTCCACCCCACCAACGGATATTACGATGCCAACACCGATCAAACGGCCCAAGCTATCAAATATGCGGCGGACAATGGTGCCGTTATTTGTCAGAACAGCTGGGGATATGCTGCAGGTGCTTTCGGCAGCGAGAGCCAGTGGATCTCTTACGACCGGGCGATCAAGGATGCGATCGATTATTTTATCGCTTATGCCGGCATGTCTCCCGACGGGAAGACTCAAACGGGTCCCATGGCAGGCGGGATCGTCACTTTCGCAGCCGGTAACGAATACAGTGCGCAACCCGCCTATCCGGCCGCATACAGCGCCTGCATCAGCGTATCGTCGATCTCTTGCAACTACGAAGCGGCTTCTTATACGAATTACGGCTCGACGGTGGATATTGCCGCTCCGGGTGGCGGTGCCTGGGCTTCTTCCAGTCGAGATATTCCCTACAATCAGGGGTACAACCTGAGTACTATCCCGACGGACCTGTATAACGGACAGAATTTCGTCTATACAACCTACGAAGGGTACACGGAGCCGATTATGATCGACTATGTCGAGGAGACCGGTTATGGTTATATGCAGGGAACTTCGATGGCTTGTCCGCATGTTTCAGGAGTGGCGGCTCTGATCGTCTCTCAATTCGGCCAACCCGGCTTCACGCAACAGGAGTGTAAAGAGATTCTGCTCGGAACCGCACGCAACATCGATTCTTACCAGCCTTCGAAATACGCCGGGCGTATCGGTGCGTTGGTTGATGCCGGAGCTGCGGTCGATGCCGGACATACGCCCGCTCCCGAAGCTCCTACCATTACTTCCGAATCGGGACAAAGCGATTCGTTCTCACTGTCTGTCGACGAGACGAAAACCCTGTTTTACACGCTGGCCAACTATACGGACTGGAGAGTGAATGATGTCAGCGGGCAGGTGACGTACTCTATTTCCGGGGACAAAGTATCGCTGACCTTCGAAGGGTCGCGTTTTACTCCCGGTAAATATACGGTCGAACTGATCGCTTCGAACGAGAGTTCCTCCACGACACGGACGATTACTTGTACGGTCGTAGATCCATCCGGCACCCAACCCCCGACCATCACGCCCGCACAGGGTCAGTCCGATTCGTTCACGATGGATGCCGGTCAGGTGAAGACGCTTCAATACACACTTTCGAATTTTACGAACTGGGAGGTACAGGACGACACGAATCGCATCGCGACCTCTTTTGCAAATAATGTTTTGACGTTGACCATCGATGCATCGAAATACACGGCAGGCTCCTATACGGCCCGAATCAATGTCTACAATGACACCGCTTCGACCTCTCGGACAATCTCCTATACGATCGAAGAGGCTCCTGCTCCGGGCGAATTGACTCTGGACCTCTACCCCAATCCCTGTGTCGACGTATTGAACTTTTTAGCGAATCAGTCGGGTGCGGCGACAATCCGGATCCTCAATTCCGTGGGATGGGAGGAACTTAACCAGAGCGTCGTTTTCTCGAAAGGGCATCCTCTTACTCTGGATGTTTCCGGATTCGCTCCCGGAACCTATTTGGTCGATATAAATTATAATGGGACTCGTATCTCACGTACGATTATCAAGAGATAACGGGAAATGAAGCGTGTGCATATATATGAAGCTGTCGCTCTGTCTCTTTTGACTCTTGCCGTCGGTTGTCGGCAGGAGTTCGAAGAGACGATACCAGCTTCCATGCCTGAAGAGCCGGAAGACGAGATCATACAGGGGGAGTTGCTGCTGAAACTCGATCGGGAGACGGCGGATGCGCTTTGTTTGACCCGTACCCGCAGCGGAGAGCTTATGACCGGCAACCTCGATTTCGATGAAATTTGTCGACGTTATTCGGTAGTCGATATGGAACGTGTTTTCGAGGATAACGGGTGTGCCGAACGCACTCGGAAGGCAGGGCTCGACCTGTGGTATACGGTTACTTTCGAAGGGTCGGCTCAGCAGATCCGTCGGGATTTCCGGGATGCACCGGGCGTGACGCACGTCGAAAATCCGTTGCGTATCAAACGGGTCGTAACCGAAAAACCGACTCCGTGGACTCCTTCGACGAGTCTATCTGCCTCCTCGCATGCCGTACCGGAGGACTATCCGTTCAACGATCCGATGTTCGAGTCGCAGTGGCCGCTTTACAACGATGGCTCGATTGTTTCGACAGCCCGGGTCGCAGCCGACATCAACATCCTGCAGGCCTGGGAGAAGACGGCCGGACGAAGCGATATTATCGTTGCTGTCGTGGATGAAGGCGTGCAATATACCCACGCAGACTTGTCGGACAACATATGGAGCGGAATCGGTAAAAACTTCTGCCGACGCGATAACGAGACCATTACATGGGGCGAAGGACACGGGACACATGTGGCCGGTACGATCGCAGCCGTGAACAACAACGGACTCGGCATATCGGGAATCGCCGGAGGGACCGGGAATGGAGACGGGGTCAAAATCATGAGTTGCCAGATTTTCCATGCGACCGATCCCGATTGCGACGCCTCTTCCAGCCAGGTGGCAGCCGCCATCAAGTATGCGGCGGACAACGGAGCCGTTATTTGCCAGAACAGTTGGGGCTACGATGCCGGGACTTTCTCGGACGAGGCCGAGTGGGAGCATTACAATCGGGCAACCAAAGAGGCTATCGACTATTTCATCACTTATGCGGGCATGTCCCCCGATGGGGAGACTCAAACGGGGCCGATGGCCGGAGGTGTTGTGATATTCGCAGCAGGGAACGAAAACAGTTACAAACCCGGCTTCCCGGCCGCATACGGGCCGTGCATCAGTGTGGCGGCGATTACCTGCCGATACGAGGCTGCCTGGTACACCAACTACGGGGAGACGATCGACATCGCCGCACCTGGCGGAGGCGGATGGGCCGATATGCCCTATGTGACCCGACTTGCAGAGAACCTGAGCACCTTGCCAGGAGGCTACGGATACATGAGTGGCACGTCGATGGCATGTCCTCATGTATCGGGTGTCGCGGCCTTGATTATCGCCCATTTCGGGAAACAAGGTTTTACGAACAAGCAACTGGAGGAGATCCTGTTGTCCACTACGCGCGATATAGATCGGTATCAGGGAGACACTTACACCGGAGTAGGAACCTATGTTGGCCGTATCGGTCGTCTGGTCGATGCCGGAGCTGCACTCTACTATGGTGAAGATCCGGGTCTGAAGACACCCGTCATTACTTCGCCGGAGGGACAAAGCGACGAATTCACTCTGGTACGAGGTGAGTCCAAAGAACTGAAATACAAGTTGTCGGACTATCGGCTTTGGGATCTTGTCGATAATACGAATATGATCGAGCAGTCGATTTCGGACGATGAAATAACGCTGACGATTCAAACGAATATGCTGGCTGAGGGAACCTATACGGCCGAACTGCAAGCATACAACCGGACGCTCTTCGCTGCCCGCAAGATCACCTATACGGTCGTATACGAAACGACCCCGACTCCCGATCCCGGCGATAAGTTTTCCGTGGACCTCTATCCGAATCCATGCACCGACCTATTGAGAATCCTATCCGGTCGATCGGGAAGTGCCGACCTGTTGATCCGTAATGCAAGCGGGTGGAAGATCGTGCATCGTCAAATCGCCCTCTCGGCAGGAATCCCGGTCGAACTCGATGTGTCGATGTGGACTCCGGGAGCCTATTCGGTGGATGTGTGTATGGAAGGAGAGACTGTATCGCAAACGATTATCAAACAATAAATAAACCTGTAAATGGATAAAAATATGAAAAGATATTACCTGTTATTGGTCGCTGTACTGGCTTTGGGAATTTCATCAGCCGGAGCGCAAGAGTTTCTGACAATTAACCCCGATGTCCGTACGGCCGGTATGGCCAACGCCTCGATTGCCACTTCAGGCGGAGCCTATTCGATTTTCAACAACCCCGCATCGTCGCTTTTCGACCAGGATCTGCTGGAGTTCGGATTCTCTTACTCTCCCTGGTTGCGGGATGTCAGAGAGGGCTACGATCTGATGGCTTTCGGCGGTTATTACAATTTTAACGGCAAACATACACTCGCTTTCGGTACGCGTTTTTACCGGGAGCCTAAAATCGGGCCCGATTCGGAGGATTATCCCTTCATTCCCAGGGATGAGAACAACAATCCTATTTTCGAGGGACTGGAGTCTTTCCGCCCACTCAGCCTTTCGGCCGATTTGGCTTACGGATACCGGATCAACCGCTATTTGGGTCTCTCCCTTACGGCTCGTTATATCCGTTCCACCTATGGTGATTTCCTGAAAAACGACGCTCTCGACTTCGATATTGCGGCTTATGCCCGTATCCCGCTGGACCGCATGTTGGAGGGGGCTTGGGTGAGTACCGGATTGAAAGTTTCGAACGTTGGATTTATGCTCGGAGACTCCGATTTCGATCTGCCGACCTCGCTCAGCGTAGGAGGTTCGCTTTTTGCCCCGATCCGCGACTCTCATTCGCTCGAAGCTTCGCTCGATTTGGGTTATCGCTTCGCTCCGTCGTTGACCAAATCGTTTGGCATGGGTATCGGTGTGGAATACATGTTGATGCAGATGATCGCGATCCGCAGCGGTTATCATCTTGCCGACAGTAACGGCTATAATTACGGAACGGTCGGAGCCGGTCTGCGTTTCATGCATATCCAACTCGATTTCTCATGGTTGTTCGCCTCAAAAGAGTGCCCGTGGAGAAATACCTACCAAGTCGGTGTCGGGCTGAATTTTTAACCGTCCCGAATGAATAAAAGTGGGAGGCCGAACCTGCAAAAGGGTTCGGCCTCCTTTATTCTGTCGAATTTCCCCGTCAGGGATTCTTCTGCGCTTCCCCTCCCGTTGCGAACATCAAGGCAACCTGATCGAGCATCGTGCGGCATCCATCCTCCAGCATATTCAGCACCAGCTCGAATCCTTCATGTCCCTCGTAATAGGGATCGGGAACATAGGTCCAGTCGGGATGCTCCCGAAAAAAATCGGACATCCGGCATATCTTATCGCTCGCTTGGCGTGAAGGGGCCAGCCGGTAAAGATTGTGGTAGTTGTTATCGTCCATGGCGACGATCCGGTCGAACCGGTCGAAATCTTCCGGACGTACCTGTCGGGCGCGGTGCGTCAGAAGGTATCCGCGGGCATAGGCGGCGTTTTGCATGCGGCGATCCGGCATATCGCCGCTGTGACCGGCATACGTTCCGGCCGAATCGATGGTTATGAAACGATCGAGCCCCCGCTTTTCAGCCATGCGGCGCAAAATACCCTCCGCAGCCGGAGAGCGACAAATATTACCCAGACAGACGAATAAGATCCTGTATTTCGACTCCATTGAATGAATAAATTTCGATTGATGACAAAAATAGCGAAATTTATCCGTTTGACAAGAACTGCTCCCCGATGAATTCCGATGGGTCGTTTTCTCCCCCTCCACCGGCCTTGCAGATGCTCGGCTTCGATAACATATTCGGTCGACAGAATAAGACCTTTCTAAAATCACCATTATTGGGGAGAAAGATGCGATTCATGGATAGGAATAATTCATTATCTTTGCCCCCAATCGTACTCTTTTCGACAAGCGATGCCCAACGATTTTGCACTATTTTTGATAGGGAAATTTATTAAACCGTATATCAATTTGTAAAAAGATAGATCTTGTTTATGAAGACGAAACATTTGCTCTTGTTGCTTTCACTGCTTTTTTCGGCAGTTGCAGTTTCAGCGCAATCTCTGCCCAAACAGGTATCCAATGTTAAGATTCTCGACTTGGAAGGTAATCCTGCATCGCTTCCCTATTGGGGAGAGAAAAATCTGTTGATATTTTATATCGATCCCGATCGCCACAAGCAGAACAGCGATTTTACGGAAGATATGGAGCGACATAACCGTGTCTCCGGCGATAACCTGGTCGGATTCGGGATCATGAATCTTAAAGATGCGCCCCTGATCCCCAATGGAGTAGCCCGCAGTATGGCTCGCAAACGTACGGAATCCAACGGAGCAACGGTATTGGCGGACCAGGAACATGTGCTGCGCGATGCCTGGGGGCTTGGCGATTGTAACAACATGTTCGTCCTGCTGCTTGTTTCCAAGGAGGGAGAATTGGTATTCATGCGGAAAGGCGTACTCTCCGAAGAGGATATCAAGGAGTTCTATCGCGTCGTTCAGGCTTACAGATAATCACTCCGCTCATGCCGAGATTGCTCTTCGTATTATGCGGACTTCTGTTGTTCGCATACTCTTCCCGTCTCCATGCTCAGGATAGCCTGTATGTGGTGTGCGGCGACACGTTATCTTATCGCTATACGCCGATAGATACGGTGCGAATGGAGATGTCTTCGATGATCGGAGATACATTGCCTGCAAAAGGAGAAACTCCGAAAAAAAACTTTTTGCGGAAAGTGATCGACTATTTCGGAGAATCCAGCACGGACAAAACTTTCGAGAAAAAAATTGACTTCACCTTCATCGGAGGTCCCAATTATTCGAAGGAGACCGAGTTGGGACTTGGGGTCATGGCGGCAGGGCTTTATCGACTTGATCGTACCGATTCTGTTACCGCTCCGTCAGACGTATCGATTTATGCAACGGCCAGCACGGCCGGATTCTACAAGATCGGCGTAAGCGGCAACAACATTTTTCGCGCAAACCGCAACCGAATTACTTACGATCTTTCGTTCGCCTCACAGCCGACCGATTATTGGGGAATAGGCTATGTGGCTGGAGCTCACAATCCCAAAAGCTCTTATGTAGACAAACGCTATAAGGCCGAGATCCGTTATCTGCACCAACTTGTAAGTAATCTATACATCGGAGCTTCGATCGAGGCACAATACATCAACGGAATCAAATTCGACCGAATCGAATATATCGAGGGAGAGAGCACTTCCAATATGGCTACCGGTATTGGAGCCATTCTTGAATACGATTCCCGCGACTTTATCCCCAATCCTTACAGAGGTGTCTATGTGAGTCTCGAAGCGCAATGGCTTCCGAAATTCTTGGGGTCGCTCGACAAGGGACTGTGGCATACGACCTTTACGGTCAGCGGTTATACCCGTGTGTGGAAGGATGCGATTCTCGCTTCGGAACTTTACAGCGAATGCAATGCTCCGACAACCCCCTGGTCCATGCTGGCTCGCATGGGAGGTTCCCGCCGCATGCGGGGATATTACGAAGGACAATACAATGACAACTACATGATCACACTTCAGGCTGAGATCAGGCAGCGTATTTGGCGTCGAATCGGAGTCGTGGCCTGGGGCGGGGCCGGTAATGTATTCCACTGTTTCAATGACTTCAAGTGGGACCAGACGCTGCCCAACTACGGCATCGGGCTGCGATGGGAGTTTAAGAAACGCGTCAATATTCGCATCGATTACGGATTCGGTAAGAAAACGAGCGGCTTCTTGTTCAATATCAACGAAGCCTTTTGATCAAACCGGGTGAGAATATATGGGAAATCAACGAAATAAAGGGAGAACGAAAAGGCATTCCATTTTGTTGGCGATCTATTTCGTCATCCTGCTCGTCATTCCCAATCTGATCCTTATCTACACCGAACCTCTTTCGATCTGGTCGGCTGAGGCATCGCTCTTTCTTCCCATGGGATTCTATTTGATGTGGAGTGTTGCGCTGAAACGATCGGGGATTATGATCTGGATCGCCTTTCCGATCATCATTCTGTGCGCTTTCCAGATTATCTTGCTCTACCTGTTCGGCAATTCGGTCATTGCGACCGACATGTTTACCAATGTCCTGACGACCAATCCGGGAGAGGCCGGCGAATTACTCTCGAATATCTACCCTTCGATCATCATCGTTTGCATCCTTTATTTGCCCTTGTTATGGCTCGCTTCGCGGGAGATCGTACAGAAAAACAGACTTTCGCATACGGCCCGTAAAAATATCGCCTTGATCGGATTCTCGTTTTTTCTGTTGGGAGTGTTATTGCTCATCCCTGCCTATCGAGTTAGCGAAGACAAACGGGTGATGAAAACGGATATTTTCCCGGTCAACGTCATGCACAACATCTATTTGTGCGCTTCGGAGTTTCGAAAAACCTCCCGTTTCGAAAAGACTTCGGCCCAATTCTCCTACCGAGCACATCGTACGGCCCGCTCTTCCAAGCGTGAAATATACGTATATATCATCGGAGAAGCAGCTCGTGCCGAAAATTGGCAGATTTATGGTTATGAACGAGAAACGACACCCCGTCTTGCGCAAATGGAGGATCTGGTCGTCTTTCGTAATACGGTCACGCAAAGCAATACGACTCATAAGAGCGTGCCGTTGATTCTTTCGTCGGTTTGTACGGACGAACACGAGGAGTTGTTCCGTCGTAAGGGATTGCCCGCCCTTTTCAACGAAGTGGGCTTTAAAACGTGGTTTATTACGAACCAGCGGCCTCAGGGAGCCATGATCGACAAACTCGCAAGAGATGCTGACAGCATTCTATTTCTGCCCGAGCCACGTTATGACATGCAATTGCTGGAGACCATGCGAAAGATCGTCGAAGAGGATTCACAAGACGATTTGCTGTTCATTCTTCATTGTTATGGCTCGCATTTCAGCTATCATCAGCGTTATCCCCGTGAATTCGCCCGCTTCCTGCCGGACGATGATGTTGCCATCACCAAACGCAACTTGCAGAAAATCGTCAACGCCTACGACAATTCGATTCTTTATACGGATTATTTTCTCTCGGAATTGATCGGATACCTGCGCTCGCTCGAAAACGATTGCTGTGCCCTGCTTTATTGTGCGGATCATGGAGAAGACCTTTTCGATGATGATCGGGGGCGATTCCTCCACGCCTCTCCTACGACAACCTTTCATCAGCTCTATATAGCCAATCTCGCTTGGTTCTCGCCCTCCTATTGTCGAGAATTTCCCGATAAGGTCGAAGCCGCCCGACAAAATACGATGGCTCCGGCTACGACCCATTCCATGTTCCAGACCATTGCCGACATGGCATCGATCGAGGGAGATTACCTGAATTCGTCCTATTCGTTTGTCAGCGACGATTTCGACTACGAGGCTCCGCGTCGTTATCTGAACGACCACAACCGTGCCGTTCCGTTCCCTAAAACCGGATTGACGGAGGAAGATCTGGAGAATTTCCGGCGAAGAGGAGTCTTTTTCAAGAATTAGCGGCACGACGGTTCTTTCTGACAGCAGGGAGGGTTTCCCGTGCCGATAGGATCTTATCCGAAAAAGTAAAAGCGGAGAGGAACCGAATGCTATTACTTCGCGTTACGGCCGTATCGTCCTGCATCTTCCGGCCTGGATCGTCCGCGTTTTTGGATTCGAAACGGGGCCGCACCCGAAAAATCAAAAGGCCGCATGCTTCGAATGCATGCAGCCTTTAGGTCTTGAATGATACAAAAAATTATTTTGCGGCCTCTACAGAAACCTTGCGGAACTCTTTCATCAGTTTGCTGAGTTCAAGAGCCGATTTGCGAGCACGAGTTCCAGCCGCTTTGTTCCCTTTCTCTACCTGAGCGTTGGCATTGGCCAAAAACAGTTCGTACTCGGCATTGATTTTTTCAACTAGTTCTTTCATAGCGTATAATGATAATTTGGATGTGTTGTTATTGCAAAGATAGTAAAAAATTCTAACTACCAAGATTTTCAAGGGAAAAATGCCATTCATGAGGAGAAATTCCTTCGGTTGTCTGAGCGATAATCCCTATATGTAGGGGTAAGGTTTTGTAAATATTGGCTATCTTTGTCTCAAAGATAAAAAATACGGAGAGAAACCGCAAGAGGGGAGACGACCGATGTGTGTTCAAGGCCGCCCCCTTCGGCTAAGAAGAGTTTGTTTATGCGTCTATCTGATCTGAAAACGGGCGAGTCGGCCACGATCCTGAAGGTTCAGGGGCATGGTGGATTCCGTCGCAGAATTATGGAGATGGGATTTGTACGGGGGAAGAAGGTCGAGGTGATCTTCAACGCGCCCCTGCAAGATCCCATTGTATATCGAATTATGGATTACGAAGTGTCGTTGCGGCGCAGCGAAGCATGCATGGTGGAGGTTATCTCTCACGAAGAGGCCGAAGCGATCGTACAGAACCACGGCGGAGCCTCCGAAGGAGAGAATATCCGGGAGGTGATCGCCCGTCACTCGAATCGAATTTCCGTCGCGCTGGTCGGAAACCCGAACAGCGGAAAGACCTCGCTCTTCAATGCCATCTCCGGCAGCCATGAGCACGTGGGCAATTATAGCGGTGTCACGGTCGATGCAAAGCGGGGACACTACACCTACAAAGGGTATGAATTCGAGATTACGGACCTTCCGGGAACATACGCCCTGACAGCCTATACTCCGGAGGAGATCTATGTAAGACGCCACCTGAGCGAACATACGCCCGACGTGGTGATCAATGCCGTGGTCGCCTCGAATCTCGAGCGGAACCTCTATCTAACTACCGAACTGATCGATTTGAATCCACGCATGGTCGTCGCACTCAATATGTACGATGAACTTGAGGCAAGCGGGGCACAGCTCGACTACGACAACCTGGGACGCATGATGGGGGTACCGATGATCCCCGTGGTAGCTCGTCATGGCCGGGGGATCGAACAACTGCTCGATACGGTTATTGCAGTCTTCGAACATCAGGATGACCGGGTGCGGCACATCCATATCAATCAGGGCAGCGTTATCGAAGAGAGCCTGGCTACCCTTTCCCGGATGTTGAAGGAGTCGTCCGATGAGCTGCCTCCACAGTTTCCACCTCGCTATCTGGCCATGAAACTTCTTGAGGACGATCAATATGTGAAGGATCAATTGAAGTCCTGCAAGAACTACCCTCTCTGGGCAGAACAGAGTCGCAGGGAGGCTGAACGTGTCAAAAGCTTATTGCACATTGATATAGAAACGGCTTTTGCCGATCAAAAATACGGATTTATTTCCGGGGCCTTGAAAGAGACATTCACGCCGGGTCGGAAAGAGAAGACTCAAACGACTCAAATGATCGATGCTTTCGTAACCCACAAACTGTGGGGTTTCCCGATCTTCTTCTTCCTGATGTGGCTCATGTTCTACTGCACCTTCAAACTGGGATCCTATCCCCAGGAGTGGATCGAGCTACTGGTCGAAAAGATCGGTAGCGGCATCGACAGTATTATGACCGACGGCCCGCTGCGGGATCTGATCGTCGATGGAGTCATCGGCGGTGTGGGCAGCGTCATCGTTTTCCTGCCCAATATCGTCATCCTCTACCTCTTCATCTCCTTTATGGAGGATTCGGGTTATCTGGCCCGTGCCGCCTTTATCATGGACCGGATCATGCACCGTATCGGCTTGCATGGCAAATCGTTCATCCCGCTCATCATGGGCTTCGGATGCAACGTGCCGGCCATCATGGCTACCCGTACGATCGAAAGCCGCAGCAGTCGGCTTATTACGGTGCTGATTGTCCCGTTCATGTCCTGCAGCGCACGCATCCCGATCTACCTGCTGCTGGCCGGAACCTTCTTTGCCGGCTATGCCAGCTGGGTCATGTTCGGGCTCTATCTGCTGGGTATCCTTGTCGCAATCATCACGGCCCGTCTGCTCCGGAGGTTTCTCTTCAAGGTCGATGAGACACCGTTTGTCATGGAATTACCACCCTACCGTGTCCCCACGCTCCGGGCTACCCTGCAACATATGTGGGATCGGTGCGCACAGTATCTCAAAAAGATGGGAGGACTGATTCTGGTTGCCTCGGCTATCGTCTGGTTCCTGAGCTACTATCCGCGCCCGGCTGAAACGGAGCCTGAAGCACAGCATTACGAAGAGTCCTATCTGGGACGCGTCGGCAAGGCTTGTGCTCCGGTACTGGCCCCGATGGGACTCGACTGGAAAGCAAGTGTGGCCATTCTGACCGGTCTGCCGGCCAAAGAGATTATCGTAAGCACGTTCGGTGTCCTCTATTCCGAGCAACAGGATACGGCGGAGGAGGTAGAGAATTCGGTGCTGTCGAAACGTCTGGTCGCCAGCGGCGATTTCACTCCGGCATCGACCATGGCTCTGCTCGTCTTCATCCTGCTCTATTTTCCCTGCATCGCAACTCTCGCGGCCATTGGGGCCGAGATAGGCTGGAAATGGGCCTGTGCTTCGGCCGTTTACAGCTTGGCGATAGCCTGGTTGCTATCGTATCTGACCTATCAACTGATCTGTTGGCTATAAAATGAACCTGCAACAAATTATCGTCCTGGCGATCGGGATCGTTTTAGGAGGATTCGTCGTTTTTCGTATCATCAGAGCTTTCGTTCGAAAAGAGCCGGACTTCTGTTCGGGGTGCATGGAAAAAGAGTGTCCGCACAGGAAAAGACGAAAAAGGAACGATAATTGTTGTTTTTAAATTTTACCCAACCCGTTAACCCATCCATAGACCCTTTAACCCTTCTTTATGAAGAGACTTTTCGCTTTTCTCCTGTATGGATTCGCAGCTTTATCAGCCTACGGTGCGCCGCCATACGGAGATACAGTCGCCCGACTGGATTTGATCGATCCTTGGGTGGAGCTCGTCAAGCAATTGGAGACTCCCGATCCGGTAACCCCGGACCAGATCGTTCTGGAGAAAAAGTTGGCATACGACAAATATACGCTGGAGGACAGTTATCCCTACGGAAAGAGGAGCCGTTCCTTCCAATGGGAAAAAATCAAGGAAAATCTGGCTTTGCTGGAGACCGTGCAGCAGACACCTTCACTGTGGGGCTTTTTGCGGAACAGACACAACCGGAACGGAGAATCGCCTCTGGTAAAGAAGTGGATATTGGATCGTTACAACCGGATTGCCGATACGTTGGGAACGGAGCGCTGGCAAGGTATCCCACTCTATGAAGTGTCGGATACGATGGCCCCCGTTTTGTATGGCATGGACGGGGCTTTGGTGCGGATTCTGGAGCAAACGAACGGGTGGAGAGAGATCGAAACGATCTGCGAAGCGGGACGCGGTCGTTATCTCGTTCCGGAACGGTACGTACGTCCGCTCGCCGATACGGTCACTTTCCGTAAAGTGGCTCTCGTAGATCGCAGGATGCAGCACATTGCCCTGCTTGAGAAAAAAGATTCCGTTTTCCAGGGAGATCACCGCAAGTGGCTCATTCGCAGCATGAATCCAGCTACGACGGGGGTCGACGAACCTCCATATGCTCAACCGACCCCGCTGGGCGTTTATGTGATCCAGGAGAAGAAGCGCAAAATGATCTTCCTGAAAGACGGGTCGGACGAGGAGGGCGGATTCGCCCCGTGGGCCAGCCGATTCTGCAACGGGGCTTACATCCACGGAGTACCGGTCAATCTACCCGATACGGTTCCGATCGAATACAGCTGGTCGCTCGGCACGACTCCCCGTTCGCACATGTGCGTACGCAACGCCACCTCGCACGCCAAGTTCTTCTACGACTGGGCCCCGGTGGGTAGAACTTTAGTAGTTATCATCGAGTAATTTCGCTCTGTTTTTGCGAAATCAAAAAAATCCGTATATTTGCCGCCGAGCCTTCCCCCAGTCGTACCGGCCGGGGAGGTGCAGTACCGTATTCACAAGATTCATACACATTCATGCGTAAATTCATATTATTCGCCCTGCTCTCCCTTTTCCCGTTCGGAGCCGCTCTGCCCGGGCCGGACGCCTCGGAGGAGGCGAGCAATGCGGAGGCCGTCCGTATCTATACGGAGGCGGGGCTTGAGGATCACGTTGCCTTTCCCGTTTTCAAGAAAGCCTACGAGGGATACGAAAAGATCGCCGATCGAAAAAAAGAGATCCTGACGTTGATCGATTTCAGCAAGCCCTCGACCGAGGAGCGACTCTACGTGATCGACATCCGGCACGCCAGAGTGCTCTACCACTCTCTGGTGGCCCACGGGAAGAACAGCGGCGGAGTCTACGCCACCTCGTTCGGCAATACACCGGGGTCGAACAAGAGTTCGTTGGGATTTTACCTGACCGAGAATACCTATATCGGCCGAAACGGCTACTCGCTCGTGTTGAACGGACTTGAAAAAGGGATCAACGACAGGGCCAAGGAGCGTGCCATTGTCATGCACGGGGCCGACTATTGCGACCCTTCGTTCGTGCAGTCCAACGGCCGTCCGGGGCGAAGTCTCGGCTGCCCTGCCCTGCCTCGCCAGATCAACCGCCAGGTCATCAATACAATTAAGGAGGGATCCGTACTCTATATCTATGCGCCCGATCCCGATTATCTGGCCATGAGTACGTTTATCCCCCGCGAAGAGAATCGCTCCTAATCTCTCTTCCCCGACAAAACAAAAAAGGCTGAGATGTTTTTCTCAGCCTTTTTTTGTGTGCGTTCCGGGCGCTATTCGCGGCACGTCCCGGTCAGGACGGTCCCGTCGGCCAGCGTAACCTTGACGGTGATCTGCTGCCCGAACAGCGGAAGGTAAGGCAGACTCTTCAGCACGAAATAAGCGGGGAAAATCCGTTTGTCCGTCTCGTCCAGCTCGGTCAGCAGTTTCCACGCGGCATCGCGCGAACTGTATTCGGTTCCGAAATCCTGACGCGGCGGATACTGCTCCCTTTCAGCCTCGTCGGCATGGCCCCAGTTGCGATACAACAATTCGTATCCGCTGTCGAAGACCTCCGCATAGCGGGGCGAGAAGACCCGAATCATATCGTTCAGCGAGGCTCCGGCGGGGTGATTCTCATCCCAAGCCGCGGAACTGGTCACCTCGATCGAGGCAATCGGTTGCGAAAGACAAGCATTTAGGTTTTCACGTCCCATTTGGATGAAAGCTTCGACTGCTCCATTAAACCCAGTATCGCCATTGGCCGAAGATAGAGTCTCAAACTGTGCATAATTCTCTTGGCTCGGAACCTGCTCGCCCCACCAGAGCCACTTCTGACCAAGCAAACGAGAATAAACCGAGTTGCCGGTAAAATAGGCCATAATTATCTTACCATCATTGGAAAGAGAGATTTCCAGGTCAGTCGAATATACATAGGAGTTGATCAACGAACCGTCCTCAATAGACAGAGTAATTGGGAAGGGTGGATTCTCATTCCCTGTAAAAAATTCCTTCGATTCATCATCCGAAGAGCAAGCACTGGCAAGAAGTGCCAGCATCAATAAGCCATAAATACGTTTCATTTTCAATCAATTTGAATAATTAAAAGTTATTTGGTATATATCTACACTATAATCAGTATCCTCACCATACCAAGGAAAATCATTATCTTCTTTCTCATCGTTATTATTGTCTCTGCTCAAATTGAAAGCTCCGGGTGTATAGTATCCATCACCCATTCCATCGAACCCAAAATTACAATGTACTAAATCGAAGCTTTCTCGAGTCCTTTCTGAAGCCCCTCCTATCGGCATCCTATCAAAGGTATACTCTAATCGTAGCCATCCGTCCAAAATAAATGCATGTCCTGCATTTGTTGATCTCTCTTGTGCTCCTACAAATAACGGTAATTGTTGTCGAACTATCATGTCAAAAGCATCATTTTTATCAAACCAATCAAGTGTAGCATTATCAAATCCCAAGTAAGCAAATAGACTCTCTAAATTTGGAACATATACAGATGTGCTGGACGAAGAATAATCTGCATCAACATAATCTCCGATAGCACGAATCAATGATGCGACCTTTAAAGCATTAGTCGTAGTTGATTGATATCTTACTGTTCCTGCGTACATTTCATCTGCAATAGCCTCCCAATCTACCGCATAATTATTGGATATTGTTACTGTTGGCCGTAAATTCTGATGATAAGTCATAGCGGCTAAAATTTGTGCCGCGGCAATAGGTAGACAACCTGCTAGGTATTTTACACCTGATCCTGACGTAGGTGAATAATAATTATAGGGCTCTGCTTGATCCCACTTCGTCCTTACAAGAGGATTGCATTTTAATAAGACAGATGTATCACGACCCAATTTGATTGTAACATTCCCCCCTGGTAAAATCGCAGATTGTGATGAGGAAAGAATAGCAGATGTTACCATCATGTATTGTAGCTTTTTAGGATCCATTTGACCTGATTGCACCGTTTGTAGTGTTTGTTTGTTTGCTTTTATTGGCTCGCTTTCTAAAAAAGAAAGATAATCTTGCGTAGAAAAGCTACCGTCATCCCCTAAAACAAGTACAGGCGGTACTCCAGCGTTCGCCCCAAGAATTGCATATCCATTATTATCTGCAAAATTTACTACATAAGCCAACTGATTCATCTCTCCTTCCGTGTCGGATGAGGACATAGTTGTAATTCCATTCTTTGAAAAATCAGAAACTTGTAACAAATCTACAGATTCTACTCTTCGATTACCATTCCCATCAATATTACGAGCGATAAAATTCAAATTATTCATCGCTTGTTGCAACGTAAGATTCCGACCTTCGACAATCTCTCCTGATAATTCATCAGAATTATTCGAGAAATCTTGCGGATACAACGGATCATTTGAACAAGACGTCAGAATGTTTGTAAACAATCCCAACAGGAGAAACACGTAAATACGTTTCATAGGTAAAAAAATTAAAAGATTGAATAAGATAGTAGTGTTTTGCATTCTGCAAAAAACGCGCCACAATCTTTTATTGTAAACATCCGGCAAAACAAAAAGGATGAGGAACACGGCCTCATCCTTTTTCCTAACAGCAATCATCCGCCAATCGGGGTAAAAACAATATCTCCGAGTCCGGGAATAGCACATTTCAGTCTCGGAGATACATTATATTGTTATCTGACGCGTATCGGGCGGGCTATAATCCGAAGAGAATAAATACCTGGGCCGTCAGTACGCGCAGGAACATGACTACGGGATAGACCGTCGAATAGCTCAAGGCAGGCATGTCGTTTCCGGCCGTCCCATTCGCATAGGCCAAAGCCGGGGGGTCGGTCATGCTGCCTGCCATAAGACCCATGAGCGTATAGTAGTTCATCTTCAGCCAGATTCGGGCGAAAAAGCCTACCAGCAGCAGCGGGAGCACCGTAATGATGACACCGTATCCGATCCAGCGATAACCGCCTCCTACAATAGCGTCGATGAATCCGTCGCCGGCACTCAGGCCGACCGCGGCGAGGAACATGGCGATGCCGACCTCGCGGAGCATCAGGTTGGCGCTCATCGTCGTATAGGTTACCAGGTGGAACTTCGGACCGAAGCGCCCCAGCAGCAGCGCGACAATCAGCGGACCGCCGGCCAGGCCGAGTTTGACGGGCTGCGGTACGTTCAACAGCGGGATCGACCCCAGCAGAACTCCCAGAGCAATACCCAGGAAGATCGTCAGCAAATGGGGCTGCTTAAGTTTCTTGAGTGAGTTGCCCAATACGTCGGCAACCTTCTGTACGGCAGCCTCCGGTCCTACGACCATCACTCGGTCTCCGATCTGCACCTGCATACCCTGATAGGGAATCAGATCAACTCCGGCACGATTCACACGTGTAATGTTGATTCCAAAACGCGTACGCAGGCGCAAGTCGGCAAACGTTTTCCCGTTGATCTCTGAACGGGTAATCAGAATACGTCTTGAAATGAGTTTCGAATCGGAGCTATTTGCCCACGCCTTTTCATCCATTTCAATCTGGACTCCGAAAAAGGCCGTTACCGCCTCCCGGTCTTCGGGGCTGCAGATTACCAGCAGCCGGTCCCCCAGTGAAACGACACTCCGGCCATCGGCCAGCACGATCGTCCCGTCAGGATGGGCAATACGCGAGATGACGAAACGGCGGTTGATCAACTCCCGAATATGGGCGATCGGATGGCCGCTCAACATCTTATTGGTACACTCGAGGGCAATTTTTTCGGGCAACTTATGTTCGTCGGAGATGGCTGCCAGCGCTTCATCCTCACGTTCGAACTTTACACGCATGGCATAGCGGATGAAAAGCATCGAGAAGATAATGCCGACCACACCGAGCGGATAGGCCACGGCATAACCCAATGCGATACTCGGATCTTCGATTCCACACGCATCGGTATATGCCTGCTGTGCGGCACCCAGTCCGGGCGTATTGGTTACGGCACCCGACAGGATTCCGACCATTGTCGGGATCGGCGTCCCGGTGATAACGTGAATCAGGTAGGCGGTCAAGACACCCAGCAGAACGATCGAGGAGGCCAGTCCTACGAGTGTCAATCCCCCGTGCTTGAACGAGGAGAAAAAACCGGGGCCCACCTGTAGTCCGATCGAAAAGACGAAGAGGATCAAGCCGAACTCCTGGATAAAATGCAAGACATCCCGTGAGATGAAGACCCCCCAATGGCCGGCGGCGATACCGACGAAAAGGATCCAGGTTACCCCCAACGAGACACCACAGATTTTAATTTTTCCCAACAAGATACCGCCCGCTATCACTAAGGCGAGTATCAGTACCGTATGCGCGATACCCCCGCTTGTAAACAAAGAATAAAGCCACTCCATAAAAGTCATTCCAGCTGAAACCTTCGGCAAAGATAGCCAACTTTCGAAGAAGGACAAGTCAATAGAGAAATTTCTCGATCAACGGGAACAGGATGGCGGTGGTCACACCCATCAGCGCCATGGCCAAACCACTCAGGGCCCCTTCGAGGGCACCCAGCTCGATTGCACGGGCCGTACCGATGCCGTGTGCGGCCGATCCCAGGGCGAATCCTTGCGCCATCGGATCCGTGACCCCGCAGCGGCGAAGCAGCCAGGGTCCGATCAGGCTGCCGAAAATTCCGACACAGAAAACAACCACCGAAGTAACGGTAACCACCCCACCGAGCGGTTCGGATACCGTAACCGCGATGGGGACCGTCACGGATTTCGGGGCCAACGAAGTTTGCAGGATCCGGTCTGCCCCGAACAGACGGGCCAGATAGACGACGCTCAACACCCCGACCAGGCATCCGACGACGACCGACGTAAGGATCGGCAGCATCCGTCCCCGCATGTGTTCCAGCTGCTCGTACATCAGATAGCCCAACGCCACGACCGAGAGACTCAGTCCGAAATCGAGCACCTCGGTCGCCTGACGGTAATGGGCATATTCGATACCGAGCGCTTTCAGCAGCCAGATCATTGCGCAAAACCCCACCAGTACGGGATGCAGCAAGGCGAATCGGGTGCGCCGGTAGAGGGCGCTGCCCAGACAAAAGAATCCGATGGTCGCGGTCAGCAGGACCAGATCCGTCTCCATGAATTGCCGTATCATACGCGCTCTTTTTTATTCAATCGTTGAAAGACCCGTCCGACACAGACCACGACAAGTACGGTGCTGACGACTCCCGAGACGATGATTGCCCAAAGATTGTCCAACAGGACCTGATAGGAGACCATTAATCCGACACCGTACGGGATGAAGAAGAGAGCCATGCTCCCCAACAGGAACCGGGCAATGGGGCGAACGCTCTCCGCCTTGATGATCCGAAGTCGGAGGGCCACGAAGAGAAGCATCATGCCGATGATGCTACCGGGCAGATAGCCGTTGGCCAGCATGCTGATCCCCTGGCCGATCGCCCAGCAAAGAAGGATGTAAAAAAGTCCCAACATGGGCGCAAAGGTATGCATTGATCCTGTTCGATGGACAGTCACAACAACTTTTCTTTGCATTCGGTTGAATTATTTTGTCGACAAACCTCAAAACGGCATATTTTTTGGCACTTTATTGGAATCGGTTTTTTTTGAAAAAAAGACGAAAATAATACCAATACCATGAAACGAAAATTTATTGCACTGCTCGTGGCCATTGCCACAGTCTCTTTCTTACCGTCAGGGGCCGATGCCTGCACGGGAATCTCGCTGACCGCCAAGGACGGTAGCCACATCGTCGCCCGCACGATCGAATGGGGCGGCAGTTTCCTGAACAGCCAGTATGTGGTCGTTCCGCGCGGATACGTCCAACAGTCACTCATTCCCGGACACAAGACCGGCATGACTTTTACGAGCCGTTACGGATATGTGGGATTTGCCGTTGAACAGGCCGAATTCGTTGCCGAGGGGCTGAACGAGGAGGGATTGGCCGCCGGGCTGTTCTATTTCCCCGGCTATGGCAAATACAAGGAGTTCGATGAAGCGCATCCCGACCGGAATATCGCCGACCTGCAGGTCGTCCCCTGGATTCTGGGCTCCTGCAAGAATGTGGAAGAGGTAAAGGAGGCATTCCGACACGTACGGGTCGTATCGCTTGTCCCCGAAGCATCGACCGTACACTGGCGCTTTACCGATGCGACGGGGCATCAGATCGTCCTGGAGATCATCGACGGCAAGTGCGTCTTTTATGAGAACCCGCTGGGTGTGCTGACCAACTCGCCCGACTTCAACTGGCAGTTGACCAACCTGAACAACTATGTCAACCTGCACCCGGGAAATGTAGCTCCCCAGCAGCTGGATTCGCTCACCCTCCGTCCGTTCGGCGCGGGCAGCGGTCTGTTCGGTATTCCGGGCGACGTTACTCCCCCATCACGCTTTGTCCGTGCGGCCTTCTATCAGGCAACCGCCCCGCAACAGGCAACCGGTCTGCTGAGCGTGCTGCAAAGTTTCCAGATCCTGAACAACTTTGACATTCCGATCGGAATCGAGTTCGGTGCGGATGAAACGCCGACCGACATTCCGAGCGCGACACAGTGGACCGCATCGAGCGACGTTACGAACCGGATCATCTATTTCCGGACGATGTACAACAGCACGATCCGGAGTTTCGATCTGAAAGAGATCGACTTCGCGAAGGTGAAATACCAGGCGAAAGTTCTTGATGAAGTCCGACAGCAGCCCGTAGTCCCCATGCGAGTTGCCTGATCTTTACTACCCAATAAAAAAGCCGCATCGGACTGATTGTTCGATGCGGCTTTTGCTTGTGGAGGTGGCGGGAGTCGAACCCGCGTCCAAACAAGGAGCCCGAAAGCTTTCTACACGCTTAGCCGCCGTTTGATCCTTCTATCCGGGTCTGGCAGGCAGCGACCTAACCCGGATCCCAGTTCCTATGATTTCGCGCATCGGCCGGAACGCTCCTCCGCACTATCTCTAAATGAATGATACCCCGTATGGGAAGCGGTTAAAGAGCGGAACCACTCTCCGGGATACTCGTCACAAGACCTCCTTGGATCCCGTGATTAAGCTAATTTTCCTTGAAAATTAGGCAGCGAGTGCATAGCTATTATTGCCATTTGTAGTTTGAGCGTTAGGATTTACGAGCCACCACACAATGCTCGACGTGCTTACAATCAAACTCTACCTGCTGTCAAAACCGGTCACCCCCTTTCGGGTCGAATTTCATTGAAAGTGTTGCAAAGATAACGCTTTTTTGCGACAAATCGTATTTACAGCAGGACTCTTTGGCGATTCGTGATAAAAAAATTATGAAATTTTATTACCTTTGGCTGGTCAAACAAACGAGCATCACCTTATGAGCGAACAAAACGTAATCCGGCTGCGCGGCGTGGCCATCTATCATACGGACGATCCGTTCGGCAGCTGTTCCGAAAAGAAACTGCTGAAACAGGGAGAACTGATTTTGTCGGATGTGAATTTCGACATCAACGCCGGTGAATTCGTCTATTTGATCGGACGTGTCGGCAGCGGTAAAAGCTCATTGTTGAAGACCTTGTATGCCGAGCTGCAGCTCATCGAGGGAGAGGGGTCGGTAGCCGGTTTCGACCTGCGCAAGATGCGGCGTCGGGACGTATCCCGCCTGCGTCGCCGTATCGGAATCGTGTTTCAGGATTATCAACTGCTCACCGACCGAAACGTTTTCATGAATCTCTATTACGTCATGAAGGCGACCGGCTGGACAAACGAAAGCGAGATCCGTAAACGCATCGACGAGGTGCTGAGGGTCGTTTCGCTGGAGACCAAAGGGTACAAAATGCCGTTCGAACTTTCGGGAGGCGAACAGCAGCGTCTGGTCATTGCCCGCGCCCTGCTGAACCGTCCCAAACTCTTGCTGGCGGATGAACCCACGGGCAACCTCGACCCCGTAACGGCCGACGGTATCATTCGATTGTTCCAGGAGATTGCACGACAGGGAACGGCCGTGGTCATGTCCACCCATAACACGGCCCTGATCGAGGAGTATCCTTCGCGTACGATCCTTTTCTCTCATGGGAAGATCCAGGAGGTGGATGTAGCCGGCATGTTCGAAAAAATCTGACGGACAACCACTTTACCCGATAGGAATCGGGCACCGAATCGGTGTCCGATTTTTGTTTGTGCGCTTCAACCTGCCGTCAGCGTCGGACTCACACCCCTCCGCTCGATGATTTTTACTCCGAATCGGGGAAAAATCCCGCTCCAAAATTGTTCCCGCTCACTTTTTTTGCTTGTGCGAACGACTTTTTTTCGTATATTTGTACGTTATATTTAAGTAGATCCAATGAGCACAGAACAGAAAAACATAAATAAGCAGGAAGAGGAGTATTCCGCCTCCAATATCCAGGTCCTCGAAGGTCTGGAGGCCGTTCGCAAACGTCCGGCCATGTATATCGGCGACATCGGCGAAAAGGGTTTGCACCACCTCGTCTATGAGGTCGTGGACAACTCGATCGACGAGGCGCTGGCAGGTTATTGTACCGATGTCGACGTGGTGATCAACGAAGACAATTCGATCACGGTCAAAGATAACGGACGTGGTATTCCGACCGACTTCCATGCCCACGAGGGTAAATCTGCCCTCGAGGTTGTTCTTACGGTTCTGCACGCCGGAGGTAAGTTCGACAAAGGCAGCTACAAGGTTTCGGGTGGTCTGCACGGTGTCGGTGTCTCATGCGTCAACGCCCTGTCCAACCTGCTGATCGCAGAGATCCATCGCGACGGCAAGATCTTCCGCCAGACTTACAGCAAGGGAGCCCCCACCTCTCCGGTAGAGGTAATCGGCGAGTGCTCCGACCGTGGTACCATTATCACCTTCCACCCCGACAATACGATCTTCACGGTTACGACCGAATACAAATACGACATTCTGGCCAACCGTCTGCGCGAGCTGGCCTTTCTGAACAAGGGAATCCATCTCCATCTGACCGACAAGCGTCAGAAGGACGACAATGGGAACTTCGTACACGAGGAGTTCTACTCGGAGGACGGTCTCAAGGAGTTCGTCCGCTATCTCGATGCGACGCGCGGACAGGCGATCACCGAGTCGATCATCTACATCGACACCGAAAAGAACGGCGTGCCGGTCGAGGTGGCCATGCAGTACAACGACTCCTTCTCGGAGAATGTCCATTCGTATGTAAACAACATCAATACGATCGAGGGTGGTACGCACCTGACCGGTTTCCGACGCGCCCTGACCCGTACATTGAAAAAATACGCCGAGGATTCGGGAATGCTCGCCAAACTGAAGTTCGATATCAGCGGCGACGACTTCCGCGAGGGTTTGACGGCAGTCGTATCGGTTAAGGTCGCTGAGCCGCAGTTCGAGGGACAGACCAAGACTAAACTCGGCAACGACGATGTTTCGGCTGCCGTAGACCAGGCTATGTCGGGCGCACTTCAGAACTACCTGGAGGAGCATCCCCGCGATGCCCGTGCCATCGTGCAGAAAGTCATTCTGGCCGCTACGGCCCGTCACGCTGCGCGTCATGCCCGTGAAATGGTACAGCGCAAGACGGTTCTTTCGGGAGCCGGCCTGCCCGGCAAGTTGGCCGACTGCTCGAGCCGCGACCGGTCGATCGCAGAGATCTTCTTCGTGGAGGGAGACTCGGCAGGTGGTACGGCTAAACAGGGCCGCGACCGTAACTTCCAGGCTATTATGCCGCTGCGAGGTAAGATCCTGAACATCGAGAAGGCTCAGGAGCACCGTATGTGGGAGAATGAGGAGATCAAGAATATGTTTACGGCCATCGGCGTTACGATCGGTACGGAGGAGGACAGCAAGGCGCTCAACCTCGAAAAGCTCCGCTACAACAAGATCATCATCATGACCGATGCCGATGTCGACGGCAGCCACATCGCAACGCTGATGCTGACGCTCTTCTTCCGCAAGATGAAGGAGCTGATCGAAAACGGACACGTCTACATCGCCACCCCGCCCCTCTATCTGGTCAAGAAGGGAAATCAGGAGCGCTACTGCTGGACTGAAAAGGAGCGCGACGAGATTACGGCCGAGATGGGCAAGGGCGTTCACGTACAGCGATACAAAGGTTTGGGTGAGATGAACTCGCACCAGTTGTGGGAGACCACGATGAATCCCGACACGCGTATCCTGCGTCAGGTGACGATCGAGAATGCCGCAGAGGCTGACCGTATCTTCTCGATGCTGATGGGCGACGAGGTCCCGCCGCGCCGCGAATTTATCGAGAAGCACGCACACTACGCCAATATCGACGCATAAAACAACGAATACGAAGGATTGCTCCCGATTTGCGGGCGGCAATCCTTTTTTCATACCCTCGCCCGTCGTTTCAACCGCGACGAATATGCGAACGGTTCAACCTTAACAACAGGAAATATCATGGATGTAACAGTCATCGGTGTCGCAGGCGGCACAGGATCAGGAAAAAGCACGCTCGTCAAACGGTTGCAGGAGGCTTTCAAGGACGAGGATGTCGTGACGCTAAGCCACGACTACTATTACAAGGCCCATCCCGAATTAACGTACGAGGAGCGCACCAAACTCAATTACGACCATCCGCAGGCATTTGATACGGATATGTTGGTCGAGCACGTCCGCGCCCTGAAACACAACGTGCCGATCAAACACCCGGTCTATTCGTTCGTGGATCATGACCGCCAGGCGGAGACCGTCCTGGTCAAACCTTCGAAGGTCATTATCGTCGAGGGGATCCTGATCTTCGACCACAAGGAACTGCGGGACGAGATGGATATTAAGGTATTCGTCGATACGGATGCGGATATTCGTCTGGCCCGTCGTATCTTACGAGATGTAAGGGATCGCGGCCGTACGATGGAGTCGGTCATTACACAATACACGACCACGGTGAAACCCATGCATGAGGAGTTCGTCGAACCTTCGAAAAAGTATGCCGACGTAATTATCCCGGAAGGCGGATTCAACTCAGTCGCCGTTACCATGCTGATACGCAGCATACAGGCACTTATCAATGCAAAATAAACTTTAACTGTCGGAAGTTATGGCGGACAACTATCTGGGTCGGAAGATGGAGGAGTATCAGAATCGACCTGCCACCCACCCCCAGCCGCATGCCACGATAAGCCGATTACTGCTGAAGAACCGCAGCCATCGGGGATACGATCCCAACTTCATTGTACGGGAGGACCAACTCCGGCGGATCATCGCCGTGAATACCCGTATTCCGTCGGCCCGCAACCAACAGGTACTGCGGTTCCGCCCCGTACTGTCGGACGAAGCGGCGAAAGTGTTGCCGCACATCCGACTCGGCGCTGCCCTGCCGGAACTTCATCTGCCTCTGCCCGGCACCGAACCCAATGCCTTTATCGTCATCTGTTCGACGGTCGAAGAGGGGCCTTTTGTAGATATCGACCTGGGAATCTCGGCGCAGAGTATGCTGCTGCAGGCAGTCGAAATTGGGCTGAACGGAATCTGCATCGGAGCCTTCAACCGCCGCAAGATTATGGAGGAGTTGCAGTTGGAATATACGCCGCTGATGATTCTGGCCATCGGCAAAGGCATCGAAAAGATCGAACTGGTCGAGATCGGCGAAGACGAAAGTCATGCCTACTACCGGGAGAACGGGACGCACTATGTTCCCAAAGTCCGGCTGGAGGATCTGATTCTCTAAAAAAGGGAAAGCGAACCAACAAGAAAAAGGGGTGAATGAGTTTCACCCCTTTTCTCTTTTCCGACGGCGGTCGATTACAAACCCGTCAGTTTCTTAATCTCGTTCAGTTTATTGAGCGCCTCGATCGGCGTCAGCGAATTGATGTCGATACCCTTGATCTGATCACGGATCTGAATCAGCACCGGATCGTCGAGCTGGAACATCGAAAGCTGCATGGTTGCAGGTTGTCCGCACGCCTCGACAGCCTCCTTTACATCCGCAGCCGATTTGCGGGCATTCCGTTTCGGGCTCTTGCTCGGAACGATCTGGTTGTTGCCATATACCAGCTCGAGGTTTTTCAAAATCTCCTCGGCCCGTGCCACGACCGATGCCGGCATACCGGCCATCCGCGCCACGTGAATACCGAAAGAGTGCTCCGTACCGCCCCGTTCGAGCTTGCGAAGGAAGACGATCGTACGGTCGATCTCCTTGACACTTACGTGATAGTTCTTCACACGGGGATACATCTGCTCCATCTCGTTGAGCTCGTGATAGTGGGTTGCAAAGAGCGTTTTGGCCTTGGCCGTCGGATGGTTGTGCAGATACTCGACCATGGCCCAGGCAATCGAAATACCATCATAGGTACTCGTACCACGGCCGATCTCGTCCAGCAGTACGATGCTGCGGTCCGACACGTTGTTCAGGATGCTGGCCGACTCAAGCATCTCGACCATGAAGGTCGATTCGCCCTGCGAAATGTTGTCCGATGCCCCGACACGTGTAAATATCTTGTCCACGACTCCGATATGGGCCGATTTGGCCGGTACGAACGACCCCATCTGAGCCAGCAGGATAATCAGCGCGGTCTGCCGCAACAGCGCTGACTTACCCGACATGTTGGGACCCGTGATCATGACGATCTGCTGCTCCTTGTCATCCAACATGATGTCGTTGGGGATATACTGCTCTCCGACCGGCATAAGGGTCTCGATCACCGGATGCCGTCCCTGCTTGATCTCGATCCGGGCTCCGTTGTCAAGCGTCGGACGGACATAGTTGCGCTCCTTGGCAAGTCGGGCAAACGAGTGCAGACAGTCGATACGGGCAATCAACGCCGCATCGCGCAGCAACCCGGTCAACGAATGGGTGATAAAGACGATCAACTCGGCATAGATCCGCTGTTCGATCTGCAGGATCTTCTCCTCGGCTTCGAGAATCTTCTCTTCGAACTCCTTGAGCTCCTCGGTTATATAGCGTTCGGCATTGGTCAGGGTCTGTTTGCGGATCCACGTATCAGGCACCTTGTCCTTGTGGGCATTCCGTACCTCGATATAATAGCCGAAGACGTTGTTGTAGCTGATCTTGAGCGGAATACCGGTCTGCTCGCTCTCCCGCTGCTGAATCTGGGCAAGCAGGTCTTTCCCGTGCAGGGCGACGCGGCGCAAGTCATCCAACTCCGTATCCACCCCATCGGCAATAACCCCACCCTTCTGAATCTGGTTATTCTGCGGGTCGGGATAGATTTCGCGGGCAATCCGCTCTCGCACCTCGGCAAGCAGGTCTATCCGACTTCCCATCTCTTGCAACCGGAGGTCTTCGCTCGACTCCAGGCATTTCTTGAGGCAGGCAACCGCCTCCAACGAACACTTCAGCTGCACGATCTCCCGAGGGGTAACCCGTCCTGCCGCGATTCGGGAGCCGATGCGCTCCAAATCTCCGATTTGCGAGATCTGCTCGGCCACCGATTCGGCCAACTCGGGATCGGCGACAAAACGCTGCACCACATCCAGACGTTCGTTGATCTTCTCCACATCCTTGATCGGCATTGCGATCCAGCGTTTGAGCAGACGGCTGCCCATCGGTGTGAGCGTACGATCCATCACATCGGCAAACGAGCACTTTTCACGGGACCCGTTCGAGGAGAAGAGCTCCAGGTTGCGGATCGAGAACTTGTCGATCCAGACGTAATCCTCCTGGTCGATCCGGGAGATCGAGGAGATATGAGCCGTGTTTTTATGTTCGGTAAATTCGAGGTAGTAAAGAATGGCTCCAGCGGCCGAGATGGCGCTTGACAGATGGTCCACGCCGAATCCCTTGAGCGAATTCGTGCCGAACTGCTTGCAGAGCTTCTCCCGGTTGATTGACTCCGTAAAGACCCATTCATCCAACCGGTAGGTATAATAACGCGATCCGAACGACTCCTTGAAACGCTCCTCGCAACCACGCTGGTAGATTATCTCTTTGGGAGCAAGGTTCGAGATCAGTTTATCGACATAGGAGTCGCTTCCCTCGGCCGCATAGAACTCACCGGTCGAGATATCCAGAAAAGCGACACCCGTTGTCTCCCGGCCGAAATAGACCGATGCGAGATAGGTATTCTCCTTGTTGGAGAGCATGTTTTCGCCCATGACGACTCCCGGGGTGATCAGCTCGATCACACCTCGTTTGACCAACCCCTTTACCAGTTTGGGATCCTCCAGCTGTTCGCAGATAGCCACCCGCTCGCCGGCCCGTACCAGTTTGGGCAGGTAGGTATCCACAGCATGGTATGGGAATCCGGCCAGTTCGACCGACGATGCGGCCCCGTTGGCTCTTTTCGTAAGGGTAATTCCCAAGATGCTGCTGGCTTTGATCGCATCGTCGCCGAAGGTCTCGTAAAAGTCCCCGACCCGGAACAGCAGGATCGCATCGGGATGCACCGCCTTGATGCTGTAATACTGCTTCATCAAAGGGGTTTCGACATATTTTTTCTCTATTGCCATCTCTTCACAAAAACTATGGCAAATATAAGAAAAGGCAAGCGCAGAGGCAAATCGAAAACGTAGTTTTCGATTTCGTTTTGCTGAGTAGAAAAAATATGTGCATGACATGATCATGCACATATCCGATTTATATAGACTGAATACGTCGCCGCAGCAGACGGATCTATTTTTTCATCTTGAGCGACGATCCCTTCATCACGGACGAGGAGAGTACCTGCGGATCACCGCTCAGTTTAAGACCACTCCATCCGTCGAGCTCCAATTCGATTGTTCCGGTACAGTTAACCTTTGCATCACTCATGCCGGAAACTGTACAACGGGTCTTTCCCGATGCTTCGAACATCTGGCCTTTATAGTCACTCATACCGCCCACGTAGAGATTGAAGTCTTTGGTTTCTCCCTCTATACGACAGTCACTCATTCCGGACAGATCGATTCTTGCCTCATCCCGACACTCGGCCATACCTTTGAAATCGGACATTCCCGAAAGCGTCATCAGCAGTCGATCACACGCCAGATTCATCTCGGCATCGCCCATCCCGGTTATATCGATCTGAATCGACGGCTGCTCAATCGTCGCCTCAGTATGAATAGTAGCCATACCGGTACAGATAAACTTATCCAATGCACCGACACCCACGTAAACATTAATGCTGCGGGCACGGTTCCGTTTCCAATTTCCCTTCCGCATGGCTTTTTGCCCTTCCGAAGTGCAGGAGAGCGTCAATATTCCGGACTCGGCCTCGACCTGCACCTCGTCGGCCGAGATACCCTCCGTCTCGATTCTTACCATGGAGGGATCACGATCCTCCTCCAGAAAGACATGGATCATATCCATCACCTCCAACTCGTTGTATGCATCCGTAACAGTAACCTCACGTGCATTCACAAAAGGCTCGGCCTTCCGGTCTCTCTTTTTGGCAGCACATACTCCCACCCCCAATAACAGGCAGAGCATGGAAAGAATAACTTTTTTCATAAATATAGTGTTCTAAGTTCTTTTAATATCAAAAGTAAAAAATTTTTACTTACGCTACAAGATACCGATCTGTGTAAACATCCGCCGGTAATATTCAGCCTTCCACTCCATTGGGCGGGCATAGGCCCTCGACGTGGAGGGCATTCGATAGAGGCGCATTGTCTCTCCGGCATCGCTGAATTCGGCATATTCGCCGACTGCCGGCACACTGCAACCGAGTATCTGTGCTGCTGTTTCGGCAGCTTTGCCTCCGGTTGCCGCAACGGTACGACACCCAGGGATTCGCTGCAACAAAACCCGAAGATCAACCTCCCGTACCACTTGAAGAAAATTATCCGAAGCATTGTCTTTCAACCGAATCACCTCCTCGGATGTATCATACAGTGCTACCCCTTTCTCTTTCAGGAAGGCCTCGATCCGGCCCTTGTCGAAAGCCTTGCGATCGGTGGTCAGGAAGTGGTTGCGCTCGCCAAAAAAGAGATGTCCGAAGATTCGCCACATATCATTCTGTAGGTTGGGATAATAGAACTCCATCGACCAACGCTTGCGCTGCGGGGGAAAACTTCCCAGCATCAACAGATGGGTGTGGGCAGGCAGGAACGGTTCCCAGGGATGTCTTTCCGGAGTCATATTGATATTATTCATTTGATAATCAAAATAAAAAAATAGTCAATTCATGTTCTTGTGTAATCAGAAGAACCTTTCGTCGAAATTAACCAGATAGAGTTTTTCCGAAGCACGCGTCAAGGCCGTATAGAGCCACCGCAGCATATCGCGCGTCATAGGTTCGTCGCCGAACAGGCAGCGATCGACAAAAACCGCCCGCCACTGACCGCCCTGCGCCTTATGGCACGTAATGGCATAGGCGAACTTCACCTGTACGGCATTGAAATGGGGATTCTCCCGAATCTCCTTGAAGCGTTTTATCTTGCTCTTGATATCGAGGTAGTCCTTCTCGACCTCATAAAAAAGCCGGCTACTCTCCTCGCGGGTCAGCGAGGGAGATTCCGACGCAATCGTGTCGAGCAGGATTTTACACTCGATCTCCGCATCGTCGTAATCAGGAAATGCAAGTACCGCATTGGCAAAATGGAATCCATAGAAATCCTCAAAGCGGCGCAAACGACGCAAACGGGCAATGTCGCCGTTGGCCAGAAAGTTCATCGGGCAATTCTCCTCCCGTTCCGTAAAGTGGTAGTTGTTCTTGACCACCATCAACAGATCGCCGCTCTCGATCTCCTCTTCGGCTCCTAAAACATAGCGCCGAATTCCCTCGTTATAGCGGTTCGCCCGTTTGTTCGAACGGGTAATAACGATCGTCTCATCCCGTCCGTAACGGTCGTAGCAATCCTGCAACTTCTCCATGAACTCACCTCCGTCTATCGACTCTATATCAGGAAAATCCATCTCGAACCGAGGGACCTCGACAATCCCGTTCTCCAACATACAGCGCACCAAAGTCGCATTGAAAAGGATTCCCGACTGTGCCTCCTGACGCACAACTTCATCCAACGACGTGTAAATCACATCACCATAGACGGATAAAGCTCTCGGATCAAGGGCCGGAGAGTAGTCGGCTCCCACGGGAGGAAGCTGGGCATCATCTCCGACCAGAATAAGCCGGCAGTTGCGCCCTCCCCGCACGAAATTCACCAGATCATCGAGCAACGCGCCACTGCCGAAGATGGCCCCGTCGGAAGATCCGTTGGCCAGCATGGAGGCCTCATCCACAATGAATACGGCATCCCGCTCCTTATTGATATTAAGCGAAAATTTGGATTCATACGAGGCTGTTGTCTGTTGGCGGTAGATACGCTTATGAATGGTCAGTGCCGGTTCTCCCGAATATCGGGAGAGCACCTTTGCAGCCCGCCCGGTGGGTGCCAGCAGCACCGGCTTGATCCCGCTCTGCTTGAGCGCCCCGACCAATGCGGCGATCAACGTCGTCTTACCGGTTCCTGCATAACCGTTCAATACGAAAATGGCCGAAGGATCACTCTCGGCAAGGTATTCCGCAAGGCTCTCGATGATTTTTTTTTGACCAGGTGTTGTATCGAAACAAATTTTAGCGTAAATTTGGGTCGCAATAGCGTGAGTCTGTAACATCGCTGTGAAAAGGCGATCGCTCGCCGATAAAGTTTGATACAAATTTAATTGAAATAGCTTTACCAATGAAAAAAACTACCAAAATCGTACTTGAAATCGTGTTGGCGATCGCCATTTTGGGCTTGGTTTACACGATGTACCTACAGATTTCGACTCCGATCAAATTCGAAAAAGAGCGTGCCGCACGTGAAGCATCGGTCATCGACCGTCTTAAGGACATCCGTACCGCAGAACGCAACTACAAATCCAAGTACAATCGTTTTACGGACAGCTTCGATTCGCTGATCAACTTCGTATTGAACGATTCACTGCAGTTCGAGCGCAAGATTGTGGATGAGAACGACTCGGCCGCTATGGCTAACCTGAAGAAAAGAGGTATCAAGAACAGCGAGATCGTCTTCGTTCGCGCTATCGATACGATCTTCTCGCCCAAAAAGCTCACTCCCGAGCAGGTTCGCGAATTGCGTTATATCCCCGGAACCAACAACCAGACCGAGTTCCAGATCGAGGCCGGCATGATCACGACCGAGTCGAAAGTCGTTATCCCGGTTCTGGAGGTACGTGCTCCTTATAAATTATTCCTCGATACGGTTAAATATCGTCAGGAGGTAATCAACTTGATCGACGACCAGGAAAAGAACTTCGGCGAATACGGAGGTCTGAAATTCGGTTCGATGGAGAAAGGTAACAATGAAGCAGGTAACTGGGGCGACGAATAGTCAGTCAAAGCATACGGATGTGTCCATTCAACTTCGGTTGGATGGGCACTCTTTTTCTATGGAGTCGCTGAGCGGGAGAATCTCGGGAGGGAAGGGGAAAAAGACGATTGAGGTTATATCCGCCAAGACGATCCTGGTCCCTCGGGAACTGTTCGATCCGCAATCGGCGGACTATCTACTGGAACTGAGTGGAATGGCTCTTTCGGGGAGCGAGACGGTCATTTATTCCGATCCGAAATCACAAGCGATCGCCCTGATGGGCGTAGAAGAGAATGCCATTCGACAACTCGAAAAGACATTGCCGGGCGCTCCCGTTTGGAGTTCGCCGCTACTGCATACGCCGACGGTGTCCACTCCTGCCATTTGGCTCTTTCGCTATGAAGAGCTGGTTTATCTGAAAATATGGGGGCCCGATCGGGCGTTGCGACTGGCCGAAGTGTTGCCGGCTCCGACTCCGGAAGACACACTCTTTTATATTACGGAATTCGTCCGGGATATGAATCTATCCGACTACCCTATTCTGACGGGGAAAAGTGCAGCGGACGATGCCCACCTGTTGAAAAAATACTTCAAACGCGTTACACTATGCGAATAGTCAGCGGCAAATACCGGGGGAGGACCATCAATCCTCCCAAAAACTTACGGGCTCGGCCCACAACGGATTTTGCCAAAGAGAATCTGTTTAACGTTCTGAACAACCTGATCGACTTCGAAGAGTGTGATGTTCTGGACCTGTTTGCCGGAACGGGATCGATCAGTTACGAGTTCGCGTCGCGCGGAGCCCGCAGCGTTACAGCCGTCGAGATCAATCCGGTCCATTTCCGCTTTATCAAGGAGACAGCCTCCGACCTGGGAATCGACAATCTTTTCGCAGTCAAAGCAAATGTTTTCCTCTATCTGAAGAACTGCTCCAAACAGTTCGATGTCATTTTTTCAGATGCTCCGTACGATTTCGAAGGAAGCGAGCAGGTAATTCGTTTGGTATTGGAAGGCGATCTATTGACGCAGAATGGGTTTCTGATCTTCGAGCACTCGAAGAATATGAATTTTTCCGACAATCCTCACTTTTGGCAATCAAGAAGTTACGGAAGTGTCCAATTTTCTTTCTTCAAAAAAGACGAAAAAAGTTTGCAGATATAGTTTTTTGTACTACCTTTGCATTCGCAATCAGAAACACGGTGTGGTAGTTCAGCTGGTTAGAATACCTGCCTGTCACGCAGGGGGTCGCGGGTTCGAGTCCCGTCCATACCGCCAAAAACAGTCGATTAGACAATCGACTGTTTTTTTTATTTCCTTCCTCTACTTTCATAACCTTGCAAGACTATTCTTCTTGCCCAATTCATAAATATCCTTAGTTTTGCAAACGAAGAGTATGTCAAACACAAAATCACCAAGGTTATGAGAAAACACTTCATTCTTACAGCCCTTCTGACTTTGCTGGTTGCGACCGTATCCGTAGCACAGGGAAAGGATTATCAACTCTCCAGCCACATCCTGAATATCCAGAACGGACAACCGGCACCCGGGGTAAAGATCGCGCTATCCAAACTGAATTCCGATCAGACCTGGATTCTGCTCGAGGAGCGGATAACCGACGACAACGGGCGGGTAAAGGATTTCCTCGAACAGATGGACGAAAAAGGAAACCCGGGCATATACAAACTGACCTATCATGTAGGTCCCTACTTCGAATCTCTCGCACAAGAGTCATTCTACCCGTTCATCGAGGTTGTATTCGAGATCAAGGACGGGAACCACTATCATGTTCCCATTACCCTTTCACCCTACGGATACTCGACCTATCGGGGAAATTAAAAACAAAACAAGGATAGAGAACTTTTCTCTATCCTTGTTTTTCATACAAAGAAACCGGAATAACGAATCAACCGTTTTTCAGCCCTTTTTTCTTGTTGTGCTCGTACAACTGGTATGAATTGATGATATTGTGGAAAATACTGTAAAAACCGCCGGCTACGGAGGTGATCGGGGTAAAGAAGGTATAGCCGAGCCAGATGGCCAATACGGTATTTTTCTGCCCCAGAGACTGTCCGGCTGTCACCTTATCGCCATAGATCCGGCCGATTTTCCACCCTACGCCGAACTGCACGATGCAACTGATAAAGGTAACCGCCACCAACCACAACTCCACCGAGAGGCTCACCTGGCTATGTACGATAAACCGTGTCGTAACGGCGGTCGCCAACACGAGGGCCACTACCCACAGATAAAAGGCCAATTCGTGGTAGTGGGTCAGGATAAAGTGCAGGCGAGGTGAGAGCCACCGGACCAGAAAAGCCAGGAACAGGGGTAAGAGCAACAGAGGAAAGACTTTTCCCAGAATCAGGATCGAGGCGTTCCATACGGACATTTCCGGTTGGGGATGTACGAACGGGATGACGGCCGGGATGATGATGGCCGCCACGATATTGATCAGAATCGTATAGGTCGTAATATGCGAGGCATTTCCTCCCAGTTTTTTCGTAATCACGGCACCGGCCGTAGCAACGGGGCAGATAAAACAGATCATGGCACCCTCCAGGACTATGCGCAGGCCATTCTGCAGAAGCATCATGACCACGATAGCCAACGCTAGGAATACTCCCGACTGGAAAGCCAACAGCCACCAATGCCATTTACACAACCGAAGTTTGCGCGGGTTCACCCGGCAAAAAGTCAGAAACAGCATGGCAAAGATCAACAGCGGCTGTACGAAACCGACCACTTCGGTCGCAATCTCATGCGTAGAATCCAGCCAAGGGATGCTGGCATAGAGGAAATAGCCGCCGACACCGCCAAGGATTGCGAAGATCAGGATCCAATCCTTGATAAACTTGAGTAACTTCATTTTTTATCTTTTTTCCACTGCAAAGATAATTACGTATGCAACAACATATGCTCTAAAAGAAGAGAGTATTCGCACGAAAATCCGGAACAGTACCCCAAAATCCATTTTTTATGGGTAATTTAGAGGCGTTTTTACGGCAAGGGCTACGATTCTGCCGAATCAAGTACCAACAGGCGGAACCGCTCCTTGTCTGGAAATCAAGCGCACTGGTTTGAAATGAAAAGAGTTATATTAGCAATATATCTGTGCCTGGGACTGTTACCCGCATTCGGCAAGGAATCGTCCGATCAAACAATCCTTCTTCGAGGTGACACCCTGGAAAGGCCTGCACGGACAATCGACATCGAGGCGATCGATGTGATAGGGCATCGTCCCATGAAAAAAATAGGAACCCAGGAGACTCAGATCACTTACCGCGTTCTGCACGACAACATCGCTTCGCAAATGGCCGACGCACTGAAATTCGGCTCCTCGGTATTTGTCAAGGAGTACGGACGCGCCACCCTCTCGACCGTCTCGTTCCGGGGAACATCGCCCTCGCATACGCAAGTCACCTGGAACGGCATGAAACTCAACTCGCCGATGCTCGGTATGGTCGACTTCTCGATGATCCCCTCCTACTTCATCGACGATGCCTCGTTGTTGCACGGGACCTCCTCGGTAAACCTGACGGGCGGAGGTCTGGGTGGAGCCGTCATGCTCTCCACCAAACCGGCCGACACACAGGGATTCAACATGCAATACGTCCAAGGCATCGGCATGTACAAAACCTTCGACGAATTCCTGCGTCTGACTTATGGTGACGACCATTGGCAGGTCTCTACGCGAGCCGTCTACTCTTCGTCTGCCAACGACTTCAAATACAGGAATTACAAGAAAAAGGAGCTTATTACGGACGAAAATCATAACATCATCGGCACCTATTACCCCATCGAGCGCAACAAGTCTGGCGATTTCAACGATTTCCACCTCTTGCAGGAGGCCTATTACAACACCGGCAAGGGGAGCCGGTTCGGCCTCTCGGCCTGGTATCTGAACTCACGCAGAGGTGTTCCCATGCTGAATGTCGACTACAAAAACGACTCGGAATACACCAACGAACAACGCGACCAGACCTTTCGCGGCGTGCTGTCGTGGGATCTAGTCCGTAAGGATTTCAAGGTAGGAGCCAAAGCAGGCTATACCTATACGAATCTCAAGTATGACTATTCGCGCGATATAGGCAACGGCGAGATGAACAAGATGATCGAGTCGCGCAGCAAGGTCAATACACTCTACGGAATGGTCGATGCCGACTATTCGATCGGCGACAAATGGTATTTTACCGGTAATGTTTCGCTGTACCAGCATACGGTTGTCAGCAAGGACAAGAACATCATTACGCAGGATAACCAAACGGCCGTCGTCGGATATGACAAGGCACGGGTCGAGTTCTCCAGCTTCCTGTCGGCAAAATGGAGGCCGATCGAGCGACTCGGGCTGGGACTCTCGCTGCGCGAAGAGATGTACGGGCGCGACTGGATGCCCCTCATTCCGGCCGGATTCATCGATCTGGTCCTCTCAAAACGAGGCAACGTCATCATGAAGGGATCCATCTCACGAAACTACCGCTACCCTACGCTCAACGACCAGTATTTCCTGCCCGGCGGCAATCCCGACCTGAAAAAGGAATCGGGATTCACCTACGACTGCGGCATCGAATTTACCGTCGGTAAGAAGGGAAAATACACGCTCCACGGCGAAGCGTCCTGGTTCGACTCCTACATCGACGACTGGATCATCTGGTTGCCTTCGTTCAAGGGATTCTGGGAGCCGCGCAACATCAAGAAGGTACACGCCTACGGTGTCGAAGTGAAGGGATCGCTGGATGTAAATCTGGCCAAAGATTGGCAACTCGAAATGAACGGCAACTTCTCCTGGACCCCCTCGATCAACGAAGGCGAAGCGATCAGCCAGGGCGACCAGGCCTACGGAAAACAGCTCGTCTATGTGCCGGAGTTCTCCTCCTCGGTAACCGGACGTTTGAGCTACCGCACATGGCGCATGGAGTACAAATGGTGTCATTACAGCGAGCGTTTCACCACCTCGAGCAACGAGCCCGACATGATCACCGGACGGGTTGCGCCCTACTTCATGAACGACCTGTCTCTCGAAAAGCAGTTTTTCCCGAAATGGGCCGATCTGGCCATCAAATGTTCAGTCATGAACCTCTTTGATGAGGAGTACGAATCGGTCCTTTCGCGGCCAATGCCCGGCATCCACTTCGAAGTATTCCTCGACATCCGCCCCAAATGGGGAAAACGCAACCGTGGCATCAAATAACCCGTCGCACAAATAAAAAGAGCGGGCTATCAACCCGCTCCTGTCTGGGAATATATCGATAAAGATTCGCACCGCACCTGACAATCGGGGTAAAGCCCCGCAATAGAATCAGAAACGCTTGGTATAGGTGTGACAGTACGGTGTCGACCCCTTGCGCTCGTAATAGTTCTGGTGGTACTCCTCGGCCGGATAGAAACGCGAGGCCGGGGTTACCCGTGTCACTACGTCATATCCCTTCGCCTCCAACCGGCGGATCAAATCCTCGGCAACCGCCTTCTGCTCGGGCGACGTATAAAAGACTTCCGAACGGTACTGGTCGCCAAGATCGGGTCCCTGACCGTCCGCCTGGGTCGGGTCATGGATCTCGAAGAACCGTTTGGCAACCGTCTCATACGAGACCTGCGTCGGATCGAAAACGACCTCCACCGTCTCGGCATGGCCGGTCGTATGGCTGCAAACCTGTTCATAGGTGGGATCGACGGTCATACCACCCATATAGCCCGAACGGACACTCTCCACCCCCTTCAGCTTCTTGAGCATATACTCAACGCCCCAGAAACAGCCACCGGCAAAGTAGGCCGTATCCCTTCGGATCTCAGCGGCTGCTCTCTTTTCGGACTTCGTTGCCGGGATGAAATCGAGCGAAATGGAGTTTACACAGTGGCGTACATTTTTAGGCGTAAATCCCTCGCCTGAAAACACATGACCCAAGTGCCCTCCGCAAGCGGCACAAAGAATCTCCGTCCGCCGGCCGTCTGCATCAGGCTCGCGACGAATGGCTCCGGGAATCTCATCATCGAAACTGGGCCAGCCACAACCGGCATCGAACTTGTCTTCAGACCGGTACAACGGGGCACCGCAACGGCGGCAACAATAGGTTCCATCTTCGCGATGGGTATAAAATTTGCCGGAAAAGGGCGCTTCCGTCCCTTTCCCGACAATCACTCTCTCCTCTTCGGGGGTCAACGGTTTCATGTTCTGTGCTTCTAATGCGCCTATCAGCCCCAACAGCATGACAAGCAGAATAGATAAAGGTTTCATCAACCGTTTATCTGCAAATACCGCACCACCGTAGCTCCCCTTTCGGAGCTATTTTCTAACATTTCACCTCGCGTCCCTGCAGGAAGACCCGACGAACGAGCGGCGAAGTGTATGCGTAAGGGATGTACTCAATCGAAGGGATGCGACTCGTCAGGAAGAAGTTGGCCTTCTTGCCGACGGTAATCGAACCGTACTCCTTGCTGAGTCCCATTGCATAAGCACTGTTCAGCGTAGCTGCGTTGATTGCCTCGGCCGGCGTCATGCGCATCTTGATGCAAGCCAGCGACAAGACAAACTTCATGTTACCCGAAGGCGACGAACCCGGATTGAAATCCGATGCCAATGCCACACCCAAACCGGCCTCGATCATCTGACGGGCAGGCGGGAAAGGCAGCTCCAGGAAGAAAGCTGCACCCGGCAGCATGGTCGGCATCGTGCGCGAACCGGCCAGCACCTTGATCTCCTCGGCACCCATACGCTCCAGGTGGTCAACCGATAGGGCATTGTTGCGAACGCCAACCTGTACACCGCCCGAAACCGCCATTTCGTTGGCGTGAATCTTCGGAACGATGCCGTATTTGGCTGCGGCCTGCATCATGCGCTCGGTCTCCTCGACCGTGAAGAAACCTTCGTCGCAGAATACGTCGATGAATTCGGCGAGATTCTCCTTCGCAACGGCCGGAATCATCTCCCGGATAATCAGGTCGACATACTCGCCCTGACGTCCCTTGTAAGCACGGCCAACGGCGTGAGCGCCCAGGAACGTAGCCTTAACGGTGATCGGCGAAGTCTCTTTGATACGGCGAATTACACGCAACATCTTAAGTTCGTCTTCAACTGTCAGACCGTATCCGCTCTTGATCTCCACGCAACCCGTACCCATCGAAATGATTTCACGGATGCGCTCCATTGCCTGCTCGTACAACTCATCCTCGGAGGTTTCGTGCAGGCGGTCGGCGGAATTCAGGATTCCGCCGCCCCGCTTTGCAATCTCTTCGTACGAAAGGCCGTTGATCTTGTCGATGAACTCCTGCTCACGCGAACCGGCATAAACCAGGTGCGTATGCGAGTCGCAGAACGACGGGAAAAGCATTCCACCTTCGGCATCGACAATCTCGGTGCCGGGTGCAACCTCCGGCATCTTGTCCATCGTACCGTATGCGGCGATGCGGTCGTTCTCGACCAGCAGCCATGCGTTATCGATCTCTCCCAGCGTGTTCATCGCGCTGCCCTCGACACGAAGGCGGCCGCTCTCGTCCACACCGACGATCTTGGCTATATTCTTAACGAGCAACATTACAACTTCTCAGTTTGAAGGAAACGTACCGACTTGTCGATCAAGGTATACATTACCTGGTCGTTCTCAACGAACGGAACGTGCTTGCGATATGCTGCCAGCAGCGCCTCGATAGGTTTCGACGAATGCAACGGACGACGGAACTCGAGAGCCTGAGCCGAGTTGAGCAACTCGATAGCCAGTACACGCTCCGTATTCAGTACTACGCGATAGAGTTTGGTAGCTGCGTTCGAACCCATGCTGACGTGGTCCTCCTGACCCTGCGACGAAGGAATCGAATCGCAGGATGCCGGCCAGCAAAGGCCCTTGCTCTGGCTTACGATCGAAGCGGCTGCGTACTGCGGGATCATGAAACCGCTGTTCAGACCCGGTTTTGCAACCAGGAACGAAGGCAGCTCACGTGCACCCGAAATCAGTTTGTAGATACGACGCTCCGAGATGTTACCCAGCTCGGCAACTGCGATTGCCAGGAAATCCATCGCCAAAGCGATCGGCTGTCCGTGGAAGTTACCGGCCGATACGATGATATCCTTCTCCGGGAAGATCGTCGGGTTGTCCGTCGGGCTGTTGATCTCAGTCTCGAGTACCTGACCTACATAGTCGATCGTATCCTTCGATGCTCCGTGAACCTGCGGGATGCAACGGAACGAGTAGGGATCCTGTACATGTTTCTTCGGACGGGCGATCATCTCGCTACCCTCCAGCAACTTGCGGAATACACGAGCGGTCGTCAGCTGACCTTTGTGGGCACGGATCTCGTGAACCTCGTCAATGAACGGATCGATACGGCCGTCGAAAGCGTCGAGCGACATGGCACCGATCAGGTCAGCCCACTCGCTCAGGCGGCGTGCCTTGATGAGCGAATATACACCGAACGAAGACATGAACTGCGTACCGTTGAGCAGCGCCAGACCCTCCTTAGACTGCAGGGTGATAGGCTCCCAACCGAACTGTTTGAGCACCTCCTCTGCAGGACGAACCGAACCCTGGTACTCAACTTCGCCCAGACCGAGCAGCGGCAGGCACATGTTGGCCAGCGGTGCGAGGTCACCCGAAGCGCCCAGCGAACCCTGCTGGAAAACAACCGGCAGCACGTCGTTGTTGAAGAAGTCGACCAGACGCTGTACGGTCTTGAGCTGTACACCCGAGTTACCGTACGAAAGCGACTGGATCTTGGTGAGCAGCATCAACTTCACGATCTGCGAAGGAACGCGCTCGCCCGTACCACAGGCGTGCGACATAACCAGGTTCTTCTGCAGCTGCGAAAGCTGATCCTTGTCGATCGAGATGTTACAGAGCGAACCGAAACCGGTCGTAATACCGTAGATAGGCTCCTTCTGCGTCTCCATCTTGCGATCGAGGTACTCGCGGCAACGTACGATGCGCGCCTCGGCATCCTTGCTCAATTCGAGTTTATAGTTGTTCTCCAAAATCTCGCGAACACGGTCAATAGTCAGGTGTTCGGCACTTATCTGATGAATCATTGTCGTATGAATCGTTTAAAGTTTTCGTTTATTTAATCTCGTTCAAGGTCTTGCGAACCAATGCCTCATCAGCCAGGTTCGGCATCGTTACCTTCAGGTTCGGCGTACGCTCCATCTCGCGTTTGATCGCGAACATGGCACCTTCGTTACGTGCCCAGCTACGACGTGCGATACCGTTGTTTACATCCCACAGCAGCATCTCCTTGATGTGACGTGCAGAATCCTCCGATCCGTCGATCACCATACCGAAACCGCCGTTGATTACTTCACCCCAGCCTACACCGCCACCGTTGTGGAGCGATACCCAGGTAGCACCGCGGAACGAGTCACCGATAACATTGTGAACTGCCATATCGGCCGTACGGTTCGAACCATCGTAGATGTTTGAGGTCTCACGGTAAGGCGAGTCAGTACCCGATACGTCGTGGTGGTCACGGCCCAATACGATCGGAGCCGAAATCTCACCGCGTTTGATAGCCTCGTTGAAAGCAAGAGCGATCTTGGTACGACCCTCGCTGTCAGCATACAGGATACGAGCCTGCGAACCTACGACCAGCTTGTTCTTGCCGGCCTCCTTGATCCAGTGGATGTTGTCCTCCAACTGACCGATGATCTCCTTCGGAGCCTCTTTGGCCATCTGCTCCAGTACCTCGGTAGCGATGCGGTCCGAAGTAGCCAGATCCTCCGGTTTGCCCGAAGTACAAACCCAACGGAAAGGACCGAAGCCATAGTCGAAGAACATCGGGCCCATGATATCCTGTACATAGGAAGGATAGCGGAAACGACCGCCCTCGCCCATGATGTCGGCACCGGCACGCGAAGACTCCAACAGGAAGGCATTACCGTAATCGAAGAAGTACATACCTTTGGCAGTCAGCTTGTTGATAGCAGCTACCTGACGGCGCAGAGACTCCTGAACACGTTTCTTGAACTCTTCGGGGTTCTCAGCCATCATGCGGTTGGACTCCTCGTAGCTCAGACCTACCGGGTAGTAACCACCGGCCCACGGGTTGTGCAGCGAAGTCTGGTCGGACCCCAGATCTACCGTATAGTCATCGGCAGCCAGACGCTCCCACAGATCGACTACGTTACCCTGGTATGCCAGCGAAACGACCTCCTTGTTCTCCTGTGCCTTCTTCGCACGTGCGAGCAGTTCGTCGAGCGAGGTGTAAACCTCGTCTACCCAGCCCTGCGAATAACGGGTATGAACCGCTTTCGGGTTGATCTCGGCCGTGATGCTGACAACGCCCGAAATATCACCTGCCTTCGGCTGTGCGCCGGACATACCGCCCAGACCGGCCGTTACGAACAACATACCGCGGATATCCTTCTTGCCCTCGGTCAGACGCTTGCGGGCTGCATTGAGCACCGTAATGGTCGTACCGTGTACGATACCCTGGGGACCGATATACATATAGGAACCGGCCGTCATCTGACCATACTGCGAAACACCCATTGCGTTGAAACGCTCCCAGTCATCGGGTTTCGAGTAGTTGGGGATCACCATACCGTTCGTTACGATTACGCGCGGTGCATCGGGATGCGAGGGGAACAGGCCCATCGGGTGACCCGAATACATAACCAGCGTCTGATGGTCGGTCATCTGCGAGAGGTACTGCATCGTCAACAGATACTGTGCCCAGTTCTGGAAAACGGCACCGTTACCACCGTAGGTGATCAACTCGTGCGGGTGCTGAGCCACGGCCTTGTCCAGGTTGTTCTGGATCATCATCATGATCGCTGCAGCCTGACGGCATTTTGCCGGATACTCCTCGATCGGACGCGCATACATCTCATAATCGGGGCGGAAACGGTACATATAGATACGGCCGTATTTCTTCAACTCCTCGGCGAACTCGCGGGCCAACACCTCATGGTGTTTTGCCGGGAAATAACGCAGTGCATTGCGGATCGCCAGAACGCGCTCCTCCTCGGTCAGGATCTCCTTACGCTTCGGAGCGTGGTTGATCGTGGGATCATAGGGCTTCGGTGCGGGCAGTACATCGGGAATACCCGCTTTGATCTGCTCCTGAAATTCCTTTACAGTCATTGTCGTATGATTTTTATTTTTATCCTTAATTATTTAATCTTGCTCTCTACAATAGCCAGGATCTCACGCTCGGCCTTCTCTGCCTCGGCAACGATCTGGTTAGCCTCGCCGATCAAACGGTCAGCAACCTCGCGATCCTTCAGACCGGCAGCGTTGATCTTCACATTCAGGCAAGCTCCGATCACGGCACTGCGTGCAGCCAATGCACCTACACCGGCATCGGTTACCGAGTTGGGGTTACCCTCCTCTGCCATTGCCTTAACGATCTCGAATACCTTGAATGCCGTCTGCATCGTACGCAGAGGAACCTGCGTTGCATAGAGGGTTGCCTCCTGAAGAGCTGCGCTGCGAGCCGCTTTCTCCTCCTCGGTACCCTTCGGCATGGCGAATACACCCATGATGCGGTTGAATGCCTCGGTATCCTCGTCAACCAGGAAGAGCAGTTCGCTCATCAACTTCTGGCCTTTGTCAGCCCAGGTCGAGAACTCGTGCCAACGGGCATCCCATCCCGGTTTGTGTGCCGAGAGGTTGGCAACCATCGTACCCAGTGCGGCACCGAGTGCACCCATATATGCGGAGATCGAACCACCTCCCGGAGCCGGAGACTCGCTTGCCGTCTCGTCAGCAAATCCCTTACAGGTCAGATCAACCAGTTTCTTCTTCTTGTTGTCAGCCTCGAGCAGGAACTCGATCACCTTCTCCTCCGGTTTGAACGGTTTGAGGTCGTCCAGACCCATCGACTTGATGGCGATACGGATGATCTCATCCTCCGAGATACCGGTCGAACGCTGCTGCTTCTCGAGGAAGTAGCGACCGGCCTCGACCAACGCACGCTTCGGAACCAGACCTACGATCTCAGTGCCGGTTACACGTACGCCACGCGCATTAGCGGCACGGCATACCTCGTCGAAAGCAACGTGGAGCGGCGTAACCGAGATATTGGTGATGTTCATCGAAACCTGAGCGATCTGATACTCGTCGATGAACCAACCGATCGCCTTGGTTGCCTTCAGCGTACCGGGCTGCATGATCGTCTTGCCGTTCTCATCCTTGAGCGGTTTGCCGACAGGCGATCCGCCCTCGCGTACCGGACGACCCTTCTCACGTACATCGAATGCGATGGCGTTGGCACGACGGGTCGAGGTTGAGTTCAGGTTGAAGTTTACGGCGATCAGGAAGTCACGAGCGCCGACAGCCGTAGCACCCGTACGGGCAACACCCTCATCGAAGGGACGGTCACCGAAGTCCGGAGCCTTACCCTCGTGAGCCATCTTCTCGGGCAGCGCCTCATACTCACCGGCACGGCAAACAGCCAGATTGCGACGCTCCGGCGTGAAGGCAGCAGCCTCGTAGCAATAGGTCGGCACGCGCAACTCGTCGGCGATACGCTTTGCAAGCTGGCGAGCCAACTCAGCGCACTCCTCGAGCGTGATACCGGCAATAGGAATAAGAGGACATACGTCCGTAGCGCCCATACGCGGGTGAGCACCTTTATGATTACGCATATCGATTACCTCAGCGGCTTTCTTCACGCCCTGGAAGGCAGCTTCCAGCACCGCTTCAGGCTCTCCGACGAACGTAACAACCGTACGGTTAGTCGCTTCACCCGGATCAACGTCGAGCAATTTGATACCGTCAACCGCCTCGATAGCGGAAGTAATCTGCTGGATCACAGCCTTGTTGCGGCCCTCGCTAAAGTTAGGCACGCATTCAATAATACGTTTTTCCATTGATTTTTCTGAAATATTAAGAATTTACAATCGATTCGAAGCAAGCTCTGTATGAGACGCACAAATATAGTAAATAATTAACTATTTTACATCATCTACCTACAAATCTTTTACCAGAATCGATTATTTGCTTACAAACTGTCAGTCGAGTAACTCTCTTGCACGCGACATCGCATTCTGCACGGAGAAACGAAGCGATATATTTGATTTCTCAAATTTTTTTTTTAAATTGCAAAACGGACAGTCGACAAGTTCCGATCTACCGCGTCGGTCCCCCGATCTGCCGCATAAATTACAAAACATTCTCTGCATGAAGAAATTTTACCACACCGCCCTTCTTTTGGGTTCGATCCTTGCCCTCTCAGGTGCCTGCAACAACGACAACGGCACAGAACCCACACCCGGGCCTCAGCCGGATCCCACCCCCGATCCCGTACAGGAGTGGGGCATCGAGATGATCAACACGACCAAGGTCCTCTACTACGGAGACCGCAAGACACCCGGCATCTACAACTACTTCTTCGGACTCTGCGACAGTGAGTTTATCCAAGACGAACAGGGCGACGATGCTGCACCCGAAGGGGGCAAACTGGTCTTTTTCGACCTCTACAGTTCGGTTGGAGCCGAATCGTTCGAAACAGCCGAACTACCCGAAGGGACCTACACTCTGACTGAGGGCGGACAACCCGGCACGCTGGATCCATACTACACACGGCTCCAGGTTTGGCAGAATGGTAAACAGGTCAGCGTAGATTTTTCGGCCGGCTCACTCGAAGTGACGAATTCGGCCAAAGGCAAACTACTGAAGGCTGAATTCACGCTCACGGACGGAGAGACCCTCAAGTGTTATTATGAGGGGGCTCTCACCTTCGGAGATCCCGATGAAGGAAGCGACGAGGGCATTCCTCCCATTACGGAACCCGTCGACGCGGAGTTCGTCTGGGGCGGCGGTATCTACTACGGAGACGAATACGGCACCGGCACGGACCGTTTCGAGATCAGCTTCACCCAGACACCGGTCAACGCCGAAGGGATCATGACGGGAGCCGGCCACAACATCGTATTGAGCCTCTATGCCGAGCCGAACGAGGCGTTCATCGCCCTGCCTGCCGGCACCTACCAGGTAGCCGGGACCTATGCTCCGGGCACCATCGAACCGGGTGAGTTCGTACTCTCCTACATCGGCTCGATCTGCGCCAAGGTGGACGATGCGGGCAACGCCGTGGCGATCAGCCCCATCACGGGCGGAAGTATCACCGTCTACGAGACCTCGGGCTGGAGCTACGACATCGAGTTCAACCTCAAGACCGATCAGGGTATCGATATCAAGGGACGTTACAACGGAGAGATCGAACTGGAGGACCAGTCCACCCCTGCACAGGAGAGCAACACCACCCTGACGGGCGACTACAAGCTCAACCTCGAAGGTGCGACGGCAACCCTCACCTATTACGGGGATTTTTATGAGAACGGAACGGCCAACTGGATCCTCTCCATCGAGAAGGAACAAGGCGATGCCATCGACATCGAGTTGATCACGGCCCCCTCGTCGCAGACCGCACTGCCATTGCCCGAAGGAGGTCAATACAACATGAGTGTCGACTACGGCATCGGCGTGGTCAAAGGTGAAAGCTCGCCATTCGGCATGCTCGGAACGTGGTACATCGACCTCTCCACCCTGGATGCAGACGGGTATATCTACGGCTATGCGGCGGCCATCGAGGGGAATATCAAACTCTCGGAGGAGAACGGCATCTACAACATCAGCTTCGAATTCGTGGATGACCTCTACAACCTCTTCTACGGCCAGTGGAGCGGTACGATTCCCGAGGCAGAGAATCAAAGCGGGATGATGCAACTGTCGACTGCGAAAACCCCTCGGCAAGCATCCCGATTTTCACTCGCAGAACGCCCCGCCCGCCGATAGGGATTCGGGCAACAATCATAACGAGCCGCAGACCCGATAAAAGAATCAGGTAGCGGATCATTACCAAAAGGGAGGCGGCCGATTCGGCCGTCTCCCCTCTTTTTTGCCATTCTGCAACGAAGATTTGCGCCGGATGGGCAAACTCCGTTGCAGGAACTATCCGATCGTGATCGCCACCCCGCCCGAGAACCAGGCTCCGGGCATCTGCAATCCGCCGAAATCGAAATAGCGGGTATCGGTGATGTTCATCGCATCGACAAAAAGTTTCCATATCCCCTTCTGCCAGGCCAGACGACCGTCAAGCAGGAAATACGGTGTATAGGAGCGAGTCTGCCCGTCCCGATCCACATAGTTGCCGTTGCGGTCGTAAACCGCCCCGGTCAACACCATGGTAAAATTACGCAGGAAAGCCACTTCGACACTCACCACAGCCTTGTGGCGCATATAATCGAGCGCATAACGCGAGATCAACCGGCCGCTCTCCTTCGATATGTCGACATATCCGTAGCTGAGTGTCACCTGGCGCAGGAATCCGGGCGTTCGATAGTGTCCCGTAAACTCCACGCCGAAGGTGCCCAGATCGGTGATCTGCAACGAGCGCCAAACCTCCTCCTGCGGATCGCGCACCCAGTCGATGGTATTCCACCCGTCTCGGTAGTAGGTGACGGCCGAAACATCCCAACGCTCCCGGGCATACGAAGCCGCGAAACGATACGTAATCGCATGCTCCGGCTTCAGATCGGGATTGGAGATGTGATTGACCGTCGTATAATAGAGATCCGTGAAGGTCGGCAAGCGCATCGACTGGGCTGCTCCAACCTCCAGACGCAACCCATCCAACGGCAAGTAACCGCCCGTGAGGCTCCACAAGGCCGAGGTACCATACGGCGTAAAGCTCACACCGGCTGAACCGGCTGCATCGAACGTCCTCCAGCGTTTCACATGGCGCAACCACACGTTACCCACATGACGGCTCTTGGCATGGTCGTAACGGCCGTTGGAATCGGCAACAAGTTCCCCCAGCACCGTGCTCCAGATATGGTTGTAGGTGTAGTCGCCCCCCAACGAGGTGGTACCCCCCTTCCAGCGCAGATCGGCCCAGAACTCGGCACCGACATTATCCGTGTTGTGGTAGTTGTAAGGGACCTTCTCCGGCTCACCCTTGATCAGTTCGAACCGGTCGAAATTCTTTCGGTAGCTGGCCGTCGCATTGAGCGTAACACGGTCGATGCTCTTCATCCACCGCAACGACCCGAGCGCTGTAGAGGTCTGCTCGAATTGGTCGGGATAGGCCAGCGAGTAAAATCCGTTCGATCCCCACGCCCGGTTCTGGTACCCGGCCTGGAAATCGAAATACCCCACCCGGGGAGAATCATAATTCATCCGCAGATAGGCATTGTAATTATCGAAGCCCGTGTTGTGGATGTAACCGTCGCTGCGACGATACGATGTCGCACCGAACAGGCTGAACTTACCGGTCGAATAGCCTCCCGACAGATTGCCATAGACATATCCGTCGCCTCCTCCGACCCCTTCGAGACGCAAATAGCGCGGTTTGAGCGGCTGCGTGCGGATATTCACTGCTCCCGCATACGCACCGACGCCCGACACGCCGTCGATCAGGTCGATTCCCGCCACATAATCCATGTCGATCGGCAGCGAATGCGACTGATGACCCGTTCGGGCATCCGTAAAGTTAATACCATTGAGCATGACCATGGTCTGGTCGAAAGAACCTCCCCGAATCATGATGTCCGCCTGGGTTCCCCTGCCGCCCCGTTCACGCAAATCGATCGAGGGGCTGAGGCGCAGGGCAGACTCGAGAGTCTGGACCGGCGCGGCGGCGCCCACGTTACGATTGTAAACGGAGACTGACGACATGGCGCTGCGCGTAGGAGAGGCTTTTGTCGCCTCCACCTCGACCGCTTCGATCTCCAGCTCCTTATAGATCTGAAGTGAATCGGACTTCTGCGCATACGCAGTGTTCGTCGTAGACAGGAAACTGGCAGTCATCGCAATCGAGAGGACTCCGATAGATACCGGACGGTGCAGCGTAATGAAGGCTCCATACCCTGCACGGCGCCAGCGTCTGAAGCGCGAAGCCCGCTTGAATTGGATTTTTTCCATCCTGTTAAAAAAGTTTAAGTGATTAATTATGACCCGGATCGCTCTTTGAACCCGGATCTGTCGGTTGCAAAGGTAGAACTTTTATGCATAATGACAACTTTCCCCGCGCTATCAAATAAAAAGTGCCGGATGTTATCCGACACTTTTTTTCAGAATCAATTCGTATAAGAGTCCCCGTCGATCAATCCGCCGTTCGCAGGCCTGTAAACGGTCCTGATACGCAAAGATTGCGTTCTTAAAGCCTTACCATAGCGACTTCCTGATCCTAAGTCGGGATCGTAATATTGATCCGCGCCACTCGGTTTATGGGTTATCGAACCGTTGCTATCCAGGTGTGCCATCGTTGCACGAGCATATTCCGAGGCCTCCGGTGAAATCCAAGACCCGCTGGACGCCGCAGCCGACGACCAGTAGAAATCCTCCTGGAACTCCTTGTAGATAGGATAATAGGTCGTAAGCGTATTTTCCAGCTCCCGGATAGCGGGCAGATACCAGCAGGTATTCGCTTCGGAAATCATTCCGTTGTTATCGGTCTTGTTTTTCCGGTAACAATACTCGGCCGCAGTCTGCGGGGTCTCATCCAAAACCATCGCCCGTGCAGGACCGTTGGGCTGCCAACCGTTGATCGCATACCGGCGATTAAACACGCCAGTTGTCATCAAAATGGCAATCGTTCCCTTTTTCCCTTCGAAATAGTTTTCGATGGCACTGTTCGCAGGCAAATAACCGATCACGCCCGTATTGATCTCTCCCATGTTGGCCGGGCCCCAGGGCAACCCGTAATAGACCTGTTCCGAATCCCACCGGGAAAGCGGATCGTAATAGTTCCGGTACTCTTCGTACGCCTCGACGTAAATCGTATATTGATAAACACCGCCATCCTCTACCCGTACCGGCATCAAGCCGTGTTGAATGAAGGTAATGGTCCGGCTGTCCTCTACCTGTCCGTTTTTCCGATATTCCAGCACGAGATCCGCCTGGCGCGTATTGGTACTGATGTTCTCATCGATGTAAATATAGAGGCGGTCCCGATTGCCCAAGGTAGAACTTGTATTATTCCCCAACTGAGACGGATCCGTAACCAAATCCTGGGTAAAGAACTTTCTCTTGCCGGTACCCGGAGCGAACGCCTCCCCGGGATGGCTGATCTGGTTCGACGCGGCCTGTCCGCTCTGCATGACATCGGCCGAGACCCGCTCGATTCGAACCCAATTGTTTTGTTCCGGATCGGCAATACTCACAGAGATTTCATCATTCATCCCTTCATCGAACAGATAAACATCCATCGGCACGACGTTGAAATGGGCATCCAGATCTTTATGTCGCAGAATAGAGACGTAATAGGGACTCGTATGCTCCACATTGATACGGGCATCGAAAGAGACCGTCTCCTCCGGTTTGTTCCCTGTAGCCGTAATTCCCGATATGCTGACCGTATTCCGATACTGATGGTTGCGTCGTACGTTAAAATCGCTTTCGGGATCGCCACCCAAAAAAATCGTACACGTCGCGCTGTAATCAATGTCGTCTACATCGGTAAAGACACCTCTTAAAACAACATAAGTGGCCGGAATCGTATCATTCTCCGGAGTGAGGGCCAACAGGGGTTTATAACGCTGATAGTGCTCCGGCACAACCCCCGCCGGATAGGAATAATCATCCGGATAACCGGCATAACCGGGATGGCGGAGATTCTCATACACGTAAAACGAAAAATTCGACCGTCCCTGTTGGTTATACAACGTATTCGAAACAGGATCCAGATAGTGAATCAAAGAGGTCGTAGCATCAGTCTGTCCATCGTTATCGAGATCCAGATTGCTCTCTTCCCCTTCGGCCGGGGCGACAAACGCAACAGCCGTCGCCATATTCCGTACCTCGCACTCGGTCAGCACCAGAGAAGGCAATCCTCCGATCGTACTTCCCGTTGCATTGATTTCGAACGAAAAATCGATACGGGCCATCAACGCTTTCAACTCGACGACCACCGACCCATTCGTTTGGGTAAGATTGACACCCGTCTCGACTCCGGACATCGGCATACCCGATTCAGGTAATGATGTCAAGTTATCCCGGCGGGTCGGTTGATAATAAAAATTCTCGAAATCATCCCGAGTCCGAATTTTCGAAGGATAGCCCTCCTCGGTAAGCATTCCGAATGTGCCGGGCTCGACATTGGCCACGACATAGACCGTAGCTCTCGATGCGGCATCCGGATCGGCGAAGGCACTTCCATCGATGTGCAATACCGAAGTTATCGAATTTTGATACCCCTGCGTAAGGGGATAACCGTCGCGTGTCGCGAGATAGTTCCCATCCTCTCCGAACAGGAAAACATGCAATGTACGAATCTCGCATTCTGCCTCGGTCTTGGGATCGGTCGCGCGGGTCACTACCTGTTCGGGAGCCATACTTTCGGCGACCGCAGTAAGGGTAAAGCCCCCCCGGGAAGGTTCCCCGGGTTCTTCGATCTGATCTTTCGTACAGCCGGTCACCCACAAAAGTATTGCCGGCAGCAAAAAAATCCGGTATAAATCGTATCGTGCCATCTCTCTATTCGAATTGTATATCACTATCGCCACCCTCTTCCCACGCTTGATTGTTGTCTACCACGAAATTCAACACGAAAGAATCTCCGATAAAATTCAATTCGATCGTATAGATCGTTCCTCCCTGCGGTAAATAGTTGGGAACAAAAGCAAACTGCTTATCCGTCGTACGGACTCCCATGAAGGTATAATCGATATGGATGTAAATCTGACTTCCTAAATAGTGGGGTCTCGCCTCCAGGTTGGAGATCAGCATCAACGTTTTATCCCCCACCTTCGTATCCGTTTGCTGTGCCGGCACCAAGAGATCGTCGGCCGCATCGGCTCCATCCAACAGCGAGAAAGTCCCTGAAAAAGTATCCGCAGGATACTCCAGCCCCTCACTCAAACGAATCTTAAGAGAGCGATAAAAATTTCCGGAGACCCTCAAACCGTGGATCGTAAGATCGTTCTTCCCGTTGTAGTTGCTCACCTTGAAATTGATCCCTGCGAGCAAATGCTGAAAACTCAGCTTCACCTGTCCGCTTTGACGCGTGACATCTATGGCGGCTGCAGCCATCGCATCGGGAATATCCTCGATGGCAAGCGTCGTAGAGAGATCCCTCCCGGAGAAGGGCATAGTAAACGTCAATGACGGGATGCCGATTCCGGACTGGGTCGATGGCTCCACCGTATAATAGGAGTCCCCGTAAGGATAATAGGCGAAGAACGTATAGAGATAATCGGATTCATCATACCATCTTCTCTGCTGTCCCGTATAGTAACAAGCCGTACCATTATATTTCACCTCCGTTTTATAAAACAGGTGGGGGGTGGACAGGATAGACTTCGAATTCCACGATGTCGCTCCCGTCGAGGGATTCAACTCGTTCGATCCGGAATAATTGGCCAGGCAATAACCCAATACCCCGAAAGATCCGCCGACCGGAAAAAGATTCACAGGGCCCGTCGAACGTACCGCGCAATCGACATCTGTCATGACGGAGGGCGAGTCGAAGCGAATCGTCGCTCCAACTTCGGGCTCAGGCATCGGAAGCTCCCCTTTTTGACAAGCCGACAGGGTCAAAAGAGAGGCTATAAAAGATAACGTTTTCGCATTCATCTTCCGCACTGGATTAGATTACTCGACGGTAATAATTCCACCCGAAGCCGACTTCCATGGGACGACTTCCGGCTTATCGAAAAGAATATAGTCCCGTCCGACCGAAAAGGAGTAGCGATACCCCAGTCCCGGTTTCCATTCGGAGACACCGGCATCGGCCAAACGGACGATTTTTGTAAAACGATTCTGTGAATAATCGGCATCGACATACTCATACTCGAGTTCGAGGATCCACTCCTGGCCGACGGCCTGTGGGAAAAGCAACAATTCACCGAAAATACTCTCCCCCTCGAAAGATAGCTCTTTCGTCCCGACCGCACAGAACGGGGACTCACCCGTCGTATTCTCTCCGAAGATCCACGTTCCGTCCGTCCCCGCATCGATCGTACAACTACCCGTTGCCGGCATTCCATAAAGTTCGGCAGACAGAAGCCGAGCCGACAATCCGGCTCCCGTAAGGGATGGATCGATCCGCCCCACGAACTCTACCTTGGATAACAAATGCCGGAAAGAGAAAACCACCGGAGCTGGATTCCCCGCATAGCGAAGGCCCGTCTGTTCGGCGACCATCAGATCCTCCGAGTTCCGGGCATCGAAATCCCTCACCACGAACGATAGCTCTTCGGCACCCTGGAGTCCGGCATTCGGCACATCATGCGGATAGAGCGCATAAAAATCGTAAACTGCCGCCCACTGCCAATAACGCAGGTCATCGTAACGCCATACTCCGTCTTCGCAATGGATCTCCTCCTGAGAGAGAATCATCTGCGCCACTCCATCCTTACTCTCGCGGGCCCAAACGGCAAACGAATCGCCGTTACCCAGCGAACTCACCGCCGAACGAACGACCGACGGAGCAAATCCGATCGCATCGCTCTCTATCGGAGAGGTCGGATACTCCCGGGTACATCCTGCCGCCATCATAACGACAGCCGCACCCAATCCTATGGTTTTACCAATTCTCTTCGTCATACTTCTTGTCTATTGACTCCGTGCCGGGATTTCTTACAACCGAGGATCGGGCCCCCGACCGCAATCGGGTGTATCGATGCCCGATTGCGGTCAGAGCCGGATCCCGTGGCGCGAACACTCCTGCACTTACGCTTCAGGCAGGATGATCTCTTCGTTCCCGCTGAAATCGGGATCGGTGGTAATCGGAGTAACGTCAGGCGCTCCGAATTCGATCGGGAAGAGGCTCACATTTTCACCCGCAATCGTCACGTTGTAATTGTAGCGGTTTCCGGCCGTCCAGGTATATCCGGGCAGCGTAGCGGTAATCGTAACACCGGCCATCTCGCTTCCAACAATATAGTTGTCCAGATTGTCCTGTACGGTCACATCGAACGAAACCGTGACCTTCGTACCGACACCGGCATCCGAATTGACAATCGTCTGCGGGATTACGGCGAAATCGTAGCTCGATGCGCTTTGATTTCCACTGGTACGGTTAATCGCCTCGGTCGATGCCAACTCCGTGAAGGCTGCCCCCTCGGATACGGTATTCGAACCCGGAGTCCAAGCCTGCGTACTACCCGTATAATCGCCGTCGGCGATCATGCCGGAAACATTCAGGTTGCTAACCGTCACCTTAATATCGTTGCCAAAGCCGCTGTTGAAAGTAAACTTCACCATCGAAAGCAGATGCCCGAAGCGGAACTGGATCTTGTCGGGCGAAATTACCAAGGGATCATTCGTTTTCTGCGTTGCCGTTGCATAAATCAGGTCGTTCTGATGGGTCGGATCCGACGTATACCCCTTGAAATTCAAAGCTCCGTTTGCGAAATCCGTTTCAACCGTCCCGTTGCCGGTCACAGTGCTCGGAGCATAGGCGGCGAATTTGTAATCCTTGCCGGGGACCCAATAGCGGGTCACGTCATAAGTCCAATCGTCCGCGCCGGCCGTTCCACTCACCGTTACCCCGTTGAAAACATGCTCCATGTCATTGTAACCGCCGTAAACGATGAATTCGCTGATATTCGACTGATCGATTACGCTGATAGCTCGCGAATCGACTGCATTCCCGATGTAGGCTTTCGTAAAACCGATAGCTCCACCCTGAGCCTGTTCAACCGTTTCCGTTTTGCTGCATCCGGTCAGCATCGCGACGAATACAGCCAGTACAAATAAATTTTTTCCCATTTTTATTTTGGTTATTAAGTTAATAAATAATTATATTGGAGGTCTTTCAATCCAAAGGCAACTCTATATCTTCGTATTCACCCCAGCCTTCCACAGTCACGTCGAACCCGGCATCACCGCCCGCTTCCTCGTCCGTTACGACCAGATTGTCAACCGTAATGACTCCTCCGCGCGGTTGTGATACCAACTGATCCGACACATCGAATTCAAAACGTTTCATCTTCCCATTCTTGAGCATAACCTCCAGATTAAGCCCATGCTGATGGGGTGTCTGGTTTAACAGGTAATGATCCCCCGGGAAATCGGGAACCCCGAATGACGTTAGGCGCACCTCCGCCCCAAAATCCTTCAACTCGCAATCGAAAAGAATCGTTGCCGGCTCTTCCCCCGTTCGCCCGGTCTGAAGATATACCGAACGGGCCATTCCCGAGAGCGCCCCGCGGGCCAGCGAAACATGTTCGAACCCCTCGGAAAATTCATACCGAATCAAATAAGTGTATACCAACGGATGCATTGTCACGGGAAGCGGAATCGGCTTTGACGACGGAACCGATGAAAAGCGGTCGATCCACGCTCCGTAAAGGATATCGGGGGCATTGACGGTTCGTTCCTCTGCATGCTCCGCATTATACGTCGAACGACTACGGGAACGCGTCGTAGCGGTCGCTTCGGCCGATGCATCCAAATTCCCGAAAACGATATAATGGGTATCGTCATTACAAAGCAGAATGGATTTCTCTCCGGCAGTCACCATTGGGAGCTCTCCGCCGTCGGACTCCAAATGGCGTTCCGAATACGACCCGTCCCCATGGTAGACGAACGCCGCAATGCCCGAAGCGATCGACGGACGAAGCAAATCATACTCTATTTCGTGTTTTTCAGGCCAATTCGATTGCCACTCCATCCCATAATCTCGCTCCCACTCCTGCTCCCAATCGGGGATCAAAAAAGCACTTACTTTGAGACCGTGCCCATCGTGGTCGTAACAAAGATCCTTACGACAGCCGGTCAATAAAATACTCCCGCATAGCAGGAATATGAATACGATTCCTTTGCGACCCATCACTTTCCTGCTTTGTTTTGATTCCAAAGACACCATACGAGGGCTAATTTCAGTCTCACCGGTCCGAACCAATTGGTACGGCTGGTCTGCTGATAGACGTAATGTCCGTCTATGGGCAAGTATTCCTCGTAAGAGGTGCGAAGAAAGCCCACGCCAAGACCGGCCTCCAACGAGAGCGAACGTCCGACCGGGAACATATATCCGTAACTGATGCCTGTCATGAAGAACTCCCCCTTGTAACCTCGTGCACCGTTTTCCAAATCGTACCAACTGCCGCCGACAAATACTCCGACATAGTGGCCGTGCCAGGGCTTTTTGACACCGAACCAATAGCGGCCTTCGGGGACAATCGTCGCAATCTGGTAATATTTATGGGTCCGATTCTTAGACCACCAGGCGACGCTTCCCTCCACAGCCACGGACCAACGGTCATCAATCCGATACTCCACCTCCAAGGAGGGCATCAGCAAAGCATCATACAATAGATTCGTTTTAATAGCCATCCGATGCAACGGAGGGATCGCTCTCCCCGTCGACTCAAGCAAAACGTTCCTCTCCGTAACAACCGAATCGCTCGAAGTAGGAGACTCGACCGGAGAGGTCTCGCACAAGGGGACCGTCCCGGCGTCAACCGTCGATACCGACGGAGATTCGGACGACACTTCCGGCAATCGAACGCAAGATTCTACCCGTTCCGGCTCAGCGGTCTCCGAAGCATCGCTCGAAACGGCCAGAAAACCGGGATACTCCTCCTGCAGGTCCGTCACAGCGGGCTCATAACGCAACACAATGCTGACTTTGCGCAGATCGGGGAAAAACTTTTCCCGCAAATAGTTGTAAGGGACTCCTCCATGGAGTTGCATCAAGCGTCTCTTGCGCCCATCCACAATTCGATTCCGAGCATCGTATATCCATTCGGGCGTATGATAAAGAATATCCAGCACCTCTGCCCGAGCCGGACAAAGTGTATCTTTTTCCACCGACAACACCAACCCGTTCCAATCGACCCCCACGGCCCGAACCGAGATCAACGAATCGGGGACAGAGATCCTTCCTCGAAGATAGTCCAGCATCGAAAAAACTCGCTTCCGGCTCAACCGCATATTGGCCGCTGTCGTTCCATCGGGAGAAGCCCCTCCTTCCAATCGCATTTCCACACAACGCCGAGAGGAGTCTGCTTCGGATTCTCTCAAAAGATTTTCGATAGTCTCGATCGTCCGGCAATTCTCCCGCAGGGATGGCTCCACCACGGCACATCCATACCGGAAATAGACAGACAAAGAGTCGGCCGACTCCTGCCCCCACAAGGGAGTGATTCCTGTCAATAAAATTGCATATAGCAATATTTTATAACACTCTCTCATTTTGACAACAAACATCCGGAATAGAGCCAACCTGCTATTTTACAGGTTGTTATACTCTATCCTATCGGATTATGACGTTGGTTTTAATAGGTTGTATGATTAAAGTAGGATATAAAAAAGAGGATGATATGGTAAAAATGCGCTTCTGATGCGTCTGGACAATGGTAGAGGAATAAAGTCACACTATAATTTGGATTATATATAAATATTGTATATATTTGAAGGAATAAACCAACTTTAAAACAGGGAGCCCATCCCGGATGGGCGGGGCTCTGTTTTTCGAGAGAAAAATGCGCTTCCATTTCATTGTCTTCCGTTCATTCTTCGCATTTCTTTCTTTGCAACAGCCTGCTGAATAGACGGATAACTCTTCCGAAACTTATCGAACGTATCCCGCGAAAGGGAAAAATATTTGCAAATATCATTGATCGACTTGTTCTGATTCAACATCTGAATAACAACATGCCGATTATCCACCAATATGTTATATTTGGTATAGCTTCCTTTTCGGCGTCCCAACACCATCCCCTCGGCCTTACGCAATGCCAGGGCCTCTTTCGTGCGCATCGAGATCAGATTTCGTTCGATCTCGGCAACCAATCCGAATGCAAAGCACAGCACCTTGCTGTTGATCGAATTGTCGAACGTATACCCCTCTTTGGTCGTATAGAGGTTAATCCCCTTCTTCAAGCATTTTCCCATAATCGCCATTACATCCGTAAGGGTACGGCTCAATCGCGATATTTCCGTCACGACAAGCGTATCCCCACGCTTCATCCGCCGCAGTAAAGCCCCCAGCTTACGGTCTCGTTCACTTTTCTTTCCACTGACGATCTCCGTAACCCACGCGTCAATCGTCCAGTTCTGACTTGATGCAAAACGCTTGATTTCATCCTGTTGATTGGCCGGGTGTTGTTTCCCCGTACTGACTCGCAAATAACCTATTACCATAATATTGATTTTAAAAGAGGCGACATTGCCTCGCAAGAGGTAAATATAGTCCGGGAAACGGCTCCGACTGAAAATCCGGCCAGGTAGACAAACAAAAACATCCGGATCTATCATAGATCCGGATGTTTTGGAATCAGTCCAATCGACAAAATCGATCCTATTAATGGCTCTCTACCACTTTTTCACCTGCTCAGAAGCCTTATCAACCAACTCGCGAGTCTTGTCGAGTGCCTTTCCGGCCTGTTCTTTAGCCTGCTCTTTCAACAGGGCTGCCTTTTCAGCAGCCGTCTGCTTTATTTGATCGACCGCATCGTTCAGGTTGTTTTTTACCTCATCGGCACGATCCGCCAAATTTTCCTTGATGTGACGCGCCGTCTCTGACAAGTCCTCCTTCAGGCGGGCCTTATCCTGTTTTAATCTCTCATCCATATGATATTTTTTTGAAAAATATTTGAAATCTCTTCTACAAAAAGAAAGCCAATCTCCTAAAACATCCAACAAATTCCGTTTACCCCACGGTGGGACAGCCTATTTATTGATACGTTTTTCAAATATGGAACGATACTATTTCAGACGCAATACTCCCCAACAACCGACACATTTATCAAATCACAACAAGGACAAAAGACAAGAGGCGATCGTACTATTCCGTACGACCGCCTCTTGCTATGTTTCGGCCCCGCTGTTAAGCGAACATCGACTCTACTTTCCGAATAACCTCTTCCGGATTCGGATTGAGCGGGAAAATGTGATCCGGTTTCAGATACCACAGCGTCTTGTCCTTCTTGAAGAGCTGCTCTCCACCACCCGTAATGTTGAGCATCACCACGGCATCCTTGTCAATTTTCCCCTCACCGACTGCCTTGATAAGCGATGCGACTGCAATTCCGGCTGCCGGATGCAGATCCACCCCCTCCAGATCGAGGAACAAACGACGCGCCTTGCTGCCCTGCGCATTCGTCGCTACGAGCATCTCACCTCCGGTTGCCTTGAGCGCGTCATACAGTCCGCCGGCCAAACCATAGGGGGGCTTGCGGTTCGAAAGCACCTTCGCATCGATAATCTCCACGTCACGGCGAGCCTTGTCCTCGTCGTACGGAAGCATCTCTCGCGAATCCACCCGCCACGCATCGTGCATCGGCACAAAGGGAGCATTCTGCGAAACCATCAGTTTCATCAAATTCGACCCGTAGCGGCCATCCTCGATCAGACGCATATTGGCCTCCCACGCAGCAATGGCTCCGGTACCGCTGCCGACCGCCTGGAAATAGTAGTCCGGAATACGGCCAATGGTCGTTGCGGCCGAAAGGACGGTTGTTCCCATACCGTCGCGACGAGCGACGTTTTTGGCTCCGCCTTCGGGATAAAAACGGTCGCTGCGAAGAGCCAGGTTGCTCAAATGAATGGCATCGAAATAGTCGCCACCCTTCTCGGCACAGATCAGTTTCACACACGGATCAAGCGGCTCTTCGAACCACAGCGCATCCAGATTGTCGGCCGGGACCGAAAGCAGCAGCGGAATATGGTTCTCGGAACATACCTTGGCGAAAGCACGCGCCGTATTTCCGGCCGAAGCAACGACCAGGATACGTCTCTCCTCCTCATTCACCCGGGCGCAGACACTGTATGCCTCCGTCTCCTTGAACGAACAGGTCGTCATGTTCGCCCCGATAGCCGGGAAATATCCATTGAACGTAATGTAGAGATTCTCCAGTCCGAGATGCGAAGCCAGCCCCTGGCTCTTGTAGGTTACCGGGGCACTCGACCCATGCAACATACGGCGTATGGGCAGCCAGTCTGCAAATCGGTAAATACCATACTCTTCCGGTTTCACATCGAGCTGTTTGCAAGCATACCGGGTACGGATCAACGTCGGTTTTTCGCTCTGTTTGTCATCCAGGAGCCAGCCCTCATCGTCGAATTCGCGGCCAGTAGCGACCGAAACCAACGTATAGGCGGTAGGTGTAAAATCTTTCATTGAAATTGCAGTATAGGGTTAAGGTTACGACATACGCGATTTGAAATCCTCGTAGCCGAACTCTTTGATAATATCTACTTTTCCACTCTTGCGGGCAATTGCAATCGAGGGATGCGCCACTCCGTTGAACATCGTCGTCTTGACCATCGTGTAGTGAATCATATCCTCGAAAACGATCCGATCGCCTACCTTCGGTTCGCGATCGAAAGCCCAGTCGCCATAATAGTCGCCGGCAAGGCAGCTGTTACCGCCCATGCGCCAGTTTGTCTCACCTGGTTGCGGATCGTGCGCACCCAGAATAGCCGGTTTATAGGGCATCTCCAGACAGTCGGGCATATGGCAGGCGAACGAAACGTCGAGCATCGCCGTATGCACACCCCCGTTCTCGACAATATCCTCGACCGTCGAAACCAGATAGCCCGTCCGCCAGGTAAAGGCACTGCCCGGCTCGAGAATCAAGCGCAGGGAGGGATGACGCTGTTTGAAGTCGCGCAGGATAGCGATCAGCTCATCGCAATCGTAATCCTTGTGGGTCATCAGATGGCCGCCGCCCATATTGAGCCACTTGATCCGGTCGAGGAACCGGCCGAAACGTTTTTCGACCGCTTCAAGCGCAAGACGCAGATGCTGCGGACGCGATTCGCACAACACATGAAAGTGCAGGCCGTCGATACCGGCCGGCAACTCCTTGAGCTGATCGGCGACGATACCCAGCCGCGACCCCGGGATGGCCGGATTGTAAAGGTCGGTCTCCACGGGCGAATATTCGGGATTGATCCGCAGGCCGCACGAGATTCCCCGCAGCAGGGCCATCGGGCCGAACCGCTCGAACTGAGCGAGGGAGTTAAAGGTGATGTGGTCGCTGCAGCGCAGAATCTCCTCGATGTTGCGATCCGTATAGACGGGGGCATAGGTATGGGCCGGAGCCCCGTACTCCTCGAATACCAGACGTGCCTCGGCGGCCGACGAAGCCGTCGCACCATCCGAATGGCGGGCCAGTTCGGGGAAGATGCTCCACATAGCGCAGGCCTTCAGGGCCACGATGATCTCGGCGCCGCTCTCCCGGCGGACGCGGTCGATCACCCGCAGGTTGTTTTCGAGCAGCTCCTCGTCCAGAACGTAACACGGAGAGGGTATCTTTTGAAAATCGATCATGGTTTTCCGAATAAAAAGCAGTGCAAAAATAAACAAAATATGGGAAATATCCGCCTCTTTTCAAGAGAAACTCTTGCATCCGATGCGGATGGCAGACGTCGCCCGAAAGAGTTGGCGGGAGGACAGATAGCCCCTCTTCTCGCCCCCTCGTTTTTATCCGGAATCGAAGGTGGAGCACCAACCCGATTTATTTTCGTATCTTTGCCCCCGGAGGGTATCATCCGAAACCCCGGAAAGGAGCGCTCCCGGCGCCTCTTTCCCAACCGAAAAAAGATTAACACCGGGCGGAGCTGTCGCATTGCCATGCGCGCCCACGGCTATCTCGAATCGAGCGCTGTCTCGAATCGAGCGGCCATCGGGAGTTCCGCTCCCCTAAAAAGAAGAAAACTATGGCTTGTAATTTATTGAAAGGCAAGAAGGGTTTGATATTCGGAGCGCTCAACGAGCACTCGATCGCATGGAAAGTGGCCGAGCGGGCCGTGGCCGAGGGGGCTGAGATCGTGCTGACGAACACCCCCGTCTCGATCCGCATGGGCGAGATCAACCAGCTGGCCGAAAAGTGCCACACGATCGTCGTTCCGGCCGACGCCACCTCGGTCGAAGATCTGGAGAATCTGATCGACAAGACAATGGAGCATTTCGGCGGCAAGTTCGACTTCATCCTCCACTCGATCGGCATGTCGCTCAACGTGCGCAAGGGACGCACCTACGACGATCTGGATTACGACTACCTGGCCCGCACGCTCGATATCTCGGCCATCTCGTTCCACAAGGTCATTCAGGTAGCCCGCAAGAAGGATGCCCTGAACGAGTGGGGATCGATCGTAGCGCTGAGCTACATCGCCGCGCACCGCACCCTCTACGGTTACAACGACATGGCCGATGCGAAGGCGCTGCTCGAGTCGATCGCCCGCAGCTTCGGCTACATCTACGGCCGCGAGAAGCACATCCGCATCAATACCGTTTCGCAGTCACCCACCCCGACCACGGCCGGCAACGGCGTAATGGGCATGAGCGACCTGATGGACTTCGCCAACCGCATGTCCCCGCTGGGCAATGCCAACGCCGAAGAGTGTGCCGACTATGTGCTGATGCTCTTCTCGGACTACACGCGCAAGGTGACCATGCAGAACCTCTACCACGACGGCGGTTTCTCGAGCATGGGCATGAGCCGGCGCGCCATGAGCACCTACGAAAAGGGAATGGCCTTCAACGACGTGAAAGAGCACCAATATCCCTTCGGCGAAGGCAAGGAATAAAGGCTCTTTTACTATACAGAGAACAAAATACCGGGCAAGTTGTGAACTTGTCCGGTATTTTTATAAAAAAGAAGCGGATCGCTTTCGCAACCCGCTCTTTTCATATCGATCAGACTTCGAGATCAACGTCGAACTTCTCGACCCAGGGCAGTCCCTGCGGACCAAGCTCGGCCAGGAAGGGATCGGGATCGAACTCCTCAACGTTGAACACACCGGCACCGCGCCACAAACCTTTGGCCCACATCGCAGCACCCAGAGCGGCAGGAACACCCGTCGTAAAGCTTACGGCCTGCGTACCGGTCTCCTTGTATGCCTTCTCGTGGTCGCAGTTGTTATAGATGTAGTATGTACGCTCCTTGCCATCCTTGATACCCTTGATACGGCAGCCGATCGAGGTCATACCGTGATAGTTCGCACCCAGCGACTTGGGATCGGGCAGCACGGCCTTCAGGAACTGGATCGGAACGATCTCCACACCGTTATACATGATCGGATCGATACGGGCCATACCGATGTTCTGAATAACGCGCAGGTGAGTCAGATACTCCTGTCCGAAGGTCATCCAGAAACGGGCACGGCGAATCGTCGGATAGTTCTTCACGAGCGACTCCAGCTCCTCGTGGTAGATTACATAGGACTCGCGCTCACCGATCTCAGGATAGGTCAGCGCCTTGTGAATCTCATGAGGCTCCGTAACGACCCATTTGCCGTTCTCGTAATAACGGCCTTTCTGCGTCACCTCGCGGATATTGATCTCGGGGTTGAAGTTCGTAGCGAAAGCCATACCGTGATTACCGGCATTGCAGTCAACGATATCCAGATAGTGGATCTCATCGAAATGGTGCTTAGCGGCATAAGCCGTAAAGATCGCCGTTACACCCGGGTCGAAACCGCAGCCCAAGATTGCCGTCAGTCCCTTCTCCTTGAAGCGGTCCTGATAAGCCCACTGCCAGGAATATTCGAAGTGTGCCTCGTCCTTGGGTTCATAGTTCGCCGTATCGAGGTAGTTCACCCCGCACTCCAGGCAGGCATCCATGATGGTCAGATCCTGGTAAGGCAGCGCCACGTTCACCACGATATCGGGTTTGAACTCGCGGAACAACCGCACCAGATCGTTTACATCGTCCGCATCGACCTGAGCCGTTTTCACCCGGTCACCACCTATCGCCGCGGCGATGGCATCACATTTGGCCTTCGTACGGCTGGCCAGCATCAAGTCCGAAAAGACGGGGTTGGCCGCCATTTTCTGCGTCACTACGGTTCCGACGCCTCCTGCGCCGATAATCAGAGCTTTACACATATTGGAATCTTATTTAAGAAAAGATATTCGGTAATTTTCTTGCACAAAAATATTTTTTTATTTTGGTAAAACAAAAATATTCTATACATTTGCACCACCAAAACGGGAATACCGGATTGGAAATGGAGGATTCCGTAGCTCAGTCGGTAGAGCACAACACTTTTAATGTTGGGGTCCTGGGTTCGAGCCCCAGCGGGATCACCTGAAGAGAAACCGGTCATCGACAGATGATCGGTTTCTCTTTTTTCTTGCAAAAAAATGGTGTCATCCCAATCTGGACAACACCACCCCGTTGATTAATCCATCCTTTACATTCAGGCCTTTCCGAGCGGACGCACTTCCCTCATACGTCTCATATTATAAATGACAATAGTGATCGTGGTCGCCATTTCCGAGAGGAAGAGAGCCAGCCAAATTCCTTTCACACCCAACAGCAGAGGCAACAGGAGGAAACTCGGCACCAGGAAAACACAGCCACGCAACAAGGCAAAGCAGGTTGCCGGTTTTACCTGTTCGATGCTCTGGAAGTATCCGATGGCTGCAATGTTCACGACAAAGAAGACGAATCCCATCGAGAAATAGGGAAATCCGGCCACGGCGATACGGGCGGCTTCCCCTTCGAGATCAACGAAGAGACCGACCAGCTCCGCAGGATAGATCGTAAAAGCGAGTGTTACGATCAGACCGCAAACGACCGCCGTCATCATGGCGATCCGCACGGTAGCGGAGACACGCTCCCTGTATCCAAGTCCGAAATTATAGCTGATGATCGGTTGGGCCGACTGCGCAATGGCATTCCCGACCATAAAGACAAACGGAGCATAATAGCAGGCTATTCCGAACGCCCCGACTCCGTCATCTCCCAAGTATTTCATAAAAACCTGATTGCCGACAAACATCAGGACAGCCAGCGTTGCCTCACCCAGCAGGGCGGAAGAGCCGATCCGACACTGGTAGTTGACATTCCGAAGCGACAGCTGCAAACTCTTGAGACTCCATTTGATCCACTGCAAACGCAGGCGTCGTGCATAAAAGAGCAGATAAACGATCGCGATCAGGCTTCCGGTTACGATACTGATCGACGTTGCGAAAGCGGCCCCCATAAGGCCCCATCCGAAGGGAAAGATAAAGAGCCAGTCCAGTACAGCATTGATTATGGCCGTAACGACACTGCATGACATGGCGAGTTTCGGCGCTCCGTCCAGGCGGATGATAAAGAGAGAAACGGAGACCCACATCTGAAACACCCACGAAGGGACAATCCACAACAGATACTCAACGACCAGCGGGAGCAGATGTTCGGAGGAACCGAGGAGACGGGCCGTGCCTTCGGGACAGATCATGATCAGGATCGAAGGGATGAGGGCTACAATGGTCACGAAAACCAACGCCTGTGTCACGTTCAGCCGAGCGACCTTCTCCTTTCCGCGCGACAACTGAATAGACGTAACAACCGAACACCCGGCCCCGACCATCAGGCCGACTCCCGTGAATAGCATCCACAGCGGGACAAGGATATTGATGGCGGCAATACCGTCGCTGCCGACTCCATGTCCGACGAAGATTCCATCGATTGCCGTCACGGCCGAAATGCTGAGCATGCCCAACAGCGTCGGGATAAAATACTTGCGGAACAGTGTAAAAACATTCAATGTACTTAAATCGATCGCATCTCTTTTCATAATATGGATGTTTTTATAATATATGTGTTTTCAATCAAAAAGCCGGATAAGCTGATTGGTTTTACCCAGTCATCTTATCCGGCTCCTATCTCAGCCCTCCGATGAGGATTACAAAACGCGCGCAGGTTTTCTAATACGGGCACAAAGGTGGGATTTATTTCCTGTGTATCCAAATTTTCCCGTCAAAACTGCCGATAAAAATCTCATTCTACCCTGCTTCTTCCCTATGACCGATTAATTTTTCCGGTTCCATCCAGACTAACCTCCAACGTTTTTCACGGATATTCCATACCTTTGCAGTATCGGAGGTGTGCGACCCTTGTATTCCGGAGCGGCCACCCCAACTCACCCAACAAAACGGACTATCACCATGCAAGATCTAATCGACGGCCGATGCGGCTGGTGCGGGACCGATCCGCTCTATATCGAATACCATGACCGGGAGTGGGGCGAGCCGGTAACAGACGACCGCACCCTGTTCGAGTTTCTGGTATTGGAGAGCGCCCAGGCCGGATTGAGTTGGCTCACAATCCTGCGCAAACGGGAGAATTACCGCCGGGCTTTCCATGAGTTCGACCCACAGGAGGTGGTCTCCATGAGTGACGAGGAGTTGGAACGGCTCCGAACCGACGACAGCGGTATCGTGCGCAACCGGTTAAAGATCGAAGCAACACGCAACAACGCGAGATTGTTTCTGGACATCCAGTCCGAGTTCGGAAGTTTCCATCAATACCTCCGTTCGTTTTTTCCCTCCCGATGCCCTGTTCTCAACCATTGGGAGAAACTCGAAGAGGTTCCCGTATCATCGGCCGAGTCCGATGCCATAAGCCGCGACATGAAGCGGCGCGGGTTCAAATTCTTCGGTACAACGATCTGCTACGCATTTCTGCAAGCAACGGGATTCGTGAATGACCATCTGACGGGGTGTCGATGCTTCCCCAAAACCAACAACCAATAAAAACACCTGTTCATGATACGCCAAGCAACACCCAACGACATCGAGCTGCTTCACCGGCTGGGCAACATTGCCTTCGCCCACACCTACCGAGAGATCCTTTCTCCCGAACAGATGGCCTATATGCTCGACTGGATGTACTCCTGCGAGAGCCTTCGTCAGCAGATGGCCGACGGGCACACCTACTTCATTATCTACCAAGAGGAGACCCCCTGCGGCTACCTCTCCATTTCAACGGAGCCGGACGGCTACACCTTTCACCTGCAAAAGATCTATATCCTGCCCGAATTTCAGGGCAGCCACCTGGGTTTCCGACTCTTCCGCAAAGCGATCGAACATATCAAGGAGCTCCACCCCTCCCCCTGCCGGATGCTGCTGAACGTAAACCGCCACAATACGAAAGCACTGGCATTCTACCAGCGGATGGGCATGTCGAAAGTTGACGAAGGAGACTTCCCGATCGGACAGGGGTACTACATGAACGACTATATCATGGGACTCGATATTTGAGCCGAATATCCACATCCAAAAGCAACGGAGCCCACCTTTGAAAGGGGAGCTCCGTTTTTTCTGGTCAGCATATTTCTTATGCGTTTACTTTGGCGTGGTCGGCCAGGAACTGTGCCAGACCGCTGTCGGTAAGCGGGTGTTTCAACAGACCCTTGATCGCAGCCAGCGGACAGGTAGCCACATCGGCACCGGCATCGAGACACTGGATGATATGCTGCGTATGACGAATCGAAGCAGCCAATACGAAGGTCGGGAATTCATAATAGCGGTACATCTGAACGATATGGGCAACCAGACCTACGCCATCCTCGCTGATATCGTCCAGACGGCCTACGAACGGTGACACATATGTTGCTCCAGCTTTGGCAGCCAGCAGAGCCTGACCCACGGAGAAGACCAACGTACAGTTCGTGCGAATACCCTTTTTCGAGAAATATTTGACGGCACGGATACCGTCGGCCGTACAAGGGAGTTTGACCACGATATTCGGGTGCAGGGCGGCCAGTTCCTCGCCTTCGCGCACCATACCCTCGAAATCGGTTGCGATGACCTCGGCACTTACCGGACCGTCCACGATGGAGCAGATCTCAAGGTAGTGGCGGCGGCAAGCCTCCTCACCCCGGATGTTCTCCTTGGCCATCAGCGAAGGATTGGTGGTTACGCCATCGAGAACGCCCATCTCGTTGGCCTCGCGAATCTGTGCCAGATTGGCTGTATCGATAAAGAATTTCATGATGGTTGAGAAATTAGATTTTTGCTGCCCAAAAGTACGAAAAAAAACGAAACGGATCGTGCTTCCTAAAAAAGAATATCGTATTACAACAAATCCCGAATAAAGCACCATGTAATCATGCAAGACAAATTGACTTTGGCAGAATAATTTTCTTATCTTTGCAAGATAATAGCCCCGAAGATGTTGAAACCCGCCGCGACGAGGATTCATCACTTCGCATCCTGCCGCACGCAGTGAATGCACGACAAACAGACGGTGCGGTGTGTATTTGAAACGAAAACCGACATGAAAGGAATTGTACTGGCCGGAGGCTCCGGCACCCGTTTGTACCCCATCACCAAGGGGGTCAGCAAACAGTTGTTGCCCATTTACGACAAACCGATGGTTTACTACCCCATCTCGGTCCTGATGCTGGCCGGCATCCGGGAGATCCTGATCATCTCCACACCGGCCGACCTGCCCGCCTTCAAGCGGCTGCTCGGCGACGGATCGGACTTCGGCGTACGGTTCGAATACGCCGAGCAACCCTCCCCCGACGGTCTGGCCCAATCGTTCCTGATCGGAGAGAAGTTCATCGGGGATGATGCCGTATGCCTCGTATTGGGAGACAACATCTTCCACGGATCGGGCTTCTCGAATATGCTCCGGGAGGCGGTACGGGCCGCTGAAGAGGATCAGAAGGCGACCGTCTTCGGATATTGGGTCGACGACCCCGAACGGTATGGCGTAGCTGAAATGGATGAGCACGGGAACTGCCTCTCGATCGAGGAGAAGCCCCTGCATCCGAAATCGAACTACGCCGTAGTCGGCCTCTACTTCTACCCGAACAAGGTAGTCGAGGTTGCCAAACAGATCAAGCCTTCGGCACGCGGCGAGTTGGAGATCACCTCCGTCAATCAGGCATTCCTCGAAGACAAGGAGTTGAAGGTGCTGACACTCGGCCGCGGTTTCGCATGGCTCGACACGGGGACGCACGACTCTCTCTCGGATGCCTCGATCTTCGTCGAGGTGATCGAGAAACGGCAGGGACTCAAGATCGCCTGCCTGGAGGGTATCGCCTACCGCAAAGGGTGGATCGATGAGGAGAAGATGCGAGCACTCGCACAGCCGATGATCAAGAACCAATACGGTCAATATCTTTTGAAAGTGATCGATGAATTAAAGCGCGAACACAAGTAATGAAAGTTATTCCAACAGAGATAGAGGGAGTTGTCATTATCGAGCCTCGTATTTTCGGAGACGACCGGGGTTACTTCTTCGAAAGTTACTCTCAGCAACAATTCGACCAGCAGGTGCGCCCCATCCGCTTCGTACAGGACAATGAGTCCAAATCGTGCCGGGGGGTTGTCCGGGGGCTCCATTTTCAGAAAGGGGCTGCAGCCCAATCGAAACTGGTGCGTGTCGTACGGGGACGTGTGCTGGATGTCGCAGTCGATATCCGGCGTGGCTCGCCTACCTTCGGATGCCACGTGGCTGTGGAGCTGACCGAGGAGAACCACCGCCAGCTCTTCGTACCGAGGGGATTCGCCCACGGATTCTCGGTACTGAGCGACGAGGCGGTTTTCCAATACAAGTGCGACAACTTCTATGCCCCCGAGACCGAAGGGGCGATCGCCTGGGACGATCCCGACCTGGGAATCGACTGGCAACTCTCAAAAGAGGAGATAATCCTCTCTGCAAAAGACAGTAATCACCCGCGTCTTAAAGATGCAGTTGAACTATTCGACTATCAAACGGACTACTATGCTTAACGTACTGGTAACGGGAGCCGACGGACAGCTCGGCCGTGAAATGCGCACATTGGGAGCCCACTCCCGACATCGCTACCTGTTCACGGATGTAGCCGAACTGGACATCACGGATGCAGAGTCGGTAATGCAATTCGTCGAGCGTGAAAAGATCCATGCAATCGTAAACTGCGCCGCCTATACCAACGTCGATCGGGCTGAAGAGGATCCCGTAACGGCCGACCGGATCAACCATCTGGCCGTGGCGAATCTGGCCCGGGCGGCCAAGGCTCAGGATGCCACCCTGTTCCACATCTCTACCGACTATGTTTTCGGAGGCACCGGGAACGTTCCATTCCGGGAAGAGGATCCCACCACCCCGCTGGGTGTATACGGAGTGACCAAGCTGAAGGGTGAACGTGCCATCGTGGAGTCCGGGTGCAAATACCTCATTCTGCGTACCGCATGGCTCTACTCCCCCTACGGCAGGAACTTCATGAAGACCATGCTGCAACTGACCGAGCAGAAACCGGAGCTACAGGTGGTATTCGACCAGGTAGGAACCCCCACCTGTGCGGCCGATCTGGCACGTGTCATCTACGAACGTATCGAATCCGTCGACTATGCAGGAGAGGAGGGAATCTACCACTTCACGAACGAGGGGGTCTGCTCGTGGTACGACTTCGCCCATGCAATCGCCGCCCTTTCGGGCCATACGGCCTGCCGGCTGTCGCCCTGTCACTCGTCGGAGTTCCCGTCGAAAGTACGCCGCCCCAATTTCTCGGTACTGGACAAAAGCAAGATCAAAGAAAGATTCGGAATCACGATTCCTCACTGGCACGACTCACTCAAACGGTGCCTGGAGGCCTATAACGAACTGAACCAATGAAACGCAACATCCTGATCACCGGCGGTGCCGGATTCATCGGGTCGCACGTCGTGCGGCTTTTCGTCAACAAATATCCGGAATACCGGATCATCAACCTCGACAAACTGACCTACGCGGGCAATCTGGCCAACCTGCGCGACATCGAGCATGCGCCGAACTACACCTTCGTGCGGGCCGACATCTGCGATCTGGAGACCATCCGCGAGGTATTCCGCCGCTACGAAATCGACGGAGTGATCCACCTGGCAGCCGAAAGCCATGTGGACCGTTCGATCAAGGACCCCTTCACCTTCGCCCGCACCAACGTCATGGGAACCCTCACGCTGCTGCAAGCCGCCAAGGAGTACTGGAACGAAGCGTGGGAGGGAAAACGCTTCTACCACATCTCGACCGACGAGGTATACGGCGCCCTGGAGTTCGACGGATCGCTCTTTACCGAGGAGACCCGTTACAATCCCCACTCGCCCTATTCAGCGGCCAAGGCCTCGTCCGACCACTTCGTGCGCGCCTACCATGATACGTACGGGATGCCGACAATCGTCACCAACTGCTCGAACAACTACGGGCCCTATCAATTTCCCGAAAAGCTGATCCCGCTCTTTATCAACAACATCCGCCACAGCCGTCCGCTGCCCGTCTATGGTACCGGCGAGAACGTGCGCGACTGGCTCTACGTCGAGGACCACGCCCGGGCCATCGACCTGATTTTCCATCGGGGAAAGATCGCCGAGACCTATAACATCGGCGGGTTCAACGAGTGGAAAAACATCGACCTGATCCGCGTGATCGTCAAGACGGTGGACCGCCTGCTGGGAAATCCCGAGGGGACGAGCGACAAGCTGATCACCTTCGTAACCGACCGTGCCGGACACGACCTGCGCTATGCGATCGATGCCAGCAAGCTGAAAAGGGAGTTGGGCTGGGAGCCCTCGCTGCAATTCGAAGAGGGAATCGAAAAGACCGTCCGCTGGTATCTGGAGAACCAGGAGTGGATGGATCAGATCACATCGGGCGAATACGAAAAATATTACGACTCGATGTACAAGAACCGGTAATTCGGATCAAGCGATACATTAACTGAAACATCCAGCGCTCTGAAACGCTGGATGTTTTTAATTTGACTACTTCTCTTCAGAACTCTCCTCCGCAGGATCGCTCAGATCGGCCACTTCGGCCCGCAGGTAGCGAATCAGCTCCTCCGGAGAGACCTTGATCTGCAAGCCCCGCACGCCGGCACTGATATAGATAAACGGACAGGAGGTAACCGATTCGTGGAAATAGGTCGGGAAACTCTTTTTCATCCCGATCGGCGAACATCCGCCCCGAATATAACCCGTTACTGCCAACAAGTCACGCATCGGGATCAGGTCGACCTTCTTGTTTCCCGATACACGGGCCGTACGTTTCAGATCGACCTCATGGTTGCCCGGGACCACACAGACGAAATACCCGGTCCGATCCCCCTTCAGCACCAGCGTCTTGAATACGCAGGCGATCTCCTCACCCAACTGCTCGGCCACATGGGTCGCCCCGAGATGGGTCTCATCCACCACATAAGGGATCAGTTCATAAGCAATCTTCGCCCGGTCAAGCAGGCGTGCGGCATTGGTCTTCTCTATTTTGTTCAAACGGTGTTGCATGCATTTTTGAAAAATACCGAATGTCGGAAAACGAGCATAATCTTCCAACCGGTCTCTGTTTACCCCCAAAGATAGGGTTTTTTTAGGGAGAAACGCTCCTTTTTATTGTTTGTCTGACCGATTTTTTCTATACTTGAAGCCGGCAAACTCTTCAACCGACAACTCGTGAAGTCAACGCTTATCATTTTACTCTCTCTTATCGGGACGTTTCTGTGCGATACGGCCGCCGCACAATCGACCCGTGTCCGCGGTACGGTCACCGATGCCGCGACAGGAGATCCCCTGCCCTTCGCGAGTGTACTGTTTCCAGGGACGACAACCGGGATTTCGACCGACGACGAAGGCTTCTACTCGCTCGAGATACGTGATACGTCGAGTCGCGTTCAGGCCCTCATGATCGGATACGAGTCCCAGGTTCGAACAATTCACCGAGGAGCGTTCAACCAAGTGGACTTTCGATTGTCCCCGGTCCAATTCGGCATCGACGAGATCGTCGTTACCCCCGGAGAGAACCCGGCACACCCGATTCTGGAAGGGATTATCCGGGCCAAGAAGCGCAACAACCCAGCCGAATATGTCCGTTACATCACACGCACCTACACGAAGATGGAGCTGGATCTGGCCAATATGACCGAATTCAGGAGCAAACGGATGCAAAAGAACTTCGGATTCATCTTTGAGCACCTCGACACTTCGTCGATGACCGGACAACCCTATCTCCCGGTCATGATTTCCGAAGCCTCGGCCGACTATTACCACAGCAAGGATCCGAAAGTAGCCCGAGAAGTAATCCGGGCCAGCCAAATTTCCGGTGTCGAGGACAATACGGTTCTGGCTCAGTTTACGGGACATCTGCATGCGAACGTCAACCTTTACGAGAACTACATCGACCTGTTCGGAGTCAAATTCGCAAGCCCGCTCTCCAATTCGGGTCGAACTTTTTACAACTATTTCCTGGTAGACAGTCTGACGATCGAGGGGCGCAAGACCTATAAAATCCGGTTTCATCCGCGGAATGTTTCCACCCCGGTGCTCGACGGCGAGATCAACATCGACTCGGCCTCATATGCCCTGCGGTCGGCCCGCGTCAAGATGGCCAAAGGGGTCAATGTAAACTGGATCCGCCACCTCGACATCGAAGCGGACAACCGGCTCGCCACCGACTCGATCTGGTTCCCCGAGCGGGAGAAACTGACCGCCGACTTCACCCTGACCAAATCGGACTCCTCGAAAATGATCTCGTTCCTGGGCAGCCGCGAGGTCTTTTACTCGAATGTCCGGTTCGACGAGCCGATCCCCCGCGAGGTTCTGCGCATGGATGCCGATGTCGTCGTCTCGGACGAAGCGATCGCAGCCCGACGGATCGAATGGGATACACTGCGTCCCTACGCCCTTTCGGCCAAAGAACGGGGCATCTACAACATGGTGGACTCGATCCAGGATGTTCCCCTGTACAAAAACATCTACACGGTTCTCAATACGATTATCGGCGGATACTACAACACCGAATATGTCGGAATAGGGCCCTATTCCAAAGTGGTTAGCTACAACCGGCTGGAGGGAGTAAGACTTCAATTGGGAGCCCGTACGACCAAGGAGTTCAGCCGATTGGTTCGACTGTCGGGATATGCGGCATACGGCTTCCGTGACGAACAGTTCAAGGGTGGTGTCGGACTCGAATTCATGTTCCGCCGCCAGCTCACCCGCAAACTGACACTCAACTACCGTTACGATGCACTCCAGCTCGGCTCGGCCACCAGTGCATTGGCCGAGAAAAATATCCTCAGTTCGGTCTTTGCCCGGGGAAGTGCCTCCCGTCTCTCGATGATTCAGGAGGGGAACCTCGACTACCAGCACGAATGGCGGCATGGAATCAGCAGTACGATCCATCTCCAGGCCCGACACATCTCGGGCAACCGCTACGTTCCGATGGTACGACCGGACGGAACTCGTGTCGATGGGATCAACGATGCCTCTCTCCGTCTTGGGATGCGTCTTTCGAAGAACGAAACGATCCTCCGAATGCCATTCGACGTGCAGTACATGGGATCGAAATACCCGATTCTCTCTTTCGAAATTGCGGGCGGTCTCAAGGGAATGCTCCCCTCCAGCTACGAATATCTGCGACTCGAGGGGCAACTGCAATACCGTCTCAACCTTCCGCCGATCGGCTACTCGCAGCTGATGGTCGAGGGGGGAAAGATCTTCGGCAAAGTCCCCTACCCGCTCTTGAAACTGCACGAAGGCAACGGAACCTATTTTTACGACTACGATGCCTTCTCCTGCATGAACTTCTATGAGTTCGCATCCGATGCATGGGTGGCGTTCTTCTACGAACACCATTTCAACGGATTCCTGTTCGGCAAACTGCCGCTGCTCAAGAAGCTGAACTGGCGGGAGGTACTCATATTCAAGGGGGTCTATGGAACGCTCACCGCCCGCAATGACGGCAGCCGTCCCGACACGGAGGCCATGCTACTCTTTCCCCGAGGGATGTCGTCGGTCAAGAAACCCTATCTCGAAACCGGATTCGGCATCGAAAATATCTTCCGGCTGCTGCGTGTCGATTTTATCTGGCGGCTTACGCATCGCGATCCCGCACCGGGACTCTCAATTCCATATTTTACGATTAACTGCAGCCTGAATCTCAAGTTCTGACCCGTACGGTCGGACCTCTCCACATCCCGTTCTCCAACGAAACGAAGGTCGACGAAATCTCCTTTCCCAAAGGAGATTTTCTTCCTTTCCCCGTTTTACAGTGACAACTCCTGAAAAATATGGTTATTTTTGCGAACAAAATCCGAGACAATGATCCGAGGAATCCTGTTCGATATGGACGGTGTGTTGGTTGACAACAGCAAAGCCCATATAAAAGCATTCGAATTTTTCTGCCAGCGACACGGTGTCAAAAATTGGGAAGAGAAGCTGCATTCGGCTTTCGGCATGGGCAATGACGATATCATGCGTCTGATCCTGCCCGAGGAGATCATCCGCAAAGAGGGTCTGCAAACACTCGGTGCCGAGAAAGAGCGCATCTACCGCGAAATATATGCCCCGGAAATACGCCCCGTCAAAGGACTTGTCGCCCTGCTCGAAGAGCTCCACCGCCGACATATCCCCTGTGCCGTCGGCTCCTCCGGCGGACGCGAAAACGTGGACTTCGTGCTGGAGAAGTGCCGGATCGCCCCCTATTTCGACTGCATCGTGAGCGGAGACCGGGTTACCCGCTGCAAACCCGACCCGGAGATCTACCTGCTTTCGGCCGCAGGCTTGAAGCTGCCTCCGAGCGACTGTCTCGTGTTTGAAGATGCCAAGGCCGGCATCACGGCCGCCCGACGCGCCGGCATCGGCCGCATCGTCGCCCTCACGACAACGCTGCCGCGTACCGTACTCGAAACAGAAACCGAAGCGGACCTCATTATCGACGATTTCTCCTGCATCACGAACTTGAACGATCTTTTATCATGACCCGTGCTATTACAACCATTCTTCTGCTGATCTGCTCGAACGCCTTTATGACACTGGCCTGGTACGGGCAGATAGCCTTCAAATCCAGGATTCAACGTCTCGGACTCGTTTCAATCATCCTGCTCAGTTGGGGTATCGCCCTCTTCGAATACTGTTTCCAGATCCCGGCCAACCGTATCGGCAGCAACCAATACGCCGGTCCATTTTCGATCTGGGAACTCAAAGTCATCCAGGAAGTGATCTCCCTGCTGGTATTCACCGTTTTCGCCGTTGTCTTCATGAAATCGGATACGTTGCGATGGAACCATCTGGCCGGATTTGTCTGTCTGATTCTGGCCGTATATTTCATCTTCAAGAAGTAAAAAACATCGTCTGCACACAATAATAACCGACATGGACTCCGAAAACGATACAAAAACCGGCCAACCAGCTTTATGGAACAGCAACTATCTGAAAGTATGGATCGCCAACTTCATGCTTTTCTTCGCCTTTTATCTGCTGGCTCCGCTTTTGCCGCTTTACCTGCGCGACACCTTCTCGGCAGACAAGGCGATGATTGGTCTCGTTCTGAGCGGATACACCCTCACGGCTCTCTGCGTGAGACCGTTCAGCGGGTTCGTCGTCGACACGTTCCCGCGTAAGAAGGTGTTGCTGATCTGCTACTTCTGCTTTGCCCTCTTCTTCGCAGGATACTATATCACCGGATCCCTGCTGCTCTTTGCCGTCATCCGTACCCTGCACGGAGCTCCGTTCGGCGCAGCAACCGTAGCGAACAGCACGATGGCCGTCGATGTTCTCTATCCCGAACGCCGTTCGGAAGGCATCGGCTACTACGGTCTGAGCAACAACATCGCCATGGCAATCGGCCCCTCGATGGGTCTTTACATCTACCATACGATCCACAACTTCAACCTGCTGTTCACCATGTCGCTCGTCATTGCCCTGGGCGGTCTGATCATCGACTCCACGATCAAATGCCGCGAACGACAACCCATCGAACACAGCAACAAACTGTCGCTCGACCGATTCATCCTGGTAAAGGGCTGGAGCGAAGGAATCTGCATCGCCGCTTTTGCCTTCTCGTTCGGTATCATCTCGACCTACATCGCCATATACAGCCAGGAAGTACTGCACATCACTTCCGGGTCGGGCACCTTCTTCATGTTGCTGGCCATCGGTCTGATTCTTTCACGGCTGGTCGGCAATAAGTCGCTGCGCGAAGGGAAGATCGTACACAACGCATCAATCGGAATGTTGATGTCGCTCTGCGGTTACTTCGTCTTTACGGCCGTTCCGAACCTGTATGGATACTACGCCGCCGCACTGATGATCGGGCTGGGCAACGGCCATATGTATCCAGCCATCCAGACGATGTTCATCAATTTGGCACCCCACGAACGCAGAGGAACGGCCAACTCAACCATTCTTACCTCCTGGGACCTCGGCATAGGACTCGGCATTATCGGAGGTGGTAGCGTAGCCGAACACCTCGGATGCTATTCGGCTGCCTTCTGGCTCGCCTTCGCAATCAATGCCGTCGGCGTACTCTTCTATTTTCTATACGCCCGTCAAAGTTTTATCCGCAACAAATTGCGCTAATCCATTCGTTCTGGGAATAATGGAGGAGGTCCCATTTTGAAAAATGAGGCCTCCTTCATATTCCCAAGCAAGGCATCCCCGACAGTAAAGTCACCAACGAGCACCTTACGCACTACCCTCTGATCCGGTCATGCCGCCAAAGCTGGTAACTATTCACAAGATTTTGCCAGATAATATAAGCGGTCGGAGCGATCGAAGAGATCGGATCGAGAAACGACTGGGCCATCCAGACGGCCAGAATCGTATTTTTTTGGCCGAACGACTGACCTCCGGCTGCCGGATCACCGTAACGCGCCCCCAGGGCCCGTCCTACCCGGAATTGAGCCAGGCAAATTACCAAAGCAACCAGGGCAAAAACGACTTCGCTTAAGGGATCGGCACTCTCCAGGTCAAGGATGAAGGTTGTGGTACGTCCGATAACAAAGACGAGCGACAGAAGCCAGACGTAAAACGAAATCTGCCCATACCCGGCAACCCATTGCGCAACTCGGGGTAAGAGCCAGCGGCACAGTTGCGCCGCCACAAACGGCAGTACCAGCAAGGTTCCCACCCGGGAGAGGATTCCTCCGAAGGTGCAGTGAGCAGCTCCGACCCAGGCAAGAATCACCGGAGCGACAACGGCGACGGCCAGGTTGCTGATCAGGTTGAACGAGGCCATCGTAGTGACGTTGGCCCCCAACATTCCCCCGATCACGACGGCCGCCATCGCAACGGGTGCCAACACGCAGATCAATCCGCCCTGAGCCAGCACAGGATCGATCCAGCGCAGCGACAGATAGACCACGGCACATCCGACAAACTGACAGACGAGCAGCCAGAGATGCAGTCTGCTGAAACGCATTTGACGGGGTTCGACCCGACAAAAGGTGACGAAAAGCATGATAAAGATAAACGTCGGCGTTATCATGCCGTGCGCCCCCGCCTCAAGGGTGGCCAACGGACGGTACAACACAGCCCCGACAGCCATCGCCAAAGGCATCGCAATGGTCTTTACGTTGCGATGCAGCGCGTGCAGCAGGCCCATACCCTCGCGTATTCCCCGATTATGACAGCAGCTCTTTGACCTTTGCCGAAATCTCCTTACCGTCGGCACGGCCGGCCAGGCGTTTCGAGGCAACGCCCATCACCTTGCCCATCTCCTTCATGGAGGTAGCTCCCACTTCGGTGATGATCTCCCGCACGGCGGCTGTCAGCTCTTCCGGCGTCATCTGCTTGGGCAGATATTCCTGTAGGACGGCAACCTGTGCAGACTCTTCGGCAGCCAGGTCCGGACGGTTCTGCTGCGTATAGATATTCGCCGAATCGGTCCCCTGTTTGGCCAGCTTGCCGATAATCTTGATCACCTCCTCATCGGACAACTCTGCAATTCCGGCCGAAGCACTCTTCGCCTCCAAAATAACCTTCTTTACATTACGAAGCGTCATCAGACGCACGGTATCCTTGGCCTTCATCGCCTCCATGATACCTTTTGAGATTTGTTGTTCTAAAGACATGACAAATTATTCTTTTAACTGAGTATCGTTATTGCTCTCTTCCTTATCGGATTTCGCGAAGAAAAGATAGTACATGACACCAAACATATAACCCAGCGCCATACCCACCGCGAGTTTGTCCATCGCAGCCCCCAAAGCCATACCCAAACACGTACCAATACAGATACAGAACGTAAAGCCGGGACTCTTCCCATTCTCTTTATCCATAAAAAAGATTTTCAAAATCAAAGGTAGAAAAATTTACGGTATGCCGGACTTTTTCCGCAAAGGCAGAAAGTACAAATCAAATACGGATCCAAAGATACAACCGTCGCATTCTTCTAACTACAAAACAGTTATTCCATTCAACTAATCTTTGACTTTATATCATGTTCCCGACTCTTCGGATTTCGCACCACCAAGAATGCCATTCCGACCATTGTCAGCAAAGCGTTATATACAATCAATTCGAAACCAATCTGATACCCCCATTTATCGGCAGCGATGCTTTGCAGCAAAGCGGAAAGAATCGGAGCCATCACCGCCACCAACGGCAACCAACGGTCGCGGATCTGCCAACGGGTCAGAATACCGAAAGCGAACATTCCAAGAATAGGTCCGTACGTATAGCTGGCCACCTTGAAAACCAGATTGATCACGCTGTCATTACCGAAACGTCCGAACAGCAGGATGACAAGTGCCATCACGAGGGCCATGGCCAGGTGTACCCCTTTCCGGACACGGGTCAGTTTCCGGTCCGGCCATCGCTTGTCGCCCCGCAGAATATCGATCGTAAAGGAGGTTGTCAAGGCGGTCAAGGCAGCTCCTGCGGATGAATAGGTGCTCGACATAAGACCGATAACGAACATGATACCAACGATCAACGGCAGGCCACCATTTACGGCAACCACCCCGAATACCTGATCTCCGACCGGAGGTAAGGCAAGGCCGGTCCGGTCTGCATACAAGTAAAGCAAAGCCCCCAGAACGAGCAGCAACAGAATCACGACCGACTGACTGAAGGCCGTGATGACGATATTGATTTTGGCATCGCGCGGCGAACGACAGCTCAGGTTGCGCTGCATCATATCCTGATCCAGTCCGGTCATGGCAACCAGCACGAAGACCCCGCCGAAAAACATCTTCCAGAAGTAACGCGACGACCCCGGATCGTCGAAAAAGAGGATTCGCGACATCGAAGATTCACGGATCGTTCCGACCGCATCCGCGAAGGACCACCCGAGGCTTTGCAGGATGAAGACAATGCTCAGCACGATGGCACTCACCAGACACAGCGAATGCAGGATATCGGTCCAGACAACCGACTTGACCCCGCCCCGCCACGTATAAAGCCAAACCAGAGCCATCATACATAGAATGTTAATAATAAACGAGATGCCGAGCGGATCGAAAACCAGCACCTGAAATGCCACGCAAACGACGTAAACCCGCAGGGCAGCCCCCAGGATCTTGGAGATGAAAAAGAACCAGGCACCGGTGCGATGAGCCGTAAGCCCGAAGCGCGTATCCAGATATTGGTAGAGCGACACCACCTTCAGACGATAGAAGAGCGGGATCAGGACAAATGCAATCACGAACTGTCCGACGGCGAATCCGGCCACCATCTGCATATAGGAGAAAGAATCGGCTGCCACGGCACCGGGAACGGAGACGAACGTCACGCCGGACATTGCCGCTCCGACCATTGCCAATGCAGCCACATACCAGGGATTTTCGCGGTTCCCGGTAAAAAAGCCACGATTCGTCACTTTGCGCCCGGCAAATCCCGCCACGACGAAAAGGACTGCGACATAGCCCAAAACCGTAAGCAATATGGAAACAGGTGTCATCTTCGATAAAACGATTCCAGATAACAAAGGTATGAAAAAGCCCGAAGAAATACGAATCGAATGTCAACTTGTCCCGAAGAGATGATTCTCCCAGAATGGGAGAGCCCCCCGAAGAGGGACGGTCCCTCCCCTACAGTACCAAGCATGGTATCGTTTTTCACCTCATATAGAAGAACTTTTTATTTATTAAAAATTTTTGAGAAAAAATTTGGTCAATGAAGTTATTTTACTATATTTGTTATTCGAATAACAATCGATTCCTCCTCTTCCGAAAGAGGAATCGAAGAAACAAAACGGATGTATCACCTTTAAAAACATCAATACAATGGCAAAGTCTTTAAAAATCAGAGACCTAACGTTGCGAGACGGCCAGCAGTCGTCTTTCGCGACACGAATGAGTCAAGCCCAGGTAGACCGTTGTCTTCCTTTCTATAAAGACGCACACTTCTATGCCATGGAGGTGTGGGGCGGAGCCGTTCCCGATTCGATCATGCGCTATCTGAACGAGAACCCCTGGACCCGTCTCGAAACAATCCACAAAGCCGTGGGCGACGCTTCGAAACTGACAGCCCTCTCCCGCGGTCGAAACCTTTTCGGATATTCGCCCTATACGGACAAGATCATCGACGGATTCTGTCGGAACGCCATCGAAAGCGGCTTGAATATCATGCGTATCTTCGATGCCCTGAACGACGTAAACAACATCAAGTCGACGATCAAATACGTCAAACAGTACGGTGGTATGGCTGACTGCGCCGTATGTTATACGGTCGATCCGAAATACCCCGAACCGGGATTCTTCGCCAAACTGATGGGCAAGAAGAAACCGAAACCGGTATTTACCGACGAATACTTCCTCGGAAAAGCCAAACAGATGGAGGCCCTCGGTGCCGACATGATCACGATCAAGGATATGTCGGGTCTGATCCCGCCCCACCGGGTCAGCGGTCTGGTCAAACTCTTCAAGAAGAACCTGAACATCCCCGTTGACTTCCATACCCACTGTACACCGGGATACGGCCTGGCATCCGTACTGGCTGCTATCGTGGCCGGTGTCGATGTGGTCGACACCAACTGCTGGTATTTCGCAGGAGGGCCCGCCGCTCCAGCCATCGAACTGGTCTATGTATTCTGCAAGAAGTTGGGCATCGACATCGGCGTAAACATGGAGGCCGTTGCCAAGATAAACACCCAGCTCAAGGAGATTCGTCACGAGTTGAACGTATCGGTATTCGGCAAGGACAAGCCCGAGCCCAAACCCTTCAACCCGCTGACAGACGAACTGCCGAAAGAGATCGAAGCCGAATTCGACCGCGCGATCCAGGCTGCTCAGAACGAAGACGAAGCAACCCTGATCGATGCTTGCCACAAGATCGAAGCATATTTCGGATTCCCGGCACCCAACGAACTGGTCAAGAATGCCGAAATTCCCGGCGGCATGTACACCAACATGGTGGCACAGTTGCAACAGCTCAAAGCCGAAGAGATCCTGCCCCGCGCCATGGAGTTGATCCCGACGGTACGTCTGGCGGCCGGTCTGCCGCCTCTGGTAACTCCTACCTCGCAGATCGTCGGTGCTCAGGCCGTACAGTGCGCAATGGACGAAAAAGCCGGACGACCCTTCTACACCAACAAGAGCTCGCAATTCGTCGCCCTTGTAAAAGGCGAATACGGAGAAACACCTGTGAAGATCGATCCCGAATTCCGATTGAAGATCGCAGGTGTCCGTGAAGAGACTCCCTACGACACGTCGAAGTATCAGATGCAGCCGAATCCCGAACTGCCGGAAGCAGGCGGTGTGAAACTGGCAGCCAATGAGAAAGAGGTACTGTTGCTCGAACTCTTCCCGCTCGTGGCAAAAACCTTCCTGACCGATCAGAAGAAAAAGGCATTCGCAGCCAGCGGCGCCCAGACAGCCTCGCAGGAGAAAGCCGAGGAAAAAGCAGCCAAGGCCGATGTGAAAGCCATTACCGGACACAAAGTGACCGTACCGCTGCCGGGGCGTGTAATCGCCCTACGGGTAAAAGTCGGTGACTCGGTGAAAAACGGACAGGAAGTTGCCGTCCTCGAAGCGATGAAGATGGAAAACTCGATTACATCCGATGTCGCTGGCAAAGTAAAACAGATCTTCGTACAGGAAGGAGACAATGTCGCCACAGACACCATCCTGATGGAAGTGGAATAAGACCCTCTTCCAAAAAAACGAACCGGAATTCGCTGAGGATTCCGGTTCATTTTTTCGAGAGGGCACTTTTTTTGTATCATCCGCACAAAATACAAACCCTAAAACAGAACTATCACTATGGCTTTCTTTAAAGAATTCCGGGAATTTGCCATGCGGGGCAACGTCATGGATATGGCCGTCGGCGTAATCATCGGCGGGGCCTTCGGTAAAATCGTCTCTTCGCTGGTAAACGATATTCTCATGCCTCCGATCGGGGCGCTTCTCGGCAATACCGACTTTACATCCCTCCGATTGGATATCAGCAAAATCCGCGATGCCTCGAAAACAGTAACCGACACGGTCGCACAGGGTGTCCAAACGATCGCCGGAAGTGCCGATACGGCCGTACAAGCAGCCGAGACCGCATCCGAACCGATTTGGTGGAACTACGGAGCTTTCATCCAACAATGTGTCGATTTCGTCATTCTGGCGTTCTGTGTATTCCTGATGGTCAAGTTGATGAACAAACTCAAGACGAAGAAGGCGCAGGAGCCCGCTCCTGTTACGCCTAAAATAAGCAAAGAAGAGGAGTTGTTGACTGAAATCCGCGACCTTCTGCGGGAACAGCAGAAGAAGAGTTAACAGGGACCACCCCGCCAACCATGAGTCCGGCTTACCTTCGGGGGTCGGACTTTTTATTTCGCGTGTAGAGTTGCGTCACGTATACCGTAAAGATCGGGAACATCAACATCCCGAGGGTCGGCAGGACCACCGTCAATACTTTTCCGATTGTGGTTACGGCAAAAATATCAGACCCGACAGTCGTAAGGTTCATACAGGCCCAAAAGATCGCATCGCCGAAAGATTGCACTTGAGGGTTTATCAGATACTCGTAATCATAAAACATCAATGCGGCGAAATAGGTAAAGACGATAATCGAAAGGACATAAGTCGTGAACAGACGGGTCACCTGGTTGTTGATAATCCAGCGGAAAAGGACATACAATCCCAGCATGGCCCGCAACAGCGGCACGATACTCATCAGCATCGCCGCCTCATGGGTCATCTCGATCCGCAACCAATACACAATGTTCATGTAGGGGATCGAAAGCAGAAAAAAATAGAGGTTGCGGGTGAAGAACCGCCATTTGTGCGGACAGACCCACATTTGTGCAAAAAAATCGATCAGGAAAACGATGCAGACACCGCCCTGCAGTAAAAGATAGCCATAGGAATAATGACGCGGGTTCCCCAACAGAATCTCCCAAGAGACTGCAACCAACAGAGCCAACCCTGCCAACAGAGAGAGAATATTCAGAACTCGAAGCAGAGGGTGGCGCATCCCTCTACGAACAGGCCGCTCCGGCTCTACAGGAGTCCTTGCCGACAACGGAGTCGGTTCGGACATGGGATTCCCGGAAGATTGCTTGGAAAATTGCTGTTGCATATCGTTCTTTATTGAAGTACACTCACTGCTGCCGCCTCGGCAACATCTTCGCAAAACCGTCCCGACACCTCCCGATTCAATGGATTCAGTCGGCTCGACCGAAAGATATGTCCGATTTTTATGAATGTGTCAAAATCAATACCATGATTATTCCAAACTATTTTTTTCAGTATTTTCCTCCCGAAAAATTTGGCATACGTGTTTTTTTGCGTATATTTGCACTCGATTTCCGAGTTAAGGAAAATGGCGAGTTAGCTCAGCTGGTCAGAGCGCATGATTCATAATCATGAGGTCCTGAGTTCAAGTCTCAGACTCGCTACACAAAAAGAGTTGCAAATTTGCAACTCTTTATTTTTTTACCTTTATAACAAAAGAGTGTATCTTCGAAATGGAGATACTCTCTTCCCTAATATCGCAGATTAATACTTCAAGGAGTCCTATCCCGTACAATAAATCTTTGGACCGAAGAATCAGCACATCGAAGCCATACGACAGAATTATCCCACATGGATTGAACCGAAAACAATCTTACTCGAATCCTTTATTCCAAAAGAAAAGTCAGACTGTGGGAAATCCACAGTCTGACCTCAAAAACCAATCACTTGGTTAATTGTTTTTGTCGATTCTAACGTTTCTGAAGCGTAACGCCGTCCATACAGAAGTAGGCCGGCGTATTCATACCCCACTTGCCCGTATCGGTTGACTCCAGCGAGAAGACCACCTTTATGGCATCGGCAATAGGCGTCATATCGAACCAGATCCACTCGTTGACCGGTTTGTCGTCATCGCTCTGGTAGTTTGCCAGATAGATATCAACCGAGCCGATCTCCTGCTCCTCGGCATCGTAACCTTTCGCCGTCAATTTGAACCAGCTGCCGGCCTTAAAGGCAGTAGAATAAGAATCACCGACAGTCATGCCATTGTAAGCATACGTACAGTTGGTAACCCAGGCACCGTTCAACGAATAAGCAGCAGGATCATTCACCGTAAACGAAGCCGGAGTGAAATCACTCGAATTAACGGAGAGGTAGATCGTACCCTCTTTCGCAGCCTGGGTGATAGCGGCGATACTGTTAGCCTCAGAATTATCCGTCATGTTCGTAAAGGTAAAACGCGAGAAGGTGTAACCAGTTCCCCAATCCGCATAAGTATGCGTGAAGGTCAGCAGGTTATCGTTATCCGTGAACGTAGCATCATACTGAACACTCTGTTCCGGCACCTTGTCGACTGCCATAAACTGGCTGTTCGCTGCGCTCAATTTACCCTCGAAACTTGCAACCACCTTCTCCGGTTCGGGCTCGACAACCGTCACCGTACAAGTGGCTGTCTTAGCTCCCTCGACAGTCGTTACCGTAATCGTAGCCGTACCGGCTGCTACTGCTGTCACGACACCCGTCTTCTCGCCTACCGATGCTACCTCGGCCTTGCTCGTCGTCCAAACCACATCCTTCGTAGTGGCATCTTCAGGAGCTACCGTGGCTACCAGAGTTTTGCTCTGACCTACCGTAAGCGTCAAGGTCGGCTGATCGATCGTAACTCCCGTTACGGCAACCGTCGTTTCGGCTTTGTCATCACTCGAACAACCCGCCAGCCACATCAGAGGCAGCAGCAGTAAAAATGCAATTTTTTTCATCTGTGTAATGTTTAAAGTTTTTATTTAGTTAAGGTTTATTGCTCCTTAATACACCGGACAGAATGACCACTGATACGACTGTTGTACGTATCCCCGGCAATCATCTTGCCCGATGTAAACTCGGCACGATGCGCTCCGGTCGAACCGTTGAGCGACGAGGTCCAGTAATAACCTCCCTGTGAACTGTTGCTGTAGGTTCCGCTGCTGCCCGTAATATTTCCGGCTGCGGCAAAGGTTATCGTCTCGGCAGGCTCCCCCAAAGCGACGAACTCCTCCTGGATCGCATTCAAGTCTTTTCCGGTAAAGGTCGCCGCAGCATCGGCTGTCCAGCGGCTGATCTTCACATAGCCGTTCCCGCCATTCGTCTTCAAGTACTCCCACTTCATGTAGTAGGCATCGGCCGTCCCCATCTTCTTGATTCCATACATGGTGCGGCTGCGATCGCCCCAATACTGAGCCGAGAAAGTTCCATCGGCCAACGTCTCCGATTTCGACACAGGTCCCGTATAGGTATTGACCAATACGCCGGCCGGCGTGAAGATTCCCATGAAATCCGCCACCGTAGGCATCCGGTATCCCTCCGGGCAGGGCTGCGAAGCGGCGCTTTGCCAACGCGAGTCATCGGAACCATCCAGCCAGTCCCCTTTCATCAAGGTGATGAATTTGGAGATATTCTCATCCGATGCAGCCGCCTCGGCCGTCAACGGGCCGGAGATCGTCTCGATCTGCCCGGTAGCCGAGAAAGCCGTATTGCGTCCCCACTGATAGAAATCACCGATAGCATTGTCCCAATCCTCCAGATCGGCCGTCGTTGCACCCAGGTTGCGATCCATCCAGAGCAATCCGTTGAAAGGGATCAAATCCGACGGTACGGCAGGATCGACCGTAATAACGCCGGCAATATCGGCCCCGTCCTTCCACTCCTCGACCGTCTGCAAGGCGCACTCCATTTTAATCTCCTGCGCCTGAGCCTGTAGTTTCACCGTATAGGCTGTATTGGACTCCATGTCTATCGCAACGCCCTCCTGCATCGGTTTCACCTCCAAGGTTTGGGTGAAATCCATCCCGTTCAACGTACCGGTAACCGTCAATGTCATCCTGTTGGTTGCAGCCGGCTGCGGGAATACATAGAACGATGTCGTCGAATTGCCGATCACGGCCACCGGATCGTAATCCACATACGTTACCCCCTCGGACGGATGCCCCTCGGCGAACAGATAGCTCTGATTGACAACCTGTTTTAGTTGCATGGCAGAGACAACCAGTCCATTATCCGCCGAAAGATTCACCACGTCAATCCTCGAAACGCGACGACGCAACGACAGATTCACGGTCGGATTGTCATTGGCATTCACTCCACTCGCATAGCCGCTCATCACATAAGGCGAAGAGGGCGACTCGGTAGTCGATGAGAGCATTGCCACCGCTTCGAGCATCTGTGCATACGTAGTCTGACCGACAACGACCTCCGGCAACACGACCGAACGTGTATCCCCATTGGCCACAGCCAACAGATTCTTGTTCTTACGATCGGCAACCGTCAGGGAGACTTGACCGACATTCAACTCGCCGACGGCTCCTCCGCTCGAAGGAGAAGAAGCCATCATCCCCTGCTGTGCATATTCAAGCAGACCGGACTCGGCATCGAACAGAAAGAGATCGAACGTTGAAACGAGATTCTCTGCCTCGGTAGCGGCCGCACGGACCGGAATGTCGGAAACGACGTTCAGATTCACGTGCAACGTATTGCCGATCTCCATATCATTTCGCGACTCCTTCGCACACGATACTGTCAGAAATGCCATCCCGGCCAATAAAAGAAGTTGTTTTGTTCTCATTTTGCTTTTGGTTCTTTGATTAATAATTATATTTCAATTGCATTCTTACCGTCGAACAGCTCCGGAGGGAGAGCGGATCGATCGCGCACGAATTCGTAACCGGTATCCACACAGGATCAAACATCGTTGTTTACACATAGACAGACTGTTCTTACGGTATTGCCCTTGCCACATTTCACAGCACTTCCACGGTATGAAACGGCAAAAAGAACTCGATCCGACGACCTTACGGTCGCAACGAATGATTTGACCCCTGCTTTTACCGGCGAAAGCTTTTCGTCAATCCATCACAGCAGGTCTCCTGGCTTGCACCGGTCGTCCTCTCCTTCCCATCCTGCGGACAGAACAGTGGATTTGTCAAGACGACTTTTCGGGGTGCTTACAGTTGCGCGGACAGCCCGTGATTCACACACGGTTCCCTTTTAATTCCCTGCAAAGGGGAAACTGCAACGGATGCAATTGAAATATGGAAAGAACCAAAATAAATATCTTCGTACGGACCGTCTGTCCGAACAAATTAAACTACAAAATAAAGGGGAGATACAAATAGAGGAAAACGGAATAAGATCCGTGAATCCGTCGCCCTATCTCCCGAAGGCTAATGATACATAGGCACAGGCAGGTTTTCTGACTCGTCCCGATTCCAACGCCTTCCCAGTATTACCCAGTGGCAAAAGAGTATTGGAATCGTTATGCCCTCACAAGGGGCTGGAACTCACAGCAGCGGGAACTGTCGCCGGTTTTCACGGCATTCCCTTTTAATCCCATCGGATAAAATCCGGATTCGGAACCAATGCTCGGCAAAGGTAATATATTTTTTTTCAAAAAAACACATTTTCGTGCAAACTAATCTTTCGATCCATCCTCGTTCCTTATTCCAGACCTCTCACCCCGCCCTGTTCCAACGAATAAAAAACGGGAAAACCTTTCATCGGTTTTCCCATCCATTCACTACGATTTGCGCACCAACAATATGGCATCGAGCACCTCACCCTGCGTCCTGGCCCGGTATCGCCAGACCAGTCGCCCGTCCCGCCGCTGGGTTACCTCACCGAGAGGCTCCCAACGATTCTCCTGGCGGAGGAATTTTTTTGCGACCGTCCCCGGAATCCACCGGAATATCTCATACGTTCCTTTCGGCACCCGTTCAAAAAAGAAGATAAGTTTGGCATTCCGTCGCTCCGCAACCAGATATGAATCGCCCCAGAAGAGGCGATCATCCCGTCGTTCGGACCACTCCCCGCGCCGTTTTGCCTGTTCCGTATCGGCAAACAGTCGTTCAGAGCCGCCCAAGTCGAGCAAATCGCTCAATGCGAGCAGCGATGAGCGAGCCAATTCGGCCAGGCTCTCCGGCGAGACCCACCGGCCTTCCGGATCATTGTTGTAATAGGTATAAGGGGTCTCGAAGGTTATCGCCAGGGTTCGCTCTCCGAACCTCTCCCAGAACCACCCCTCTGGATACTTCGGATCGAGCTTCGAAAAGCGCTGATCTACAGGACGGTAATACGGCGTGTGATTTATGGTAAGTGCCGACAGCAACATCTTGCGACGATAGAGCGCCTCGGACGAGGATTCGGGCGAGTGGATCCAATAGGTAACAAACGGGGCACTCTGCGCATGGAGATTGAGCGCTACGTCAAACGGAGCATCCGCAGCAAGCCGCCCGACCGTCCGTTTGAGGGCCAGCACCTCCGGTGTGGTGAGCGAATCGGGGCGATTCCAATCGATCTCCAGATTCACTCCCTCCGGCGTCGAACGGGAATAGCCCCCGATCACCCCATCCGGATTGGTCTCCGGCACGATAAAGAAAACAGCCCGGCGACGCATCTCCCGAGCCAAAGGACTCTCTCCCGTGAGCTCATCTACCAACGCCTCCAAATGCCACGAAGCCGGAGCCTCACTCGTATGGACCCGGGCATGCATCCAAATCCGCTTCTTCACACTGTCGGGAACAGCCGGATCAGTTACGGTTATCATCTCAACGGGCAATCCACCCCCACTACACCCGATGGTATCCCGAACGACAAACGGCGATCGGCTCCACGCATCCAGTCTCTCTAAATGACGGGCGTGCGTATAGGGAACAAAATAGGCAACATACACCGTATCCCGTGTAAAAAATGCCTGTATTGTCTGCGGCATGAGGTTCTCCTTTGCATCGAAACGCTCATATCGAATCCCATCATAGGAGAAGAACGGACGTACCATCTCCGTGTTCGGAATATGCAGGAAGACAACCTTATTCCGCACCCCTGTCAAACGGAAATGAAACCAACGGCTGCTGGGCCACACCTTCGGATCGACCGGATTTTTCGGATCGATGCGCGAACGGAGTTGAATCGTACAGATTCCGACCGAATCCGTCGGGGCGTAATACAGCCACATAGAGTCGATACAAGAGATCTTACCCACACTCCCGGAATCGAAATCCGCCGTAACAACGACCTGGGCAGATATTTCGTTCCAGGTCAAAAGCAACATCCACAGAAAAAAAAACCGTTTCAAATTTTCTTTTTTTTATTATTCTTCCAATTACAGCAACATTTTACGCAATTGCTCGCAACTATGCACAGGATCGCGATGATCGAACAGAAACGTCTGAATGCCGAATGTACGGGCCGTCTCCAAATTAGCCGGACGATCATCGATAAAAAGCGACCGAGCAGGATTGAGCCGGTAGCGATCCAGCAATATCCGATAAATCTCCGGTTCGGGTTTCACCGTCCCGTGTTCACAGGAGACGATCTCCCCGTCGAAGAGACGGTAGACCGGTTTCTTGCGAAGGAACGCGATATACTCTTTCGACATGTTGGAGAGGACATACAAACGATACCCATGATCCTTCAAGGCCCGAATCAAATCCCGCGTCGATGGAATCTCCTCCTGCCGAATGATTGACTCATCGATCAATTTCTTGACCTCGGGCTCTTCACGCCCTTTCAATTGCCCCAAAATACGCGTCACCTCCTCGACCGAAAGTACACCACGATCGTACTCCTCCCAGAAAACAGGCATCGTCGAAAAGCGAACAAACGAAAAAAAGTCGACAAGTTCGACCGGACATTTTCGAGGATCTCGGGCGAAAACCACCCCTCCCAAATCGAATATGATATTTTCCATACGGTATCGTTTCCTAACTTACGAACAGCAACTTCTACATACGAATACCCGTTCGCAGTCTATTCAACGACAAAGATACCAAAAGCCGAGCGGCAAATGCAAACTTGTTCGCGAATTTGTCCGAGGGCACGTCTCATTTTCCGAGAAGACCGAGAAAGGCGAGTGCAAAAACGAATGGGAATGAAGTCTTTGGCCATGCACCGCCGGTCTTGTCCGAGATATAAAAACGTTCATCCATCCATGAACTCCACATCGGCCCCCCGACCAAGATGACAGACACAAAAAAAGGTCTCTTCTTGAAAGAAGAGACCCCTGAATTAAGGTTCAAAACCTCAAATCTTAACGATTTACCTTTACCGGAGCAACCGGAGCAATCGTCATAGGCGCACGCAGCACGCTGCTGAGCGAAGTGGTTGCAGACACTCTCGAAAGAGGCATACCGGTAACGATGACTCCGGCAATCTGTGCGTTGTCCTCGTCAACAACCAGCTGATTGTTCTGCAGGCTTGCAGGAGCCAAAAGGAGCATCAGATTGGAGCCGAATTCAGCGAGTTCGCCCGTTTCCTTATTGGTATAGATGATCATAGGATCCGCTACCGCACTAGCCTGCGGGTCGATAAAGCTCAAAATTGCAAAAGCCTGAGAAACCTCACCGGTCTGAGAATTCTCCAAGCCCCAATAATAGCCGAATACCTGAGAGGTCTGACCACTCACTTCAAAACTACCATCGGTCGTTAACGTACCGTCCGTAGCAGAGTAAGTACATATCAGAGAAATACCTCCGATATTAAAAAGATTTTCAAGAGTATAAGCACCATTTTGACCCGAGACTTTCAACATGAGATCCTCACTCGCCGTACCCTCGGCATCGGTATACATTGAAACCTCATAATCTCCCGTTACGAGTTCAACACCGTCGCCACCACCAGGATTGGGACCGGGATTGGGATCGGGATTGGGTTCGTCGTTATCCTTGTCGCAAGCGACCATACCCATAGCTAAAAAAGCGAGAGTAGCAAAGTAAAAAATCTTCTTCATACTGTTTTAATTTTAAGTTGTTTGATTGAGTTTTCGTTTATAAAGGTAATGGTTTCATTTATATTTTCAAAAAAAATGAATTATTATTTTTAAATCATCCTGTATTTTCACGGGGAAACCCTCCCTCTTCTCGTAATTTAACCGAGAACCTTCCTCCCCCGAAAAATTTATGCCGAACAAACAAACCGATGAATTTATCGGAAGACACACGAAACAAAGCACTATCAATCAAGCATACAGACACAGAATCTAAAAATTTAGTTGAAAATATTTGTCTATCTAAAAATTTAGTACTAATTTTATAGTAGATAAAAAAACGATAGACATGAAGACAAAAGAACACCCCCTGGAAAGCCTGACACGTGGCGAGGAAGAGATCATGCAGTACTTGTGGCAACTGGAGAAAGGCTCCGTCAACGACCTTCTGTCTGTCATACAGGAGCCCAAACCCAAATACACAACCGTAGCCACTTTTATCAAGATTCTTGAAAGAAAAGGATACGTCGGATACGACGTTAAGGGCAAAAGTTACGAATACTATCCGCTCATTTCAAAAGAGGAGTATGCCCATACAATTGTATCATCGGTTTTAGAGTCCTATTTTGAAGGGTCCCTACCCCAGATGGTCTCTTTCTTCACGCGTCGCGAAAAACTCTCTCTGCAGGATACCGACGAGATCCTCGAAATCATACGACAAACGAAAAACAACCCGGAGCAATGAAAGAGACCCTGCAACACGCCATCGAAATGCTCGTATGCAATGGCATTCTATGGGGGCTCTACCGGCTACTCATACGCCACCATGTAAGTTATTCGGCCGAACGACTCTATCTGATCGGATCAACACTTGCGTCGATCGTTATCCCCATGCTGCAGATTCCCATCTGGAGCACTCCTATATATACTATACCGTCAGACAATAGTGTTATCGACACACCCACTACATTATTCCATCCACTCCCCGCAACTATGAATTCCACCGGCTCCTCTCTGACACTTCTCTACGGCTTTTATACCGCAGGCGCACTACTCCTCCTGATCAACCTCCTGCATCAGATATGGGGAATAATCCGCCTGAGACGCTCCTCCGGGATCGAGCAAATAGGCGACATCAAACTAATACGGCACTCAAAGCCCCTGCCCCCCTTCTCGTTCCTGCATACCATATACATAAATCGTGACACCCCAAGTGAACTTCTACCCGCCATCCTCATGCACGAAGAGAGCCACATCCGGCACCATCACTCATACGAACGTATCCTCATCGAGGGCTTAAAGATCTTCTACTGGTGGAATCCGTTTCTCTGGATTGCCGCCCGAGACGTGGAAGCCGTGCAGGAGTTCGAGGCCGACCACGACGTAATCGTCCAAGGCTATCGGCCCGCAGCCTATATGGAGATTCTTTTCAAGCAGCTGTTTGGTTATAGTCCGGACATAGCCAACGGACTGCGCAATTCATTAATAAAAAAACGACTGAAAATGATGACAACAGAGAGAAAGAGCAGATACGCCCTGCTCCGTCTTGCAGCTACTGTACCAGTAACCCTTACGTTGCTGGTCGCTTTCGGATTCACGGCCAAAGCCGCTGAAGAGGCTCCTCAACAAAAAGAGAAATCCGACATGATCTTCTCTCAAGTTGATAATACGCCCCAAATCGAAGCACCCACCCCTGACGAAGCTCCTTTCAAAGGCAACGAAGTAGATGTGATGCCAAAATTCGGAAACGGAGGTCTCGACGTTTTCACCAACTGGGTAGGCAGCAGACTGAAATATCCCGATATAAATGTGGAAGGGATGGTTCTGGCGCAGTTTGTGATCCGTTCCGACGGCACACTCACGGATATAGAGATTCTTCGCTCTCCGGATCAAGCCTTCAGCCAAGAGGTGACTCGTATTCTCAGCACCTCACCACGCTGGACACCCGGTATAAAAGAAGGGGAAAACGTATCCGTTACATTCATGCTGCCGATCGAATTCAAATCGACCGAAAAGAGGGCAAAATAAGAGACTGATCTCCAGTCCATATAAAAAGAGGCAGGACCTGCACGATCCTGCCTCTTCATCACTTCCTGTTTGGCTCTGCGAGCCGTGTAAGACAATCGTTCCGAAGACGACTCCGCTTCGATCGATATTATCGCATGTTATGAGCACGCATATTCCGAACGGGGAGCACTTTTGCCGTCCGAACAGCCATAGTGCTCATGACGCTGCTCGTATCGATGTAGATCTCGCCGGTCCAGGAGCCGGTAATGTTGTTGCCGGCAGCGTCATAAGTATCGAATGTGATCGTATGGGTTCCATCCCCATTATCGATAATTTCGAACGAACCGTCGATCAATGCGGCATATTGTTCTCCCAGATAGCCGTCCACGGCATAGAGATACCATGAAGAGTAGAGGTTGAAACCATCCGTAAGACCGGGATGGAATGTCCCGCTTGTCATATCCTCCGACACAACGTATTTACCGACTGGAACCTGATCCGAGATGTCGGAGAAGCATTGGAACATCACCTCTTCGCCCGTCATGGAGGAGGGGTAGATATCGATCAACCAGGAGTTGTTCCCCAATCCGGTTACATCCCCGAAATTCATGGCGAAACACTCCGTCTCGGCAGCAAACGGGACCTCGAAATCTCCCGTCAGGGTCGTAGGACTGCTCATCTCCGCCAAACCGCTATCGATAATGGCATCTCCCTCGTAGGTGAGATGGTGGGTATCTCCATTCTCATCAACCAACTTCACATCATATTTGAACTGAGAGCCCTCTTTGACAACGACAATGGTACCTTCGGTAAACTTAATCTTCTGGGAGGTAAGTCCGTCATTGTCGGTAACATAGAAGTTCGAGTAATCGGGTGTAAACGTTCCCACGTCCGTTTTGCCCGCTTCTCCAAGCGTATAAGTACCTTCCGGAAGTGTTATGGCCTCCATGTCTGTGGGCTCCTGATCGGAGAATACATCGAGTTGGTAGTATTTTCCATTGGGTTTGGAGTACCCTTCATCCGTATATCCGACATCGGAAAGGTTGAGGAAGTAATTGAGCTCTCCGTTAACGCCGTTGTCGCTTCCGTAATAGAAGCCGGAGAAGTCCGTCACCTCCATCTCAAAATCGTAGGCAACGCTTTGCGCACTTTGAACGGCGTTGATGGATGCAGTAACCGTCTCCGTCCCGTTATAAGTATAGGTAACGGTGATGGTTGCGGGTCTTTCTGACGAGGTATCGTTCTCTGCTGCGACAAAAGAGATCACACCCTCCGTGTCGCAGTTGAAACCGAAGATCCAATCTGCCGCGCCGGCATCAGCGGATATTTGCCCATCTTCGCACGCATTCAGAATCCGATACTTAACCCTGTACTCTCCGCCTTCGGCGGTTATGGCAACTGGAGCTTCGGTCGTAATCGACAGTTCAGGGACAGGAGGGATCTCTGTTTCAGAGTCTTTCTCGCAGCCTGTAAACAGCATGGCGACAAAGGAGATAGCAATAAAAAAATCTTAAACTTTTCATAGGCCTTAATTTTAACGGTGAATAAAAGCGACCTGTCGGTCGAATAAAATATTTAGAAACACACAAGTCGAAGACTTGTATAAATTGGTTTGGGTTGATATTATATAGGCCCGTATATCTTTGTTATAAAGATAGGAAAAATTTATGACATCTACAAACGATTTGCCCCACAAAAAACCGGATAGAGCGGCTATTTCTCCAATAAAGTTCGACCCGCAAAAAAAAGAGAGCCTGTTCGGATCTTGTCCGAATATTCTCCCCCCCCCCGACGGCCAGTACTCATCTCCTGCAAATACATTTCGCCGCACAAAAAAAAGAAGAGCTGCACTTTTAAAGGTACAACTCTTCTTTTGGATCAGCATCTCGACTACGAACCGAAGTTGTCGTAGAGAATATTCTCCGGCGGAACGCCCAGGCTGTCAAGCATCTTCACTACCGAAGAGATCATCATCGGAGGTCCGCACATGAGGAAAATACAATCCTCGGGAGCCTGATGGTGCTTCAGATAGTTCTCATACAGCACATTGTGGACGAATCCAGGCGTATATTTCACACCGGCGGCATCAGCTTCGGGATCGGGACGGTCGAGTGCCAGATTGAACTTGAAGTTCGGAAACTCCTTCTCGATCTCATGAAACTCATTCAAATAGGGAGCCTCTTTCAGGGCACGGGCACCATACCAGAACGATACGGGACGCTTCGTCTTCTCGGTCTTGAACAGGTGCATGATGTGGCTACGCATCGGAGCCATACCGGCACCACCGCCGACGAAGATCAACTCCTGCGTATCGGGCAGGTTGTCCGGCAGGAAGAACTCGCCGTAAGGACCCGAAATGGTCACCTTGTCGCCCGGTTTGCGCGAGAAGATATAAGAGGAGCAGATACCCGGGTTCACCTTCATGAACGAGCCGGTCGCACGATCGAACGGAGGCGTGGCGATACGGATGTTCAACATGATGATGTTACCCTCGGCCGGGTGGTTGGCCATTGAGTAGGCACGGAACGTAGGCTCCGGATTCTTGGCCACCAGATCCCACATCTTCATCTTGTCCCAGTCGGCACGGAAACGCTCATCGATATCCATATCCGAGAATTTGATCTCGTCGTACTTCGGAATATCGATCTGAATGTAACCGCCACTGCGGAACTTGAGGTTTTCGCCTTCGGGAAGTTTTACAACGAACTCCTTGAGGAAAGTAGAAATGTTGCGGTTGGAAACCACCTCGCACTCCCACTTCTTCACGCCGAGCACCGATTCGGGGAGATGAATCTTCATGTTCTCCTTCACTTTCACCTGGCAACCCAGACGCCAATGCTCCTTAGCCATCTTACGGTTGATGAAGCCGGTCTCGGTCGGCAGCAGATCACCGCCGCCCTCCAACACCTGGCACTTGCACATACCGCAAGCACCGCCGCCACCGCAAGCCGATGGGAGGAATACCTGATTGTTGGCAAGCGTCACCAAAAGCGTCGAACCGCTCTCGGTGACAAATTTCTTCTCGCCGTCGTTAATGTCAATCGTCACATCACCCGATGTGGTCAATTTTGCCTTCGCAAAGAGAAGCAAGCCTACCAGCACGAGAGTAATCACCAAGAAGGCGACGATCGCGATAATAATTGTCAAAGTCATCTTTTATCTCTTTTTAAAGGATTACAACTGAATACCGGAGAAGATCATAAATGCGATACCCATCAGTCCCGTGATGATAAACGCAATACCGGGACCTTTCAAAGCCTTGGGAATGTGCGAGTAGGTCGTACGCTCGCGGATAGCGGCCATCATGACGATTGCCAGCCACCAACCCAGACCGGAGCCCAGACCGTAAACGATCGACTGCCAGAGCGAGGTGAGTTCCATCGCATCAACCTTCTGCTGCATGAAGAGCGAACCACCCATGATGGCGCAGTTCACGGCGATCAGCGGCAGGAAGATACCCAACTGGTTGTAGAGCGTCGGGGAGAACTTCTCGACAGCCATCTCGACGAGCTGCACGAATGCGGCGATCGTCGCAATGAAGACGATGAAGGTCAGGAAGCTCAGATCGACACCTTCAATCAGCGCATCGGCTTTGAGGACGTATTGATACAGCAAGTAGTTCAGAGGCACGGTCATCACCATCACGAACGTAACGGCAAGACCAAGACCGAGGGCTGTTTTTACGCTCTTCGACACGGCAATGTAGGAGCACATACCGAAGAAGAAGGCGAATACCATGTTGTCGATAAAGATCGACCGGATAAAAATATTCAATGATTCCATATACTACTACCCTCCTATTTTTCCTGTAAATCCTTGTTGTGCGAACGGTGAGCCCAGATGATGCAACCCACGATGATCAACGCCATCGGCGGGAAGAGCATCAGGCCGTTGTTGGAGTAGAAACCGCCGTTGGCCGCATACCAGCTTTCGGGAATGATCTGGTAGCCGTAAAGCGTACCCGAACCCAGCAACTCGCGGAAGAATGCCACGATCACCAGGATGCAACCATAACCCAAACCGTTTCCGATACCGTCCAGGAAAGCCGGCCAGGGTTTGTTACCCAATGCGAAAGCCTCCACGCGGCCCATGACGATACAGTTGGTAATAATCAGACCCACATAAACGGAGAGCTGTTTCGATACGTCGTACACGTAAGCCTTCAGGAACTGGTCCACGAGGATTACCAGTGCGGCGATCACCACCAGCTGGACGATGATACGGATACGCGAGGGGACACCCTTACGCAGCAGTGACATCACCAGGTTCGAGAAACCCGTTACGACGGCAACCGACAGTGCCATCACGATCGCCGGCTTGAGCTGCACGGTAACGGCAAGTGCCGAGCAGATACCGAGGATCTGTACGATGACAGGGTTGTTCTGAGAGAACGGGCTCGTCAGATATTTAAAATTCTTCGCCGAGAAGATCGGCTCTTTTTCCTTACTCATGGCTCTCCTCTACATTTTGCTGGTTAGACATATCCTCACTCACCACCTCCTCAACGACAAGAGCCGGTTGTGCGACAGCCTGACGCTGGCTGGTGAAGTAAGGCAGATAAGCCGACAGGCAATCACGAAGCATGTTGGTTACACCATCCGAAGTCTTCGTACCGCCGGAGATAGCGTCCACCTCATGCTCGAGATCCTTCGCACCACCCTTGCGCAGGGTAACCGAAACGAACTCGCCATCCTTGAACAACTTCTTGCCGACGAATTTTGCCTGATATTTAGGCGTTGCGATCTCGGCGCCCAGACCGGGAGTCTCACCCTTGTGGGCCATTACGATACCCGTAACGGTATTCATATCCTTGTCGAGGGCGATATATCCCCAGATGTCACCCCAAAGGCCCATACCGACCAACGGAATCACGACACGGCCGTCCTCAGCCTGGAAGAGTGCCAAATTCTTTGCGTCGTAATTATCGCGAATATCCTGGTTGGTGGCAAGCATCTTGAGCACATCCTTGACCGGAGTCTCCGTCTTCGCGCCATTCGCATCAACTACATAAGATTTCACCTGGTTGTCGAAATCCGCCAACATCTGGTCGAATTCGGCCGGATTCTCCACAGGGCTGTATCCGAGCGACTGGAGAATGTTGCTCTTCTTCTCCTGCAACTCGTTCTCGGCCTGACGATCCTGCAACGAGAGAGAGGTTACGGCAAGCAGCGCCGCAACGATCACAACCATCACAACCGAATAGATAATAATATAGGTATTGCTGTTCGGATTGTGAATCCACCCCTTCTTCTCGGATTTCACCTCCGTGAATGCGGAAGCGGGTGCGTCACAAATAGGGCATACATCGGGTGCGGCATCTCCCTCGTGGGTATATCCGCATACGCTACATACAAATTTTTTCATGGCCATATTTTCCCTATTTTGCTAATTTAACACGTTTCTTGCGGCGCGAGATATTGGCCTCTACCACGAAGTAGTCCACCAGCGGAGCCAGGGCGTTCATGAAGAGGATCGCGAGCATCATACCTTCGGGGTATGCCGGATTGACTACGCGGATCATCACGGCCAGTGCACCGGTAAGGAATCCGACGATGTACTTACCCTTGTTGGTCTGAGCCGAGGTAACGGGGTCGGTAGCCATGAAGACGGCACCGAATGCGAAACCGCCGACGATCAGGTGCTGCCAAGCGGGATAACCCGTTACGCCGAGAGCCTGGAAGAGATAACCCATCGCCAGACCGCCGACGAATACCGAGATCATCGTACGCCAGGAAGCGACACCGGTAACGAGCAGAATGAGGGCGCCGACCAGGATGGCCAGCGTCGAAGTCTCACCCACGCAACCGGGGATGAAACCGAGGAAGGCATCAAGCGACGAGTAGCTCATCGCGCCGTTCGTAGCCAACTGCTCGAGGGCCGTAGCACCCGAAACGGCATCGCTGGCATACCATACGGTCTCACCGGAGATGTAGGGCGTATAGGCGAAGAATACGAATGCACGGGCCAACAGGGCCGGGTTGAAGATGTTCATACCCGTACCGCCGAATACCTCCTTGCCGAAGATTACGGCGAAAGCGGTACCGAGCGCAATCATCCACAGCGGTGTGCCGACCGGCATAACCATCGGGATCAACAGACCCGTTACGAGGAATCCCTCGTTGACCTCGTGTCCGCGAATCTGCGCAGCGATGAACTCGATACCCAGACCGACTACATACGATACGACGATCATCGGGAATACTTCACAGAATCCCAGCCAGAAAGCTGCCCATCCGGTCAGTCCGACCTGGTATCCGGTGTTGTACATACCGAAGAAGAGGGCCGGCAGGAGAGCCGCTACCACCACGATCATCGTACGTTTCATATCGTTGCAGTCGCGAATATGCGCACCTTTGCTGGTCGTCGTGTTCGGCACGAACAGGAACGTTTCGAACGCATCGAATGTCGATTCGAGGAACGAAAGTTTACCGCCCTTCGAGAAGGTCGGTTTCATCTTGTCTACAATCTTTCTTAATCCGCCCATCGTTATGCCTCCTTAATCATATAGTTAATACCATCGCGAATGATCTGCTGCATCTCGACCTTCGAAGGATCGACGAACTCGCACAGTGCGAAGTCCTCCTCGATCACCTCGTAGATACCCAGATTTTCCATCTTGTCGATATCCTTGGCCAGGATGGCCTTCAGAAGGTACATCGGATAGATATCCATCGGCAGGTACTTGTCGTACAGGCCGGTTACCACGAACGGACGCTCACCGCCGTTGAGGTTGGTATCCAGGTTGTAGCTCTTCTTCGGGCAGAGCCACGAGAAGTAAGCTCTCGAAACCGAGAACTTGCTGAAACGGGGCATTGCCCAACCCAGCAGCTCATAGTGGTTACCCTCGGGGATCACCGTCAGCATATTGACATAGAAACCGATGAATCCGTCCGAGGAGGTCTTGCGGCCGGTCAATACGTTGCCCGAAATGATGCGGACCGAATTGCCTTCAGCCTGGGGCTTGATGTTATTGCCAAGAATCGAAGCGACCGAAGCGCCACCGATGATCTGGCAGTAGTGCGGCTCCTTGACCTCGGCACCGGCTACGGCTACGATCTTCGACATATCCACACGACCCTCCTGGAAGAAGCGGCCGATGATGGCCAGATCCTGGATGTTTACCGTCCAGACGATCTCGTCCTTGTTGATCGGATCGACGTGGTGGATCTGTACGCCGACGTTACCCACAGGGTGCTTGCCGGCGAAGCGGTCGATTTCGGCATCCTTCAGAGAGGCCATGAAGCCCTCGGCCGTTGCGCGAACGCCCAGGTGAACCTTTCCGGAGGTCAGGCGACGCATCACCTCCACACCCCGCTGCAGATTCTCCTTCTGGTTCTCCAGCACGAAGTTGTAGTCCGGAGCCAGCGGTGCGGAATCGAACGTCGAGATGAAGATCGCCTTCGGCATCTTGGTCGGATCGGCGATAATGCCGTAGGGACGTTGAATAATCATGGGCCAGAGACCCGCCTTGAGCAAAAGATCGATGATCTCCTCGCGGGAAGCCGACTGCACGTTCAGTTTACCGAACTCCTCGTAAGTCTGGTTTGCGTCCGGCTGGATCGTCACGTTGAGAATACGACGCTTCTCACCGCGGTTGATCGCCGAAACAACACCGCTCACAGGCGAGGTGAAAACCACCCGCTCGTTCTTCTTGTCGAAGAAGAGCGGCGTTCCCGCCTTGACCTGATCACCGGCTTTAACCAGCAACTTGGGGGTTACGCCCTCGAAGTCGAGAGGCGAAACGGCATACTCGGCAGCCATCGGTGCCTGGACCAATTTCTGCGCAGCCTTTCCCTGAAGGTTGATGTCGAGACCTTTGCGTAATGTAATGATTTTCGACATGGTTATTAATTAATGTTGATGATTGTATGTTTTGTGTATTTCGTATGTATATCCTCCTTTGGGGGGGAAAAGGTCGACCAACCGTCGAAAACGAACGACCCTTTCTCAAAAAAGGAAGATCGAACCTCTGTTCCCTCGACTTATATAATATAAAGCGCGTGCGAATATACGATATTTTTCAACACGAAACGCATCCCAACCGATGATTTTTAACGTCCGGGAGCCTCTTTTTTCACGTGCAGGGCCATTTTCACCCATTATCTCCGGGCCCCTCTTCTGGTCCTGTTTTCACACAGCCCGCCACCCTTTCAAGCGACCTGAGGCGGCGAATATCCGACCGGATGTTCGATTTTGACGGGGATTTTATACTTTTGTATATTCAATGCCGCAGATGATGAATACCCCCCTGGTCAATATCCATACCCACCGTCCGACCGGTACTGCCATCGAGCCTACGTTTTCGGGCATCCACCCGTGGGATGCCGCCTCGCAGCCACTCGATGCAATCCGTCCGTCGATCGCCGGAGCGGATATGGTCGGAGAGATCGGGCTGGACTACGCCTGCACGACCGACCGCGAGGCACAACGGCGGCTCTTCCGCGAGCAGCTGACGCTGGCCGAAGAGTTTTCGAAGCCGGTCATACTGCACTGTGTCAAGGCTTTCGAACCGGTCATGGAGGAACTCGCACACCACCGGCTCCCGGCCGTTATTTTCCACGGGTTCATCGGTTCGCCGCAGCAGGCTGCCCGTGCCATAGAGAAGGGTTACTACCTCTCTTTTGGCGAGCGGACCTTCTCGTCACCCCGAACCGTCGAGGCCCTGCGGGCAATCCCCGAGGAACGACTGCTGGCCGAAACGGACGAAAGTCCGCTGACAATCGAACAGATCTACCGTCAGATCGCCGAAATCCGGGGTGTAACGGTGGAGAGGCTACGCGACCAGATATATCACAACTACGAAGCTATTTTCAAACGATGACAAACGACTGGCTCGAAAGAACGGAGCTGCTGCTCGGCAGCGAAAAACTGGCAAAACTGCGCTCGGCGCACGTCCTGGTCGTAGGACTGGGCGGCGTGGGAGCCTATGCTGCGGAGATGATCACCCGCGCCGGGGTCGGCGAACTGACCCTTGCCGATGCGGACACGGTCAATACGACCAACATCAACCGTCAGCTGATTGCCCTGCACTCGACCGTCGGACGGCCGAAAGCCGAGGTGCTGGCCGAACGTCTGCGCGATATTTCACCCGATGTCCGCCTGCACGTGGTCGAGCGCTACATCAAGGACGAGGAGACCGACCGCCTGCTCGACAGCGCCCGGTTCGACTACGTAGTCGATGCCATCGACACCCTGTCGCCGAAACTGGCCCTGATCCAGGGGGCGCTCGACCGGGGATTTCCGCTGGTCAGTTCGATGGGAGCCGGTGCGAAGACCGACCCTACCCGACTCGAGATCGAGGATATATCGCAAACCCACCACTGCCCGCTGGCCCACATGTTGCGCAAACGGCTGCACAAGGCGGGGATTCGGTCGGGATTCCGGGCCGTTTTCTCGGCCGAACCGATCCGTGAGGGGGCGATGATTCTCTGCGAGGAGCAGAACAAGAAATCGAACGTGGGGACAATCTCCTATATGCCGGCCCTGTTCGGCATCGGATGCGCCTCGGTGGTAATCCGCGGCCTGCTCGGGGAGCTGTCTCCTGACACAAAGAGAGAATAACGAACAACCTAAAAAATAAAAGTCATGCAAAAGATGAACATCGTCTTCCTGGACCAGCACAGCCTGGGCTGCGTCGACCTGGAGCCGATCAAACGGCTCGGCAACTATACCGCCTACGAAAAGACCGCTCCGGAGCAGATCGTGGAGCGCAGCCTCGAAGCGGACATTCTGATTATCAACAAGATTCCCATGCGTGCCGAGACGATCAAGGCACTTCCCCGCCTCAAGTTGATCTGCATCGCGGCCACGGGTATGAACAACGTCGATCTGGAGGCAGCCGCAGCACAGGGTGTCGAGGTCAAGAACGCCGTCGGCTACTCGACCCATGCCGTAACGGACACGACGATCGGCGCTGCGATCACCCTCTACCGTCAGAGCCTCTACTTCGACCGCTATGTCAAGAGCGGTGCCTACGCCACCTCCGACTCGCCGTTCCACTTCGGACGGCCGATCCACCAGCTCTACGGCAAACACTGGGGTATCATCGGTTTGGGAGCCATCGGCCACAGCGTAGCGAGTGTCGCCACGGCACTCGGGTGCCAGGTACGCTACACCTCTACCTCGGGTGTAACTCGCGAAGAGCCCTATACGTCCATGCCGCTTGACGAGCTGCTCGGCTGGGCTGATATCATTTCGATCCACGCCCCGCTCAACGACCGCACGCGCGGATTGATCGGCGACCGGGAACTTCGCCTGATGAAACCCTCGGCCATCCTTATCAACGTAGCCCGCGGCGGTATTGTGGACGAACAGGCCCTGGCCAATGCCCTCAACGAGAACCGTCTCGCCGGAGCCGGTCTGGATGTATTTGCACAGGAACCCATGACGGCCGACAACCCGCTGCTGAAGGTTGCCGATCCCGACCGTCTGCTGCTCTCGCCCCACACGGCTTGGACACCGGTCGAGGCGCTCGACCTGCTGGTCGGCTGCATCGAACGGAACATTCAGAACTTCCTGACGGCACAGGAGAAATAGATCATAAAAAGCAACCCCCGATCGAAACATTCCGATCGGGGGTTATTCTTACTTAAATAAGGCGCACACTATAAAATCTCCTTCTTGATACGGCAGAAATAGGCCTCCGTCACACCGATATACGAAGCGAGGGTCCGAGCCGACACATACTCCAGAATTTCGGGACGGTATTTCAGGACGGCGATAATACGCTCACGGGCATCCCCCTTGATGTACTTCAGTTTCTTTTCAGAGGTGTAGAACTGCCCCATTGCCAGATCGAACATCCAGCAGGCACACTCATGCGACTCGGCCAGCAACTCCTTGAACCGGGCTTTCGGGATCTCGATACAGGTACAGCCCTTTTTACAGGCCTCGAACTGCATGACAGCCGGTTGATTTACGTAATAGGAGTGAGGCGAAAGGAAAATCGTACCCGGAGAGGCAAAACCGTAGGTCTCCTCCTGATAATAAACCACCCGCAGAATGCCACTCTTTACGACATAAATATTCGTATTGATCCGACCACATTCGATCACCGGCTTTTTGGCTGGGAAATAGGTCTCCGTTCCCAAACTGAGCAGTTTTCTCACAACCTCTTCCGACGGATGGAAATCCCCCTCCTGCATGATCGTCTCTATCAATTCATCCATATAGTATCTCTTTTTCTTCTGACAAAATTACCAAAAAAACAGAAAATTTCGACAAACATTGACCTATGTCAAAGTTTTTGCCGAAAGATCGCTTTAATTTTGATATACGAAAACAAACCTAAACCTCTCATATTATGAAAAAGTACTTATTCCTTACCATCGCGATGTTCGCGACGATCGCCATGCAATCCTGCAACAACGATGACAGCGACAATGTCCCTCCCGTAACGTACGACGTGGATACGGTTTCTACCGATTGTGAGGGTATATACTTCGGAGATGCCTTTTTCCCCAATGAAGTAGTCTATACCCATTATCTGCGGATCGGAGACAAGCCGCTGACAGATCAGGGCAATCTGGACCCCACCGGTACCTATTACATTCTTCGCGTAAATGCCCCGCTCGAGGATTTTCCTGCAGCAGGCTCCTACGAGACGACCTCCGAGACCGGCAAATATACGGAGTACACGATTCCTACCGGGGATCTCAGCTACATAAACCATAAGGGGGCCATGAAGTATATCAAAGAGGGAACTATGGAGGTATCGACCTCCGAGGGAAAATACACAATCGAAATAACGCTCACCACCACGGACGGAAATTCGTTCCACACCATTTACGAAGGCGATCTCCTGCTCACCGACAAGAGCATCGAATGGGTGGCCGAGGATATGAACACCCAGATGACCACTGCTTTGTCATGGTATCTCGATGATGACCCTGACTACAAAAACACGAACATCAATATCACCCTCTACGAAAATCTTGATGATGCCGGATGGCTTGTAGCTCCTTCAAGCGTACTGATTCTTGTCGGCCGAGGCGAATTCAACGACGATGGAGAGCTTCTTCCCGGCTCCTTCTCGATTGTCAGCGGCGATGCTACGAACAACTCCTTCACTCAGGGTGAGTGCGTTAACTTCCTGAACGCTCCGTTCCCGGCAGGTTCGAACCTCAAATACTATTACGATGCCAACGACAGTTCTGCAATCCAGGTAGGCTTGGCAGAATCCGGCACGGTGGATATTCAGAAGAACGAAGACGAATATACGATCACCTACGAACTGATAACCAGCAACGGCAAAACGCTGACCGGCAGCTACACGGGTCCGCTGGTAGTAGAGGATGCACCGAAAGTAATCGAAAAGCACGAATGGGATTTGCCGGAAGATCACGTTATGGAGTTCACCTCGAAGACCCTTCAAGTACAAGCCTTCAGCGACAAATGGACTGTCGAGGGAGCCATGACCTGGCAATTCCAGTTCAAGCAGTTCGACTCCAACTGGAGCTTCTGGTCGGATCAGCTGACCATCCAGATCGTAAACTCTCTGGAAGACAGCGAAGAGCCAGTTCCGGGCATCTATGAAATCAGCGACACCAAAGAAGTGGGAACCGCAATAGTAGGAAGCTACACGCAAACTGAAATCAGCTCGTTCGGAACCGGAACATACTTCCAATATTACCAGGACGGTCTTGTGAAGTGGGCCGGAGGTGCAACCGACGGACAGGTTGAGATCATCAAGAACTCGGACGGTACCTATACGTTCAACTTCGACTTCCTCGACGGGCAACAGGAACCCAAACACTTCTCCGGCAGCTGGACCGGCACGGTGGACATCTGGTAGTAGGTAGAATTCATCACAGCAGTGTTATCAATGGTTCTTGCGACTTTTCCAGCAAGCGCAAGAAAAAAGGAGGCCCGGGGAATCCAAAGATTCTCCGGGTCTCCTTTTATGCGAAATGCGGAATAATCCGCCCCTTGACAGGGTTAAACGTTCGCTATTTGAACTCTACGAGCGAGTGGCCGGTCATCGCCTCCGGCTTACGGAGCCCCATCAGGTCGAGTACCGTCGGAGCCACATCGGCCAGAATTCCGTTATGCACCGCTTTCACACGATCCGACACCACCACGATGGGTACGGGGTTGAGCGAATGGGCCGTATTGGGCGTACCGTCCGGATTGATCGCATTGTCGGCATTGCCGTGGTCGGCAATCTGCACCACCTCGTAGCCGTTGCGTTTGGCCGCCTCGACCACCTTCTCCACCGAGCTATCAACAGCCGTCACAGCCTTCTGAATTGCCTCGTAAACACCGGTATGGCCAACCATATCGCCATTGGCGAAGTTGAGGCAGATGAAATCGAACTTCTGCGTATCGAGCGCCGCAACCAACTTGTCAGCCACCTCATAGGCGCTCATCTCCGGCTGCAGGTCGTAGGTTGCCACCTTGGGCGACGGAACCAGAATTCGCTCCTCACCGGGGAACTTCTCCTCACGGCCTCCGTTCAGGAAGAAGGTTACGTGGGCATACTTCTCCGTCTCGGCAATACGCAACTGTGCAAGTCCCTGTTTCGAGACGTACTCGCCGATCGTATCGGCCACGTTCTCCTTGTCGAACAGGATGTGCAGCCCCTCGAACTTGGCATCGTAAGGGGTCATCGTGCAGTAATAGAGCGGCATCGTGTGCATTCCCTGCTCCGGCATATCCTCCTGCGTCAGGGCGATGGTCAGCTCCTTGGCCCGGTCATTACGGTAGTTGAAGAAGATCACCATGTCATTCGGACGGATCATGCCGATCGGATTGCCGTTCTCGTCGATCCGCACGATCGGCTTCACGAACTCGTCGGTTACCCCCTCGTCGTAGGATTTCTGCATGGCCAGCACCATATCGGACGAGTGCTCGCCCTTACCCTCGACCAGCAGGTCGTAGGCCTCCTTCACACGCTCCCAACGTTTGTCGCGGTCCATGGCGTAGTAGCGGCCGATGATCGATGCGACGATTCCGGTCGATTTTTCACGCATATGGCGCTCGAGTTGCTCAATAAAGCCCTTGCCGCTGTAAGGGTCGGTGTCGCGGCCATCCATGAAACAATGTACGTAGGTATGCTCAATGCCGTAGCTGGCTGCAATATCGGTCAGTTTGAGCAGGTGCTCAAGCGATGAGTGTACACCTCCGTCCGAGACAAGGCCCATCAGGTGGACATTCACCCCGTTCTTCTTGGCATATTCGAATGCCTTGACGATCTCCGGATTCTGACGGATCGACTCGTCGCGGCAGGCGCGGTTGATCTTCACCAGATCCTGATAAACGACACGCCCGGCACCGATGTTGAGGTGTCCGACCTCCGAGTTACCCATCTGTCCATCGGGCAGACCGACATTCTCACCGTCGGTGCGCAGCTGCGCATGGGGATAACGGCGTGTCATCTCCGTAATATAGGGGGGCTGCATCTGGGCGATCACATCCCCCTTCTGTCCGTTTCCGATCCCCCATCCATCGAGGATCATCAACAATACTTTCTTATGTTCCATAACTTTCCTATTTTACTTTTTCCATGATCAAATCGACAGCCTTGTCGATTGCTGCCTGCAGGCCGTCGGGATCCTTTCCGCCGGCCGTTGCCAGGAAGGGCTGTCCGCCACCTCCGCCATTGATCGCCTTGGCCGCCTCACGGACAACGGCTCCGGCATTCGCACCCATGGCAACGATATCGTCGCCGAGCGCTACCGTGAGCGACGGCTTGCCGTCCTGCACGGTTCCCAATACCAATACGATATTCTTCGCACGACTGCGTACCGCAAAGACAAGCTCCTTCACGAAGTCGGGACGACGGTCGGTCTGCACGGCCATCAGGCGCACTCCGTTGCGTTCCGGAGTCGAGGTAATGATCTTCTCGGCCCACTCGGCTACCTGCTCGCGACGGATCGCCTCCATCTCGCGGGTCAACGCCTCGTTGCTCTCGACCACCTTCTTGATGGCCTGGACGATCTGCGAATTCTTCAAATATTCGGATATATCACGCATCGTATCCTCCGTCGCATAGAGAATATTCTCGGCACCCTCGCCCGTTACGGCCTCGATACGCCGCACACCGGCCGAAATGGCACTCTCGTTCACGATCTTGAAGAAACCGATATTTCCGGTCGCCCGCACGTGCGTACCGCCGCACAACTCGACCGACTCACCGAAACGTACCATACGCACCCGGTCGCCATACTTCTCGCCGAAGAGCATCATGGCTCCCGCCTTCTTGGCCTCCTCGATAGTGGCATCGCGTTTCTCCTCGAGCGGATAGTTGGCACGGATAGCCCGGTTCACCAGCCGCTCGACGGCACGCAACTCCTCGGGGGTTACCTTCTGGAAGTGCGAGAAGTCGAAACGCAGGTGTTCGGGCGTTACGAGCGAACCCTTCTGCTCGACGTGCGTTCCCAGCACCTTACGCAATGCTGCGTGCATCAGGTGGGTTGCCGTATGGTTGTTGGCCGCCGCCTGGCGTTTCTCCTCATCGACCACCGCGATAAAATCGGCTGCCGGATTTTCGGGCAGCTGTGCGGCCACATGTACGGTCAGGCCGTTCTCCTTTTCGGTCGCCACGATCGCAATCCGCTCGTTGGCATTTTCGATATAACCGACATCACCGATCTGACCTCCCGAGTTGCCATAGAAAGGCGTCCGGTCGAACACCAGCTGATACGAAGTCTTACCCTTGGAGGATACCCGGCGGTAGCGGGCGATCTTTACGTCGGCGCTGAGCGTATCGTATCCCACGAACTCGCTCCGATCGATGTGGATCAGCTCCACCCAGTCGTCCGTATCCACGGCAGCGGCGTTGCGCGAACGCTCCTTCTGCGCCTGCAGCTCCTTTTCGAAAGCCGGCAGGTCTACCTCGATTCCCTGCTCGCGGGCAATCAGCTCGGTCAGGTCGATCGGGAATCCGTAGGTATCATAAAGCAGGAAGGCATCCTTGCCGGAGATGCGGTTGCCACCCTCCTTGCGGGCCTGAGCCATCACACCGTCGAGCAGGTTGATACCCGTCGCAAGCGTGCGCAGGAAGGCACTCTCCTCCTCCTCGATCACCTTCTCGATCAGGGTCTGCTGCGCCTTGATCTCGGGGAACTGGCCCCCCATCTGCTCGACCAGTCCGGGGACCAGGCGGCAAATGAAGGGTTCGTTGAAGCCCAGATAGGTATAACCGTAGCGAACGGCACGGCGCAGGATGCGTCGGATCACATAACCGGCCTTCACATTCGACGGAAGCTGGCCGTCGGCGATCGAGAAGACAATCGCACGCAGGTGATCGGCCACCACACGCATGGCGATGTCGGCCTTCTCATCCTCACCGTAACGTTTGCCCGACATCGAGGCGATCCGCTGGATCGTCGGCTGGAATACGTCGGTATCGTAGTTCGATTTCTTGCCCTGAAGGATCATGCAGAGACGCTCGAATCCCATACCCGTATCGATGCAGTTGGCGGCCAGAGACTCAAGCGAGCCGTTCGCCTTGCTGTTGAACTGCATGAAGACCAGGTTCCAGATCTCGATTACCAGCGGGCTGCCCTGATTGACCATCTCACGGCCGGGGACCTTGGCAATCTCCGCCTCGTCGCGCAGGTCGTAGTGAATCTCGCTGCAAGGGCCGCAGGGACCCACATCACCCATCTCCCAGAAGTTATCGTGCTTGTTGCCGCGGAGGATGTGATCCTCAGGTAGGTGTTTGGCCCACAGGTCGTATGCCTCCTGATCGAACGGCACCCCATCTTCGGGGCTTCCCTCGAAAACGGTAGCGTACATCCGCTTGGGATCCAGACCATACACTTCGGTCAGCAGCTCCCAGGCCCAGTCGATCGCCTCGCGTTTGAAGTAGTCGCCGAAAGACCAGTTGCCCAGCATCTCGAACATCGTGTGGTGATAGGTATCGTGTCCGACCTCCTCCAGGTCGTTATGCTTGCCCGAAACCCGCAGGCACTTCTGCGTATCGGCCGCCCGGGGATAGGGGCGCGGAATATTTCCGAGAAAAATATCCTTAAACTGGTTCATCCCCGCGTTGGTGAACATCAGCGTGGGGTCATTTTTTACGACCATCGGTGCCGACGGTACGATCACATGATCCTTTCCTGCGAAGAAATCGAGGAAAGCCTGTCGAATTTTATTGGATTCCATATACTGCGGTTTCATCTTTTGACGTTTACCATAAGGTTGCAAAATTACATATTTTACCTTAATTTTGCATCATATCGACACAGTTTTTCAGGAGAATGAGACGAAAAAAGGGGATATTCGGATGGCAAATGCCGCGCAGTCGGGCCGACCTGGTGTCGTACCGACTGCGCACCTACCGCATCATCCGCAAGATTCTGCTCATCTTCATTGCCGTTTCAATCGTAAATGTGGTCTTTTCGAGTGTCTTCTACACGCCGAAAATGCACCGTATCATCAACGAGAACACGGAGATGGAACTGAAATACAGCCTGCTGCAGGACAAGATACGGGCCGCCCAGCGCAAGCTGGAGGAGATCCACCACCGCGACAACTTCGTCTACCGCCCGCTCTTCTCGGCCGACACGCTCGCGATCGAAGGCATCTACTCACCCTATCCCCGTTCCAAGTACGACGATTTCGCCGATGACGAGTATGCTCCGGTGATGTTGCGGGCATGGCGGCAGCTCGATGCTTTCAGCCGGCAGCTCTACCGCACCTCCGTCTCGTTAGACCAGTTACAGATTCTGGCCAAGAACAAGGAGAACATGTCGATGGCCATCCCGGCCATCTGGCCGATCGACCGCTCGGCCCTGCGCAAGGGTATCGAGCCATTCGGGTATCGTTATCACCCGATCTACAAGCGTCGGATCCTCCACAAGGGTGTCGACCTGGCTGCCCGAACCGGCGATGCGGTCTATGCAACAGGCGACGCAACGGTCTCGCAGGTCGATATGGGACAGCCCCACCGGGGGTACGGAAAACAGATCCTGCTCGACCACGAATACGGCTATCAGACCCGATATGCCCACCTGAGTGAAATTTACGTCAAGCCGGGCGAACGCGTAGTGCGCGGTCAGTTGATCGGACGCGTCGGCACGACCGGCGGATCGACCGGAGCTCACCTCCATTACGAGGTGATCCACATGGGGCAGGTGGTCAATCCGATCAACTACTTCAACAAGAACATGACCAACGAGGAGTACACGCGTCTGATGGAGCAGATGCGAGAACTGAACCTCGATACCTTCGAAGAGTAACGAAATGACAAAACAAGGCAAACAGATACAGCATGTCAAACAGCGCAGCATCAAGCAACGCATAATCCACATCTCATTCCAGATACTGGTCTGGTTCGGTGCGGCCATGCTTTACTATCTGGTCATCTCGATTTTTTTCGACACCCCCGTCGAATACGAACTGCGCCATTCGACAGACCGCATGCGCTCCGAGTACGAACAACTCGAAGCCCGCTACGACTCGCTCCAGACGGTCATGCAGAATGTCGTCGATCGCGATCGCAATGTATTCGCCCTGCTCTTCGAATCAACCCCCTACGACTTCGACTCGGAATACGAGGCCAAGCGTCTCGCCTCGCTCGAGGCCATCCTCGACAAATCGGACCGGGCGCTCAACATCGAATTCCGCGAGCGGTTGAATCAGATGGAGAAAGAACTTGCAAAACTCGAAGAGACCTATGTCGAATTGCAGGCCAAGATAGACCGTGTCGGCGAAGGAAAGAACCATATTCCGGCCATTCAACCGGTTATCAACCAGCAGCTCACCCTGCTGACCGCTTCCTACGGCATGCGCATCCACCCCTTTTACCGCACCCTCCAATCCCACCAGGGAGTCGACTATACGGTGCCCGAAGGTTCGCGCGTATTTGCCACAGCTGACGGCCGCGTAAAGGAGATCGCCGAGCGATCCACCGCCGGACGCACCATTGTCATCGACCACGGGAACGGCTACGAAACCTCGTACAGCCACCTGATGGCCATCAACGTACAGAAAGGAGAGGAAGTTCGCCGCGGCGACATCATCGGACTAAGCGGCAACACGGGCCTCTCGCTGGCCCCGCACCTCCACTACGAAGTGCGTCACAATGGTATGCGGGTTGATCCGATCCACTACTTCTTCATGGAACTCTCGCCCGAACAGTACCAACGCCTCATGCATATCGCCCAATCCGGCATGCAATCCTTCGACTAACCCTAAAAAAAGCACCCCATGAGCAACCGCCCTACCACCGTCATCTATGCCAGCCGCCGCAAACTGATCGGCGGCACGATTGCCACCCTGATCCTGTTCGGACTCTCCCTCTTTCTACTGCTGAGAGAGGAGTCCCACGTAGCCGGACGCCTCATCGGCATTCTCGGCATCATCCTCTTCGGAGGCGGATTCTGTCTGCTGCTCTGCACCACACTGCGCAACTTGCGTTGTCGGCAGGAGATAGTCCGTATCGGCGACAAGGAACTGGAACTTTATGTTCCGGCCAGAAAAGACTGGTATCGAATCAAATGGGAAGAAATTTCAGGAGTGCGGCTCCAGAAGATCTACGGGCAGACATTCCTACTCATCGAATTCCATCATCCCGAAGAGCGGATCGGACAGGAAAAGAGCTCCCTTTCCAAACACCTGATGAACTGGCAGGAACGCCGATTCGGTGCCCCTTACATCATCTCCCCGTCGAATCTTGACATCTCGTCGGAAGAGCTACTCAATAAAATTCAGAATAATCTGAAGAATAAAGAGATAGAAAGCAGTAAATAAATATTCGCTTTAACTATCGTCTGCAAATCTCCTTGAAGTCGCAGTAGCGGCAGGTATGCTCCACATCATCGGTCTGACGGAACGGAACCGACGGATCGAAGAGTTCGGCAAGCGTCTCGCGCAACAACCCCTCAAACTCCTCCCGATACTCCGAATAACGTACTCCGGTTCGCCCAAGCTCCCGATCGACCAGTTGCGGGCGATAATCCTCCCGGTTCATTGCCCGGACGTAATAGAGGGTCGGCTCGGTATCGGCACGACGGGTATGATAGAGAACCATCGAGTAAATTAACGTCTGCAAGACGTTGGACTGTCGCTGTTTGGCATCTCCGTGGAAAAGTGCATCCACCCCCTGGAACTCTAAGTGTGGCTCGCCCGTCTTATAATCCACAACCCGCAGTGTCCCGTCCGCAAGACGGTCGATCCGGTCGGCCATACCTCCGAAAACGACGCGGCAAGGTTTGCCTGCACTTTCGAATGCAAACTCATGCCGGATCGGCTGTTCCAGCCCCTCGACCGTAAAGCCGTCGTGAGCAGCATCGAACGGAAGGATTCCCTGTCGAATGTAACGGGTAACAATATCCTTGACAAGCAGCAGGTTGCCACTGTAATCCTCCAGCGTCGCTTCAGGATCTATCAGGTAGTTGGCATTGATCGAGTCCACCACCGCCTGTTCGACCTTTTCGGAGCGGCTCAGAGCACGCAGCGTATCTCCCTGCGAAGATTGGCCGATGAGCGGTTCATAGAGTTGTTGCATGGCCGCATGGAGGATCGTTCCGAACATCGGGGCATCGACCTCCTCGGAGATCTCGTCATCGGGTTGCAGTCGGGCCACCGAATGGAAATAGAAACGCAGCGGGCAGGCCACATAGCGGAAGAACGAGGTCGGTGAGAGTGCAACAGGATTCTCCTCACAAGTAAAACGGGCCAGTTTCTCGGCCGTAGCACCCGTTTTGGGGACTTCGATCGGTTCAGTCTCCGAAAGATTCACGTCGATACCCACTTCGCGCCGTTTAAGCTCAAACGGCGTCTCATAGGCAAGTTGATAGATATAACGGCTCTGTTCGCCGGTCGTCTTCTCATCGGCATGGGAACAGTAGAGCATCCGCACGTTCTCCGCCCGCTGGAGCAGCCGGTAGAAATAGTAGGCATAGACTCCTTCGTGGTGCTCCGGGGTCGGCAAACCGTAGGCCGCCTTCAGGTTATAGGGAACGAACGATGAGCCCGCCATCCGGTTGCCCGGGAAGTTGTCGTCGTTCATCGAGAGCAGGATCACGTTGCGGAAATCGAGGTTACGTGTCTCGAGGATTCCCATCACCTGCACCCCTTCGAGCGGCTCTCCCTCATAAGGGACCCGCAGCGTCTGAAGGTGGCGCCGAAGAAGTGAAGTATAGATGGATGTAGTCAACTCCACATCGCACATATCAAGCGAATTGCGAAGTTTTACGATCTCCTCGGATATAACCGTCAGGAACTCCAGGCGGCGATCCGAATCCTCGTCCTCAGGTGAGTAGTGAGCCACCGTTTGCAACACATCGAGCAGGTAGTCCGACAACTCGTGCCAGTCGCCCGTCGAACGGAACAGCACCTCCAAAACCGGGAGTTGCCGCAACCATGCGGAATCGACCATAATACGTCTGTCCCGCACGATCTCCTCCTGCATCGCTACCATACGCGAAGGGTCACTCTCGATTACATAGGGGTGGGACAGGATACCCAGCACATCGGCATGATAAAAGAAGGGGCGCCCCTCCTTGAGTCGGGCATGGCTCTGCAATTCGATCAAACGTTCAACAAACGAATAGGAGAGGCTCTGTTTCAGTGGGTAACCCATCGTTACATTCACCTTACCGATCTCCGGAGGGAGGGCGTGCAACAACGGCAACAAAAGGTTCTCATCCGTCAATACAATGGCGGTCTCCTTGCCCAGCGGCCCTTGCTCGGCAGCCAGTTCACGCAGGAGCGTAGCCACGTATTTACACTGCGCCGCATTCGAGACGGTCGAAATCGCCTCGATCCGTTTCGGGAAGAGAAAATGATCGTGGGAAAGTTCGCTGCGGGATGGGAACATCGAAAGGTTCTCCCGAATGAACATACCGGCCTCCTGCTCCGGATTTCCCTTGTAATAGGTATCGTAATCCCAATAAAAGTCAGCTGAATCGGCAAGGAACTTAAAGAGTCTCTTCTCACATTGGGACAGGGCATTAAACCCGGCAACGACAAACCGTTTCGGCTCGGAGAAGGAGAAGTCGCCGGCATCGAGCCGTTCGGCGGCCGCCCGGTGGACCATACCCGTATAGGCCAGCCCCAAGGATTGGAGCCGCTGGCGGTAGGCCTTGTAAACCGGGCCCAGCGACTGCCAGATCTTCAGGAAGCGGCGTTTCTCGTCCGAAAGATTCCCTTCGCCCAGAAAATGGCTCCAGAACGTGGTAATGACCTGTAGCTGCACCGGAGTCAGGTAAGAGATATCGCTCTCCAACTCCTTCAGATCGGATAGGTTGCGGAAGAGCATATCGGCATCGATCCGATACTTGTCGATCGTATCGAAATCGGTCAGGAGCATCTCCCCCCAGAAATAGAACTTATCGAAGGATTCGGGATGGAACTCCGAATAGACCTTGTAGAGTTCGGTAATCAGGCGCACCCGATCCCCTACGCGCAGTCCCGAGATCTCGCTCATCAACTCATCCACGGTCGTCCACCGGGGCTCCCACAACGGACGATCGGAGAGTTTCGACAATGCATCAACGAAGAAGACCCTCGCACGACGCGAGGGGAAAAGAACAAAAAGGGACGAAATATCGTCCCCGTATCGCTCGTACAGGTCGGCTGCGACCTCCTGTAAAAATCCCTGCATGACCTTATTCGAACAGGATCTCCCCTCCGATCAGAGAGTTCGACGTATGCAAAAGTTCGGGTCGCCCGATGCAATGGATCATACCCTTCGTGCTGACTGATGCCTCCAGACGCTCCGGAGCCTTGATCGTCACATCAGCCTTGTTCGATGCGTTCAACCGAAGCGACATACACCCGACCTGCGAGGCATCCAACTGGCTGGTCGAAACATTCAGATTCCAATAACGCGTCGTTCCCGTAAGCACAACGGTACTTTTACCCGTAATCTCCATCTGCAGGTCCTTCACATCGAGCTCGGCACGCACGGTAGCCCCATCCGAAAAACGGCACTCGGCCATCGGATAATCGATCGGGCTCTTGAACGAAGCATCCGCTCCGGCAACGTAGATCTTCTCAAGCGTATTGTAGTAGATCGTAACCTCGGTCTCGGACTTCGTCCGGTAACCGATACGCTCGGAAATAACCAGTATCTTATCCTTGTTCACCTCAGCCTTGAACTGGGTGTCGTAAATACCTTTCGTATTGAAAACGATCTTGGGAGCCTGATCCGTCGGCACCTTGACAAAGTTGATCTTGAACAAGCCATCGACCGAAACCCCCGTAAACGACGGCAGCCACTCCATCTTCTCGCCACTGGCCGCAGCAACCTCCGGAGCCAACTCGCTCTTGTTGATTACATCATTATTCTGAGCCGACACCGAAAAAGCGAATGTCAGCATGGCCAAAGAGAGGACCCATTTTTTCATCATTTCTAACCGATCTTTAAATTTTCAGGAACTAAGATACGATATTTTTCTTAAATCCGCCGCACGTTCCCCGATTTATCACTACCTTTATTCGCATTTTGAACAGCATTTTCGTGAGAGCAAAAATTCTGAACGCCAGCGCCGGTTCCGGAAAAACCTACCAGCTGGCTTACAAATATGTACACGATGTAGTGGAGAATCCGCTCCTCTACCGTCATATTCTGGCCGTTACCTTCACCAACAAGGCTACCGAAGAGATGAAATCCCGAATTCTGGGCGAGATTCATGCCCTGGCATCGGGGGCCCCGAGCAACTATCTGCAGAGTCTGATGGAGGAGCTCTCGCTCGATGAGCAGACCGTACGGGGACGCGCCAAAGAAGCCCGGTCGAGAATTCTGCACGACTACTCGCGATTCACGGTACTCACCATCGACACCTTTTTCCAACGCATACTCCGTGCCTTCCTGCAGGAGTTGGGACTCGACCTGAACTACAACATCGAGATTGAGACCTCCTCGATCCTTACCAAAAGCGCCGATGCACTCATCGAACGGATCCGTACCGACAAGGAGCTGCAACAATGGCTCACGGCCTTCGTCGAAGAGCGGATCGAGGAGGGCAAGCGCTGGGACGTGCGCGACGGTATCCTGTCGCTCGGCGGTGAGATCTTCAAGGAGAGCAACCGTTCGACACTGGCCATGGAGCGGTCGAAAACCGAACTGGGCAAGATCGTCGGCAAGGCGGCCGGGGAGGCCAAAGCCGGCAAAAAGGCTTTTCAGGAGTTGGGAGTCAAGGCGATCGGAATCATGCGATCAGCCGGCGTATCTCCCGCCGACTTCTCGGGGAAGAGCCGCAGCTTTGCCAACTACTTCACAACGGTTGCCAACGGGGAGGTCAAGGCTCCGACAGCTACTGTCCGCAAGATGAGCCAAACAACCGAGGGATGGTGTACGAAGGATTCTCCGGCACGGCCGCTCGTTGCCCAGCTGCAACCCCTGCTGAAAGAGATATGCGATCGGTACGACCGCGAGGTCCGCTTCTGGAATACGGCCGATCTGATGCGGGAGAATTACCGCAGTTTCGCCCTGTTGCACGACCTCTATCTCACTGTACAGCAGATGTGCAGCGAGCAGAATGTCATGATGCTCTCCGAAACAAAAAACATCCTCTCGG
>DWYR01000008.1 GCA_019118565.1 Candidatus Alistipes avicola | reverse complement strand
TAACGGATATGAAGTTCAAAGAGTACAAAGGGCTCGACCTGCCGGGACTGGCAGCCGACGTTTTAAAGGAGTGGGACGCTGCGGACACGTTTCACAAGAGCATCTCCACCCGCGAGGGATGCCCTACTTTCGTTTTCTATGAGGGTCCCCCCTCGGCCAACGGCACGCCGGGCATTCACCACGTCATGGCCCGTACCATCAAGGATATCTTCTGCCGCTACAAGACCCAGCAGGATTATCTGGTTCATCGCAAGGCCGGCTGGGATACACACGGTCTGCCCGTAGAGCTGGGTGTCGAGAAGAAACTCGGAATCACCAAAGAGGATATCGGCCGCACGATATCGATCGAGGAGTACAACCGCGCCTGCCGCAAGGCCGTCATGGAATTCACGGGCCTGTGGGAGGAACTCACCCGCAAGATGGGCTACTGGGTCAACATGGACGACCCCTATATCACCTACGACAACAAATACATCGAGACCCTCTGGTGGTTGCTCAAGCAGCTCTTCGACAAGGGTCTTCTCTACAAAGGCTATACGATCCAGCCCTACTCGCCGGCTGCCGGAACGGGTCTTTCGACCCACGAGCTGAACCAGCCGGGCTGCTATCGCGACGTGAAGGATACGACCTGCACGGCACAGTTCAAGATCGTCCGCAACGCCGAGAGCGAAAAACTCTTCGAGGGGGCGCAGGGAGACCTCTACTTCCTGGCCTGGACAACCACGCCCTGGACCCTGCCCTCGAATACGGCACTGGCGGTCGGCCCCGAGATCGAATACGTGCGCGTCAAGTGCCGCAACCCCTATACGGATGCAGCGCAGACTGTCATCCTGGCCAAGGACCTCTTCCGTTCCTACTTCACCGCCAAAATGGAGGGTACTTTCGAGGTCGATGAAAAAACCTACAAGGGATCCGAACTGGCAGGAATCCGCTACGAGCAGCTCATCCCGTGGGTAAAGCCCGACGGGGATGCCTTCCGCGTGATCGAGGGCGACTACGTCACCACCTCGGACGGTACGGGTATCGTACACATCGCCCCCACGTTCGGTGCCGATGATGCCCGCGTAGCCCGCATCGCCGGTATCGCGCCGCTCTTCCTGCACGACCGTGCCGGCAAGGAGCAGCCGATGGTCGACCGCAAGGGACGTTTCTTCCCGATCGAAGACCTCGATCCGGAGTTCGTTCGTACCCACGTCGATGCCGAGGCGTACGGCGTATGGGCCGGACGCTATGTGAAGAACGCATACGACGACACGCTGCCGGCCGATGCTCCGACGCTCGACGTCGACCTTTCGGTCGCGCTCAAAGCCGAAAACAAGGTCTTCAAGATCGAAAAACATACCCACTCCTATCCCCACTGCTGGCGTACGGACAAACCGGTGCTTTACTACCCGCTCGATTCGTGGTTTATCCGCACCACGGCGCTGCGCGACCGTATGATCGAATTGAACAGCACCATCCACTGGAAACCCGAATCGACCGGATCGGGCCGTTTCGGCAAGTGGCTGGAGGGTCTGGTGGACTGGAACCTCTCGCGTTCGCGTTTCTGGGGTACCCCGCTGCCGATCTGGGCTACGGAGGACTACTCGGAGATGAAGTGCATCGGCTCGGTCGAGGAGTTGATCTCAGAGATCGAGAAGTCGATCGCAGCCGGCTTCATGAAGGAGAATCCCTACAAGAATTTCAAACCGGGCGACATGTCGAAAGAGAACTACTCGACCGACCGGATCGACCTGCACCGTCCTTACGTGGATTCGATCGTCCTCGTCTCGTCCAAGGGCGAGCCGATGCGACGCGAACCCGACCTGATCGACGTATGGTTCGATTCGGGTGCGATGCCCTATGCCCAGTTACACTATCCGTTCGAGCACAGCGGCGACTACTTCAAGAGCGTATTCCCGGCCGACTTCATTGCCGAAGGTGTCGATCAGACGCGCGGCTGGTTCTTCACGCTCCATGCCATCGCTACGATGCTCTTCGATTCGGTTGCGTTCAAGAATATCATCTCGAACGGCCTGGTTCTGGACAAGAACGGCAACAAGATGTCCAAACGTCTCGGGAATGCCGTCGATCCGTTCGAGGTACTCGACACGTACGGTCCCGATGCAACGCGTTGGTACATGATCTCCAACTCACAGCCCTGGGACAACCTCAAGTTTGACCGGGATGGTGTGGACGAAGTTCGCCGCAAATTCTTCGGCACGCTCTATAACACCTACTCGTTCTTTGCCCTCTACGCCAACGTGGACGGATTCACGGGTCAGGAGGCGGAGGTTCCGATGCAGGAGCGTCCCGAAATCGACCGGTGGATCATCTCGCTGCTCAATACGCTCGTCAAGAACGTTACCGAGTGTCTGGAGAACTACGACCCGACCCCGGCGGCACGCATGATCCAGGAGTTCGTCGGCGAGAACCTCTCGAACTGGTACGTGCGTCTGAACCGCAAACGTTTCTGGGGCGGCGGCCTGACCCAGGACAAACTGGCTGCCTACCAGACGCTCTACACCTGTCTGGAGACCGTTTCAATGTTGTCGGCTCCGTTCGCTCCGTTCATCTCGGACCGTATCTTCCGCGACCTGAACACCATAAGCGGACGTCATAAGGACGAATCGGTACACCTCTCGAAGTTTCCCGTATGCGACCAGTCGCTCATCGACACGGAACTGGAGCAGATGATGGCTCTTGCACAGCAGGTATCGTCGATGGTGCTGGCACTGCGCCGCAAGGTGAACATCAAGGTGCGCCAGCCGTTGACCAAGATCCTCATTCCGGTACTCGACCCAACCATGGCCCGTCAGATCGAAGCGGTCAAGGGGTTGATCATGAACGAGGTCAATGTCAAGGAGATCGAACTGATCGAGAAGACCACCGGCCTGATCACCAAGCGGATCAAGCCCAACTTCAAGACCCTCGGCCCCAAATACGGCAAACAGATGAAGCAGATCGCCGCACTGGTTGCCACCTTCACCCAGGAGCAGATCGCCGAAATCGAGGCTGCAACCGAATCGTTGCTCGACCTCGGAGGCGAGAAGATTGTCGTTACACCGGCAGATTTCGAGATCACGTCGGAGGATATGCCCGGCTGGCTGGTTGCCTCAGAGGGTAAGTTGACCGTTGCACTCGACATTACGCTGACCGATGAGCTGCGCGCCGAAGGCGTGGCCCGCGAACTGGTAAACCGCATCCAGAACATCCGCAAGGATTCGGGATTCGAAGTGACCGACAAGATCCGCGTGGAGATCGAGCAGATCGAGCTTGTCCGCCCGGCTCTGGAGACGTTCAGCGACTACATCGCCTCCCAGACGCTCGCTGTCGAGGTGAAAGGGACGGATGTTCCGGCTGGAGATTTCGTCGCTGAAACGGACGTGGACGAAATGCCGATACGTATCGCCGTCACTAAAATATAAATAGGGAAAGAGGAATCGCACAATCCTCCTGCGAAAGATTTGGATATGTGGAAAAAAATGTTTAATTTAGTAAAACGATAATAAAAAATAGTTGAAGTATGGCAGAAGTGGAAAAAACCCGATACAGCGATGCTGAACTTGAAGAGTTCAAGCAACTTATTCTGAAAAAGCTCGAAACTGCACGCGCGGATTATGAACTGCTGCGTGCTACCATTACACATACCGCATCGAACGACACGGAGGATACATCACCCACATTCAAGGTGCTCGAGGAGGGAGCTACGACCCTCTCGAAGGAGGAGAGCGGCCGTTTGGCAGCCCATCAGCTGAAATTCATCCGCAACCTTGAAATGGCACTCGTTCGCATCGAGAACAAAACGTACGGTATCTGCAAGACCACCGGAAAATTGATCCCGAAGGAGCGGTTGATGAAGGTACCTCACGCCACCGAATGTATCGAGGCGAAAGAGAAACGTGTCTAAACAAAAAGGCTTGTTCCCTTTCACAAAAAGAGCGCTTTTCGAAATTCGAAAAGCGCTCTTTTTTCACGAGGTAAGATCTGCGTCTATTTCTCCCTGGCAGGTTTCTCTTTTCTCAACGAGATGAAAACCACCCCGTTGGCGGCACGTTCGCCATAACGGTCGATCATTGTCTGGTCTTTCACCACACGGATCGACTCTATCTGATCGGCATCAAGTGATTGGATAAACGAAGCCGTTACCTCTTCTTGATTCAACAAAAGCAACCGATTTTCCAGATTCAATCTATTGAGGAGCGACGAATCCACACGATACGTTTCCATTTCGATTCGCCTCGGGGAATTTTTCCCGCTGCGCAGTGCTGATGAATCTATCTGAGTCTGCTCCACTAGAGATTCCAAGTTACGGTCTCTAACAACTGTTACGGGGCCTCTCGCGAACAGACCTATATGCGAACGTTTCGGATCATTCAAATCACGTCCTAATTTGATCTCCGTACGCATCCGCCCGGAAGAATCCGTATAAAAAAACAAAGTATCCTCTTTTAAAAAAGATTTTCTCCGTTTGCCTTTGTTACCACTAATGCTATCCAGATCTTTTCCGGCTTCCCAAGCCTTTAACATCTTGATACGACTGTCTGGGACAACAGTCGTGTCCGCAACCGAATATACACCCGTTTCCGGATCGCCAGTCAACGTTATGGACATCTCCTGCTGGTTCCCGGATGTATACATCATGACCATTTTCCTGCCATCAAGGGCCGAGGTATCCTGCTGAATCGTAACCTGGGAGCGCATCGTTTGTCGAGGAGAGTTCACCTGCAGAGTCGTGTCCGCAACCGATTGTTCCTCCCCGTTTCGTGTCCAGGCCTCGATAACGCCGTTGTTTGTCGCGCGCGCTCCCTGATAACCGGCCATCACGGCCTCCTCGGCCGAAAGAATGCGAATCGTCTGGATCTTTCCGGCCAGTTCGTCGGTCAGGGCCGTTATATCGACTGTGCGGCCATCGGCAACCACAAGCGGCAGTTCACTTCGCTTTTTCCCGCTCAGATTCTGCAACTTCAGCCGCCGGACCTTGTAGGTATTTCGGCCATCTACGGAGCGGAAATTACCCTTCAGATAGCGGAGCGGATGGTTGTTCCGGTCGTAAACGGTCTCCACACTATCGCTCTGCCGCGATGCCTGCTTCGACGTGACCTTGATAATACCGTAGCGAGCCGCCGTTCCATAACGGGCAATCAGATCCTCATCGAGATTGCCGATAAACTCGATGGTCTCGATATCGCGCGCCATCCCTGCATTCGAGAAGGTTTGAATCCGTACAACAGCATCATCCCACAGAACCAGAGGAGCATGTTCACGATCCTGAAAGAACTTTTCAGAAAGTCTCACATTACGTACCCGAAACGTATTATAGCCATCCACAGAGCGGAAATCACCCTTGAGGTAGCTTATCGGATTGGGTCGATAAGGCTCTGTGGTTGCCGCTGTTTGCGGAGCACTCGGACGTATTGTCATTTCAACAGCCCCCCAACGCCCCCGATCACCGTATTTTTTCATGGCCGCCGCCGATTTCAACAAAGTGATCGATGAAACCTCCACCGGATTTTTCGAATAGAAGAGATCGGGAGACACCTCCTTCCCGTCGATCAAAAGAAGTGTCCGAACAGGAAGATTCGGCACAAACAACCCCGATTCATTTTCACCCAATGTCCACCTATAACCCGCACCATCTTCCAGGTTAGTTATATTTACAGAGGAATTAGGATTATTCGAGTCTCCTCCAAAATAGGAGACCCAACCATCCCAACTTTTCTCATATGCAGTCTGCATGGAGTCCGGAGTCTCCTCACCCGACCATACCAAATAGAACGCGCTCTTCAACAACTCATTGTCGGGTGTACTCGTTTTCCACGAACTGCGGTATGCGCTCTCATCAAAATCCAGGTAAAGGATTCCGTTCGCTGACTTTGCCCCATAGAGAGCCCTCGTCGCAGGGTCTCGCTTCACCTCGCCCCGAAACTCCAGTTTCCCGGGCAGATTCATAAATTGCTGCAATAGAGCCAGTGGCAGTTCCGCTCCGGAATAGAGAACCATGGGCAGATGCTCCCGATCAAAACGGAAATCGGACGAATCTCCCGTTGCCTTGTAGAGAATCCGCGGGCCGCTCACTCTTTGAGAATATATCTCCACGCCGTTGGGGGTCAAATGGAACTCAAGTTCCATATCCGCATCCTCCAGCACTATCATGCGCGCGCGGAACAATCCAGACTTCCGATCGAAATAATAGAACTCGACAGGCACCTTCGAGGTGATCTCGAAACGACCGTTCTGATCCGTTACAACCCGTCGGTTACCGCTGCACAAGAATTCAAAACCGGCAATCGGACGATCACCTTCACCCAGCACCTGCCCGCGAAGCGTATACTCGGTCGAACGTACTGGCTGTGCCTCGGCAGCTGCCTGTTCGAAATTATTCAACAGCGTCATCAGGCAGTCAATCTCCTCCGGCGTCGAGGAGTCTCCGCCTGGGAATGAAAGAACTTCCTCTCCTGCCTGTCGAAGCGAATTGGCCGAAGAAGGCGGTGTTTCATTCCGAAAATTATTCGTACCTTTGTCCTCCGGAAGGACATACGTGGTTCGGGCGAACGCTCCCAACGCAAGGAGCGTCAGCGGCAGGACATAGAGCGCCTTGGCTCTCGCCCACTTCGATGATCTTTTACGCAACATCATGGTAATACGGGTTTTTAGGTTACTATGATTCAGGCTGTTGGCTATCGAGCACCACCTCTCGCCAACGGCCTTCTTTATTAACAGCAACTGATACTCTCTGGCATCCACGCCCGCCCGCAGTACGGACTCGTCCGCTTCGAACTCATGGACAGCCCGCAACTCCCGGCGCAACAGCCACATCGCCGGATTAAACCACTGCAGGCATCCCAGCAGGTCGATCCACAACAGGTCCCATGAATGCCCCAAACGGAGGTGTGCCCGCTCATGCAGCAGGATCGTACGGCCATATTGGGCATAATCAGCCTCGGACATCACGATGTAGCGCATCCAACTGAAGGGGACGATCGGCCTTTCAATCAACACAAGCCGATTGCCGTCATCGAGGGGAATCTGCCGACCGCTACGGATCAAACGCGCCACGGAGAAGAGTCCCCACAGGGTCCAACACAACATGGCACAGGCTCCGATCACATAGACGATGCCCCCCAGCGCCATCCAGTCGAACGGCTCTTCGACAGGAATGTCAGCTGATTCGAATACCTCAGGCATTCTATCTTCAACTTCAACCGACGGAAGATAAAATTCGGGATCGGGAGCCAAAACGGAACTCGGATTTACAACTGGCGGCGTGTAAGGCAGCTCCTTCTCGATCGTCACCACACAAACCGGCAGCAGGAACGAGAGCAGCAGCACGCTGCCGAGCAGAATACGATTCAAACGGTGCAGCGTGTCGCGGCTCAACAATAACTTATAGAAGAGAAAGAAGGCAACAAGGCATCCGGCCGCTTTCAGGCAATATAACAGGAAAGTTGTCATGGCGCAGTTACTCTTTTTGTTCCTCGATCTGACGAATCAGCCGGCGAAGGTCCTCCACCGAAATCGCCTCCTCCTCAACCAATGTCGAAACGACCCCCAGGTAGGAGTTGTCGAAATACTTTTGAACAACCCCTTTCAAGGTTCTGCGACTGAACTCTTCTTCGGAGACGATCGGATAGTACTGATAGGTGCTGCCATACGCCTTATGTCCGACGTATCCCTTCACCTCGAGCGTGCGCACCATCGTGGAGAGCGTATTGAAATGGGGTTTGGGCTCCGGCCAAAGAGCCACCAGCTCCCGCACGAACAACGGCCCGTGCGCCCAGAAACAGCGCATCAACTCCTCCTCTTTCGGCGTCAATTTTTCCATCGCTTCCATTTCTCCTCTATATTATTTTTTGAAACACAAGGCGGATCACACAGATTCGATCCGCTCCTACACCACAAATATAACTAAAAAATATTCACATACAACTATATTTTATAGTTTTAAAACTAAAAATAATAGTTTAATCAAAATAACACCCTGATTGACAACAAAAAAAAGAGAACCCTCTGGGAGTTCTCTTTTTTATCCTGAACCGGATTACAGCCTACTCGTCGTCGCGGTGCATCTGCGTTACGTAGATCGCGTGCTGCATGGCCTTACGCTTCTCGATCGACGGTTTGGTGAAATACTGACGGCGACGGAGCTCTTTCAGTACACCCGTACGCTCGTATTTACGTTTGAATTTCTTGAGGGCCTTCTCGATGTTCTCACCCTCTTTTACCGGCATGATAATCATAGTTGTTATTCTTTTTTAAGTTTTTAATCAATCGTTTTTGTTCACATTCGAGGCGGTATCCTGCCTGGCAGGCCACCCGTCCTCCCTTTTTTGCGCCTCTATCGGAGTCTGTCGCAGCGTAAACCGAAGATACGGAGCCAGCCTTGCGGCCTCCGTCCGGGTCAATATGTTATCTTCAACCAACTCTTCGGTACTTCTCCAACCTCCTTTCAATTGTCGCTTGCTGAGCAACTTTCTCAAGATGACAGGCGGTAAGTACGGATGTCCCTTGAGCGCGCTCGGAGGTGCAAAGTTAATATCAATTTTTTGAATTTCACAACTATCGCAACAAATTTGTTTCACGATACGCTCGAAATTCGACTCGGTGATCTGCGGGATCTCCGCCAGCTGGTCGACGCTGTAAAATCCGCCCAGCCGTTCGCGGTAGGCCAGAATCGCCACCACGCTTTTCTCCCCGATTCCGACCACCGAACGCAAAGCGGCCGAATCGGCCCGGTTGATCTCGACCAACTGCGGGGCAGAGGCACTCTCCTCCGGATAGATCACATAGGGAACAAGCAGGTCGGCCACCGTATCGACGATCATGTAGCAGGCGCGCAGATCCTCCTCATCACGGATGCCGATCAGATCCCGATAGAGGATGATCGCCTCGGCCTGGCGTGTGGAAAATCCGAGCGATGCGATGTACTCAGCCGAAACGGTATCCACCCGGAACGGTTCGCGGGGCACGATCCGGCGGGGCTCCCGACGGGAATAGCTCCGAGTCGCCGGATGCACAGCAGGCCTCAAGGCATACGCCTCCCCGATCCGGATGTAGGGTGCCAGCACGAAATAGAGCGAATCGGTCATTCCGTAACAGGTCGCCACATCCTCCGGGATGCGGAAGACCTTTCCGGCAGCCCGGTATTTCAGCAGGCTGACCGCCTGCTGCGAGGTAAGTCCCAGCCGGCGCAGATCCCCGTACTCGACCGTATTGGGGTCGAACTCGAAGAGTATCACCGAATCGGATTCCGCCTTTGCCTCCACCAGCCGGGTACTCTTGTCTGTAGCCAAACGCTGTTCCCGCCGCTGCCCCAGCAACAATCCCAACAGGAACAATCCAGCCAACGACAAGAAGAGCAACAAGGCCCGCCGCTCACGCGAAGAGAAAAATCCAGCCATACCCTATCCTAATAATAGCGAAGACGGTGCATCGACCCGGGACAACGCCCGGTGCGACACACCGTCTCGAAGTAGTTTCTAACGCAGGAAGAGCAACTCACGGTATTTGGGCAGCGGCCACATCTGGTCGTCCACGATCTCCTCCAGGCGGTCGATGTGTTTGCGGATCGGATCGAAATAGGTTGCCACCGTATCGTGATAAGCAAGCGCCTTCTCCCGCTGATCCTCGATCTTGTTGGCCACCTTGCGCGCCTCGATCATCTCGGTCGTAAGGCGCTGGATGTCCTCCGTATGCCGCTGAATACGCTTGATCAGATCGATATCCGACGTAGCGTCGAGCCCTTTACCAATCTGGGAAATTTTATAAACCTTGTCCAACAGAAGTGCCTCGTAACGCGAAGCGATCGGAACGATATGGTTCATCGTCAGGTCTCCCAGCACACGGCCCTCGATCTGGATCTTTTTGGTATAGGTCTCCCACTTAACCTCCGTGCGGGCCTCCAGCTCCACCTTCGAGAGGACTCCCATACGGGCAAACATCTCCACCGAAGAGGGATCAAGATAACGGTCGAATACAAGCGGAGCACTTGTCTCGCAATCGAGGCCACGGCGGGTAGCCTCCTCGCGCCACTCTTCCGAATAACCGTTACCGTCGAAGCGAATCGGACGACTCTCGTGGATCATCGCCTTGAGTACCTCGTAGATCGCCTTCTCCTTGCGCATACCCGCTTCGATCTTGGCATCCACCCGGCTGCGGAACTGTGTGAGCTCATCCGCCACGGCCGTATTGAGCACGATCATCGCCTCGGCACAGTTATCCGACGAACCGACGGCTCGGAACTCGAAGCGGTTACCCGTGAAGGCAAAGGCCGAAGTACGGTTGCGGTCAGTATTATCCAGCAACAGGGTCGGGATGTGCGAAATACCGCTCATCTTAAAAACGTTCTTGGCATTGAAGCGGATTGCCGAATCACTCTGGCTCGCCTCCAGTTTGTCCAGCACGGCCGACACCTGGGTACCGAGGAAGGTCGAGATGATGACCGGGGGCGCCTCGTTGGCTCCCAAACGGTGGGAGTTCGTCGCGCTCATGATCGCAGCCTTGAGCAATCCGTTATGCTTGTAAACGGCCGAAATCACATTCACCAGGAAGGTGATGAACTGTAGGTTCTCCGAGGCGGTCTTGCCCGGACTGAGCAGGTTGACTCCGGTATCCGTTCCCAGCGACCAGTTATTATGTTTACCCGATCCGTTGATTCCCTTGAACGGTTTCTCATGCAGCAACACCCGGAAATTGTGTCGGCGGGCAATCTTATCCATGATGGTCATCAACAACTGGTTATGGTCGTTGGCCAGGTTGCACTCCTCATACACGGGAGCCAACTCGAACTGGTTGGGTGCCACCTCATTGTGACGGGTTTTCACCGGAATACCCAGTTTCAGACACTCGTACTCGAGATCGGCCATAAAGGCGATGACACGCGCCGGGATCGCACCGAAATAGTGGTCCTCAAGCTGCTGGTTCTTCGCCGACTCATGGCCCATCAGCGTGCGGCCGGTCAACATCAGGTCGGGACGAACAGCCCAAAGGCTCTCATCCACCAGGAAGTACTCCTGCTCCCAACCGAGATATTGAATTACCCGGTTCACATCCTTGTCAAAATAGTGGCAAACCTCCGTGGCGGCCTTGTCCACCGCTGCGATCGAACGCAACAGCGGTGTCTTATAGTCCAACGCCTCGCCCGTATAGGCAATGAAGACGGTCGGAATACAGAGCGTGCTGCCGACGATAAAGGCCGGCGATGTCGGATCCCACGCCGAATAACCGCGCGCCTCGAACGTATTGCGGATACCGCCGTTCGGGAATGACGAAGCATCGGGCTCCTGCTGGATAAGCACCTTACCGGAGAACTGATCCAATACGCCACCGCATCCGTCCGGTTCGGCAAAGGCATCGTGTTTCTCGGCCGTACCACCCGTCAGAGGCTGGAACCAGTGCGTATAGTGGTCCGCTCCGTTGTCCATTGCCCACTGTCGCATACCGGCCGCCACATTATCGGCAATATCGGGAGTCAAAGGCGTTCCACGCTGCATCGTATCGAGCAGCTGCTCGTAGATCGTCTTATTAAGATAACGCCGCATGGCCTCCTTGCCGAATACTTTTGTTCCGAAATATTCGGTCGGACTGGATGCCGGGGCCTTCACTTCGACAGCCCTGTGGTTAATGGCTGCCTCCACCATTTTAAATCTGAGCAATGACATATTTTTTATCCGCTAGTTTAGAAAACAGACTTCTACAAAAAGCGGAGTGTTCATTCAGCCATCCTACATTTTGTCCCAATGGCTACCCTATCTTTACGCTTATACCCTCCGGCTCGCTATCCATCGACCGGAATGAAATGGCATGTCAAACTCAAAAGCAGAAAAAACGGGATCCCCTCCGCAAAGAAAATCAATATGCACAAAGGTAAAAATTTCACCTGACAGTTTTACAGCAAAAAATGCTTTTTCTCAAAAAAAAGAGATATTTTTTCATCAAGGCCCATTTTTTTACACTACATTTTCCGAGAATATATCATTTTTTAAGGCCAACAAACGAAAAACAAGGGCTGTTTTTCACAAAAATCGATTTTCCCATAAAAATTGGATTGCCTTATAAGACAACCTCTCCCAATCATCCTGACGAGGCCGATCCCAAAGGCCGTTAAAGGCATTTTCTGCACTTTTTACTTACAACCTACCAATATATTTACTATCTTTACGCGCAGTTTGAAAGTAAACGAACACATTTAAATACTAATCTCTAATTTTATTATGGCAAATACCAACCGTGAAAAGTTGTTTACCGAATTTCCTCCGGTCTCGACCGAGCAGTGGGAAGCGGTGATCACAACCGATCTGAAAGGTGCGGACTACGACCGCAAACTGGTCTGGAAAACAGCCGAAGGTTTCAACGTACGGCCCTATTACCGTGCCGAAAACCTCGATGGACTCAAGTTCCTGGGCTCCGAGGCCGGTGTATTCCCCTATGTAAGAGGAACCCGCGCGCACAACCGCTGGCTCATTCACCAAACCGTCATCGTTAAGGATGTAAAAGAGGCTAACGCTGTTGCCCTGAAGATCCTGATGGCGGGTGTAAACTCACTCGAATTCAAGATCACCTCTGAGACCTTCACCGCCGAAGAGCTCGACACGTTGCTCAACGAAATCTCGATCAAAGATATCGAGCTGACTTTCAGCGGCGAAAAAATGGCTCACGTAGCCGAGCTCGTTCTGGCCAAAATCGAGAAAGAGAAGCTGCCTGCCGATGAGATTCACTTGAACTTCTGCATCGACCCGCTGGTAAAGAACCTGACCAAGAAAGGCGCATTCTGCTCGCCCAACGGACAGACCTGCTTCGAGAAGCTCGCCGAGCTGATCCGCAAGGCAAAACCGTACAAGCACGTCCGCATGGTTACGGTTTCGGGCCACATCTTCAGCAACTCGGGTTCGACTATCGTCGAGGAGCTTGCCTTCGCGCTGGCTGCCGGACACGACTACCTGGTTCGCCTGATGGATATGGGCTTCTCTGTCGACGAGGCCGCCAAGACGATCCGCTTCTCGCTGGCCATCACCTCCAACTACTTCATGGAGATGGCAAAACTGCGTGCCGGCCGTATGTTGTGGGCCAACATCGTAAAAGCCTACAACCCGGAGAAGAACTGCGCTTGCAAGATGTTCACCCACGCCGTAACGTCGTCCTGGAACCAGACCGCTTACGACCCCTATGTAAATATGCTTCGCGGCACGACCGAGGCCATGTCGGCAACCATCGCCGGTATCCACTCGCTGGAGGTTACTCCGTTCAACGCCGCATTCGAAGATCCGAACGACTTTTCGATGCGTATCGCCCGCAACGTTGAGCTGCTGCTCAAACACGAGGCTCACTTCGACCAGGTAGTTGACCCGGCCGGCGGTTCCTACTATATTGAGAACCTGACGCAGTCGATCGCTACGGAGGCTTGGAAACTCTTCCGCGAGATCGAGGAGAAGGGCGGCTACACCGCTGCATACGAGAGCGGTTTCATCGTAGAGCGCGTCAAGGCATCTGCAGCAGCAAAGGACAAGAGCATCGCAACACGTCGTCTGATCCTGCTCGGAGCGAACCAATACCCCAACTTCACCGAAGTTGCAAGCAAGGATTTGACCGAAAAGGCCGTTACCCGTACCGAAAGCGAAGGCAACACCCTTACCCCGTACCGCGGTGCCATGGCATTCGAAGAGATGCGTCTGCACGTAGATCGCAGCGGCAAGGAGCCTAAAGCCTTCATGCTTACCTGCGGCAGCCTGGCTATGGCTCGTGCCCGTTCGCAGTTCTCCTGCAACTTCTTCGCTTGTGCCGGTATCAAGGTAATCGACAACACGTTCTTCAAGTCGGTTGAGGAGGGTGTAAAAGCCGCTCTGGAATCGAAAGCCGAGATCGTTGTCGTTTGCGCTTCGGACGACGACTATGCAGAGGTAGCACCCAAGGTGAAGGAACTGCTCGGTGGCAAGGCAATCCTCGTAGTTGCCGGTGCTCCGGCTTGCACGCCCGAACTGGAGGCTCAAGGCATCAAGAACTTTATCAACGTAAAGAGCAACGTCCTCGAAACGTTGAAATTCTACCTGAAAGAAATGGGTATCTAAAAAGCGAAAATCATGAGAGCAAAATTTTCAGATTTAACATACGACGCAGGCAATCAGCAGAGCTGTTGTGCCTCGAAAGGCTGCGGAAAAGTTGAGCCGTGGCTGACGGCTGAGGGGATACCCGTTAAAGGCTCCTACTCGGCGCAGGATCTGGAGGGCATGGAACACCTGAACTATGCAGCAGGTATCGCTCCGTTCCTTCGCGGTCCCTACTCTACCATGTACGTAATGCGTCCCTGGACGATTCGTCAGTACGCCGGCTTCTCGACGGCTGAAGAGTCCAACGCATTCTACCGCCGTAACCTGGCTGCCGGTCAGAAGGGTCTTTCCGTGGCATTCGACTTGGCTACACACCGTGGTTACGATGCTGACCACCCGCGTGTTGTCGGTGACGTTGGTAAAGCCGGTGTGTCGATCTGCTCGGTAGAGGATATGAAGGTCCTCTTCAACGGTATTCCGTTGGACCGTATGTCCGTCTCGATGACCATGAACGGCGCCGTACTGCCGATCCTGGCCTTCTATATCGTAACCGGTCTGGAGCAGGGTTGCACCCTCGACCAGCTCTCGGGTACGATCCAGAACGATATCCTTAAGGAGTTCATGGTGCGTAACACCTATATCTATCCTCCTAAGTTCTCGATGAAGATCATCGCCGATATCTTCGAATATACGTCGAAGAACATGCCGAAGTTCAACTCGATCTCTATCTCCGGTTACCACATGCAGGAGGCCGGTGCTACCGCCGATATCGAGTTGGCCTACACGCTGGCCGACGGTCTGGAGTATCTGCGTGCCGGTGTAGCAGCCGGTATGTCGGTAGATGCCTTCGCACCCCGTCTGTCATTCTTCTGGGCAATCGGTATGAATCACTTTATGGAGATCGCCAAGATGCGTGCAGCCCGTATGCTGTGGGCAAAGATCGTAAAACAGTTCAACCCGCAGAACCCGAAATCGTTGGCACTGCGTACCCACTCGCAGACCTCCGGATACTCGCTCACCGAGCAGGATCCGTTCAACAACGTTGCTCGTACGGCTATCGAGGCAATGGGTGCGGCCCTGGGTCACACGCAGTCGCTGCACACCAACGCACTCGACGAGGCAATCGCCCTGCCGACCGACTTCTCGGCTCGTATTGCCCGTAACACCCAGATCTACATCCAGGAGGAGACCAACGTTTGCCGCGAGATCGACCCGTGGGCAGGTTCCTACTACGTGGAGACCCTTACCAACGAGATCGCTCACAAGGCTTGGGAGCGTATTCAGGAGGTCGAGAAACTGGGCGGTATGGCCAAAGCTATCGAGACCGGTATTCCGAAGATGCGCATCGAGGAGGCTGCAGCCCGCAAACAGGCTCGTATCGACTCGGGCGTCGAGAAGATCGTCGGTGTCAACGAGTACCGTCTGGATCACGAGGATCCGATCGATATCCTGGCTGTAGACAACACGGCCGTTCGCGAAAGCCAGATCAAACGTCTGAAAGAGCTCCGTGCAAACCGCGACGAGGCCGCTGTCAAGAAGGCTCTCGAGGCTATCACCGAGTGCGTGAAGACCGGCAAAGGCAACTTGCTCGAACTCGCTGTCGAGGCTGCCAAGGTTCGTGCTTCGCTGGGTGAAATTTCCGACGCTTGCGAGGTTGTCGTAGGTCGTTACAAAGCAGTTATTCGTTCCATCTCTGGTGTTTATAGTTCAGAAGTGAAAGCAGACGCAGCATTCGCACATGCAAAAGAACTGGCTGCCAAATTCGCTAAGAAGGAGGGTCGCCAACCGCGTATCATGATTGCGAAACTCGGCCAGGACGGCCACGACCGCGGTGCAAAAGTTGTAGCTACCGGTTATGCCGATATCGGCTTCGACGTGGATATGGGTCCGCTGTTCCAGACTCCGGAGGAGGCTGCAAAACAGGCCGTAGAGAACGACGTTCACGTAGTGGGCGTATCTTCACTGGCTGCAGGTCACCTTACCCTCGTTCCTCAGATCATCGCAGAACTCAAGAAATTGGGACGCGAGGATATCGTAGTGATCGTAGGTGGTGTTATCCCGGCTCAGGATTACGATGAGCTGTATCGCGACGGTGCAGCTGCAATCTTCGGTCCTGGTACGCCGATCGCAACCGCAGCTATCAAGATCCTCGAGATTCTGCTCGACGAGCAGGAGTAACCCTGCTTCAAATCCATTACAGAAAGGCCCCGGCATCTTCCTTGATTGCCGGGGCCTTTTGTTACTGCAATCACCTTAAAATAAATATAATCATCTTCCTCCATCCTTAGAGCCAAAAGAAGAAGCGCAGTCAAGCTGCAACAAAAATCTCCGACCAACCACAATTGTCTATTCTTCTTCCCCACAAAAAGAGAATCGCCCAAGAGAGCATTCGAAAGAACAAATATTCTGTCTTAAGGACCCGATCATTACGTCGGAACAGGGTCCCTCGTATCACAAAACATTCTACTCTGCATAAAAAAAGATACACGGGAGATCCGTGTATCTTTCAAAATTCATAAAGCGGACTCTGACGTCCTGTCTCCTAAAAGTATTTTGCACGCAGATCCTCAACTTCGGCCATCTGCTCCAAATACTCCGATAATTTACTCTGAATCAACGTTTGAGAACCAGTCTGCTGACGGACTTTCTCCTCCTCGGCCGTTCTCGGAGTCTCGCTTTCGGTAATTTCATTCACAACGAAAACAAATGTTCCGGTTTCGCCCTTAATCGGATCGGAAAGGACGGAGGTTTCATCCGTCGAGGCAATCGCTCCAATCATACGAGGCTCTATCCCCAAATCTCGAACAAAGAACGAAACATAACGTACGTTTTCGAACGGGACAATCTCCGTATCCAATTCAACGGCTAAATTCTCCAGATCCTTGAGCGTTTTACCTTCCATTTTAGCCGCAATATACTCGTATTTCTTCTCGTTGAGAATTGCCGTACGAATGGCATCCTTGACTTTATTGATTGCCGTATACGGATCGTTATCGATATCGGTTACCACCGCTACCACGTAATTGTTCCCCAGATTGAAAATCTCTGAAACGGCACCTATCTTGGCATCGTATGCCCAGCGGACCAACTCGCGGGAGTTGTCCAACCCGGAAATTACACGATCCCCCTCAACCAGTTTCGCCTCACGCGGGATAACACGGCTCTCGTTGGCTGCCGCATTGAAAGCATCGACGGACCCGTTGGCATTGACTGCAAATTTGCTGGCACTGGAGTGGATCTCACGACGCGTAGCCGAGGAAGCCTCTACCGGATAGGTGATCGTCGCCAAACGCATCAACTTAGTAGGTTTACCCACGTAATAAGGCTCTATCAGCTGCACGGTATTTCCGGCAACGATCTTGAGAAGCTCCCCTTTCTTGGCCGTCTCCAACACACTGGATATCTCATCCGGGAAAGCCGAGAAAGGCATGATTCCGGAATCTCCTCCCTTGGAGGCCGTCTCCACATAGACGGAGTAGTCGCGAGCCATTTGATCGAAGTCGGCTCCGTTGCGAAGAGCCGTCATCAGACTGTCGGCCAACTGCTCCTGCGTATAGGGAAGAACTATGTGACGCAAACCGATCGAGTCGGGTAACGTTTTGGATTCAACTACACGGGCGATCGTCCAGTTATCATTCTTCAAAACAGGACCATACATCTTACCTACAGACAACGACTCTACCATATCGTCAGGGATCTGACTGGCAGAAACATAATTGGGTGCAATCTTACCAAAACGGTTATCGCGAATGAAGGCGCGAACATCCTCTGCCTTTTCAAACTCAGCACCGACCTCACGCACCGTCTGCTCCAAGGCAGCCTTATCGGCATCGCTTGCGGCTACCTCGAATACAACGTAAGAGATCGTCCGAGAGGGTTTCTGCTCGTAACGAGCGAGATGTGCGTCATAATATGCTTTTATTTCAGCATCCGTCACCGTAAAAAGCGAGTCCGGAATATCCTTGTAACGTTTTCCTACCCAGGCTCCCTTGAAAGTCTTGTCGGCTGAAGCCAATCCCTGTGCGACATCCAGCTGATTCACATAGGCCCCCGCTTCGACCAATGCCGCATATTTGGAAGCCTGGCGCTCCTGCATCGCACGGTCAACAAGCGAACTCCATGCATATCCTATCTGAGGATCGATCGCCGCCTGAGCTACAAACTGACTGATAAATTCGGTATCATACAACCCCGTACGAGGATTGGTGAAAGCTGCAGCCATGATCGGCGAGTAAAACTCACCATTGATGAGTCCCTTGCGCTCACTATCCGTCACTTGAAGCCCCATCTTTTCGAATCCGGGAATATAAACTCGGCTGGCAATCAATTCCTGCCATGCCATATCGGACAACTCGTCCTGCTGCTGCTCGGTCTCTTCCGTCGCATTGGTCTGAGCCTTTATCTGCTCATAAACCTCGTAATACTCCGAGTATTTGACCTTCTTACCGTTTATTTCACCGACCTTGGGATCGTTCCCTGCAAAACCCATCTCCGTTTTCAAGGAGAGGATAAATGCCAAAAGCGCCAATCCGATAATGATCGACAAAACAATACCGAATTTGGTGCGTAACGTGTTTAAACTTGCCATATATACTTTATTATGTTATTGTTTCGAATGAGTGTCCAAAGATAGTAAATTAATTCTGAAACCGATGGCAAACATCTGAAAAAATCACACCCGTTTCACCCTTGCCAACTCCAGACGGGAGCGTGTCCGACGCAGTATTTTAATCTCCAGCTGCTCCGTCCGTATCACATCCCCCACCGCAGGCAACCCTTGATAATGGAAGATGATGAATCCGGCCAGCGTTTCATACTCCTCGCTTTCGGGAATTCCCAGATCGTATTTCTCATTCAGGTATTCCACCTCCAAACGACACGAAAAAATATACTCCGAATCATCGAGCTGTTTTTCCGTCAAATCGGGGACATCGTGTTCATCCTCGATCTCTCCGAAAATCTGCTCCAGAATATCCTCCAACGAGATAATACCCGCCGTCCCGCCGAACTCGTCGATCACCACCGCTATGTTGCTCTTATGACGGATCAACGCCTGCATGACGGTTTGCAGAGGCATTGTCTCCGGGACATACTGCACCTCCATCAGGACCTCCTGAATAGACTTCGGACATTGGAAAAGAGATTTCGAATTCACATATCCTACAATATTATCGACACTCCCTTCCCAAACAAAAATTCGGGAATACTTCGTCTCCACAAAACGCGCCGTCAGCGCCTCAATCGTGGTATCATCGAGATCCACCGCTTCCATATCGACTCGCGGCACCATACAGTCCCTCACTCGCAAATCGGCAAAATCCAAAGCATTCTGGAAAATCTTGATCTCCTGTTCGGCCTCCTGCTGCGGCTCCGGTTTGCTGGTTTCCAACAAACTCGCCAAATCATTGCGATCGAACGAAGGCTCCATCACCGCCACTTTCGGATTCCCTCCGAATATCCACAAAAGGCCCTGAGCGATCCAGGTCGTAAGTTGTGCGATCGGAAATAACAGCAGATAAAAAAAATAGATAACAGGAGCAAAGAAGCGATAATAAAAATTCGGGCTACTACGAAAAACCGATTTAGGCAAAAATTCCGCAACGAAGATGATAATGATCGTGGAAACAATCGTCTCCAGGGCGACGGACCCCTCCAGGGCAACCTCCGTCCAACCAACCCATGCAGCCAACGCCCTCAACAACATCGACATGAAAAGCGAGTAGATTACCAGTGCGATGTTATTTCCCACCAGAATCGTGGTGATATACTGGCCCGGATGGCGAGCGAAAATATCGGCGATATAATCGAACATTCGACTCTGTTTCCGGTCGATCTCCAACCTCAGCCGATTTTTGGTCGTAAATGCAATCTCCATCCCCGAAAAAAAGGCGGAGAGCAATAGCATCAAGACGATTATAAGAAAGGAGGTTAACATGGCTTTTCGTATTATTCGGCAGACTCTCCGGAATCCGAATCGTCAACCGGAGTCGGTTCTACATTGACCAACATGCGCCCTTTTATTCGGCGGAACGTCCAGTCTTTCAACGATTCGTCCGATTCGAATCCCTCGACGATCATATCTCCCCGACCGGCCTCCTGTACGATCTTGGTATCGACATTCGACCAGATCCGATGCGTCTTCGCATTCCAAAACAACTGCTGTGAGTAGAGTTCCTGCCCGTTGGATTTCTTCACCACGACATTGCCCTTCGCCTCCCACAAATCACGATTCTCATAATAAATCGCATAGTTCGCCGTCAGACGCGTATCGACGACATCGGCACTGTCCTTATGGAACGTTGTCATATCGACCCCCTTTCGGAATTCCCGATAAGGCTCTTTGGCATAGGCGTAACCTTCGACCAACGGAGCCTTGAAGATGAAAGCCTTTCGCCCGTTTTCCGACTCCGTTCGAACGAAATTCTCACTGTACTCGGTCATCAGCCCTTCGTCGTGATACTCCACCGGTGCAGCATCGTGACCACAAGAAAATAGCAAGATAGCACTCCCCGCAAAGAGGAGTGCTACCATAGTATTTCGATGAATGCTTCGGAGCATCATTTCGAATTTTTAATTATCGTGCACGGACGGTCGTCGAAATACCGCTGGCAGGACCGCAAGTGACCGTATAACGGGAACCTTCACGCAACTCGTTGAAGAACAACTCTTCGGCCGACGGGAAATGAGCCCGGTAATTCGAGGCCATCGTACGGGCGGCAGGACCATAGGTTGCATCATCAGCCAACAGATTGGCTGCCTGCGACATCACATCGTATGCAACCCAATATACAGCCTGGCCGTCGATACCGGCACAACCCGACGCTGCGGCTGCATAAGCCTGAGCCAATGCAAAGTATGCCATACCGTTGTTCGGATCCAGGTTGCGAGCCTCAGTTGCTGCCGTAGCTGCAGCCGATGCACGGTTCGCAGCCAGCTCGTTCAGACTGATCGTAACCAACAGCAGGCCTCGTTTCTGAGGATCGGTCTCAACGGCGAGGGTCTCACGCAGATAGGTGGTTGCCTTGCCATAATCGCCGGCAGCCTGGAAGCCCTGTGCCAGCATCATAGCCGTATCCGAAGAGGGATCCAATACATAATATTTCTCGGCAATCTCGAAGAAGAACGGAGAGTCGCAATTTGCATGAGCCATCAACGATACGGCCTGTTTGAGCAGATCCACATCGTCCGGAGCCGCTTCGATGCGCACACGGAACATCTCCTCCAGGTTCTCACAGTTTGCCACTCCGCTCGCTGCGAAGAGCGTGTCGAACTGCGAGCGGCGCTCGGTCACCGTCGGGTCGTTGTTTGCGAAAATCGGGTTCAGGCGCTCGTACTGAGTCAACAGCACGTCGGGATAAATCAGCCCCATCTTATAGTCGTCGCAAAGATTCTTAAAATAGATCAGAGCCACCTCGGACAAATCGCCGTAGCCGGACTCCAGACCCGCAGCCACCGCCTCGTCATAAAGTCGGCGCACACCCTCCCGATCACTCGGATTATAGGTCAGGTACTCGTTGGCCTTGCGAGCCAGCACATAGGCCTTTCCATAGTTGCTACTGTTGGGGAAGTACTGAACACGAAGGTCGTAAATCGACATCAGTGAATCCAGCATCACTTTCTTTTCGTCAAGCGAACGGGCCCGCTGAACCTTGCCCGAATAGATCTGTGCGCCACGAATAAAAGTCGCCTCCGATGCCGAAGGAGCCTGCTGAGCCAACGTTTGGAAATAAACCGCAGCCATATCGTAGTCACGAGCGTCAACGGCTTCTTTCAACAAATTACTCGTCAAAATATTCTCCTTACGCTGTTCGGGAGTATCACCCCAAGCGGCAAAACGAGGATCGCTGAAATCCTGAGCGACGGAAACTGCCGCAGCAAACATAAGTGCTGTCGACAACAAAACTTTTACACACTTCATTTCTCGTATTATTTATGTTGTTTTTTAGTACTCTTTCCTGATTTCCTAATCATATTTCGGGCGAACGAACCAATAATCCTCTCCGAACATCGTAATACCGATCGAGAACTTGAAATAGGTCTGCTTTACCAGTCCGATTTGCTCGTTGATCCGATCGAAACTTCCCCTTTGACCAAGCTCCACGCCCAAGTCGATCGCCGAAGAGCCCATGATCCGAAGTGGAATACCGACACCCAACGTAACGGCATACTCGTTGACATTCAATCCGCCGAAAGTTTGATTAAACGTACCGTAACGAACTCCGGCCCGATAAGACCATCGTTTCAGTACGCTACGAATATCCCCTCGATTCGGCGTATATTCTACACCGACCTTGAAGGTACTCGTATTGCGATAGGCTACATCGAAGCCGCCTGCCGCCCGTTCAACGATTCGGGAATTGCTGCCGCGCCAGTTCTGATAAACGTAATCGGCACCAACGGCGATCTTTGGTGTCGTATAATAGATCCCGACGGCAATCTGACGAGGCAATTTCAAGTCGAGACGAACCGTATCGCCTTTGGCTACCGAGGTAATCACATCTCCGGTCGTAACGCTCTTCGTCACTTTCGGGTTCAAATTCCCGCCAATATCATATGTCGCTCCGATGGTCAAAATTCGACGACGGTTATAGATCGGTGACCACTGTAAACCGAACTGCCCTTTCAAACGGGAAATACTGTAATTTTCCACACCGGAAGCGCTTGCAATCTGATCTCCCCCCACGATATTTTCAAGGATAGCCGTCTTATACGTTCGATCGATATCCCCCCAATAGTACTGGAGAGCCGCTCCGATCGACAAACCCGGGATGATTTCCCATCCCACTCCGAGCTTGACTTCGGTTACGTCGCCGTCTCCTTCCCACTGATATTGTACCCGTCCGATATTTCCCCAAATATCATCGCTGGTCTCCTCGTGTTTCATTCGGTAACCGACACTGCTGTAGGGAGTCAAACTGAATCCCAACCCAACTCTCCGAGCCAAAGGCATCTGGAAGGCAATATCATGGAAATTGAACGTATAGTTACTCGTTTTCAACGTTTGCCCGCCGTATTTCTGTGCGTTGTAAAAGCATTGTCCTTCGACTCCGAAATCAAAAACAAAAGATTTTGGCCGCACAACGCTATACGAAGCCGGGTTCAGTAAGTTGATCGAAGAGGTGCTTCTCATACCGATGCCTACGCCGCCCATCGAACGGGTCCTCAGCGTACCGGGTGTCTGTAATTCACCCAGACCGTACATCGAATACGGAGAAAAAGCATTGGTGCTGCTCGACTGTCCCCAAGCTGCACACGGGATGATCATGGCCAGCACAAGGCCCAGTTTAACGACGGCTCTCTTCACTTGCATTGTACTCTAAGATTCGATTCAGGCCCAGAAAGACCAGATCACAATGTGCAAATATCGTATTTTTAATTCTTTTCGCAAAGAATTTTGCATCGCCTCCCGTAAAAATTATCGACAAAGAGTTCATTTCCTTCTCTATGCGAGCGATATATCCTTCTATTTCGAATGCTATTCCGTTTAAAACGCCCTGCTCGATGGCCTCCCGTGTCGAGCGGCCGACCAACACATAGTCCTCCACGGCACTGCACAAAGGCAAAGCAGCCGTATGATCCGCCAAAGCCTTGAAACGCATCGCCATACCGGGGGAGATATTGCCTCCGAGAAAGACCCCCTCGGCCGTAACCAAGTCAATCGTTATGGCAGTTCCGAAATCGACGATCAGCAAATTACGACCCGGATGCAGACTTGCCGCTCCAACCGCCGCTGCCAGCCGATCCTCTCCCAACGTCTCTGGAGTAGCATACGCAATGCCGAGAGGAACCGGAGGATGGGCCGAGAGTCTCAAACAATGGCCCACACGCCGTCGAAGCAGTTCGGTTGTCTCGTCGGCCCGACCGCGAGTCGATGCCACGATCGAACGGGAAACGGTCGGATACTCCGACAGAATATCCGACAGAACCATCTCATCCATCGTATCGACACATCCCTTGGACAACAAAATACCCCGGTCAAACACGGCGTATTTGACCCGACTGTTACCGATATCTACTGCCAAATGCATCTGAGAAAACCTACTTCACCCATTCAAAGCGACTTGAGAATCCGACATGCCTCTGCTATATCCTTAACTCCTCTAACGGTCATTGCCAGGCGATTATTGTGTTGCTTAAGTACAAAGCGATCAGGGTGCTGCGTAATTTTACGCAAAAGTTCCCGGAAGACCTCGCTCTGATAGTAGGGAGAGTGTTCGTCGCCTACGAATTGGACGATCATCAAGCCGTTCTTCACCTTTACACGCTCCATACCCAGCCGCACGGCCTCCCAACGCAAACGAACCACATTAAACAGATTAAGAGCCTGTTGCGGCAGCGGGCCGAAACGGTCGACAAGCCGCGCTTCAAACTTCTGCAATGTCTCTTCGTCGCGTGCGGTGTCCAATTCCCGATACAGGCGCAGCTTCTCGGCCGGTTGTTGCACGTACGAATCCGGCAACTCGGCTTCGGCATCGATCTCGATCGTACTGTCCGAGATAAAGTTCATCCGATCGACCACCTCTTGCTCGGCTCCGCTCATTCCCGGCACATCGAGACCTTCGGCCCGCAACTCGGCGATCGCCTCCTGCATGATCTTCTGGTAAGTCTCGAATCCGATGTCGGCAATAAAACCACTCTGTTCGGCCCCCAACAGATTGCCCGCTCCCCGGATATCGAGATCCTGCATGGCAATGTTGAAGCCCGATCCCAAATCAGAGAACTCCTCGATCGCCCGCAAACGACGACGCGCATCGGGGGTCAGCAACTCATCGGGAGGAGAAAGCAGGTAGCAATAACCCCGTTGATCACCGCGTCCCACCCGGCCGCGCATCTGGTGCAGGTCGCTCAACCCGAAGTTCTGCGCATTGTCGATGATGATCGTATTGGCATTGGGAATGTCGATGCCGTTCTCTACGATCGTCGTCGCAATCAGCACGTCGAACTCCCCGTAAATAAAGTCCATAATCAACCTCTCCAACTCCGTAGCCGGCATTTTTCCGTGTCCGGTTGCAACCCTGGCCTGCGGGCAAAGGCGCGTCACCAACCCCTGCAAAGTCATCAGATCTTCCACCCGGTTGTGGACGAAATAGACCTGACCACCACGGGCAAGTTCCGCATTGATCGCATCCCGCACGATCTCCTCCGAAAAGACATGCGATTCGGTCACGATGGGCTGACGGTTGGGCGGGGGAGTCGAGATGATCGACAGATCGCGCGAACCCATGAGCGAAAACTGCAACGTACGGGGAATCGGTGTCGCCGTAAGCGTAAGCGTATCGACATTGACACTCATCTGCGTCAACTTCTCCTTAGCCGCCACACCGAATTTCTGTTCCTCGTCGATAATGAGCAAGCCCAGGTCGTGGAACTTCACCTGCTTGCCCAATATCTTGTGTGTTCCGATCAGAATATCGACCTGCCCCTCCTCCAACTCCTTAAGGATCCGGGTCGTCTCGGCCGAGGATTTCGTCCGGTTTAGGTACTCCACCTTCACCGGAAAATCCTTCAAACGGCGTACAAATGTGCGATAATGCTGCATGGCAAGGATCGTCGTCGGGACCAGCACGGCCACCTGTTTACCGTCGGTAGCCGCCTTGAACGCAGCCCGGATCGCCACCTCTGTCTTGCCGAACCCGACATCGCCGCAGACCAGACGATCCATCGGCTGATCGGACTCCATGTCCCGTTTGACAGCCTGCGTGGCACTCTGCTGATCGGGCGTATCCTCCCACATGAACGAGGCCTCCAGCTCCTGTTGCAAGTAACTGTCCGGCGAGAAAGCAAACCCTTTGCTCGCCTTGCGTTTGGCATACAAGGCAATGAGTTCGCGAGAGATATCCTTGACTGCCCGTTTCGCCGTGGTTTTGAGTTTCTGCCAAGCGCCGCTGCCCAGTTTGTAGATCTTGGGCGGCTCGCCGTCGCCGCTCTTGTAGCGCGAAATCCGATGCAGGGCGTGCACATGCACGAACAACACGTCGTTATCCTTGTATATCAGCTTGATAGCCTCGTGCATCTTCCCGTTCTCGTTGATCTTGACCAGTCCGCCGAAACGACCGATACCATGGTCGATATGTACCACATAGTCACCCAAACGCAACTGATTCAATTCCGCCACGGTCATCTGTTCGTCCCGTTTGATCTCGCCGTTGATGCGGTAGCGCTGGTAGCGGTCGAAGATCTGGTGGTCGGTATAGAAACAGAGTTTCAGAGCATGGTCGATAAATCCCTCATGCAGAATCAGCGGCATCGGGTTGATCCGCACCTCGCGCCGCCCCGACTGGTAGAAGATATTTTCAAGACGTTCCAGCTGAGCTTTATTCTGGGAAAGGATATAGGTCGTATATCCCTGCTGCGCATTCCAGGCCAAATCATCGGCCAGCAGGTTGAAATTCTTATTGAACTTGGGCTGGGGAGCCGTATGGAACTGGATGACACGATCGGCTGAACGCTCTTTCAAATTGTCACGCAATTCGAAAATCCGCATCCCGGCCATATCCTCCAGCAACATGTTCCGACTACTCAGATGTCGATCTATTTCGGCCGGTTCCTCCATCTCCGCCAGCGTCTTGCGGCGCACGTCATTCACTCGTCTCAGCACATAATCGGTATCGAAGAACCAACAGGTAGCCTCGTCTGCAAACGCCAATAACGAAATCCGGTCGCCGGCCGCATCGTTCAACTTGGGGACAATCTCGATCTGCGTCATCTTCTCGGCCGAGAGCTGGCTGGAGATCTCGAACCGACGGATGGAGTCCACCTCATCGCCGAAAAAATCGAGTCGGAACGGCTTACTCTCCGAAAAGGAAAAAACATCGAAGATACCGCCACGGACAGAGTATTGCCCTGGCTCATAAACGAAATCGACCCGTGTAAAACCGGCATCGATCAATTGTTGTTCGAGATCCGCAATCGGCAATTTGCTGCCGACTCCAATTCGGATCGTTCTGCGCCCCATCGCATCGGGGTCGGTTACACGCTCGGCCAACGCCTCGGGATAGGTACAAACCACCAGATAGTCGCCTGTCGGAAGTTCTCCCCGCAGTGCATTCAACGCAGCTGTCCGCTGCACGATTCCCTGGGGATCCTCCGTACCGTAAACGATCGAACGCTTATAAGAGGTCGGGAAAAAATAGATCCGGCTCTCGTCCAACAGACCATACAGATCGTTCATCAGATAAGCGGCTGCATCCCGATCCTCGGCCACAAAGAGATGAAGACCTCCCACCCGAGCGATCAACCCCGCTGCGTATGCCGAGAGAGCTCCTCCAACCAGATCCTTCAAACAGACGGTCTTGTCGTCCGACTCGATCGCACGCACCATTTCGCCGAGCGCCTCCGCCCCAGCAAGCAACTTAAGCATATTGGGTTTTTCTACAGTATTCATGGTTGATCCGACAGCCTTGTCGCTTGATAAAAAAGGGCCTCACGGAGATCCCTCTCCGCGAGGCTCCGTATGTTTAACCCCGGTTCAGATCGTGTCCTTTCTTGTCGTAATAATGCACGTCCACGATCCCGACGCTCTGGTCAGCAACGATCTTCAGACGCACCTTGTATTTCCACATCCAACGCAGATAGAGAGGCCACCAACCGTGTTTCAGAAAGGAAGAAACATAGGGGCTGACCCGCAGTTTGATGTATTTGTATCCGGCATCCTGCGTAAAGTAGGAGATACGGTTCTCGATCTTCTTGTCCAGCAAAACCGTCGGCTCGATCCGTCCGCTGCCGTTGCAGGTCGGGCAGACATCCGTCACATCCTGCACGGCAACCGGCCGCACGCGCTGACGGGTGATCTGCATCAAGCCGAACTTGGTCAGAGGCAGCACCGTATGCTTCGCCTTGTCGTTGGCCATCAGCTTGACCATCTCGTCGTAGAGCAACTGACGGTTCGGAGCCTTGTGCATGTCAATAAAATCAATGATGACAATACCGCCCAAATCACGCAAGCGCAATTGCCGGGCAATCTCGTGGGCCGCCGCCAAGTTGACATCGAGGGCCGTCTGCTCCTGGTTGTCGTCGATCTTGGTGCGGTTGCCCGAATTGACATCGATCACGTTCATCGCCTCCGTATGTTCGATAATCAGATAAGCACCCCGACGTAGCGAAACATATTTGGCAAAGAGCGACTTGATCTGTTTCGATATGTCGAAGTTATCGAAAATCGGGACGTTACCCTTGTAGAGTTTGACCAGCTTCTCGCTTTGAGGTTCAATCTTCCGGATATACTCCTGAATCTCGCGGAACATCGACTCGTCGTCCACCACGATCTGAGAGAAAGACCCGTTCAACGAGTCGCGTATAATGGTATTGGCCCGACTAAGTTCACTCATCAACAGGGCTGGAGCCGTATTCTTACGAAGATTGGCCAGCGTCTTATGCCACTTATCCACCAACGACTGGATATCCTGTTCAATATCACTGTCGTTAGCTGCCGTAGCCGCCGTACGGATAATCACGCCGAAATTCTTAGGCAATACGGCGGCGGCGATTCGTTTCAAACGTTTCTTCTCTTCGTTTGAACGAATTTTCTGGGACAAAAAAACTTTCGAAGAGAAAGGGACCAACACGACGTTGCGTCCCGCCAATGAAATATCGGCCGTCAACCGGGGACCTTTGGTCGAAATGGCCTCCTTGGCGATCTGGACCATGACGATCTGTCCGACCTGCAGGTACGAAGAGATTTTCCCCGCCTTGTCGATCGCGGGTTCCATCTTCATCGTTTCGAGACGAAGACCTCGTTTGCCGGGCTGGTAGCTCGCCACTAATTTCTGCAAGGAACAAAACTGACTTCCCAGATCGAGATAGTGGATAAAGGCATCTTTTTCATGACCGACATTCACAAAGGCCGCATTCAATCCCGGCATGATCTTACGCACCTTGCCCAGATAGATGTCTCCAACGGCAAAACCCGTCTGACACTGCTCCTTGCTAAGCTCGACCAGCACCTTATCCTCACACTGTGCGATCGAGATTTCGGTCGGATTTACGTTAATTATTAATTCGCGATTCATATATATTTGCGCAACTCAGGACTTAGCGCCCTCTCGTCACGATTCGACTATGGTTTGGATGAATGATTGTTTTACTTTTCCGGAGAGACAATCCAACTTCCGTTTTTCTTTGTTTGACAGAGATGTGCCGGAGAAAAAAGCGCTCTACAAGATGTTTCACCTCTCAACAAACGGATAATCAAAATATCCCGACAGCCGATCCGCCCTTTTCAAACTCATCTCGGGATTCGCGGATTCAACAAAAGGCCCGGTCGGGAAAATAGGTAAAGCTAAAAGAGCCTGCACCCTTTTAGCTTTATCTATCTCGATAGCACTTAAGGCCGTGCTACTTTACTTTTTCTTATGACGATTCTTGCGAAGACGTTTTTTACGCTTGTGTGTCGCCATCTTATGACGCTTATGTTTCTTTCCGTTCGGCATAACTGTAAATGTGTTTGAAATTTTACTTATGGTTTATTTTACTTTCGCTGCAAAACTCTTCGCCGGTTTGAACGCCGGAATATTGTGTGCAGGGATCGTAATCGTTGTATTTTTGGAGATGTTGCGGGCAACCTTCTCAGCGCGTTTCTTCACCACGAAACTGCCGAAACCACGGAGATACACGTTGTTTCCCTTTGCCAAAGAACCCTTGATGCTCTCCATGAAAGCCTCAACGATAGCCTGGACCTGCACCTTCTCGGCGCCTGTGCTTTTAGCGATTTCGCTAACGATATCTGCCTTTGTCATACTTATATATTTTGTTTTTAAGTTAAACTACGATTTTGCGCTTGCAAATATACGTTTTATTTGATTATATTACAATAAACTACAACTTTTTTATTTCCGAGAGTCTCCTCCAGGAACGTTTTTCCTTCCGCAAAAAAACTTCGTCGGCGCCCCCTTGTCAAGGCGACTTTCTCCCGGTTTTCTGAAAACAAAACACAATAAATTAACGGGAATCTGCTTTGTATAATATACGAAATTCACTATTTTTGTTTAGTAAAATCACGAATATGGTCAAAATACTCTGGGTAGACGACGAGATCGACCTGTTGAAACCGCACATTCTCTTCCTTCGCGGCAAGGGGTACGAGATCGACACCTGCAACAACGGATACGATGCCATCGACATGGCGGGAAACGGAAACTACGACCTGATCATTCTGGACGAGATGATGCCGGGCATGACGGGACTTGAAACCCTGCCGAAAATTAAAGAAGCGCGTCCGACCACACCGGTCATCATGGTGACCAAGAGCGAAGAGGAGAACATCATGGACAAAGCGGTCGGGTCGAAAATCGCCGACTACCTCATCAAACCCGTAAATCCCAACCAGGTACTGCTCTCGATCAAAAAGCACGTACACTCGCAGCAACTCGTCACCGAACAGACAACGGCCGACTACCGGGCCGAATTCGGACGTATTTCCGCGTCGCTCCAGATGGCCGAGACTTTCGCCGACTGGAGCCAAATCTACCGGCGCATCACCAATTGGGAAATCGCTCTTTCGGATTCGACCGACCAAAGCATTCAGGAAGTTATGACCTACCAGAAGCAGGAGGCCAATCAGGAGTTCTGCAAATTCGTTCGGCGCAACTACTACAACTGGATCAACAAACGGGACGAATCGACCCCGGTCATGTCCCACACCCTGATGCGAACCAAGATATTCCCGGTTGCGGATGCCAATCCGAAAACGACCCTGTTGCTGATCGACAACTTCCGTTACGACCAGTGGCGCTCGATCAGTCCGCTGCTGCGCGGTTATTACGACGTGGCAGTCGATGATTTCTACTGTGCAATCCTTCCGACAGCCACCCAGTACGCCCGCAACGCGATCTTCGCCGGTCTGATGCCGCTGGCCATCGACAAGATCATGCCCGACCGCTGGCTCAACGACAACGAAGAGGGCGGCAAGAACCAGTACGAGGAACACTTCCTGCAACGGCTGATGGCTTCCAGCGGAAAGAATTACAAATATACGTTCGACAAACTGGTACGCCCCGAGGCGGGACGCAAATTGATCGACAATATCCAACGGATCTACGATGCCGACTTCTCGGTAATTGTCTACAACTTCCTCGATATTCTCTCCCATGCCCGAACCGAAACGGATGTCATTCGGGAACTTACCGAAGACGAGGCGGCTTTCCGGTCGCTCACCCGCTCCTGGTTCGAACACTCGGACCTGCTGACCATCTTGCGTCTGCTCTCCGAGCACGGCCATACAGTGGTCATCACCTCGGACCACGGAACCATCCGCATCGACAACCCGATCAAGGTGACCGGCGACCGGGAGACCTCGACCAACCTGCGCTACAAGACCGGACGCAACCTGAACTACAACTCACGCGAAGTGTATGAAATCACCCGTCCGGAGGATATTCAGCTCCCGTCGGGCAACCTCTCGTCAAGCTACATTTTCGCCTACAACACCGACTTTTTGGTATACACCAACGATGCCAACAAGTACATCCGCTACTATCGCAATACGTTCCAGCACGGCGGCATCTCGATGGAAGAGATGATCGTCCCCTACATCGTACTTAAACCCAAGAAATAGCATCATGCAAACCATTCATATCGATTCACAGAGTGATCTGCCGAAGGTTGCCGAAGCCATCGTAGAGGCATTGGGCGACCGTACGGTCGTCGTCTTCCGAGGCGAGATGGGGGCCGGAAAAACCACCCTGATCCGGGAGATCGTCGCCCAGCTTGGTGCCGATGACACGGTAACCAGCCCGACATTCGCCATCATCAACCAATACTCCACCCGCGAGGGTCGATGTATCTATCATTTCGACTTCTACCGAATCAACCGGCTCGAAGAGGCTTACGACTTCGGATACGAAGAATATTTCTACTCCGGGGAGCTGTGTCTGGTGGAGTGGCCCGAAAAGATCGAGGAGCTGCTGCCGGAAAATATCATGACCGTACGGATCTCGATCGACGACGACGAGGAGCGCACCATCTCGTTCGACTGATCCTGCGGGGAAGCCGCTACGCCTCGGACAAATTCGCAAACAAGTTGCATTTGCCGCTCGGCTTTCACTATCTTTACAGAAAACAGGATGCGCCTCGGACAAATTCGCAAACAAGTTTGCATTTGCCGCTCGGCTTTCACTATCTTTGTTCCCCACAAAAAAGGTAACCTATGGAAAAATACGAATCGAAACAACATCAGATACGCCGGCCGGCCGAACTGATCTACACTCTCATCAGCCGATTCGACAACCTCACACCGGCCGTACAGGACAAGGTCGAGGAGTGGCAGGCCGACGAGAACCACTGCTCCTTCAAGGCAAAAGGCTTTACGGTCAAACTGGAGATCGTAGACAAGGAGTGCCCCAAGTATGTCAAGATTCAGAGCGGCGAGGGAGGACTTCCGATCGACTTTACGTTCTGGATTCAGTTGCAGCAGGTAGCTCCGTACGACACCCGTATGCGGATGGTTCTGCACGCGGATCTGAATATGATGATGCGCATGATGATCGGCGGCAAACTCCGCGAGGCGCTCGACCAAATTGCCGAATCGATGGCCAACGCCATGAATCAAATTCCCATGCCCTCCTAAACAAGTGAGGACAAAACAAGAGAAGGAGAAGATCGCTCAAGGGATCTTCTCCTTCTCTTGTTTTAAACACCCGGTATTAGCGTTCCATACGCTCCAACACCCGGCGGACGCTGGGAAACATCTCTTTGGCACACACTTTCGCCTCATCAGGTGCAAACCACGCCACCTGTTCGATACCCTCCTCCTGTTGGGGGACAAGTCGCTTGCATCCGTCGATGCGCATTTCGTACCAATGGGTATGTTTCAACTCCCAACGATGGTGCATATAATAGGCGTGATAAGTCCGGCACAACGGACGTACGACGCTCGCGCCCGCCACACCGGTCTCTTCGGCCACTTCGCGCAGAGCCGCGGTCTCGGTATCCTCACCCCGTTCCACGTGCCCTTTGGGCAGGTCCCAACGACCGTTGCGATGGATCAGCAGCCAACGCCCCTCTCCGTCGACAACCAACCCTCCGGCCGCCTCGACCGGCGTGAACTCCCGGCCAAAACGATGGAAAATCTCATCGGGCCGATCCCCATGAATGGCTATGGCCTTGTGCGTTTCGAGAAAATTGAGTACCTTCGTGCGAGAAATTTCATCACCCTGCGCAAGATCGATCCTGAAGAAGGTTTCAGGGACCGATTCGTCGGTGAAAAGCACGGTCTTGTCTGCAAAAAAAAGTTCCAGCTGCATAGGACAGTTTATTTCGATGCGACAAATTTATACCAAATAGAGTTAAACCGATCCGAAATGAAAAAATTATTCTTCTTTATGGCAATTACGCTCATGGGTCTGAGCGGATGCGGCAGCGAGCAGCGTCCCCAGCCCCTTGCTATCGACAACGAGCTGACGCAGGAGGAGATCGCCGGAGGCGTTCTGACCCCTGAGATCTTGTGGAAAATGGGCCGCGTAGGGCTGGCTGGGCTCTCGCCGGATGCAAGCAAGCTGCTCTACACCGTAACCCACTACAACCTGCAAGAAAACCGCGGTGTAACCGCCATCTACGTACGCGATGCAGCCAGCGGAGAGACAGCTCAGCTGACCGACTTCGCATCGAACAACTACAGCCCGCAGTGGAATGGCGACGGAACGAAGATCTACTTCCTGTCCGATCGCAGCGGCTCCTCGCAGATCTGGGAGATGAACATCGACGGAACGGCCGTCAAACAGCTCTCCTCGCTCGATAAGGACATCGAGGGTTTCGGTGTCAACCCGACCGGCGACAAACTCTTCTATGTACAGAGTGTCCAGGTAGCCGACCGTCGCTCATCCGACCTCTATAAGGATATGGACAAATCGAAAGCCCGCGTCTATGACGACCTGATGGCCCGCCACTGGAACTATTGGGACGAGGGAGAGTATCGCCATATTTTCGTGGCCGACCTGACAGATAGCGGCGTGGCCAACGGCAAGGACATTCTCGGCCCGGAGGCAGCATGGGATACCCCGCTGGCACCCTACTTCGACATGGGAGAGATTAGCTGGAACCCCGCCGGCACACAGCTCGCCTACACCTGCAAACCGCTGACGGGTACCGCATACGCCATCTCGACCGACTCGGATATTTTCGTTTATGATCTGGCTACGGGCGAAACCCGCAACATTTGCAAAACCAGAGAGGTCGATCCGCGTCTGAAGATAGCCCCCGAAATGCCGGGTTACGACAAATACCCCGTCTTCTCGCCCGACGGGACGAAGATCGCTTTCCGTTCGCAGCGCCGTGCCGGCAACGAGGCCGACAAGGAGCGTCTGTTCGTATGGGATTCGGCTACGGGACAGATGCAGGATCTGACCGAGAACTTCGACTACAACGCAACGAATGTTATCTGGGACGGCAACGAGGCTCTCTGGTTCCTCTCGCCGATCCAGGCTACGCACCAGCTCTGCCACGTAGACATGAACGGCAATGTAAAGGTCATCACCAAGGGAGACCATGACATCAACGCCGTATCGATCGAGAACGGCAAGGCTGTGGCCGACATCTGCACGATCTCTTCGCCGGACGAACTGTTCGATATCAACCTTGCGGACGGAACCCTGACGCAGGTGACCTTCGTCAACAAGCCCATCCTGGACCACATCCGCATGGGCAAAGTCGAGAAGCGTTGGGTAGAGACCACCGACGGCAAACAGATGCTCACCTGGGTTATTCTGCCGCCCGACTTCGATCCGGCCAAGAAATACCCCACGCTGCTCTACTGTCAGGGCGGTCCTCAGAGTGTCGTTTCGCAATTCTGGAGCTACCGTTGGAATTTCCAGCTGATGGCGGCCAACGGCTACATCATCGTAGCCCCCAATCGCCGCGGACTCCCCTCGTTCGGACAGGAGTGGCTCGATCAGATTTCGGGCGACTACTCCGGCCAGAACATCCGCGATTATCTCTCGGCTATCGATGACGTGGCAAAAGAGCCTTGGGTAGATAAAGATCACCTCGGCTGTGTAGGTGCATCCTACGGCGGCTATTCGGTTTACTACCTTGCCGGACACCACGACAAACGCTTCAAAGCCTTCATCTCGCACTGCGGTATCTTCGATTTCGACTCCATGTACGGGTCGACCGAGGAACTGTTCTTCCTGAACAACGACTACGGCGGCGCCTACTGGGACAAGGACAACGCAACAGCCATGCGCAGCTACGCCAACTCGCCGCATCGCGCGATCGACCAATGGGATACTCCGATCATGATCATTACGGGCGAGCTCGACTACCGCATTCCCTACTCGCAGTCGCTCGAAGCCTTCACCGCAGCTCGTCTGCACGGACTCGATGCCAAACTGATCGCCTTCGAGGACGAGGCTCACCAGGTGATGAAACCCCAGAACTCGGTGGTTTGGCAGCGCGAGTTCTTCGGATGGCTCGACAAATACCTGAAAAATTAAATCTCGAATGGAATTTCACATCTCGACTGAGTCGTCCGAAGTTCTGAAAAAGACAAGCTCTTCAGTTGGAGAGCAGAAAGAGAAAAAGCACCTCCCGATGGAGGTGCTTTTTCTCTTTCTGCTCTCGTCGATCACAGGAGGCGCAAATATCCTCCGACCAAGACTCAAGCTCTCCTTTTTCCCCTTTTTATAAACCTCTTCTCAAGCGAACAAACCTCCGGTTCATGGTGAAAAATATCCGGTTCGTTGAAATTATTTTTATTATAAATGGAATCGGCCTATTTTTGTCCATGAGTGAAATCGCGAATCATTCATTATGACAACGAAATACCTGTATATTCTGCTCGCGCTGACACTACTGACAGCTTGTACAAAAAACAACGATTCCGACCCGAACATCCCGTCGGGAAAAGACTTGTTTGTAGCAATATCGTGCGAAAACGGAGACGGTAATCCGGATGTATCTTCCTCGTCGATCGCTCCACATACAAGTATCGACAACAACGATTGGGCGACGACTCATTGGGATGACAACGACCGGATCGCTATCTGGGCTAGCGCAGACGGAGGGTCTTCCTATACGCTCGAAGCCCAGACTTTTTCCCTGGCTTATTTCCGGACGGAGTTTTCTGCCGGCGTGTTCAGCTCCACCATTTCCACGCCGATGCCCGATGGCGAATACACATTCACCGGAGTCTACCCTCTTCCCCAAAGCACAAACGGGACCCAAGTATCCTACCATATTTCAGCTGAACAATCGGGACGCTACGACGGGACAAACGACATCATGGCCGCAGACCCTGTAACAGCTCCGGCACTTCAATCATTCGCATCAAGCGACGAGATGCTGACCCAACTTCCTGATCACACACTTCATTTCCGACACAAATGCCATGCGATCCGCATCGAGATCCCTGCCGGGCGCAATATCTGGGGTGTCCCTGTTGCCAAACTGCAAATCGACTTTCCAACCGAGGTAGTCGGCAACGTCTCTTTCGACGCAGCCACACCCTCGGCACCCATGACCCTAAGCGAAGGAGGCCGCACGATCACCCTGAATCTGGAAGAGCCCCTGACCGAAGAGGAGGAGAACTATGCCTGGGCCTTTATCAATCCGACCGCTATCAACGGAGAGATCTCATTCACAGCCTTCTCCCCCGAAGGGTATCGGTCGCACACGCTGACCGTTTCGGTCAATAAGACAATGGAGGCCGGACGCATCACCCCGATTACCCTGACCATTCCCGAAGAGTTGCCGGTCAGCTACCTCGACTTTTCGATAGCCGACTATTCGCAACTGGGCGAAGAACCGACACAATTCGAAGTCCAGGCTCCGGAGGGGATGACTTTCCGCGACGGAAGCACCTCAAAGACCTTTACCAAAGATACTCCGGTAAAATCCATCGCCTTCTATGCAGATCTCTACGGAGAACTCTTGAAGACAACCCCGCTCACTATCATCTATGAATCGGAGAGTGCAACCGGCGTGAAAGGCGAAACGACCGTGGCTTACACGGGCGAAGAGAGAACGGCAGTAGGACTGATTGCCCCCTACCTCCTTTTTGAAGACTTCTCCGCAATCGGGGAGTACCATACCGAAAACGAAGATGGAGGAGTCGGCGAATCCGGCGGTACAATCCTGACCGACTGGGGACTCGACAACTGGAATGCAGCCCGAGGCGGCACGGTTGCCAACACCTGCATCAAGGCGAACTGTTACATCGCCACCCACTCAGGACTTACCGATTCGCGTGTTCACGGCCGTATCGACACCCGTCCATTGCCGCTCAAACCGGGAGCAAACGTATCGGTCAACGTATCATTCGATACAGGCTATTCGAAAAAGGTATGGTCTTCGGATCAAGCCAACAGCTATGCCACCTATACTTTCGGACGCACGGATGACAACAGCGGCTCTGCGATCGATTCGGGTCGGGCGTTGGACTTCGTCTCTCTGAAGGACCAAAGAGCAAGCGAACTCTCCGATGCCGCGAACCTGCCGGACAAGATGCAAAACCTGCGGGTGGATGGATGCAACGAGAATTCTCGCCTGACATGGCAGATTTACTCCAACCGCGACAAGATCTGGGCAACAACGAGTGTTTCGGTTTACTGCCACGTAGATAACATTCGTGTAACCATCATAAAATAAACATAGTAAAAATCAAAAAAATACCCTCATGAAAAAGTATTTGCTGTTACCCATGGCGATGCTGATCCTGTCGATCGGCTGCTCGAAAGAGGAGAATACGACGACGGAGACAGGTTTTGGTACAGTAGAATTCGCACCGACCATTTCGCTCATGATCGAAACCAGAGCAACAACAAACCTGCCGGAAACGGTTATTCCGGATGCAGGCGATTTCTGGCTCCTCCTTAAAGGAAAACCGGGCACGGAAACCGAAAGTTTCTCGGCCGAATACGAAAAATTCCACACCTATGACAAACCCTATATGGCCAGCGGAGACTATACGGCCACGATCCGCTATGGAGATCCTTCGCAAGAGGGAGTGACCGCCTATTGCTACGAAGGCACGCAGGAGTTCACGGTTCTGGCCCGCCAGACCATCCAACAAAATATCACCGCCTCGCTGGTCAATTCGGTCATTAGTCTCTCGTGCAGCGAAATGTTCAACAAGTATTACACCGATGCCGAATTCATCGTCCGCACCGAATCGGGCAATGAATTCAAGTTCGCAAATGCATCGTCCGCCATGATCTTCGTCAAGGCGGAGAGTAAACTATTTCTGTCGGGGACCGCTACCAAATCGCAGAACGGCGTGGAAGTTCAATTCCCTGAACATGAAATCGGTTCGACAGTCGCCCGTACCTGGCACAAGATCGAAGTGGATGCCTCGCAAGTTGGACAGGGAAGCATCGACATTCGACTGGACGATACTCTCACCCCGATCGAGCTCGAAGAGATCGAGATCAATCCGGAAGCTTAATTGTGTAACCTCTGAAAAATTCATTTTATGAAGACTTTCGCCAAAATATCGTTCCTGTTCGCCATCGTACTGGCAACGGTAAGTTGTGGTCGAGACGGACTCGACTTGGATAATCCCCAGGGACAATCCGGCCAAGAGACCGGATACCTCTCTTTCGAAAAATGGGATCTGACCGTAACCAATGACCAGGAGACTTCGAAAGACGACGGTGATCTCAGCCAAAACATCTTTCCCCACAATACGATACACGCCACGAGCGAAGCTCCCGGAGACTACCTCGTCAAAATCTTCAACTCGTCCAAAGAGGAGGTGGGCAGCTATACATACGAAGAGATCAAATCGCTCGGACGTCTCGAATTGCCTCAGGACACCTATACCGTAACGGCCGAATCGCCCAACTACGCCACAATGCCCGATGCCGAGTGGGAAACCCCGACCTATTACGGAGAGGTAACCGTCAATGTCATCAAAAAGATGCAGACGGATGTCAGCAATCTAATCTGTCGTCTGGCCAATATCAAGACCACCGTCGAACTGTCGGCCGATCTGAATGCTCTCTTCAAACCGGACGATTCGGAACAACAACTCACCACAACACTTTCACTGGGCAATCACTCGCTCGTATTCGGTCGTGAGGATGCCCGTGCCGGATTCTTCAAGGCTCAATCGAGCAACAACACCATCAAGATCGTCCTTTCGGGCTCCTACAACAAAGCGGGCGAAGGGCAGGAACCCTCCTATGTTCCCATCACCTGGACCCAGGAGTTGCAAAACGTAAAAGCGGGACAATGGCGCAAGATCGGCATCAAGATTCTCCACGCCAGCGACGGGAACGTGCAGTTACAGATTACGGTAGAAACCTGGGTCTACGACGAAAAAATCGACGTGGATGTTATGTCTTCGCTCTATAGTTACGGGGAAGAGGAAATTCCCGACGAAGAGGTCTCGGATGAAAACGCGCCGGTACTCTCATTGGGAGGCAACCACAAAGTGGAGGATCCGTTCCTGATCAGCGATGCAATCTTCAACTTCAACATCGATCAATGTACGGACCACATCATGGCGGTCTTCACACCGTACAGCGGCTCGACCGTCTCTTCGCTCGACGTGATCTTCGATTCGGACAACGCACAGTTCCTATCTGCCTTGCAGGCAGCCGGCTTCACCGACAATCGAATCTCCCTTTGGCCCGAGGCAAATCCGGCCGAAGCATACTGTTTCGTCAGCCAAAATGGATCCGACCTCGAAATCACGGCCAAATATGCGGGAATGAAAGGACTGTACGACTATACAGGAACCCATACGGCAAAATTTATCGCTGTGGATTCCGAAGGACGGCGATCCTATACGACGCTGACCATCATCGTATCCCATACGGGCGGCGGTTCGGACGAGGGGCCGAGTGTCATTTGGAGCGATGGTAAAGGAGGTACGACCGATTTCGGCATTCGTCATGAAGTAACCGACGCAGGGCTGCCCGTTATCATCGACATCGCTTCGGAAACAGGCATCACCGGCTTGACGGTACGTATCAAGAGCGATATGCTGACTGGCGATGTGTTGACTGAGCTCAATCTGGCCGAGGAGATGGATCTGATCAATCCGGCCAGCGATGAAATGAATACGGCTTTGAAAGGGCTCGGATTCCCGACCAAAGACGAAGTATCCGGAGCCACTTCGCTGAAGATCGACATTACGAACTTCATGCCCGCGTTGTACGGTGTCGCCCCCGGCAATACCGATTTCGAACTCAGCATATCCGATGCATCGGGCACGACGGTAAAATCCATCATGCTCTACGTCAATCCGAATCACGAATAAACCCTTGAACAGACCATGAAAAATATCTTAAAATATATAACCCTGTTAGCGGGGATAGTCTCGCTGAGCGCCTGCACCACGAGCAGCGTGGACGAAACATCGGGCGATCAAATGGGAAGACTCCGTTTGAGTCTGAGCATCGGTAACTCGCGTGCAGAATACAACGCACTCGACCACAGTACAATGCGTGTATACAAGATCGAAGGAGGCGAGGAAAAACTCATCCGCAAGTACCAGCCGGCTACGGATGCCCCCGGAGACTTCTACCTGGTTGCCGGACAATACCGCATCAAGGTTGAAGCAGGCGATCAGAGCGCTGCTACATTCACCAACAAAAGCTATTACGGCGAGTTGGACGTAAATATCATCCCGAAAGACGTTGTGATCGACGAGGTGGTTTGTAAAATCACCAATGTCGGCGTGCAGGTCGTTTTCGACCAGACAATTCTGGACAAGATGGATCTCGGATTCAAGACTTTCGTCAGCGCCAGCGACAACTTCTCGAAAGCTGAGGCGGAGAACAACTCCGTCCCGACCCTCTCCTATACGGAAGACGGAACGGGCTACTTCCTGTTGCCAGAAGGAGTCAGCAACCTGAGTTGGGGTTTCTACGGATCCAGCACGCAATTAGGCGAAGTATCGAAGACGGGATTTATCCCGAATCCGGAAAAGGGAACCCTCCACACGCTGAAATTCAAATATTCGAAGACTCCCGACGGATACCTGGGTATTACGGTACAGGTTGAGGAGAACGGAGAGATTCATGAAGACCCGTTTATCTTCAGTCCCCAACCCTCGATCAAAGGAAACGGTGTGGACATGAACTCGGTGATCGGCTACAATGCAACTCCGATCTCGTTCAATGTATCGTCCGTACAAGCTCTCGGCGGTATCAGAATTCAGGACGGAGAACAAAACTATACGGTCATGGAAAACGGATCCGTCTCGCCGGATGCAGCCGCCAATGGCATCAGCTATACGCCTCAGGACGAAAATAACGGCACCTTAACTCTGGAAGATGCTTTCTTTGCGAAATTCCAGGGAGGAATCCATGACATCGTCTTCACCATGACCGATGTAACAGACACCGAAGGCACGGGAACCGCTCATATCGCCGTAACCGGCCTGACCGATCTGAGCAATTATGATTTATGGCTCAATACGGCCAACTTCCAGGTCATCATGACCGACCCGTCGATCTCGAACGTGAAGGTACGTTATCGGGAACGCCTGACCGGAGAGACAGAGTTCGGTGAGTGGAAAACCGCCACGGCCGCAGTCGGAGAAAACTTCACCTATACGGCTCAAGCCACCGACTTCGCCGCAGGACGCGATTACGAGTACCAGCTGCTCATCAACGATGCCGAGCAGGGGACCGTACGGAGTATGTCGACGGACGCAGGAGTCCAGATCCCCAACGGAGACTTCGAAACATGGACCTACTTCAATAGCACCTATTATCCCTGTCCGGAAGGCGAAATCGGCAACAGCACCGGTACCGGTACGGCCTACATGGGATTCTGGGGATCGGGCAACCCGGCTGCTAAATCGGGCGGTATGATCATCACCTCGCCAACCAGCGATGTCCGTCCCGGATCGAAAGGAACCCAGGCCGCTCTGCTCGAAACCAAGAGCTTCCTGGGACAAATCGCTGCCGGCAACATCTTCGTCGGAACATTCGGAGGTGTCCACAACATCAAATACGGAGACGTTTACATGGGGCGTCCCTTCACGTTCAACGCCCGTCCGAAAGCGATCAAATTCTGGTACAAGGGAACAGTCGGCTCGAACGACAAGGCTCGTCTGTTCATCTGCATGGGTAAGTGGAGTTCTTACCACAAGGTGGATACTTACGACCAAAGCACCTTCTTCAATCCCTCGGATGAGTCGCTCCCCGAAGGTCCGATCTACGGTTACGGTGACTGGATCCAGGAAACTACGGTCAACGAGTGGACCGAGATCACGTTGCCAATCACCTATCGCAGCGATGAAATGCCCAACTACCTGATGATTACCGCATCGTCCAGCTATCGAGGCGATTACATGGAAGGCAGCACCGACAGTAAAATGTATCTCGACGACATCGAATTCGTATATTAATACCAATGCGTTTTTTTCTCGCTATTCTAACGACGCTCAGCATCTGTTGCGCAATGGATCGATCGCAGGCCCAAACTCGGCCCGCGGTCGATTCATCCGCACAAACACATCTGTCCCCTCCGGCATCCGACTCATCGGTGTCTGCCCATACAAGCCTTAAAACTCAAGAATCGCCCGAAACAGAACATCGGCCCGATCCTCGATTATCGAGGGGTCTGTCGTCTCTGTCTAACCGATTCGTACCCAAAGGACAATGGATTGGAGGTATCTCGGCCTCCTATTCGACGCATACCAATACAGACTACACATTCCTGGTAATCAACGATATAAATTCGGACGGATATACATTCAAGATCAGTCCGTTGATTGCCTATGCCATCCGGGACAACATGGCCATCGGGGGGCGATTCAACTACTCCCGTTCAATGCTTCGCGTCAAGGGGGCCGACATCAATCTGGGAGACCAAGAGACCGGCATCAACCTAAACCTGGAATATTACTACGCACTACAGCACAATTATTCATTCGGACTTATCTGGAGGCAATACATCCCCCTCGGACAAAGCAAAAGATTCGCTCTATTCAACGAAATGCAGTTGGCTCTGGGCGGAGGTCAGGCCGAATTCGCCATGGATTACCCAATCAGAGGAACTTTCCAAAAGAGTTTCACCTTCTCATTGGGCATATCCCCCGGACTGGTTGCTTTCGCAACAAACAACTTGGCCTTCGAAGTGAACGTCGGTGTCATGGGTATCACCTATAACCGGACACGACAAGTTCATAACCAAGTCACGGTCGGCGAGCGTTCGACAAGCATGATGAATTTCAAGATCAACATTTTCTCAATCGGATTAGGCGTATCATTCTATCTATAACCCGACAAATACGATGAAACGACTCCTATTTTCCCTGCTGACAGCTACTGCCGCGATCTCCATGCTTAGAGCACAGGAACCGCTCAGAACGGAACAGTTCCCTGTCACCGAGCTCGATTCGCTCTTGGTCGGGACCCAGGTCTCCGATTCCGGCTATTCATCGCTCCCGAAACCTACCCTATATCCGGAATTTGCGGATACCCCAACGATCGACTCCCTGCAAAAAAATCAGAACCGCCCTAAAAAACAACGGTTTCTCCCAATGCGCCGACGAATGGATCGAGAAATCAATAAATTAAAATTCGCGTATGCAGGCGAAGTCGCCCTGGGCCTGACGGTATCCTACGGTACGCTATCGAGCGATGACACGGACTTCATGCTTATCCTGGACAACCTCAATTTGAACGGAAGTATCTTCACGATAAATCCATCGGTCGGTTACTTTTTCAAGGATAACATGTGTGCGGGCGTACGATTCGGATACACGAATCTCTCCGGATCATTGGGATCCGCCAATATCAACCTGGGAGAAACAAATGACATAAATCTGGCATTCAACAATATACATCTAAAAAGCAACGCCCTCTCGGTAGGACTCTTTTTCAGATCCTACGCCGGTCTCGATAACAAAGGGACCTTCGCTTTCTTCAGTGAGGTAGATCTTTCGATGAAAAGCGGTTCGACCAACTTCTCCTACCAAACCGGTGATCGGATCAAAGCCGTCAATGGCGACCAGACACAACTTTCTTTGGGATTCAATCCGGGCATGGCCGTATATATCCTTCCCAATGTTTGCAGTACGATTTCATTCGGGTTAGGCGGCTTGGAGTACTCGAAAATCAAACAAAAGGACGAAGCCGGGAACATAATCGGAACTCGGACAGCCTCCAAAATGAGATTCCGTCTTAATCTGCTCAATATTCACATCGGTGTAACCGTTCATTTGTGGAACAAGAAAGCCAACAAGGCATGATGAAAAAATCTTTGCGACAAATCGTCGGACTCGTTTCCGCCCTGGTATTGGGATCCTGCATCAGCAACACGATCCCCTATCCCGTCGTCGAACTCGAGATACTCGGTGTCGAAGGCGAAGGGTTTACCTGCTCGGCAGATAATATCGACAAAAAAAACAATACGGTAACCCTCCATCTGGACGAACAGACCGACATCAGCCAAGTAAAGATCAACAAAATTTCCGTAACAGAGGATGCCCGATCGTCGATTCCGCTCAGCGGCGTATTCGATCTGCGCACCCCGCTCTATTTGACCCTCTCCTTCTATCAGGACTACGAATGGACCATCATGGCCGAACAGCAAATCGATCGCTATTTCGAGGTAGAATCACAAATCGGAGCCTCGGTAATCGACCCCGAGCGTCTCATGGCAACCGCATACGTACCGCTGGGAACCGACCTGAACGAAATCACAATCACTCGATTAAAACTCGGTCCGGCCGATATTACAACCATGACCCCTTCGATCGACGAGCTCACCTCGTTCGAATCGGTACGCTATGTTTACGTTTCCTACCACGACATAGAACAAAAATGGTCCCTCTATGTGATCCCCACGGAAGTATCGGTACAGTTCACGCAGGTCGATGCGTGGAGCCGCGTCGCCTGGCTCTATGCCGAGGGATTGAGCGGCGAGGAGCTGGGATTCCGCTATCGGAAAGCCGGCGATGAAGAGTGGATCTCCGTCCCGTCCGAGAAAATCAACATATCCGGAGGTGCCTTCAATACCTGTTTATCCGGTCTGGAACCTGATACCCAATACGAAGTTATCGCCGTATCGGGGAATCATGAATCGGAACTCGTAACGATTACGACCGAAGCGGCTCCGCTCCTGACAAACGGAGGATTCGAGGAGTGGAATACCATTCAAAATATCGTCTGCCCATATCTCTCGGAGGAGACCCGCTACTGGGGGACCGGAAATCCGGGAGCCAAAATCGGCAATGCGGTTCTCACGAACAAAACCGAGGATATACGTCCGGGCAGCACGGGGAAATACGCCGCCAAACTCGAATCGAAGCACGTGGGTATCGGAAACCTCGTCAAAATTGCGGCCGGAAATCTTTTCACGGGACGCTACGTGGCAACACGGGCCACCAACGGTATCGTCGGATTCGGCCGACCGTTCGAAAATCGGCCGACTGCTCTGCATGGATGGGTGAAATACAATCGCGGGCTGCTGACCAAGGTAGGCGAACTACAACCGCCCGGACAGAATCTGAAGGTGGGTGATCCCGATAACGGCGTCGTTTATATTGCCCTGGGCACCTGGACTCCGGAAAAATACGGGGTCTCCTCCAAGGAGAGCGAAATGCTGGGAACCGACGAAGTCCCCATCATCATCGACACACGGGATCCCAACACCTTCTTCAACCCGAACGGACCGGATGTGATTGCCTACGGCGAGTTGGCCCTCACGAACAGCGTCGAAGAGTGGGCTGAATTCACAATCCCGCTCAAATACGTTGCCACGGATCGTAAACCTACCCACATCGTAATCGTCTGCTCGGCATCGCGATGGGGCGATTACTTCATAGGCAGCAACGAGAGCGTCCTTTGGGTCGATGATTTCGAACTGATCTACGACGAGGTGGAATCTGCGTTGTAATCCATCATTTCAACGATCGGACACGGGACATCGCTCCTTACCCCAGTCCGTATGATTCGCCCTTTCGGAAAGCTCAAAAATGTTTCAGGAAAAAAGGCAACTCGATTAACGAGTTGCCTTTTTTCCTGAGGCGCAGCTCCGACTCACTACGACGAATCACTCCACCCCTTTCAATCCATTTCCTACTGAACCATCGAACAATACTTGTCGTAACGGTTCATCACGTCGTCGACGAAAGCCTTTGTCTGGGCCGAACCGGTAAATTTACCGCAACGTACGACATCTGACTCGTAGAATTCCGGATCTGCTTTCAATTCCAGATAACGCAGGACAACCTCCCAACTGTTGGGATTCTCACCGTTGACGCGAGCAAGTCTTCGTGCATCATCAATATGGCCGATTCCTCCGTTGTAGCAGGCCAAAGCAATACTCATACGATCCTTTTCAGGGATACCGGCCGGTAATCTCAACGAAGAGTAAATCCGATTAAGGATCTTATTGGCTACCAAAACGTTCGTTTCCGGATCGAAAAGCTCCTCCGAAGAAGCGACATCAAACTGACGGGCAACGGCCGGCATGATCTGCATCAGTCCGCAGGCTCCTCGGTGCGAAACAATATCGGGGGTAAATCGAGACTCATGGTAGGCAATGGCACTGATCAAGCGCCAATCGTTCCCCTCGCGTTCGCTGACAGCACGTATCAGGGCATCATAGGGGGAGATCACGCACATCGATACGCTTCGGGCCTGCGGATCGACTTCCTCCATCGAAGAGGAGCTGAAATTCGCATTAAAGCCGTAGAAAGTGGTCAGCAGAATTAAAAATATAAACGTTAAAACGGTTTTTCTTATCATACGATTTATTTCTGCAGGCAGTTCTTCCCGTGCCGTACAGTACGCTAATCATAGAATCCCCACGAAATACCGAACTTGAACATACCCGGATTAAGCGGATATTTCGCAATGGCGAAATATTCGTTATTACCGAACAGTCCACGATTGATGTGTTGGTATTTCAAGAATATTCGGGCTCGTTTCCACTTGGCGACCAAGAAAAGGTCCACGTAGGGATAGTTTCCCACCTGTACCTCTCGCTGATTGACAAATTCGGAGAGAGCTGGACTGTATCCCGGCGCATAATACCTCGTATTGAAATGGCCGTCCAATCCAAACTGCACTCTCAACACGTCTCGCACCGCCCAAAACTCGTAGTAATACGACAGGAAGGCGCTGACAAGCGGAACGGGTATTGCTTCTTGATTCGTACTCCACTGCAACAATACCTTATGATCCAAATGAAGTCCGGCAATCCGGAAATCTTTGCGGGCATATACACTCGTCACGCTGGTCGTCCCATGGTCCTGCATGATCCGTACGTCCCCATTCTCAAGGCCGTAATAAATCTTGTCGGTGACCACACCCTGCCATGCCCCCAATTCGAGAGCAAAATCGGGCACTCGGAACGAAACCTCAAAACGAGTTTCGCTCTCCTTATTCAAAGGAGTATTCCACACATAGTGGTTAGAGAATAGATTCTCCTGCCAAAAACTCGGAGAACGCGTCTCCGTACGGAAACGCCCAGAGAGAATCAAGGGTCGGTTGCGGATAAATCCCGTCAGGGTCAAATTTCCCCCAATCGACATATCTCCGCCTCTATATCCCGAGGGGTAGAATTTAGCATCCGCACCCCAGTCGACATATCTCTTGATTTTGCCTTCGATCGATCCGTAAAAGAAATAACTGCTCTCGTGTACCCTTTCGTAACAACCCGTCAAATAGGATTCCATCCGAAACTGGGAATAGGTATGCAGATCAAATCCGACACCGCCGTTAAGAGTACCGATCACCCCGTTGCGATCCCATGGCTGAGCCTGGACGAAAATCCGGTTCGAGATGACTCGTTCATAAAGCGAATCCCGCGACTGTGCCGGGTTAATAAACCAATCTTTATAGTACTCCAACCCATCCTGAAAGACGAAATTTCCCTCCTCATCACGGCTGTAACGCTCGTCCGTATAAGTCCCCTTGACATCGGTATAAACCTTGCTCCAGACGTTATACTCGAATGAATGGCCGATATAGACCGCCGGGAGATTCGCAATCGAAAAATCCCGATCCGTTACCGGAACCAGCGGAATACCGAACGACTGTTCGACAAAAAATACATTGTTGCGATAGACATTCTGCGCCTGATAGTTGGTCAACTTCATCGGCACTCCGGAAGGCATTTCGAAGACCGTATCCCGAATGGCCCATTCACCGACGACACCTCCGTTCTCACGCATCTCCATGTGGTTGTTGATATACCCGGCATGAATCGAATAACGTTTTCCCGTGTGCGATACGGCAACCGACAAGTTCTGGTTCTTGGTCTTCTGCCACTCATAAAGTCCGTTGGTTCCGCGAGATCTGTAATTCAGATTAAAACCGGTCGTAGGCGAAATATTATGCGCTACCGTCAACCCGAAATTCGCCTCCCGAAACTTCTTCTGTCCCGATTCAAGGTATTGGAACTGGAAATAGGGCTTTTTCAGATTGTAGAAAGGGACGTTCTCCATGCGGTAGGTATATACGTCAAACCCTGCCGCGAAGTCGAAGTCCCGATATTCGGGTCGTTCGAAATAGTTATAGGGAAGTGTCGCCTGACCCAATCCGCCCAAAGCGGCATGTCCGACCCCCTCCTTGTAGAAGGGATAATCGATCCGCCAGGTAGCCAACGTCGTATCCAACGGATTGATTTCCACTTTGTTGTAATCACTATTAATTGTCCACGAGAAATTGGGAAGAGCCCGTATGGAATCGTTGAAGAAATAGGATTCGAGCGGTTTACGAATTCTTTTTTTCTTGGTGGTATCGGTCTGTTCGGCCTGTTGATTCGAATCATCGCTCTGAAATGGATTGGCGCCGATAGGAGTTCCGTTCGGGTCGTTGCCATTTTGTAATTGTTGCTGGCGGTACATGGCCTGTGCATCGAACTGTGCGGAGACACACATCGGGACGAACAGGAATCCTCCCCACAACAAAATCCACAAAATTTTTTTCAACGCCTTCGAATACATCGGAGTACACTACAAACAATTGCGGCAAAGATAATAAAAAATCACGCTTCCCGTGTTTTTTCAGGACATTTTGCCCAAGCACACACCCAGCGTATCGTCGAAACGACAATATACAAAACGATGATTGTCGGGATCGAGTATGCCCGCAGGAAAATTATCAGCACAGCGCTGGTTGCCAAAAAGATATAGCGCAATTCATTGCCCCGCCACCCGAAGCCGTGGAATTTGAGAGAGAACATGCGGATCGGAGCGATCAGCAACAAGGCCACTACGAAAGCAATAGCAACAACAGCCTCCCCCGTAAGAGGCAAACGTCCCATCTGCCACAACATACCGAGGGAGGCGCAAAACAAGCCACCGGCCGGCGTAGGAAGTCCGCAAAATTCAGTAGTCTGCGTATCGTCGACATTGAATTTAGCCAGACGCAGCGCGGCAAAAGCCACCAGAATAAAAACGCCCAATCCCACATACACATCCGTAGACCAGAGTGATTCAGCTCCGAGATACATCCGGAAAAGAATTGCCGACGGGGCGAACCCGAAGGTCAGCACATCGGCCAGCGAGTCCAGTTGGATACCGATGGGCGAAGGCATTTTGAGCAGACGGGCCGAGAATCCGTCCAGAAAATCGAACACGGCGCCCAACACGATAAACCAGAACGCCGACACCAAGTCATTCTGTAACAAGGCGGAGACCGCTGCAAAGGCTCCGCAGAGCAGGTTGCAAAGAGTCAGAATGTTCGGAATCGTAAAAAGTCTTATCTGCATAATATGGTCCGGAATTATTGCGGTATAGACAGCAAATATAGGAAATAATTTTTATCTTTGTAGAAGATAGAAGGCTACTCCGGTAAATTCGCAAACAAACTCGCAATTGCCGCTCGTCGTTCGCTATCTTTATAACAAATCCGGTTTTCGTCAATAAAACGAACAAAATAGATTATGAACAACCAGACCTATTGCGTCATCATGGCCGGCGGTATCGGCCGCCGCTTCTGGCCATTGAGCCGCCAGACCATGCCCAAACAGTTTCTCGATATTCTCGGCACAGGCAAATCGTTCCTGCGCATGACTTTCGACCGCTTCCGCAAGATCATACCCGAAAACAATTTCCTGATCGTAACCAACGCCCGCTATAAAGAGCTCGTCCGGCAGCAATTACCTGAAATCGGAGAGGATCAGATTCTCTGCGAACCGATCGGTCGCAATACGGCACCCTGTATCTGCTACGCCGCCTCAGTCCTCCGGAAAAAAGATCCGAAGGCAAAAATGATCGTCACCCCCTCCGACCACCTGATCCTCGACGAAGAGGCTTTTCGTCCCATCATTGAAGATTGCCTCGATTTTATCGACGACCACGCCGCCCTGATGACCGTCGGCATCACGCCGACTCGTCCCGAAACGGGATACGGCTACATTCAGGTCTCGTCCGACCAGCCGATCAGCAAGGTAAAATGCTTCACCGAGAAACCGAGTCTCGAACTGGCGCAGACCTTCCTGCAGACCGGCGAATTTCTTTGGAACTCCGGCATCTTCATCTGGAAAGTAGAGGATATTCTAGATGCACTCCGCCTGCACCTGCCCGAACACCACGCACTCTTCGAGTCGATCGACACGGCACTGGGAACTCCTGCCGAAGAGGAGGCCGTTGCAAGAGTCTTCTCCGAATGTCGGGCCATCTCGATCGACTACGGTGTCATGGAAAAGGCGGACAACGTCTACGTCCATCGCGGAGAGTTCGGATGGAGCGATATAGGCACCTGGGGATCACTCTACCAGCACGCCCGCAAGGATCGTTATGCCAACGCCAAACCCGAAAAGGGGTGCTATACGGATGATACCACCCGCAGTTGCATCATCTCACTGCCCGAAGAGAAAATTGCCGTCATCAAGGGGCTAAAAGAGTTCATTGTCGTGGATACGAAGGATGTGCTGATGATCTGTCCTCGCAGCGAAGAGCAAAACGTCAAGAAATTCATCGACGACGTCAAATACGACAGCGGCGACAAATACATTTAACCAAACCTCGGGAGCGTTCGAAAGCGCTCCCGATTGCATAAAAGCACCAGTCATGACTACGCTTTACAACCTGTTCCGACTCCATCCCCATATCTCGACCGACTCTCGCCGGATCGAGCCCGATTCACTCTTTTTCGCCCTCAAGGGGGCCTCATTCGACGGCAACCGATTCGCAGCCGATGCCCTTGCCAAAGGGGCCGCTTATGCCGTCGTGGACGATGCCTCACTACCGACACAACACCCCGATCTGAATGACCGGCTGGTCGTAGTCGAAGATGTACTACAGGCGCTTCAGGCACTGGCGCGGGAACATCGCCGCGAATTGGGTATTCCGATCCTGGCCATCACGGGATCGAACGGGAAAACGACCACCAAGGAGCTCGTCACCCGTGTCCTGTCGGAGAAATATACGACCTATGCCACGCACGGGAACCTGAACAACCACATCGGCGTTCCGCTGACCCTGCTCGCGATGAGCGATCGGACCGAATTCGGCGTTGTGGAGATGGGTGCCAGCGCGTGCGGAGAGATCGCCCTGCTGACCTCGATCGCAGAACCCGACTACGGCATCATCACCAACGTCGGGCTGGCCCACCTCGAAGGATTCGGCGGCCCGGAGGGGGTACGCCGCGGCAAAGGGGAACTGCTGGATTATCTGGCGGCACACGGCGGCACAGCCTTTATCCGGAAAGAGGATCCGGTCTTGTCGGAGATGGCAGACCAACGTCCGGGCCTTCACACCGACCGCTATTCGACTTCGCTGGCGGAAGGGGTCGCTCACCATCTGGAGGGGGACTACAACCGTTTCAATGTAGCGGCAGCCGTTGCGGTCGGACACCATTTCAACATCGAAGAGAAGCGCATCCGCAAGGCCATCACCTCCTATCATCCCGACAACAACCGCTCGCAACGTTTCGAATCGTCCTACAACACCCTGATTCTGGACTGCTACAATGCCAACCCATCGAGTATGCAGGCCGCCCTGCTCAACTTCCGTACAGAGCCACTCGAAGGACGTTCTCAAAAGGTGCTGATTCTTGGAGATATGCTGGAGTTGGGCGACTGGTCCCAGAAGGAGCACTGCCGTATTCTCGCACTTGCGGCCGAAATTCCGGAGGCCCGATTGCTGCTGGTCGGCGACCACTTCGCCCAGGCCTACAACAGTCTGGCAGAAAAGCCCGCGCGGACCTCACTCTATCAAAACCAGCACCTGCTTGCGGAGGCATTGAAACGGGAACCGATCCGAAATGCCCTCATTCTGATCAAAGGGTCACGAGGGATCGGTCTTGAAACAACGACGGAACAACTCTAAAACAAGATAAAAATGAAAACAATCCAATGGCTCGGCACCCTGTTGCTGCTTGCCACACTTCTCACGGCCCAGGCCAAAGAGGAGGAGGTGGCCATTCCACAACCGTGGGGAACGCTCCGGGGAACGCTCGTTACACCCGATGAGCCGGCTAATACGGCGGTTCTCATCATCGCCGGATCGGGACCGATCGACCGTAACGGAAACGGCGGTCCTGCACTCCACACCAACGCCTACTATCAACTCGCCGAGGCGCTCAAAAGTACCGGCATCGCCTCACTGCGCTACGATAAGCAGGGAATCGGTGCCAGCACCTACACCGACCCGAACCAAAGAATACCCGAGGATTCGCTCCGCTTCGAAGACTACATCAACGGGGCAAGAGCATGTATCGATTATCTCCGACAGACGGGATTCGAGAAGGTCGTACTGGCCGGGCACAGCGAAGGTTCGCTCATCGCCCTGGCTCTGGCGGCAGACGGCGAAAAGGGTATTGCAGCCGTCATCTCGATCGCCGGAGCAGGATTCCCGATCGACGAGATTCTCCAGATCCAACTCGGCATCCAGACCATGGGGGTCAATCCGGGATTGATGCTATCGACCCAAAAGATACTCTCCCGGCTCAAACAGGGAGAGAGCGTCCCCGAATCAGAGATTCCGCCCCAGCTCCAGATGGTATTTCGCCCCTCCATCCAGCCCTACATGAGCTCCTGGATGCAGTATGATCCGCGCGAGGAGATCCGCAACGTGCAACAGCCGGTGCTGATTCTCAATGGAGACAACGACCTGCAGGTATCGGTAAAGGATGCCGAAGCACTAGCCCAGGCACAGCCGAAAGCCCGCAAGATTATCATTCACGACATGACCCACCCGATGAAAATCAGCCAAGAGCGCGACATGCAGCAGCAGGTTCTGAGTGTCTACACCAACCCTGCGCTGCCCATCTCGGAAGAGCTGGTGCAGGCCATCAGCGCGTTCATCCAGACGCTATAAACGCCCCAAACCCGCTGAGATAGGATTCCGGCCCCATTTTGAGGCCGGAACTTTTTTATTTTCTCCAGAAAATAATTAGCTTTGTAAGTTACTGTGAAAAATTCAACAAAAAACGACATAAACATGGAGCAAAACAAACCCACACAATCATTACCCGACAACGCCTATCGGGAACTTAAACCGGGTGAAGAGTACAAGCCCATCCTTCCGGCCAACACCACGCCGAAGGAGGTAACCCCATACTCGGTAACCATGGGCATCCTCATGGCGATTCTCTTCTCGGCCGCCGCAGCCTACCTGGGGCTGCGTATCGGTCAGGTATTCGAGGCCGCCATCCCGATCGCCATCATCGCCGTCGGAGTCGGGAACGTCTTGGGTAAAAAGAATATGCTCGGACAAAACGTCATCATCCAGTCGATCGGCGCATCGTCGGGTATCATCGTCGCCGGAGCGATCTTCACCCTTCCGGCCCTCTATATTCTCGGTCTCGAAGCCGAATTCTACAAAATATTCCTCTCTTCGCTTTTCGGCGGCATCCTGGGCATCGTACTGCTCATCCCCTTCCGCAAATATTTCGTCAAGGAGATGCACGGCAAATATCCTTTCCCGGAGGCTACGGCCACGACCGAAGTGCTCGTATCGGGTGAAAAGGGCGGCAGCCAGGCCAAACTGCTCGCCGTGGCCGGTCTGGTCGGCGGTCTCTACGACTTCTGCGCCAGCACATTCGGACTCTGGGGTGAGGCCATCTCGACCCGTATGACCGCATGGGGAACCGCCATTGCCGACAAGTTCAAGGTGATGCTGCAGGTCAATACGAGCGCCGCCATCCTGGGTCTTGGATATATTATCGGTCTGAAATATTCGGCCATCATCGCCGCAGGTTCGTTCCTTGTGTGGTGGCTCGTCGTTCCGATCGTCGGCTCCACCGCAACAGGTGCAGGAATGTCGCCCGAGGATCTGTTCCAGACCTTCGGCCGTCCGCTCGGAATCGGCGGTATCGCCATGGCCGGCCTGATCGGCATCATCCGTCAGGGCGGCATCATCCGTCAGGCATTGGGACTGGCCATCAGCGAATTCTCCGGTAAAAAGAAAAACGCCGAAGTCAAGGTCGAGCGCACGCAGCGCGATATTAGCATGCGGCTGATCCTTTCGATTCTGATCGCCACGCTCGCCGCCGTATTCTTCTTCTTCCAGTTCGGCGTGCTGGGCAACTGGGGACAGACCATCGTTGCGCTGTTGATCGTCTTCGTCATCTCGTTCCTGTTCACCACCGTGGCGGCCAACGCCATCGCGATCGTCGGCAGCAACCCTGTATCGGGCATGACGCTGATGACGCTGATCCTCTCGTCGCTCGTATTGGTAAGTATCGGTCTGAACGGCACGAGCGGCATCATGGCCGCACTGATCATCGGTGGCGTAGTCTGCACGGCCCTCTCGACTGCCGGCGGTTTCATCACCGACCTGAAGATCGGATACTGGATCGGATCGACGCCCAAGAAACAGGAGGGTTGGAAATTCCTGGGTGTCTTCGTATCGGCTGCAACCGTAGCGGGCGTCATGATCCTGCTCAACAAGACATACGGATTCGGTGAAGGCAGTCCGCTCGTCGCACCTCAGGCGAATGCCATGGCAGCTGTCATCCAACCGCTCATGCAGGGCGGATCGGCTCCCTGGATCCTCTACTTCTGCGGAGCCATTCTGGCACTGGTGCTGACCGGCATCGGCGTCCCGGCACTTCCCTTCTCGCTGGGTATGTTCATCCCTCTGCAACTGAACCTTCCGCTGCTCATCGGAGGTGTAGTCGCATGGTTCGTATCGACCCGTTCGAAAGACGCAGCCCTCAACAAGGCCCGCATGAGCCAGGGTACGCTTATCGCCTCGGGATTCATCGCCGGAGGTGCCCTAATGGGAGTCGTAAGCGCCATCATCAAGTTTGCGGGAGCCGATTGGAAACTGGCCGAATGGTGCGCATCGAATGGCGCTTCGTGGCTGGCACTGGTGATGTATATCGGCATTATCGTCTACTTTGCGATGCATACGCTCCGTGCCAAGAAAGAGGAGTAAACACGACAACATTGTTCAACCTTACAACGTTATTCAGATATGGACTTAAAAGATAGATTTTTGAAATACGTCTCCTTCGACACGCAAAGCGACGAGTCGAGCGAGAAGTTCCCCTCGACGGACAAACAACTCGCCCTGCTCAAACATCTGGTCGAGGAGATGAAGGGACTGGGCATGACCGAAGTGTCGATCGACAAATACGGCTATGCGATGGGTACGATTCCCGCAACGCCCGGTTATGAGAACGTGCCGGTCATCGGCTTCATCGCCCACGTGGATACGGCTCCCGACATGAGTGGCGCAAACGTCAAACCGCAGATCATCGAGAAGTACGACGGCAAGGATATCCGTCTGAATGAGAACACGGTGATAACCGTTGAGGATTTCCCCGAACTCCCCTTCTTCAAGGGGCACACGCTGATCCATACCGACGGCACGACGCTGCTGGGTGCGGACGACAAGGCAGGTGTGGCCGAAATCATGACCGCAGCCGAGTATCTGCTCAACCACCCCGAGATCAAACACGGGAAGATCCGCCTCGGATTTACGCCCGACGAGGAGATTGGACGCGGTGTCGATTTCTTCGATGTCAAGGCGTTCGGAGCACAGTTTGCCTATACGGTAGACGGAGGTTTCGAGGGTGAACTCGAATACGAAAACTTCAACGCGGCGGCAGCCAAGATCGAGATTCAGGGCCGCAACGTACACCCCGGTTACGCCAAGGACAAGATGATCAACGCCATTCAGGTTGCAGCGGAGCTTAACGCACTGCTTCCGGCATGGGAACGCCCCGAGCATACGGAGGGGTACGAAGGCTTCTTCCACTGCACGAACCTGACCGGAACGGTCGAAAAGGCGCAGATAAGCTATATCATCCGCGACCATGACAAAGAGAAGTTCGAAGCCCGCAAAACCCTCATGGAAAATGTCGTCGATTTCTTGACAAAGAAATACGGCAAAGGTGTAGTGGCCCTGACGCTCAAGGATTCTTACTACAACATGCGTTCGATGGTCGAACCCCATCCGCAGGTGATCGACAAAGCAATCGAAGCCATGCAAATGGCGGATGTAAAACCGCTCGTCAAACCGATCCGCGGCGGCACGGACGGAGCCCGTCTCTCGTTCATGGGACTTCCATGTCCGAATCTCTTTACGGGCGGCATGAACTTCCACGGACGTTTCGAATATTGCTCGCTCACGACGATGCGAAAAGCCACTCAGGTCATTCTGAACATCGCTCAACTCTGGGCCAAATAACAAAAGTATTTAACCGCTGAAATCGTATGTCTAAATTCGGTTTTTTAAAGGTTGCAGCGGCGATTCCCCACGTGAGAATCGCCGATTGCGACTATAACGCCCGCCAGATTACAGGGCTGATCCGCAAAGGTGCCGACCGGGGTGCCCGGATCATCCTCTTCCCGGAACTTTCGGTCACGGCCTACACGTGCGGAGACCTGATCCAGCAGCCCACCCTGCTCAATGCAGCGGAACAGGCGCTCGGATATATCCTTTCGGAAACCAGTCAGCTACCCGTCGTCGGCATCGTCGGTATGCCGATCACCTATGGCAACGCTCTCTATAACTGTGCCGTCGTCTTCGCCGAAGGACGCATCCGAGGGGTGGTTCCCAAAACCTATATCCCGAACTACGCAGAATTCTACGAGGCACGCTGCTTCATGTCGGGCGAGGAGATCGGCTTCGCCACTATCCGAATGTGTGGCCAGGAGACCGATTTCGGACGCAACATCCTGTTCAACCTCGACGGGGTAAAGTTCGGCGTCGAGATCTGCGAGGATATGTGGGTTCCGGCAGCACCTTCGGTCAATCAGGCCGTGGACGGTGCCCAGGTACTGTTCAACCTCTCTGCTTCGCCCGAAGTAATCGGCAAGCACAACTACCTGCTTTCACTCGTCAAATCGCAGTCGGCCCGTACGCAGTCGGCATACGTCTACTGCTCGGCCGGATACGGAGAGTCCTCGACCGACCTCGTTTTTGCCGGAAACGGAATCATCGTCGAAGGAGGCCAGATCCTGCAGCGCAGCGAGCGGTTCTCGCTCGAAGAGCAGCTTGTAGTAGCCGACATCGATACCGAGCGGCTTATCACCTCTCGCCGCCGCACGACAACCTTTGCTCCGCACCGTCCGAACGAACGCATCATCGTTGAAATATCGCTTCCGAAGAATCCCGCAGACACGACACTCGATCGGTGGATCGATCCCCAGCCGTTTGTTCCCGGATCACCGGAGGAGATGGAGGAGTGCGGTAACGAGATTGTCAATATCCAGACAATGGGCCTTGCCCAGCGCCTCGAACATACCAACTGCAAGAAAGTGGTGTTGGGTGTATCCGGCGGACTCGACTCCACGTTGGCGCTGATGATTGCCGTGCGCACATTCGACCGTCTCGGGCTGAACCGCAAGGGAATTATAGCCGTTACGATGCCGGGGTTCGGCACCAGCAACCGCACCTATCGCAATGCTCTGGCCCTGATGCGCTGTCTCGGCGTAACGTCACGTGAAATATCGATCCGCAAAGCGTGCGAACAGCACTTCGCGGATATCGGACTCGACCCCACGACCCAATCTTCCGCCTATGAAAACGCCCAAGCCCGTGAGCGAACCCAGATTCTGATGGATCTGGCCAACCTCGAAGGTGGTCTGGTGTTAGGAACCGGCGACCTGAGTGAACTTGCCCTGGGGTGGGCAACCTACAACGGCGACCAGATGTCGATGTACGGACTGAATGCTTCACTTCCCAAGACGCTGATCCGCGTCTTGATGCGCTGGATGGCCGAGCGTTGCAAGGACGATGCAATCCGTCAAATCCTCATCGACGTGGTGGAAACCCCGATCAGTCCCGAATTGCTACCCACCGAAGAGGGCAAGGAGTTCGGCCAGCAGACCGAAAAGATCATCGGCCCATACGAACTGCACGACTTCTTCCTCTATCACTTCATCCACAACGGCTACTCGCCGGCAAAAATCCTCTTCGTCGCACAAAAGGCTTTCAACGACCGCTACGACCGGGGAACGATCCTGCGATGGATGCGTCTGTTCTTCCAGCGCTTCTTCTCGCAGCAGTTCAAACGTTCGACCATGCCGGACGGCCCGAAAGTGGGCATCATTTCGCTCTCCCCACGCGGTGACTGGAGAATGCCCTCGGATGCCAATGCCGACACATGGATGCGGGAGATCGACCGGTTAATCGAAGAAGAGAAATAAAGTCATGAAGCGCATCGCTATTTTTCTCCTGCTTGCAATCGGATGCTCTGCAACAAGCCTCCACGCCCAATCATTCGCCGACAAATTGCGTCAGCTGGCCGGAATGAGCCAACCTTCGGAGCAGACGGTTGTGAAAAAGAGCTACCCCTCGGCAGACGAACTGTTGGGGGCCTGGACATATAGAGCTCCCAGCATTGAATATAAGGGCAACGACCTTCTGGCATCGATCGCCGTCAACGGACTGAAAAGCGAAATCGCAGCGGCCTATGTCAAAGGAGGACTCAAACCCGGCAAGGGATCTGTAATATTCAAGCGGAGAGGGAAGGTCCACATCTCGATGGGAGGCCAGGAACTCGACGGGAACTACACATACTCTTCCAAGACGGGAACATTACATCTGATCTTGGAGAGAGAAGGGACGAGAGCAATATTTGTCGGTTATGTAACCCTTGCAGAAAACAAGGTTCTGACACTCCAATTCGATGCCAACGAGGCGATCAAAGCGGCACGTCATGCCTCCACAGAATTAGCGAAGAATTCGAATCTGAACAACGTGAGCCAATTGTTGGCGAATTATCCGGGCATCATGTTGGGTGGAGAATTTTCCAAATAGAAAAGCACCAAGCGAGAACGGGCGGATGAAAAAATCATCCGCCCGTTCTCGCTCTTCTTTTTACCGTCTCAGAGCAGTACAATCACCGCCCCGACAACCAGCCCCGTCATGAATCCGGCAAAAACCTGCATCGGCGTATGGTATCCCAATTGCAATCGGGCCGAGCCAAGTAGCCCCGCGGCAAAAATCGCCGCACACAACGCCCCCATCAATCGTCCACCACTGGCGATATGGACCATCAGGACAAAAGAGAGTATGGCTCCCGATGCCGTTAAATGCAAGCTGATCTTCCAGAACAGGGAGATAATCATGACAAGCAAGGCACATGCAGCCGCAGCAAACATGAATCGGCTGAGCATCTCGGCTAAAGGGACTCGAATAACGGCAACTCCGCAAAGAAGGTAACAAACGGCTATTGCTGACACAGGAATGAGCCGTTCGCTTCGTCGAGTCAAATCCGAATCGCTGATCTTATGATACGATTTGAGCAACATCAAGACCAATGCCGGAATAATCATCGTGAACAACACGGTCACCCATACCAGATAAATCTTAACCTTCAACGAATAGATCGAAGCATAAGTCGTATCGGTGAGTAGCAACAAAATCATGTAAAGCGGCATCACGAACGGATGCAGCGCAAAAGAGACGACTCTGGCAAGAGACCTATACATAGTGTTAAATCTGCTTGCGCAACCGGGCAACGGGAATGTTCAGAATCTCGCGATATTTGGCAACCGTTCGGCGAGCGATATGATACCCCTTCGAGTTGAGAATATCCATCAGCGTCTCATCGGTCAGAGGATGTCGCTTGTCCTCCTCATCAACACACTGTTGCAGAATATTCTTGATCTCGTAGCTCGAAACCTCCTCGCCGCTATCGGTCTGCATTGCCTCCGAAAAGAGGGATTTGAGCAAGATGATTCCGAAATGAGTCTGTACGTATTTGCTGTTCACTACCCGGGAAATAGTCGAAACGTCCAGCCCCGTCCGATCCGCAATATCTTTTAAAATCATCGGGCGCAGCTTACTCTTATTACCATCTTTGAAATACTCCCGCTGATAATCGAGAATCGCCCGCATGGTAGACATCAATGTATCGTGACGCTGTTTGATTGCCGAAATAAACCATTTGGCCGAATCGATCTTGCTTTTCACGAATTGCAAAGCTTCCCGATCGGACTCCTTCACCTTCCCCTCGGAATTCACCATACCCCGAATCATATCGACATAGCGATGGTTGATCTTGGCTTCGGGAATGTTGTATGAATTCAACGACAAATCGAAATGGCCGTCCTGGTAGTCCAGGATAAAGTCCGGAATCACATATGGAGTCGTATCCGTTCCTCCCTCCGAATAGAGATTCCCCGGTCGAGGGGAAAGGCGTTTGATCTCTTCGATCGCTTCGCGGAACTCCTGCTCCGAGACCCGCAAACGAGCCATCAGCTTCTCATAATGCTTTTTAACGAAATCATCGAAATAACTGGCCAATATCTTACGGGCAAGCACTCTGGCCGGCGTATTCGTTTTCTGCGCATCCATCTGCAACAACAGGCATTCTTGCAGGTTGCGAGCCCCGACACCCGCCGGCTCCAACTCGTGAATGATCCGCAGAAGCTCCTCCAGGTGCTGTGGTTCCACCTCGATTCCCAGAGTGAAGGCTATATCGTCGGCAATGGATTCCAGGTCCCGGCGTAGATAACCGTCATCTTCGATACTCCCGACCAAAAAGGTCGCCAAACGCATATCGGTTTCAGAAAGGTTGCGGTATCCCAACTGCTCGATCAGGTACTCCTGCAAGGTGCGTCCCTCGACAACGGGAACCTGACGAGGTTTGTCGTCTTTCGAAAAGTTATTGATACGACTTTTGTAGGCAGGGGTTTCGTCGTCTTCCTGGAGATAATCCTCCATCGATATCTCCTGAGGTTGCTCCTCTTCCGAAGTATGGTCATCCTCCTCCAGCACGATATTCTCCTCAATCTCCTGTTTGATGCGCTGTTCGAGCTGAGCCGCCGGCAGTTCGAGCAATCGAATCATCTGAATCTGTTGCGGAGACAGTTTCTGCTGCATGGACAGCACCTGTTTCTGTTTGATAGCCATACTTTCCGTTTAACGATTAAATACCATAACGCCTGACAAGGTCTCTTCCCTATCCCAACGGACCGTCGCAAGCCGTGCCGTTCCTGAAAAAGAGCGATCACAGAGTGCGGAGGAGAGTCCCGCAGCAGGGATTTGCAGCCTCTTGATTAATGTTTCGGCTGAACGTCCGATTAAAAATCGGCATTCTTCGGGGTGCGCGGGAACGGGATCACATCACGGATGTTACCCATACCGGTTACGAAGAGCAACAGACGCTCGAATCCAAGACCGAATCCCGAGTGGGGAGCCGTACCCCAACGGCGCGTATCGATATACCACCACAACTCGTCGGTGGACATTCCAAGCTCCTCGATACGGGCCATCAGTTTGCCGTAATCGGCCTCACGCTCCGAACCACCGATAATCTCGCCGATCTTCGGGAAGAGCACATCCATGGCGCGTACCGTCTTTCCGTCTTCGTTCTGCTTCATGTAGAAGGCCTTGATCTCTTTCGGGTAGTTGATCAGGATCACCGGACGCTTGAAGTGCTCCTCAACCAGATAGCGTTCGTGCTCGCTCTGCAGGTCGCAACCCCAATCGCACGGGAACTCGAACTTGCGGCCCGATGCCTTCAGGATCTCGATACCCTCGGTATAGTCCAGACGTTTGAAGTCGTGCTCCAGCACGAAATGCAGGCGCTCGATCAAGCCGTCGTCCCACATCTTGTTCATGAACTCAAGATCCTCCTGGCAGTTATCCAGCGCATAACGGATCAGGTTTTTCAGGAAGTCCTCGGCCAACTCCATGTTGTCCTCCAACTCATAGAAAGCCATCTCGGGCTCGATCATCCAGAACTCGGCCAGGTGGCGCGGTGTATTGGAGTTCTCGGCACGGAAGGTCGGGCCGAACGTATAGATACGGCCGAGCGACATGGCACCCAACTCACCTTCGAGCTGTCCCGAAACGGTCAAAGCCGTCTGACGGCCGAAGAAGTCCTGTGAATAATCGACCTTGCCCTGCTCGTCTTTGGGCAGGTTGTTCAGATCGAGGGTCGTAACCTGGAACATCGCACCGGCTCCCTCGCAGTCCGAGGCCGTGATCAGCGGCGTATGCAGGTAGAAGAACCCTCTGTCATTGAAATATTTATGGATCGCGAATGCCATCGCGTGGCGAATACGGAGAATTGCACCGAACGTATTGGTACGGGGACGCAGATAAGCCTTCTCACGCAGGAACTCAAGCGAGTGGCCTTTCTTCTGCAACGGATAGGTTTCAGGATCGGCCGTACCGTAGACTTCGATCTTCTCGGCCTGTACCTCGAGACCCTGTCCCGAACCGACCGACTCGACCAGCGGACCGTCCACTCGCAGACACGCACCCGTGGTCACCTTGCGCAACAACTCTTCGTCGAATTTCGACAGATCGACTACCACCTGGATATTGGCAACGCAGGATCCGTCATTCAGGGCGATAAAGGCAACATTCTTGTTTCCGCGTTTCGTTCTTACCCAACCTTTCACAACGACCTGGTCACCCGTAGCCGGCAACCGGAGCAACTCTACGATTCTTAAACTTTTCATACCTATCAATAAATTTCTATCTGTTTGCACAAAAAATGAAGATACAGATATACAAAGATACGACATATTTGCGATTCGGCAAAAAAAAAGTACCTTTGTCAAGTCTCATTCATACGATTATTGACCACAGCATTCGATCATGAAACGGATATTACTGATACTCATCGCGCTGGGTTTTGCCGCCACGGTTTCGGCCCAAACCTCACCCCGCATCTACCGTTCGGAGTTCGTTCCCTTCGACACCCGCGAAGCGGCCGATGCACTCGACCGCAAGAACATCGCCAAGTACAAGGCGTTCGAGCCCAAACTCCTGACCGAAGGAGAGGATGTACTCGGACTGGGCGAAGAGGTCGAAATCCCCAACAGCTGGTTCGACTCGTTCATCTACCTCCATCTGGAGAACGTACGGGCATCCTATACCCTGTGCATCAACGAGCGTCCCGTCATTATTGTCAACGACACATACTCGCCACTCGACCTGGACATTACCCCATACGTAAAGCAAGGGGAAAACGACCTGCTCTTCATCCTGCACAAGAATCCCTACACATCGCTCGAAAAAGGGTTCTCGGCAAAACCCGTAAAACCCTTCTCGAACAGCTACCTGTTCGCCCAGGAGAAGCGGAGCATCCGTGACTTCAATGTCAAGTTGACACCCGACTCACTGAACCGCTTCGGCATTCTGGATCTGGAAGTTATCCTGCAAAACGGATTCAACTACGAAGAGCCGATCACCGTCGGATTCGACATCTACGATCCGACCGGCAAGTTGCTCGAATTCAGCGTAAACGAAATTACGGTCGCAGGACAATCGGTCGATACACTGCGCTTCCACCCCTTCATCTACCACACCAACGAACACCGCTGGGGGGTAAACGGCAAGAGTCCGCTCTACAAGGTGATGCTCTACACCAAACGCAACGGAACGTTCAAGGAGTACATTCCGATCAAGATCGGATTCGACCAGCAGGAGGTGAAGGAGGGGCAGTTCTGCCGCTTCGGCAAACCGGTCAATATCGTATGGCAACGCTACAATGCAGCCGGAGACGAGCAGACGACCCGCAAGGAGCTTCTCAATCTGAAAAAGAACGGGGTGAATACCCTTTGGCCCAACTATCCGCAACCATACTGGTTCTATGACCTGTGCGATGCCATGGGTATGATGGTGATCGACCAGGCCAACCTCAACGCCCCCGACAACCGCGAGGACCGCACCGTAGGCGGCACACCGACCAACGATCCGAAGTTGGTGGATGAATACATCGACCGGGTACGCGCCATGTATTACCGTTCGCGCAACCACACCTGTATCATTGCCTTTGCCCTGGGCGGAGAGTGTGGAAACGGATACAATATGTATAAAGCCTACCAGTGGTTGAAATCGGTCGCACCCGACGCTGCGGTCATCTATCCGGATGCCGACGGTGAGTGGAATACCGATTTCTAATCAGGCATTACAACCGTGAACCTCGAACTGATCGTTATCGGGAAGACCGACTCCAAGGAGGTCGAGACGCTTGTCGCCACCTATGCCAAGCGAATCAACCACTATTGCCGCTTCGCGATCACGACACTGCCCGACATCCGCAATACGAAAAGCCTCACGGCCAAGCAGCAACGCACGGCCGAAGGGGAGAATATCCTGCGCCAGTTCTCGGACGGGGACTATGTGGTCCTGCTTGACGAACGGGGCGACGAATACCGCTCGGTCGACTTTGCCTACTGGCTTCAGAAACGCATGGCGAGCGGCATCCGACGCATGGTGATGATCATCGGAGGCCCCTACGGCTTTTCGGAGGAGGTCTACCGCCGTGCCGATGCCAAGATCTCTCTTTCGAAGATGACCTTCTCGCACCAGATCGTACGGGCGATCTTCGCCGAGCAGATCTACCGCGCCTTCACGATCCTGAACAACGAGCCCTACCACCACGAATGACACACGGCCAGACCAAACCCGCCATTGCCATCATTACGCCCAACATCCTGGTCGGGCTCGGCTTGCGTTCGATCCTCGAAAAGGTAGTTCCGGTCGCCGAGATCTCCGTATTTGAGGACTTTGCTGATTTTCAGGCCTCGGACCCGGAGCGTTACTTCCACTATTTCATTGCCCTGCCGATTTTCACCCGTCACAGCAAGTTTTTCCTGGAGCACCGTCCGAAAACCATCCTGCTGGGACGTGGCCGTTCAGCACAGTTCGCCCAGATGCGCCAGATCGACATCTACACCCGCGAGGAGCGTCTCATCCGCGACCTGCTGATGCTGCGCAGCGAGGCACCCCGGCCGGACCACGCGCTGCCCCACTGTCCTCCGTCCGAGACCGAAACGCTCTCGATGCGCGAAATCGAGGTGCTGACGCTCATTGCCCAGGGACTGCTCAACAAACAGATCGCCGACCGTCTCCAGATCGGACTGACGACGGTTATCTCCCACCGGCGGAACATCATGAAAAAACTGGGGGCCAAATCGACGGCTGCCCTGGTCATCTATGCCGTCAGCATGGGCTACGCCGACGAGAGCGACGTCCGCGCTCCTCATAAATGAGGGTTGCAAAAGTGGCAGGAATCCCCTTATCTTTGCGGTCGGAACTCATAACGGATGTACCGCAAAATACGACATATCCTGCTCACGACGCTGCTCCTGCTGTCGACTGTCTCGATTTGGGCAGCTACGGACAATACACCCGCAGAAATCCCGTCCGAATATTCGGACGAGTCGCGCGTGGATTCGATCATCCATATTGACCAGGTGCAGGTAACAGCCATCAAACAGGGACTCAATCTGCGTACACAACCCGTTACAGCCTCCATCATCGGACAAACCGGCATCGAGCGCCAACATATCTCGGCCATCAAGGAGGTTTCACGGATCGTACCCAACTTCTACATTCCCGACTACGGTTCCCGCATGACCTCGTCAATCTATGTGCGGGGACTGGGGGCCCGGATCGACCAACCGGTCATGGGACTCAACGTGGACAACGTCCCGCTGATGAACAAGGATGCCTACGACTTCGAGATGATGGACGTAGAGCGGATCGAGGTGCTGCGCGGCCCCCAAAGCACCCTTTTCGGGCGCAATACGATGGGGGGTGTAATCAACGTCTACACCCTCTCGCCATTCACCTATGAGGGAGTACGTGCCGGCATTGAATACGGCAGCGGGAACACCCAGAAGTACCGCATCTCGACCTATCTGAAGCTCAACGAACGGTTCGGATACTCGATCGGCGGCTACTACTCAAAAAGCGACGGTTTCTACACCAACCTCTACACGGGTGAGAGATGCGACTGGGAGCAGAGCGGCGGCGGTCGTTTCAAAATGCAGTATCGGAACGGAAAGGGACTTCGCATCGACAACACACTTTCGTTCTCGGCACTCGATCAGGGAGGCTACCCCTATGCATATGCCGAGACCGGAGAGATCAACTACAACGATGAGTGCAGCTATCGCCGCACGACCATCAACGACGGAGTGACGGTTCACTATACCGGCCCGAAATTTTCGGTTTCGAGCATTACAAGCTATCAGTATCTGGACGATCGGATGACACTCGACCAGGATTTTCTGCCGCTCTCCTACTTCACCCTGACCCAGGCCCGTCGGGAGCATACGATCACCGAAGATATTGTCTTCCGATCGAACTCCGACAAGGCCTACCACTGGCTTGTCGGGCTCTTCGGATTCTACCGCCACACCTCGATGCAGGCACCGGTCCTGTTCAAGGAGGACGGCATCTCCAACCTGATACTCAGCCGGTTCGAAGAGCAAGGGATCATAGCCCGCTGGGGTGAAGACACCTTCCTGTTGGACAGCGATTTCCGTACTCCGAACTACGGAGGCGCCCTCTATCACGAATCCAGCTACGAAGTCGGCCGATGGAGGATGACAGCCGGTCTGCGAGTGGATCTCGAAGGTTCGAAACTGCACTATCGCAGCTATGCCGATGCCACCTACACAACCCAAACGACCTCTGCTCCGACCATCTACGACCATACGATCCACATCGACAACGGCAGCACGCTCTCGCAATCCTTTGTTGAGTTGCTGCCTAAAATTACCGTACAATACCAACTGGGGGCAAACCGCTACAATACGCTCTATGCTTCGATCTCGAAAGGGTACAAGGCAGGCGGCTTCAACACGCAGATGTTCTCGGACGTATTGCAGCAGCAGGTCATGAAACAGATGGGGTTCGGTTCGCTGTACGACGTAGCGGATGTCGTTACCTACAAACCCGAAAAGAGCTGGAACTACGAGATCGGCGCACACCTCTCGGCTCCGGATCACAAGTTGCAGGCCGACGTGGCCCTCTTCTACATCGACTGTCGCGATCAGCAGCTTACCGTCTTCCCCGAAGGACAGGTAACCGGGCGCATGATGACCAATGCCGGTCGCACGCGCAGCTATGGAGGAGAGGCTTCGCTCTCAGCGACCTTCTGGCAATACCTTGACATTCAGGCCTCCTATGGATACACGCATGCCACGTTCGTCCATTTCGACACGGGCAAAGCGAATTATGCAGGCAAGTTCATTCCCTACGCACCGCAACATACGCTCTACGCCGGAGCCTCCTATACGATTCCGACCGGTTGGCGCTGGCTCGAATACGTAATTCTGCGGGCCGGACTCAACGGCGTGGGACGAATCTATTGGAACGAACAGAACGACCGCTCGCAGCCCTTCTACACGCTGCTCGACGCTTCAATCCGGTTCGAACAACGCCACTACGCCATCGACATCTGGGGACGCAACCTGACCGGCTCCCGATACGACACCTTCTATTTCGAATCGATCGGCAATTCGTTCCTGCAACGGGGACGTCCCCGCACCTTCGGGGTTACACTCAGCATTAACCTATAAAAAACGATATGATCATGAAAACACTTCGGCTCTTCCTGCTTGCAATGGCATTTATCGGCCTTGCAGCCTGCAGCAACGACGACACTCCGGCCCCCCAGGGAGAACTTCCCGACGGCTACACCTTTGCTCAGGAGAACGACCAGCTTGTCGACGGACGCATGACAGGCAACCTGCTCTTCTTCGGCACTTCGACAGTAACGACAATCAAAACGGGCGAACAGTTTGTCGATGACAAGATTCTCTTCGAACTGACCGAAGACGAGAACGGCATCATCCGTATGCTGATGCATGAAACGAAGTTTGCGGCCAATATGCCCGCCCTCGAAATGGAGGTTCCGGGAATTCCCTATACCTGCGAGGGGAAAACGCTTCACATGAGCGTCGAGCAGACAATCCCCGAAATCGCCGGAACGCCCTATGAGCGCTACGTCATCACCGAGCTGGGCGGAGAGGTCGACAACACCTCCTTCACGGTTACTTTCTCCTGCATGGGAGCCTTCAAGGTTGTCTATCAGGGGAAGCTGATTGTAAAAGCCGCATAAGAGGAGGAGAGGAACAGCACTCCTGCAAGAAAATAGCGAAAGACGAGCGACAAATTCGCAAACTTGTTTGCCGATGCGCCCGTCTTTCACTATTTTTGTCCGACAAGCCGGGTAATTTTCCCGCATCCGTAAAAATCGAAACGCTATGAAACCTGAATACAAACCTTACGTCGATGCACTCATCGACCTGGCCATCCGCGAAGATATCGGCGATGGCGATCACACTTCACTTTGTTGTATCCCCGTCGAGGAGCGGGGACGTATGCGTCTGCTCTGCAAGCAGGAAGGTATTATCGCAGGCATAGAGATTGCCCGCCTGGTTTTCGAGAAACTCGATCCCGAAATGAAGTTCGAGCAGATCCTGCAGGACGGCGACCACGTAAAACCGGGCGATGTTGCCTTCTATGTATCGGGACGTTTGCAGTCGCTCCTGCAAGCCGAGCGTATCATCCTGAACATCATGCAGCGTATGAGCGGCGTAGCGACCCAAACGGCCGTTTACGTAGACCGTCTCAAGGGGCTGCACACCAAGGTACTCGACACGCGCAAAACCACACCCGGCATGCGCGTGCTGGATAAGATGGCCGTCAAGATCGGTGGCGGCGAGAACCACCGCATGGGGCTCTTCGACATGATTCTGCTCAAGGACAACCACATCGATTTCGCCGGCGGCATCCGCCCGGCCATCGAGGGAGCACGCCGATACCTTGCCGAGCGGGGCAAACAACTTCCGATCGAGTGCGAGGTACGATCGCTGGAAGATATTGACCGTGTCTTCGAGGCAGGCGGCGTTGACCGCATCATGTTCGACAACTTCACCCCCGAAATGACGCGTGAAGCGGTTCGTAAGGTGGCCGGACGCTGCGAAACGGAATCAAGCGGCGGCATCACGCTGGACAACCTGCGTGAATACGCCGAAACAGGAGTCGATTTCATCTCGGTCGGTGCGTTGACCCACCAGATCAAGTCACTCGACATGTCCCTCAAAGCCTGCTAAGGTGAGACGTTGGCTTCACAGCAATCTGGGTCTGTTCCTGCGGCGTATCGCACTGCTCTACGTAGTGCTGATGCTCTGTCGGATCGTCTTTTATCTCTACAACCGCTCGCTGATCGGCCCGATTGAGACCGGAGAGTTTACCTCCCTGCTGAAGGGTTCGCTCCTGTTCGATACGGCCTCGATCGTCTATGCCAACCTGCTCTTTGCCGTGCTCTCCCTGTTGCCGTTCCGCTTCCGGGAGCGGGGCTGGTGGCGGCAGATTCTCTTCTGGTACTACGCAATAGTCAATTCAATCCTTATCGTAACGGTCAATCTGGCCGACTGCGTCTACTTCCGCTATACCCAGAAGCGCTTTACGGCAGACGAGATCTTCTTTGCAGACAACAGCAACTCGGCACAGCTGCTGCTGAAATTCGCAGCCGAGAACTGGTATCTGCCGCTAATCGGCGTGCTGTTGATCGTACTGCTCGTCCGGGGATACGGAAGACGGATCACTCCTCAGTCTCCCCTGCGTGACGTATGGTATATCCGCTATCCGATCGACACCCTCTCGCTGGTACTCGTCGTTCTGCTGGGTATCGCCGGAATGCGCGGCGGCATGACACGGATGACCCGTCCGATCACCCTCTCGAATGCCACGCTCTATACGCCATCGAGCGAAAAGGCCAACATGATTCTGAGCAATCCGTTCTGCATCCTGCGCACCATCAGCAGCAGCGGATCGATCCAATACACCCGCTACTTCCCGGATGAGGAGCTCGACCGCTACTTTACGCCGGTCCACTGCCCCGACAGCACTGCGGTCGATCTAAAAGGACGCAACGTGGTGATATTCATCATGGAGAGTATGTCGGCCGAACACTCTGCCTACCTCAAGCCGGAGCTCTACACCGACAGCGGACAGAAAGGCTACACGCCGTTTCTCGACTCGTTGATGAGCCGCAGCCTCTGTTTCGACCGGATGTATGCCAACGGTTCGCGTTCGATCCAGGCGATGCCTTGCGTATTGGGAAGTATTCCCTCGTTCAAACAGCCTTTCGTGCTGATGCCCCAATCGCTCGGCAAGAGCCGCCAGCTTCCGCAGATACTTGCGGACAACGGCTATGGCACCCTCTTCTTCTGCGGGTCCGAACGGGGCTCGATGGGATTCGGTGCCTATGCCCGCAGCGCGGGGGTCGAGCGTCTCGTCAGCCGCGAAGATTACGAGGCAGCGCACGGGACCGATGATTTCGACGGTTACTGGGGCATCTGGGACGAACCGTTCCTGCAGTTCATGGGAGAAGAGCTCACGAAGACTCCGGAGCCCTTCATGGCTACCCTCTTCACACTCACCTCCCACCATCCGTTCGAGGTACCGGAGCGCTACCGCGACTCCCTGCCCGACGGAACGACGAAGATCCACAAGGGAGTCGCTTATGACGATATGGCCTTCCGCCGCTTCTACCACCGTTTCCAGCATGAGGAGTGGTTCCGCCGAACGATCTTCGTATTTGTCGCGGACCACGTCTCTTCGGAGAAGATGGCCGAAGAGACCCGGACCTTCCCCGGCAACTACCACATCGTCGGATTTATCCACACCCCCGACGGAGCGCTGGCCCCACAACGGATGGAAGAGCCCATACAGCAGATCGACCTGATGCCCACGCTGCTGGGCCTCTTAGGCAATCGGGAGCCCTATTTTGCCTTTGGACGCGACGTACTTTCGGAACCGGACCGCGAGCCGTGGGCCGTTGTGTACGACTCCGAATTCCGGGCCGTTACGGAAGATGGCTACCTCTCTTTGGATGAGGAGGGGAACTCCTCATCTACCGGCTATAGCCGGCCGGACAGCGTGACCATACAAACACAAAACCGCCTCAAAGCTCTGATTCAACAATACTACCGACATATCGAGGCGAAAAACTATACGGTAGAGGACTTTTAATTTATGATCTCATTCAAACCTATCGGCCTCGAAGACAAAGCCGATATCGAATCCTATACATTACGCTACGCTCCGGCGAACTGCGATCTGGCATTCGCCAATATGTATTGCTGGCAATTCCAGTATCAAAGTGCCTGGTGCATCGTTGATGGCTTCCTGGTCATCCGTTTCCGAATCGGAGGCGGTGACCGCATCGGTTATATGCAGCCGATCGGACCGGGTGATTTCACCCATGTATTGCATCTGCTGGAAGAGGATGTGCAGCAGGAAGGACAGCGGTTGCGCATCATCGGGCTGACCCCCGAAGGCATCGAGACGATCCGTCGGGCCGGTCTGGGAGCATTTGCCTTCGAATCGGACCGCAATCTGGAGGATTATGTCTACAACGCCTCCGACCTGAGCGGATTGCCCGGCAGCAAGTACAAAGCCAAACGCAACCACATCCACCGTTTCGAGTCGGAATACACATACCGATATGTCCCCATGACACGGGAGCACGCCTCACAATGTATGCAGCTCGAAGCCGAATGGCGCAGAACCCGGCAGGGACACACCGGGGAGTTGTCCGCAGAGCAACGGGCCATGCAGCGTGCATTCGACCATTTCGAGCAACTGGGACTCATCGGCGGCTGTATCTATGTAGGTGAGCAACTGGTCGCTTTTACCTACGGATCCCCGATCAACGACCACACGTTTTGTGTACACGTTGAAAAGGCCGATACGGAGTACGACGGAGCCTTTACGATCGTCAATCAGCAGTTCGTCGCCCACCTCCCGGCACAATATACGCTCGTCAACCGCGAGGAGGACCTCGGAATCGACGGTCTGAGACAGGCAAAAATGTCCTATCATCCGGCCTTCCTGCAGGCCAAATTCACGGCCCTGCACCTCCATCCGGACGAGATCGACTGCAAGCAGCTGTGGCAGGAGGTATTCACCGAGGATGAAGAGGCCTTTATCGACTCCTTTCTTATCCACCATTACAGACGCTCCCAGATGCTACGAATCGAAGAGGATGGACGTCTGGTCTCGATGCTCCATCTCATCCCGTTCGAAAGCGAACTGGGGCGCACAACCTATATTTACGCAGTCGCAACGGCTCCCGACCACAGGGGACGAGGTTTTGCCACCCGCCTGATGCAACAAGCCATGCAACTCATCGAGGAGCGTGAAGAGGATGCCGCCATTCTGATTCCCAGCCAGAAGAGTCTGAAAGCATTCTATACCCCCTTCGGATTTGCAGATACGTCGCTGCCGGTCATTCTGGAGACTCCGGACGGATTCGATTTCGGATCGGGCGACCCGACACAGGATCGGGCCATGCTTTGGCTGCGATCACCGCAACAGGCACTGCCCGAAACACTCCATTGCCAGTTACGGGCCTGCAAGCACGACGAATAAGAAAAGGGTTGAGACTGCTCTCAACCCTTTTCTTGTACGACAAAATGCCGCTTATTTCTCGACCTTCTTCAAGAAAGCCTCGATCGTATTCTCGATCAGGCAGCAGATCGTCATAGGACCTACACCGCCCGGTACAGGGGTAATCAGCGATGCTTTCTTCGATGCCGGTTCGAAATCCACGTCTCCGCAGAGTTTGCCCGTCTCGGGATCACGGTTTACACCGACGTCGATCACCACAGCACCCTCTCCGATCATATCGGCCGTAACGAACTTCGGACGACCGATTGCAACGACCAGGATCTCAGCCTCACGTGCCACCTGAGCCAGATCCTTCGTACGGCTGTGCGCGATGGTTACCGTCGCATTCTGATCGAGCAGCAATTTGGCTACCGGAAGACCGACAATCGTACTGCGGCCGATTACAACCGCCTTACGACCCTGAAGCCCGACACCCGAAGCCTTCAACAGCTTCATGATACCTTTCGGGGTGCAGGGCAGCACACACTCGGTCTTCTGCCACAAACCGGCGACATTGAGCGGATGGAACCCATCCACATCCTTTTCACGACGGATGCGGGCAATCACCTTGTCCGTATCGATATGTTTGGGGAGGGGCAACTGAATCAGAATACCATCCACCGTATCATCGGCATTCAATTCGTCGATGATCTTCAATACCTCCTCCTCGGAGATATCAGCCGGTTTACGAATCGTCGTATTCTTGATACCCACTTCATCGGCGCTCTTCGCCTTACCCGTAACGTAAGATACGCTACCCGGATCTTCGCCTACGAGCAGCACAACAAGGTGCGGCAGACGTCCATATTTGGCGGGGAAACTCTTTACCTCCTCAGCCATTTCGGCCTTACAGGCCGCTGCTAATTCTTTTCCGCTAATGATCATATGACTCGATTTTAATGTATTGTAAACTTAAGAAAACGCCTTCTACGCATCTCGTCCAAAAAGCGCTCCGACAAAGATAACTATTTTTCCTCGATTCCGGAAAGGCCTTTTGCTCCGATGTCGCGCCGGAAGAAGAGATTGTCGCACTCAATCCGTCCGACCTGCTGCAACGCTTTTTCGCGTGCTTCGGCAGGCGTCTCACCACGACAAACCACAATCATCACACGACCGCCGGAAGTTACCAGACGATCCTCCTTTCGGGCTGTACCCATGTGATAGACGGTTCCGTCGACCTGATCGAGGCCCTTGATCTCAAAACCCTTCTCGTACGAACCGGGGTAACCTTTCGAGGCCAGGACAATGCCCAACGTCGCAAAATCAGCCCACTCGGCCCGACCGGGATCCCGCTCCTCGGCAACGGCACTGAAGATCTCGTAGATATCACTCTTCAAACGCGGCAATACCACCTCCGTCTCCGGATCACCGAAACGGGCATTGAATTCGATGACCTGCACTCCCTGCGGTGTCTTCATCAGGCCGCCGTACAGAACGCCCGTAAAGAGAGCTCCCTCCTGACACAACGCATCGGCCGTGCGCTGCATGATCCGATGCAGGGCAAACTGTTCGTCCTCCGCCGTAATGAACGGAAGCGGCGAATAGGCACCCATACCTCCCGTATTCGGACCTTTATCCCCCTCAAAGGCGCGTTTATGATCCTGTGCAAGGACCATCGGGAGCACCTTGTGCCCCGAAACGAAACACATGAAGGAGAATTCGGGACCGGTCAGGTAATCCTCGATCACCACGCGCCCCTTACCGAACTTGTCATCGAGCAGCATCTCCCGCAAAGCCGTATCGGCCTCCTCCATACTCTGGGCGATCACGACTCCCTTACCGGCAGCCAACCCGTCGTATTTCAAAACGGCAGGCAGCGGACGGGTGTGAACATAGTCCCGCGCCTCCTCATATCGCTCGAAGGTCTTGTATCCGGCCGTCGGAATACCGTACTGCTGCATCAGGTTTTTTGCAAACTCCTTGCTCGACTCGATCCGGGCTGCACGCTGCGTCGGACCGAAGATCCGAAGGCCCGCCTCGCGGAAACGATCCACGATGCCCACGACCAGAGCCGCTTCGGGACCCACGACGGTCAGATCAACCGCATTCTCCTGCGCAAACCGCAACAGAGCATCGATATCCGTATCCTTGATCGGGACACACTCGGCCTGTGCCGCAATACCGGCATTACCCGGTGCGCAATATATCTTACCGACCTGGGGCGAACGCGACAAGGCATCCACAATGGCGTGCTCACGGCCGCCGCCCCCGACTACCAGTACCTTTTTCATATACTAATGTTTGAAGTGACGCATTCCGGTGAACATCATCGGGATTCCCTTCTCGTTGGCCTTCGAGATCGACTCCGCATCGCGGACGCTACCGCCCGGCTGAACGATAGCCGCAACACCCGACTGGGCTGCCAACGTAACCGTATCATCGAAGGGGAAGAATCCGTCGGAGGCCAATACGAGCCCCTCGGTAAGTCCATGGGCGTGGGCCTCTTTCAGCGCGATCTCGGCCGAACCGATACGGTTCATCTGACCGGCACCGACACCCGCCGTACAACCATCCTTCACCACGACGATCGCATTCGACTTGACGTGTTTCACGATACGCCATGCAAAATTCATATCGGTAAGCTGAGCCTCGGTCGGATGTTTCTCCGTTACACACATCTCCTTGGTAACAGGCTTTGTCTCCAGATCGAGATCCTGTACAAGCAGGCCGCCCGTTACGCTCACTACCTGACGCTGTTTTCCGGCGCATTTCTCCATCGGGACCTCCATCAGACGAAGGTTTTTCTTCGAAGCGAATACCTCGCGGGCCTCATCGGTAAATGACGGAGCCATGATGATCTCCAGGAAGACCGGCTTCATCATCTCGGCCAACTCACGTGTTACGGGGCGGTTCACCGCCACGATTCCACCGAAGATCGAGACCGTATCGGCCTGATAGGCCTTCTGCCATGCCTCACAAACATCCTTGCCCACAGCTGCGCCGCAGGGATTCATGTGCTTGAGACCTACGCAGAAAGGCTCGTCGAACTCACGGACGATCGCCAGCGCTGCGTTTCCGTCCTGAATATTGTTATAGGAGAGCTCCTTGCCCTGCAGCTGGCGTGCGTGTGCCAACGAATAGGGGACCGTCTCACCGCTGCGGTAGAACTTAGCCTGCTGGTGCGGGTTCTCGCCATAGCGAAGCGGCTGTACCAGGTCGAACTCCAGGAAAAGTTTCTCCGGCAGTCCTGCCTGCGTCCGCATATAGGTCGCAATCATGGCATCGTACTCGGCCGTATGGGTAAAGGCCTTGGCCGAGAGCGTCAGACGCGTCTCCGGTGTCGTATTGCCCCCCCTGCGGATCTCTTCGAGCACCCCAGCGTAATCGGCCGGATCACAAACAACGGTTACATCCTTGTAGTTCTTGGCCGCACTGCGCAGCATCGACGGACCGCCAATATCGATATTCTCGATCGCCTCCTCGCGCGTAACACCCTCTCGGGCAATGGTCTGACGGAACGGATAGAGATTCACGCACACCATGTCGATGAACTCGATCCCGTTTTCCTGCAAGGCTTTCAAATGGGAAGGGTCGTCACGGCGCGCCAACAGACCTCCGTGCACTTTGGGATGGAGCGTCTTGACTCGTCCGTCGCAAATCTCCGGGAATCCCGTTACATCGCTGATATTGATAACCTCTACACCACTGTCCGCCAGCAGTTTCATCGTTCCGCCCGTGGCGATGATCTCCCAACCCAACGAACGAAGTTCACGGGCGAAATCCACCACACCGGCCTTATCACTTACACTGATTAATGCTCTCATATTGTTATTGAATGTTATACTGTTTCCTGAATCGCTCCATTCGCCCCGGACGAAAACCCCGTTACCGGGACTCCTTCATCAAGCGGGCTGCCGTCTCGACATAGAGAGGATGCTCCACCGCGTGCACCTTCGCCTCCAACTCGTCGAGATCATCTCCCGTATAGTCGAACGCGCGCTGCGCGATGATCTTGCCTCCGTCGAGCTCCCCGTTCACATAATGGATCGTTACTCCGTATACCTTGACACCGTAAGCGAACGCATCCGCAATGGCGTGTGCCCCCTTGAAAGCCGGAAGCAGCGACGGATGGATATTGACGATCCGATCACGGTAGGCCTCCAGCATCACCTCCGAGAGGATCCGCATATAACCGGCCAGGAAGATCCACTCGACCCCCTCGGCCTGCAGGCGTTCAACGATCTGTCGTTCGTAGTCTGCCTTCGAGGCATACTCTTTCGGACGGAAGACGAAGGCCGGAATACCGAAACGATCCGCCCGCTGAAGGACATAAGCCCCCGGTTTGTCGCAGACGAGCAACGCAATGCGCGCGTCGATACGACCGTCGGCACAAGCCGCAGCCAACGCCTCGAAATTCGAGCCGTTGCCACTGGCGAATACTGCGATTTTTTTCATCCCGACTAACGAATTTCAACGCCCGGACGATCCGTTACACGACCGATAACCGAAGCACGTTCACCCTGTTTCTCCAGAATCGAGATCACCTCGGCAGCTTCATCCTGACCAACGGCGATCACCATACCGATACCCATGTTGAAGATGTTGAACATCTCACGATGCTCGATATGACCGTATTTCTCGAGCAGGCGGAATACCGGCAGGATCTCCCACGTACCGACGTGGATCTCGATACCCTGTCCCTCCTGTAGGATGCGTGGGATATTCTCGTCGAATCCGCCACCCGTAATATGGCTGATTCCATGTACGTTGCATGAGCGGATCACCTCCAGCACCTGTTTTACGTAGATACGGGTCGGCGTAAGCAGCACCTCGCCCAGCGTACGGTCGCTCTCCAGTTCCGAATAGCTCTTGTGAAGATCCAATCCCGCATCGGCAATCACCTTGCGTACCAGGCTGAAACCGTTGGAGTGAACTCCACTCGAAGCGATGCCGACCAATACATCCCCGACACGCACCTTCGAGCCGTCGATCAGACGCGACTTTTCGACCACTCCGCACGTGAATCCGGCAATATCGTATTCACCCTCCGAATACATGCCCGGCATCTCGGCCGTCTCGCCGCCGATCAGCGCACAACCGGCCTGACGGCAACCCTCGGCAACACCTGCTACCACCGCCTCGATCTTGGCCGGTTCGTTCCGTCCGACGGCCACATAATCCAGGAAGAAGAGCGGCTCGGCACCCTGAGCCAGCACATCGTTCACACACATGGCAACGGCATCGATACCGATCGTATCGTGTTTGTCCATCTCGAATGCCAGCTTGAGTTTGGTCCCGACACCGTCGGTCCCGCTCACCAGCACAGGTTCCTTGATATTGAGCGCGGAAAGATCGAACATTCCGCCGAAAGCCCCGATGTTACCCATCACGCCCAGGCGCGAGGTAGATGCTACGTGTTTCTTGATGCGACGTACCACTTCGTATCCGGCCTCGAGGTTCACACCGGCCTTTTCATAACTTTTTGCCATAACGATATTTTTAGCTGTTGCTCTATTTTACTTATTATATCAACACTTGTTGTTCTTGTTCGCCTGCTCGATCGACTGGTAAAGTGCCGTCGGATAGTGTCCCGTGAAGCAAGCCATGCACAGTTCGCTGCGGCCGCCCGACTTGAGCAGCGCCTCGGGAGAAAGGAAAGCCAGCGTATCGGCCCCGATCTTGTCACACAACTCCGCCACCGACATGCGTGCGGCGATCAGTTCGTCGTAGGTCGAGGTATCCACACCATAAAAGCAGGGATTTTTGAACGGGGGGCTGGCGATGCGGACATGGACTTCGGTAGCACCGGCCTCGCGCAGCAGTCGCACGATTCGGCGCGAAGTGGTCCCCCGCACAATCGAGTCATCGACCAGGATCACACGCTTGCCCGAAACGATGCTGCTCACCGACGACAGTTTCATCCGCACACCCTTCTCACGCATATCCTGCGAGGGCTGGATAAATGTACGACCGATGTATTTATTCTTGATAAGTCCCATTTCGTAAGGGATTCCACTCTCCTCGGCATAACCCATGGCGGCGCTCAGGCTCGAATCGGGAACACCGACCACAATATCGGCCTCAACCGGGGCCTCGTGATAGAGAAGCCGTCCCGACTCCTTGCGGAACGCATGTACGTTGCACCCCTCGATATCACTGTCCGGACGGGCAAAATAGATATACTCCATCGCACACATCTCGTGACGTTTGAACTGCGAATAATCGCGGCTACGCAAACCATGGTCGTCAATGGTTACGATCTCACCGGGTGCCACATCACGGATGAATGTCGCGCCGACCACCTCAAATGCACAGGTCTCGCTGCTGATTACATATCCGTCGCCAAGTTTACCGATCGACAGCGGACGAAGACCGTACTTGTCGCGACAAGCATAGATACGGTTGGCTGTCATAATCAGGAAGGCAAAAGCGCCTTCGAGCATGTTGAGTGCCTCGATGATCGAGTAGATACGCGGCTGGTCGCTCTTACGCACCTCCTTTTTGATCAGGTGGGCCAGCACCTCGCTGTCCGACGTGGACTGAAAGAGGCTACCCTTAGTCTCCAGGTAGTTGCGCAGCAAGGTCGAATTGACGATATTCCCGTTATGGGCCAAAGCGAAATCGCCCGTAACATGGTGGAACAGGAACGGCTGCACATTCTCCGTACCGCCACCTCCGGCGGTCGAATAACGCACGTGGCCGATCGCCATATTCCCCTTCAGACCGGCCAGGTTCGACTCATTGAATACCTCGGTCACAAGACCCTCTCCTCTTACACGGCACATGCGTCCTTCTGGCGATACGCTGACTATGCCGCATCCCTCCTGTCCGCGATGTTGCAGGGCATGCAATCCGTAGTAGGTCAGATTGGCGGCATCGGGAACCCCGAAAACGCCGAATACGCCGCACTCTTCATGCAGCTCCCTGTCGTCGATGCGTTGCATGATATTGTTGTTTCCGAACATTGTATATCGTAACTGTTTTTTTACTGTTTTTCAATCACACGCTCCAAACGGGCGAGTATCTCCCCGTAAGCCTCACGAATACGTCCCATATCGCGACGGAAACGGTCCCGGTCCAACCGTTCGTTGGTACCCTTGTCCCACAAACGGCTGGTATCGGGCGATATTTCATCCGCCAGAACGATCTCGCCGTCGGGAGTGTATCCGAACTCGACCTTGAAATCCACCAACGTAATGTTCACCCGGTCAAAAAGCTCAATGAGCACATGGTTGATCTCGGAAGCCATGGCGTAGATGCGGTTCAACTCGTCGTAGGAGACAAGCCCCAAAGCAACGGCATGGTGGTCGTTGATAAGGGGATCGCCCAGATCGTCATTTTTATAGCAAATATCGAAAATCACGTTCGAGGGTTTGGTTCCCTCTTCGAGTCCCAGACGATGCGCCATCGATCCGGCGATCACGTTGCGCACAATCACCTCCAAGGGGATGATCCGCACCCGGCGGCACAACTGGTCGCGATCGCCCACCATCTTTACATAATGGGTCCGAATCCCCTTTTGCGCCAGGTATTCGAAAACCAGACTTGATATCTTGTTGTTCAGGATCCCTTTGTTCTCGATCGTGGCCAGCTTGATGTTGTTGAAGGCGGTAGCCGTATCCATGTAGTGGATCAGGATCAGCTCCGGATCCTCCGTCTGAAAGAGCTGTTTCGTCTTACCCTCGTACAGTATTTCGCGTTGTTGCATTTTAGTATATTGTGTCGTTACTCCTGTTTGCGAAAATAGTTTACCGCATTGGCAAAAATGCCCTGCGCCTTCTCTCCGGCAATATTCTTAAAGAGGTTCGGTTCGTAACGCTCCGTATGGCCCATCTTGCCCAGAATCTGACCGTCGCGGCTGACGATACCCTCGATCGCATAGAACGATCCGTTGGGATTGAACGGTGCCTCGACCGTTACGTTGCCCTTGTCATCCACATACTGGAAAGCCACCTGTCCATTGTCGAACAGTTCGCGGACCATCTCCTCGCTGACAACGAACTTGCCCTCACCGTGGCTTACGGCAATCGAGTAGACATCGCCCAGACGGAAACTTGAGAGCCACGGGGAATTGGTCGTCGAAACGCGCGTCGAGACGATCTGCGATACGTGTCGGTTGATATCGTTTCGGAAGAGCGTCGGCGAATCCTTGGTAACCAGACCCAGTCGCCCGTAAGGAAGCAGACCCGACTTCACAAGAGCCTGGAATCCGTTGCAGATGCCCAGGATCAGACCACCCCGGTCAAGCAGGCGGTGGATCTCCTCGGCAATATCCTTGTTGTTCAAGACATTGGCAATGAATTTTCCGCTGCCGTCCGGCTCATCTCCGGCCGAGAAGCCACCGCTGAGCACGAAGATCTGACAAGCGGCGATCTGCTCCTTCATCCGACGGATCGAACGGAAGATATCCTCCTCGGTCAGGTTGCAGAAGACCTCGCTGCGCACCTCGGCCCCGGCACGCGTAAATGCTTTGGCCGTGTCATAGTCGCAGTTCGTTCCCGGGAAGACCGGAATGAAGGCAACAGGATGTTCGATCGCCTCGCCCGGATAGGTAAACTGCCGGGGTGTAGGCGTCGATTCCATTACACGGGCATGGTTCCGACCCTTGTCGGGATAAATTGCAGCGAAACGCTCGGTATTGGCCCGGTAAAGCTCTTCGAGCGGCATACGGACCTTGTTGATCGTCAGAGCCTCGTCCGTCGTAGTCCGTCCCAGCAACTCGGCAGCCGGGAAGTCGAGCGGCGTATTGCTCTCCACCACGATCGAACCGTAAGCGTAGTCGAACAGGGTTTTCTCATCGATCTCGACCTCTGCACCGATACCGTTACCGAAGGCCATCTTGGCCAGCGCCTCCGCAACACCGCCGAATCCGACCGCATAACCGGCCACGATCCGACCCTCCTCGATCGCCGTGCTGACGAAGTCGAAGTTGCGTTTCAACTGCTCGGTATCGGGCATCCGCGTTGCAAGCGGCGTATGGCGTACCAGATAGAGATAGTGTCCGGCCTGCTTAAGATCCGTCGAGATTACCTTTCCGGCATCGACGGTCGTAATACCGAAAGCCATCAGCATCGGCGGAACGTTGATATGCTCGAATGTACCGCTCATCGAGTCCTTACCGCCGATCGACGGAAGGCCCAACTCGACCTGCATCTTCAGGGCACCCAAAAGGGCTGCGAGCGGTTTGCCCCACGAACGGGGCGATTTGCTCATACGTTCAAAATACTCCTGATACGAATAACGCATCCGGTTGTAACGGGCTCCGGCAGCCACCACCTTGGCGGCAGCATCCACCACGGCATAGGCCGCCCCGTGATAGGGGCTCCACGAAGCCAGGAAGGGGTTGTAGCCGAAAGCCATGATGCTGGCCGTATCGGTATACCCCCGGGTCGGGAGTTTCTGTGCGGAGACCTGGGTCTCGGAGCGCTGCGTGCGGCCGCCGAACGGCATCAGCACGGTCGAAGCGCCGATCGTCGAGTCGAACATCTCGATCAGACCCTTTTGCGACAAGACATTGTCGTCCGAGAGGTTGTTCATCATCCGCTCACGGAGGTCAGCCCCCTGCAGCGTACGATGGAACGGATCGATATTCTCCACGGCGCCGACCGCAGCCTCTGCAAAGTGGCGGGCTCCGGCGCTGTCGATGAACTCGCGCGAGAGATCGACTACAAGTTTCTCCTTATGATACATCTTCATGCGCCGCGTATCGGTTACGTCGGCCACGTGCGTTACTTCAATATTCTCTTCAGCACAATAGCGTTTGAACTCCTCCTCGTCGCCCGGCTCGATCACCACGGCCATGCGCTCCTGCGATTCGCTGATCGCCAGTTCGGTCGAGTTCAGACCGCTGTATTTGGTCGGCACACGGTCCAGGTAGATGTCCAGACCGTCAGCCAACTCGCCGATGGCCACACTCACGCCTCCGGCACCGAAGTCATTCGATTTCTTGATCAGGCGCGTTACCTCCGGACGGCGGAACAGCCGTTCAAGTTTGCGCTCTTCGGGCGCATTACCCTTCTGTACCTCACTGCCGCACATTTCGAGCGACTTGTCGGTATGCTCTTTCGACGAACCGGTCGCACCGCCGACACCGTCACGGCCCGTACGGCCTCCGAGCAGCAATACCACATCGCCCGGAGCAGGCGTCTCGCGACGTACGTTCTCCGCCTTGACGGCACCCACCACGGCACCTACCTCCAGACGCTTGGCCACATAATCCGGATGGTAGATCTCACGCACGTGAGTCGTTGCCAGACCGATCTGGTTACCGTAGCTCGAATAACCGGCCGCCGCCTTCAAACTGATGATGCGCTGCGGCAGTTTGCCCGGCATCGTCTCGCTCACCGGCTGATAGATATTGCCCGCACCGGTTACACGCATTGCCTGATAGACATAGCTGCGTCCCGACAGCGGGTCACGAATAGCTCCACCCAGACAGGTCGATGCACCGCCGAACGGTTCGATTTCGGTCGGGTGGTTATGGGTTTCATTCTTGAACTGAAGCAGCCAACGTTCCGTCTGGCCGTCTACATCCACATCCACGAAGATACTGCAGGCGTTGTTCTCCTCGCTCACCTCCAGATCGTCGAGCAGCCCCTTGCTACGCAGGTAGCGCGCACCGATTGTTGCCAGATCCATCAGGCAGATGCTCTTCTTCTCACGACCCAGTTCGCTGCGGATCTTCAGGTAGAGCGATAACGTACCCTCGATCTCATCCCGGACGAAAGAGTCCTCGACCGTAATATGTTCCAACTCGGTCGTAAAGGTCGTATGGCGGCAGTGGTCACTCCAGTAGGTATCGAGAATCCGCAATTCGGTCTCGTAGGGATCACGCTCCTCGCGGCGGAAGTAATTGACCACCTCGCGCAGGTCATCGGCATTCATTGCCAGACCGTTCCGCTTGCAATAGCCTTCGAGTTCCTCCTCCTTCATCTGACGGAAGCCCTCCAACACGGGAACCGGAGCGACCGGTGCATTCTCCAGATCGTCCAGCACCGCAAGATTTTTCTCGCGCGACTCGACCGCATTGATGCAGTAGTGGCGAACGCGCGCCATCGCCTCGTCGGACAACTTCTCCTCAAAGACGAGCAACTTGGCACTCTTGATCTTGACGCGGGCCGACGGGTCGATCAGGCGCACACAATCCTCGGCCGAAGCCGCCCGCTGATCGAACTGACCGGGCAGGCTTTCAATTGCCAGAAAGTCATGTCCCTCCAGATCGCACGAATCGGTAACGCAGTCGGTAACCACCTCGCCGAAGACCGTGTAACGGCATTTGGCAAGCAACTCCTCCGAAAAGCCGAACAGGTCATAAACGTTCAACAGACGCAACCCGCTCAACCCGAGACTGAGGTTGGTATTCAAATCGCGCAACAGGCTGTCGGCCTCTACCCGAAACTCGGGGTATTTCTCTACGAAAATACGGTAACTCTTCATTATCTTGTTTTAAACTTTATTTTACGAACTCATCGGCCCACTTCGTCCGATACTCCTCACCAGTCATGCCCACGAAGGTTACGTGTCCCATCTTGCGCTTGGGTTTGGAGACCGTCTTGCCGTAAATATGCACATATACGTCGGGAAGGTTCTCCGCAGCAAGTGCCTTCGCTCGCTCCAGATCCTGTCCCAGAATATTCTTCATCACGGTCGGAGCCACCAGACGGGGCTCTTCGAGCGGCTCATCGAGCAGATAGCGGCACAACTCCCGGAACTGGTTGGTCGTCGCACCCTCAATGGTCCAGTGGCCGCTGTTGTGGGGACGCGGCGCCATCTCGTTGAAATAGATCTCCTCTCCCTTTACAAAATACTCGATGGCCAGAATTCCCCGGTAGCCACAATCGCGCATGAAGCGTTTGCTCTGTTCCATCATCCGCTCCCGCAACGACTCATCCATCGCCGCCGGGACGATGCACAGATCGAGAATTCCATCCTTGTGAATGTTCTGACCCACCGGGAAGCAGATCACTTGCCGCTCGTCGGCCACCAGCACCACACTCGCCTCGAAATCGAACGGGATGAACTCCTCCAGAATGCAAGGGACCGAGAGCAGGGCCTCTCCCTTCGGCAGATCGGCCGTGCTGCGCAGCACGGCCTGTCCATGGCCGTCGTAGCCCAGCGTCCGGGTCTTCAGCACACAGGGATAACCGATCCGCTCAACGGCCCGGCGCAATGATTCGGCATCATCCACCGCCTCAAAAGCCGGAGTCTGCAGACCGTGGTCGCGCGCATTGCTCTTCTCGCGCAGGCGGTCCTGCGAGTCGAACAGGGGTTTGAAACCCTGCTTGATATTGTATTTTTTCTCCAACGACACCAGCAGATCGCCCGGAACGTTCTCGAACTCATACGTCACCACATCGCTACGACGGCAAAGTTCCTCCAGTGCCTGCGGATCGTCGAAACGACCTACGATATGCTCATCGCTCAACGCAAAAGCCGGGGCATCCTCAGCCGGATCGAGACAAATCGTCCGCGCACCCAGCAGATGCGCCTGCTCGATGATCATCAGTCCCAACTGGCCACCCCCGATAATTCCGATCGTCTTCACGCTCTCTTCAAAATTTAAAGGGTTGCCTGCAATACGGTCTCTGTCTGCCGAGCGCGGAACTTCGCCAATCGGTCAGCCACTTCGGGATCCTGCAAAGCGAGGATCGAGATGGCGATCAGGGCCGCATTTTTCGCCCCGTTGATCGCAACGGTCGCCACCGGAACACCGGCCGGCATCTGCACGATCGAAAGCAGAGAATCCAACCCCTTCAGAGCCTTCGACTGCACCGGCACGCCGATTACGGGCAACGTAGTCATACTGGCCACCATACCGGGCAAATGGGCCGCTCCGCCCGCTCCGGCTATGATAACCTGCAACCCGCGCTCCTTGGCCGTCTTGGCATACTCGGCCATCAGATCGGGGGTACGGTGTGCGCTGACGACGCGTTTTTCAAACTCCACTCCGAATTCAGCGAGCGTCTCCGCAGCACCGGACATTACCTCCCAGTCGCTGGTCGAGCCCATGATTACTCCAACTTTCATTTGCGAAAAATTAAAATTCAATAAAAAAGAGCCGCTACAACAAATCTGTCATAGCGGCGCAGGCTATCTGGTTACGCAGAGCCGAGAAAACATGCTCTGCATTCGATTATTTGCACGATTTGATGCGGATACGATGCCACACAACCCGATCTCAACCCGAATAACGGCAATCCGCTGTCGTTTCCGTCGCGTATGAATCATCATAAACCTTTCCATCACTCAGGGAGTGTCATCTCCGACGACATGGCGTGTCGTCTCTTCATCTACATCTATGCAAATTTAAGAAAAAAAATCATCTAGAACCTAATGTCCATCCACAATTCTTTTGACATTGTTTCGACAATACCGACGCTATATTTTAGCATCGCAGTAGGCACAGCGGCAAGCATCGTCCACACGATAGAACACCCGATCCACATTTTCAGTTGCCGAAATGCAACGCGGATTCGGACAGCGTTTCGTATTGTCGATAAACAGGCCCGGACCCAAATCGGGAACAGCCGCCGGACGCGCCCCTTCGTTCCACTGGAGCAGCGTATACATCAAGGCCATCCGGACGAACTTGCCGTTCTCCACCTGGCGGAAATAGGCTGCACGCGGATCGTTGTCCACCTCGCGGGTGATCTCGTTCACACGGGGCAGCGGATGCAGGACGATCATATCGCTCTTGGCCGCCCGCATCTTCTCCGGATCGAGAATAAAGCTGTCTTTCACGCGCTCGTATTCGCTCTCGTTCGTGAAACGCTCCTTCTGGACACGGGTCATGTAGAGGATGTCCAACTCCGGCATCACCTCCTCCATGGTACGGACTTCGCGGAACTCCACACCCTTCTGCTTCTGGTTTTCGATCTCATGCAACATATATTCGGGCAGACGCAATGCCTCGGGCGAGATCAGGATCATGCGGATCCCTTCGTAGCGCGACATCGCCTTGATGAGCGAATGAACCGTCCGTCCAAACTTCAGATCGCCGCAGAAACCGATCGTCAGATGGTCCAACCGTCCCTTCTCGCGTTTGATCGTGAGCAGGTCGGTAAGCGTCTGGGTAGGATGGCTGTGGCTGCCGTCGCCGGCATTGATGACCGGAATGCGCGCATATTGCGACGCCACCAGCGGTGCCCCCTCCTTGAAGTGGCGCATGGCGATAATATCGGCAAAACAACTTACTACGCGCACCGTATCGGCCACCGTCTCCCCTTTCGTCACCGACGAGGAGGCTGCGTCCGAGAAACCGATCACGCTACCGCCCAACTCCAACATGGCCGACTCGAAACTGAGTCGCGTCCGGGTACTCGGCTCATAAAACAGGGTGGCGAGCTTCTTGCCACGGCACACCTGACTGTATCCGGGTCGATCGGCAATGATCCGCTCGGCCAGGGAGATGATCTCACCGACTTCGCTGACGGAGAGATTCGTAGGGTCGATTAAATGGCGCATAATTCGATTCTATTTATTGATCCAACTTTCATCCGAAGGATTGTTGCGGAACGCGATCAGACGCTGCTTGTCCTCCGGTTTGATATACCCCTCCTCGGCGGCCACCTCAACCAGTGCGTCGAGATTCGAGAGGCTGTAATTGACCACCTGAGCCTCCTGCAGGCGATCGAGCCCCTTCTTCATACCGTAGGTGAAGATGCTGACAATGCCCAACACCTCGGCTCCGGCGGCGCGCAACGCTTCGACAACCTCGATACAGCTGCCGGCTGTCGAGATCAGGTCCTCGATAACGACCACCTTCTGCCCCTTTTCGAGTTTACCCTCAATCTGGTTGCCGCGACCGTGATCCTTCGAGCCGCTGCGCACGTAACCCATCGGCAGGTCGAGAATCGTCGCCGCGATGGCTGCATGGGCGATACCGGCCGTCGAGGTTCCCATCAGCACCTCGCACGTCGGGAACTTCTCCTGCACCGTGCGGGCAATGGCCGCCTCGACCTTCTTCCGCACCTCGGGAGCCGTCAGGATCAAACGGTTGTCACAATAAATCGGGCTTTTGATACCGCTCGCCCAGGTAAACGGCTGCTCGGGTCGCAGAAATACCGCACCGATCGAAAGCAGCCCTTTGGCAATCTCTCTTTCCATATCGTTTCTCATTTATTCGTTTTTCGACTCATTCTCACCGGCCGGCTCCTCCAGCGCCATTCGGAGGACAGCCTCCACCTCTTCGGGGAAGATTCCCCCTTCGTGCACCTTCTTGTCTCCCACATAGAAGGTCGGCACATAATAGTAATCATAACGATCGGCCAGTTCAGGCTCGGCCAGTTCGTCGATCATCTTGATCTGCACCTTCGAATAGGGCTCCTTGCGCTGGAGCTCCTCCAGATAGGCCAATGCCTTCTTGCAGAAGGGGCATCGGGGCTGATAGAAAAGCGTTACCGGTTTCATTGCTTGCTTATTTTACAAAATCCGCCAGACAGCGGTGATATACGGCCACGGGATCGGCAGCCGCCGTAATCGGGCGACCTACGACGATGAAGTCCGATCCGATCTCCCGGGCACGAGCCGGCGTGGTGATCCGCACCTGATCCGCCGTATTGTCATCTGCAAATCGCACGCCAGGCGTAACGGTCAGGAAATCTTTTCCGCACGCCTCCTTCACCATACCGGCCTCCAGCGGCGAGCAGACAACACCGTCCAGGCCCGCCTCGCGCGTATTGCGGGCATATTGTACAATCGTATCGTTGATCGAGGCTCCGATAAGCAGTTCGCGCTGCATCCGCTCCTCCGAAGTCGAGGTAAGCTGCGTCACGGCGATCAGCAGCGGACGGCTTCCGTCCGGACGGGTCAGTCCTTCGCGGGCCGCACGCATCATCTCGATCGTTCCGGCCGCGTGGACGTTGCACATGTCCACATCGAGCCGCGAGAGTACGGCCATCGCCTTGCGGACCGTATTGGGAATGTCGTGCAGCTTCAGGTCGAGGAAGATACGGTGTCCCCGGCGTTTGATCTCCCGCACGATCTGCGGTCCCTCGGCATAGAAGAGCTCCATACCGATCTTCAAAAACGGTTTACGCTCCTCCCCACTGAAGAGATCCAGAAACCGATAAGTCTCCTCCGCACTGCTGAAGTCGCAGGCAATGATTACGTCACGATTCATATAGTCTTGTTTTATCAAATTTTCACGAATATGTTACTTTACACAGCCGATAATATCCGACAGCCGCTCAATGCCGAGACGCTCCATCTCCGCAGGCAATGCCTCGATAATCTCCTTGCAGGCGTACGGATTGCGCAGGTTGGCCGCACCGACCTGCACGGCCGTCGCTCCGGCCATCATCATCTCGATCACGTCGCGGGCCGTAGCCACGCCGCCACACCCCATTACCGGAATCCGGCAGGCATGGGCCACCTGATAGACCATCCGCACGGCAACCGGGAAGATCGCCTCTCCGGAGAACCCGCCCATCGTATTGGCGATCACCGGCGTACGGCGCCGCAAATCGATCCGCATTCCCAGCATCGTATTGATCAGGCAGATACCGTCCGCACCGGCCTCTTCACAGGCACGGGCGATTGCCACGATGTCCGTCACGTTGGGGCTCAACTTGATATAGACCGGCTTGGTCGTTACAGCCTTCACGGCGCGCGTCACCTCGGCCGCCGCTTCGGGCGAAGTGCCGAAACTCATGCCACCGTGGCGCACATTCGGACAGCTCACGTTGACCTCGATCAACCCTACCTGCTCCTCCTTGTCGATCCGGCTGCAGCAATAGGCGTACTCATCGACCGAGAATCCGCTGATGTTGGCAATCACCGGCTTATGGAAAAACCGTTTCAAGCGGGGCAGCTCTTCGCCGATCACCGCATCGATTCCCGGATTCTGCAACCCCACCGCATTGATCATGCCCGCCGTGCATTCGGCGATACGGGGGGTCGGATTTCCGAACCGGGGATCGCGGGTCGTTCCCTTGAACGAGAAGGAGCCGAGGATATTGATGTCGTAGAAATCCTTGTACTCGTTTCCATACCCGAACGTACCGCTGGCCGGGATGACCGGATTGTCCAGCTCCAAACCGCTCAGGCAAACTTTCGTATCAAAATTCCGCTCCTTTACCATATCACCTCCTCCTTTGTCAAAACGGGACCCTCCTTGCAGATTCGCTTCGGTCCGTTTTTGGTCTGACACGAGCAGCCCATGCATCCGCCGAAACCGCATCCCATGCGCTCCTCGAAACTCAACTGTCCGGAGACCTCACCGGTTGCCTCACAAAGGGCGCGCAACATCGGCAGCGGGCCGCAGGCGTAGAAGTAGTCGAACGGGATCTTGCACTCGTCAATAGCCGTAGTGACAAAACCCTTCACACCGCACGAACCGTCAGCCGTCGCGATATAGGTATCAACACCCAGCGCCCGGAACTCCTCCTCGTAGAAGATCTCCTCAGCCGTGTTGAAACCCAGCACCACCGAGACCTTCCGTCCCTTCGAAAGCAAGCATTTGGCCAGGTTGTACAGCGGCGGTACGCCAACGCCGCCACCCACCAACAGGGGGTGCTGCGCGGCAACCTCCGTATCGAACCCGTTTCCAAGGCCGGTCAGCAGGTCGAGTTTCGTTCCCCGGGGCATCCGGCTCATCCGCTCCGTCCCCTCTCCCACGACCTTGTATATCAGGGCCAGCGTCTTTTCATCGTAATCGCAGACCGAAATCGGACGGCGCAGAAAAAGCCCCTCGATCTCGATATTGACGAACTGTCCCGGACGGGTGATATACTGCGTATCCCCCTCCAGCACCATCCGCCACACACTCTGTGTCAGCGGCTCATTGGCCACCACGGTATATATACCTCTCTTATACATCTGTATTTCAATCCATTCATACACCGGGCAAGGAGATCCTCAGTCCAGTGCAGTCCGTTTCTACTCCGCGTCGATGGTCGATACGCCCAACGTGATCTCCTCAAGCACATCGAGCAACACCTTCACCGTTTCGAGTGCCGTGAAGATCGTCACGTTGTTCTCGACCGCCGCACGACGGATCTCGTATCCATCCAGACGGGTATTGTGCTGGTTGATGTCGATCGTGTTGATCACATAGCTGACGTGTCCCTGTCGCAGCGAGTCGATGATCTCGGTGCTGCCCTCGCTCAACTTGCGGCGCATGCGCGTACGGATGCCGTGCTGGCGCAGGAAGTCGGCCGTACCTTTGGTCGCCTCGATGTTGAAACCCAAGTCGTAGAAACGGCGCACCAGCGGCAGGGCGGCCTGTTTGTCCTTGTCGGCAATGGTCAGGAAGATCGTACCGTAGTTCGAGACGGTCATACCCGACGACTGGAGCGCCTTGTAGAGGGCACGTGTCAGTTTGTTGTCGTAGCCGATCGCCTCGCCCGTCGATTTCATCTCCGGCGAGAGATAGGACTCCATGCCCCGGATCTTGGCGAACGAGAAGGCGGGGGCCTTTACGAACCAGCGGCCGCGCTCCTTGCCGTACACCTCGTGAATACCCAACTCCTTCAGAGTCTTGCCCAGAATTACCTGCGTTGCAATGTGGGCCATCTGTACCCCGGTCGATTTCGAAAGGAAGGGAACCGTACGCGACGAACGGGGATTCACCTCAATCACATAGACATCCTCCTCGCCTTCCAGGATAAACTGAATGTTGTAGAGGCCGATAATGCCGATGCGCAGACCCAGTTTGATCGTATAGTCGATGATCTTCTGCTTGGCCTTCTGACCGACACTGAAGGTCGGATAGACGCTGATCGAGTCACCGGAGTGGATACCCGTCTTCTCGACGTGCTCCATGATGCCCGGAATGAAGACATCCTTGCCGTCGCAGATGGCATCCACCTCCAACTCGCGGCCCATGATATAGCGGTCGACCAGCACAGGGCTGTCCTCGTTCACCTCAACGGCCGTCTGCAAATAGTGGCGCAGACGCTCCTCGTTCGAGACGATCTGCATGGCCCGACCGCCCAGCACGAAGCTCGGACGCACCAGTACCGGATACCCGATCCGCTCGGCAGCGCGTACCCCCGACTCGATATCGGTTACCGCCTCGGCCTGCGGCTGCGGGATGTGCAGCTCCTCCATGATCTTCTCGAAACGGCCACGGTCCTCGGCGTTGCAAATCGCCTCGACACCCGTTCCGATAATGGGCACGCCCAACTCATGGAGCGGTTCGGCCAGGTTGATGGCCGTCTGCCCACCGAGCGTAACGATAATGCCTTTCGGTTTCTCCAGGCGGATTACATTCATTACATCCTCGACCGTCAGCGGCTCGAAATAGAGTTTGTCACTGGTCGTATAATCGGTGGAGACAGTCTCCGGGTTGTTATTGATAATGATCGCCTCGTAACCGGCCTCACGGATCGACCAGATCGCATGCACGGTCGAATAGTCGAACTCGACACCCTGGCCGATACGGATCGGGCCCGACCCGAGTACGACGATCTTCTCGCGGTCGCTCACCACCGACTCGTTCTCCTGCTCGTACGTCGAATAGAAGTAGGGAACATACGACGAGAACTCGCTCGCACAGGTATCGATCATCTTGTAGACGGGGAAGATGTTGTGTTTTGCACGCAGCAGATACATCTCCTTCTCGTTCAGCCCCCACAGTTTTCCGATGTACTTGTCGCTGAATCCCATACGCTTGGCATCGCGCAGGGTTTCGATATCCATCGGATGAGCAGCTACCACCTTCTCGAACTCGACGATATTCTTGAACTTCTCGAGGAAGAACATGTCGATCTTCGTGCTGTTGTAGATCAGCACCAGATCAACCCCAAGACGGATCAACTGGGCGATGGCATACAGACGGTCGTCCGTACCCTCCTTGATATAGTTCAGCATCCGGTCGATGCTCCAGTCGTCGAACTTCTTGTGGTAGATGTGGCATACGCCCGTTTCGAGCGAGCGGACCGCCTTCAGGAGGCTCTCCTCCATCGTACGGCCTACGGACATCACCTCTCCGGTCGCCTTCATCTGCGTTCCGAGCTGGTTCGAAGCATCGCTGAACTTATCGAAGGGGAAACGGGCAATCTTGGTCACCACATAGTCCAACGTAGGCTCGAAGCTGGCCGGCGTATTGGCGATGCGAATCTCATCGAGCGTCAAACCGACGGCAATCTTCGCACTCACACGGGCAATCGGGTAACCGCTCGCCTTCGAGGCAAGTGCCGACGAACGCGACACACGGGGATTGACCTCAATCAGGTAGTAGTTGAACGAGAGCGGGTCGAGTGCGAACTGCACGTTACATCCCCCCTCGATCTTCAGAGCCCGGATCAGTCGCAGGGCACTGTCGCGCAACAACTGATACTCCTTGTTGGTCAGCGTCTGGCTCGGCGCCACCACGATCGAGTCGCCCGTATGGACACCCACCGGGTCGATATTCTCCATGTTACAGATGGCGATGGCCGTATCGTTATGGTCGCGGATCACCTCATACTCGATCTCCTTGTAACCCTTGATACTCTTCTCGATCAGCACCTGATGTACGGGTGAGAGGGCAAGGGCATTGCGCATCATTTCACGCAGCTGCTCCTCGTTGTCGGCGAAACCGCCACCGGTACCGCCCAGCGTGAAGGCAGGACGCAATACCACCGGATAACCGATCTTCACAGCCGCCTCGACACCCTCCTCGATACTGCTTGCGATCATCGAAGGGAGGACGGGCTCGCCCAGCGACTGGCACAGCTCCTTGAAGAGTTCGCGGTCCTCGGCCTGTTCGATACTCTCGAACGAAGTACCCAGAATCTCCACCTGGCACTCCTTGAGCACACCCTTCTTGGCAAGTTGTACGGCCAGGTTCAGACCCGTCTGTCCACCCAATCCCGGCACAATGGCATCGGGGCGCTCATAGCGGATGATCTTGGCCACATATTCGAGCGTAAGAGGCTCCATATATACCTTGTCGGCAATCTGCACATCGGTCTGGATGGTCGCGGGGTTGGAGTTCACCAGAACCACCTCATATCCCTCCTCCTTGAGGGCCAGACAGGCCTGCGTACCCGCATAGTCGAACTCGGCGGCCTGGCCGATCACGATCGGACCCGATCCGATCACCATCACTTTCTTTATATCGGTTCTCTTAGGCATTTTTATTCTCCTCCATCATTTTGATAAACTTATCGAACAAATAGGTGCTGTCCTGCGGACCCGGCGCACTTTCGGGGTGGTACTGCACACAGAAGATCTTGTCCTCCCGGCACTCGACTCCCTCGGCCGTATTGTCGAGCAGGTTCACGTGGGTAAGCTGAAGGCGCGTCCCCTTGAGCGACTCCGTATCGACCGCATAGCTATGGTTCTGGCTGGTGATCTCCACCTTGCCCGTCTCGAGGCACTTGACCGGATGGTTACCGCCGCGGTGGCCGAACTTCATCTTGAAGGTCTTGGCCCCATAAGCCAGCGAGATCATCTGGTAGCCGAGGCATATACCGAATATCGGCAGCTTCCCGCGGATCTTCCTCACCATCTCGATCACCGGCGTCACATCGGCCGGGTCACCGGGACCGTTCGACAGGAACAGGCCGTCGGGACGGAAGGCCAGAATCTCCTCCTCGGTTATATCGTAAGGGACAACCGTCACGTTGCAACCCTTCTCGTTGAGTTTACGAATGATATTATGCTTGATACCGCAATCGACTGCCACGACATCGAAACGATGGTGGGGCGTACGGGAGAACCAACGCTTGCGACAACTTACGCGGGCCACCGCATCGCGCCGTACGGGGGTCTCCTTCAGGCGGCGCAACGCCTCCTCGGTCGGTACATCGATATCGGTGATAATTACCCGCTGGCTGCCCTCGTCACGGATGATACGCGTTAGCATACGGGTATCGACACCCCAGATACCGGGAATGCCGTACTCCTCGCACACCTCGCCGAGCGTTTTTGTATAACGGAAATTGCTCGGGATGTCGTTGTACTCCCGGACAACCAATCCGCCCAGCGTCGGGAACTTGGTCTCGTAGTCCTCATCCGTGATACCATAGTTTCCGATCAACGGATAGGTCATCACGACCATCTGATCCGTATAGGAGGGATCAGAGAGGATCTCCTGGTAACCGACCATCGAAGTGTTGAAGACGATTTCGTTGACCGCCTCCCGGTCCGCACCGAACCCGTAGCCGGGAAACTCCCGTCCGGACTCCAGTACGATTTTTTTGTTAAATGGTTTCATGTCGTGTTATTTCGCAATTTGTAAACTTTCTCACTCGTATTTTTCAGCCACGGCCCTGCACTTAGCGCAATTGCCGTTCGATCTCTTCAGCCGCCCAGGCTGTCCGGCCATCCACCAGCGTCCAGAGGACACGCCCCTGCACCCGCCAACCGGCAAACGGCGTACTGTGCCCCTTCGAAAGGAAACTCTCCGGATCAATTTCATACTCCGTATCCAGATCGAGCACCGCCACATCGGCCGGCTCGCCGACAGCCAGTCCGCCGCCCAGCGAGAAGATACGGCGCGGGGCGATCGACATCCGCTCGATCACCTGTTCGAGCGTCAGCAGCTCCTGCTTGACAAGATAGGTGTAGAGAATCGGGAAGGCGGTCTCCAGACCGACAATTCCCATAGCGCTTCCGGCCAATCCCCGCGACTTCTGCTCCGCCGTATGAGGTGCATGATCCGTCGCGATCACCTCGATTGTTCCGTCTGCAACAGCGGCACGCAACGCCTGCCGGTCCTCCCGGCTGCGCAGCGGAGGATTCATCTTGAAACGTCCGTCCTCCTGCAGATCCTCGTCGCACAACACCAGGTAATGGGGAGCCGTCTCGCCGCTCACGGGCAGACCGGCTGCCTTTGCCCGGCGGATCAGCTCAACACTCTCCTTGGTCGAGACGTGGCAGACATGATACTGACAACCCGTCTCCTGCGCCAACTTGATATCGCGCTCGACCTGCTGCCACTCGCTCTCCGAGCAGATTCCCTTATGGCCATGCTCCCGGCAATAAACACCGTCGTGAATATAACCACCTCGCAACAACTCGTTCACCTCGCAGTGGGCTACGATCGCCTTACCGACCTTGGCGGCACGACGCATCGCTTCGCGCATCAGCTCTTCGCCCTGCACCCCACGGCCATCGTCCGAAAAGCCGACCACATCCGGAGCCAGAGCCGCAAAATCGACCAACTCGCCCTCCCCTTTCTGACCCACGGTAATACAACCGTAAGGCAAGACCTTAACACGGGCATCCCGGCGGATCAAGGCCAACTCCTCTCCCAGGTGCTCGACCGTATCGGGAGCCGGGGACAGGTTCGGCATCGGGCAGACGGTCGTATATCCGCCATGGGCCGCCGCAGCCGTACCGGTTGCGATGGTCTCCTTCGAGGAGAATCCCGGCTCACGCAGATGGACGTGTACATCGACCAGTCCCGGCACGACGTATCGTCCCGAAAGATCGACCACCCGATCCGACTCACCTGCCGCAAGCGATCCTCCGACAGCAGTGATCCGACCGTCGGCAATGGCCAGATCTCCTTCGACGAATCGGCCGTCCAGATAAAGTTTAGCGTTTTTCAGTACTGTTTTCATTCCGCCCGTATCGTATCGTTCCGACCCGCTCCAGTGCGGGTACGCAAAAAAATAGGGCAACCGGAAAGTCACCCTAAAAATCTAAAAAAATAGAATCGATATTGGATCCGCATCCAGACAAATCACCCTGGAAATGACGATGCCGCTTGTGCAAAGTCATCGGGGATATGTTCTGTTTGCAGCTCATTGAACTCCTGTATAGCTGTCTGCAAAGGTAAGCATAATTTACGATTTGGGCAACAACATCCGATCAAAAAATTCCACCGATATACTTCGACGAACTTATCAACGGGACCATCCCCGAATCAGGCGAATTTCGCCCGAAGAGACTCCCCTCCTGTCGGGATTTTCACTAAAATATGTGTATACGCCCCCTCTTTGGAGCAAGCCCGTACCAAAAAAATTCTATCTTTGTCTCGAAAGAGAAGGCGCGAACTGATCCTCCCCCTATCTTTGCATCGAAACACCATTCTGACTCAACAAGCTCTGTCCACAATGGAACATCCGCTGTTATTACCTCTCCTGCTGACACTCGGTGCCGGTCTGGCAACCGGAATCGGCAGTCTGATCGCCCTGCTGGCCAAACGCACCAACAAACGCCTGCTCTCGTTCTCGCTCGGACTTTCAGGGGGCGTAATGATCTATGTCTCGTTCGTCGAGCTATTCCAGCAGGCCCGCGAAGCGATCAGCACAACCTACGGAGAGCAAACCGGAATGGGAATCACGACACTCGCCTTTTTCGGAGGCATCCTGTTGATCGGTATCATCGACCGTCTGGTTCCCTCGGCCGAAAACCCCCACGAGGCTCACCGGGTGGAGGAAATGGAAACAAAACCGAAGAACACACGATTGATGCGCATGGGGTTGCTGACCGCCCTGGCAATCGGTATCCACAACTTTCCCGAAGGTATCGCCACCTTCGCAACGGCCGTTGAAAATCCCACGCTCGGTATCGCCATCGCCGTGGCAATCGCCATCCACAACATCCCGGAGGGTATCGCCGTCTCGGTTCCAGTCTTCTACGCCACCGGCAATCGCATGAAAGCCTTTCGATACTCGATGCTCTCCGGTCTGGCTGAACCGATCGGAGCGCTGCTCGCCTACTTCATCCTCATGCCCTTCATGTCCCCCGTCATGATGGGATGTATCCTGGCCGCCGTCGCCGGTATCATGGTCTTCATCTCGATCGACGAACTGATCCCCGCGGCCCGCGAATACGGCGAAGCGCATACGTCGATCTATGGCGTGGTTGCCGGTATGGCGATCATGGCCGTCAGCCTGATCTTGTTGTAATTCACCCAAACCTCCCGAGCGGATAGCAACTCCCCATCTACGAAGCATATTCCTGCTGTCCATGAAAAAAATTTACTCTTTTTATTTGGTTTATATTATAAACTAATTTATATTTGTCATGCAAACCTATAAAAACAACCATACGATGGAGATCATTCGAGAAAACGACCAAGCCCTTCAGCGGCGTCGGATACTGCTCCGGGAGTGGGGAGTATTCGCGATCCTCTGTACGTTTCTGACCCTCATCAACTGGATTACCATGCCCCACTACTGGTGGGTTCTGTGGATCATCGGGGGATGGGGCCTGGGCATGCTTCTGAACTCTATCCAACTGCTGACCCATCCGGACGATGATCCGAAGGGGTAACCGCACACCTTGTTTCACCTCAGAAAAACGACAACCGTCATGGAAGAAAAACAACTCGAAGCACGGGAGAGCATAGAGCTGATCTCGCGCATGATCCAAAACACACGCACCCGTCTGGAGCGCAACGCAGGCCGACCGTTCCTCATCTGGGGCTACACGACCGTCGGCATCTCGCTGCTCAATTACGGATTCGCCATAACGGGAGTCAATTCGGCCTGGAGCCTCACGTGGTTTCTCATTCCGGTGATCGGCTGCCTGCTGACCTGGCTCTTTCACGAAAAGAGACGCTCGGAACCGCGCACGGAGATCGACCGCATCGTCTGGATGGTCTGGCTGCCGATCACCCTGGCGCTGATTCCGATCTTCGCCTTCTGCCTCTTCCACGGGCTCTTCCGCCGCACGGACCTCTACGGCCTCATCACCCTTGTAATGGCCATCGGCACGGCCATCACGGGACTGGTCGTCCGTTCGAAGATCTACACGATCGCCGGATTCGCCGGCATGGCGCTCGCGATGCTCTTCCCGCTCTATGACTACTGTCTGGAGTGCGCAATCTCGAGTCCCGAACTGGCAGCCATGCAACAAAACGGAGGGATCAACATGCTATTATCCGGTGAAATGGTTATCTTTGCAATGATATTTCTGGTGATGATGGTCATTCCCGGTCACATCATCAACCACCAAAACCGCAAACAATGTTCAAAGAGCTGAATCCGCTGCTGCACTCCGAATTGAGGCTGGCCATCATGTCGATCCTGCTGGGGGTCGAGGAGGCCGACTTCGTCTTCATCCGGGAGCAGACGGGGGCCACGGCCGGCAACCTCAGCGTTCAGATCGACAAGTTGCAGAAAGCGGGCTATATCGAGGTCGAAAAGGGATTCCGGGGAAAGATGCCCCGCACCGTCTGTCGCATCACCCGTACGGGAATCGATGCCTTCGAAGAGTATGTGGAGGCCCTGAAAGGATACATCCAACCCAAATAAACGACAAAAGAGAGCCGAGGTCCATGATCCCGGTTCTCCCATTTATATGGGGACACCTTATTTCAAAAAGTACTATTTTTGTTATGGAGAATCATCTAAAAACAGATAGCCATGAAAAAGTACTTATTGATTATTGCTGCCCTGGCTCTTTTCACCCCGAACGTCAAGGCGCAGGATTGGCTCGAATCGCTCAAAGGAGCCGCTTCGACCGTTGCCGACAAACTCACCGGAGGCAAAGTAACAGAATACGGAATGGTCGGGTCCTGGAGCTATGATCGTCCCGCCGTCAAACTCGAAAGTGAAAATACCCTTACCGAAGTTGCCGCATCGGCCGCTACCGAGAAGCTGCAAAGCGCACTCGAAACGGGATATTCGCTGGTTGGTTTTAAACCCGGCAGCTGCGACTGTACCTTCACCAAAGAGGGTAAATTCACGATGACGGCTGGCAGCCACACCCTCGAAGGGGATTATACCTTCGAAAACGAGACCCACGCACTCACCATGACCTTCTCCTCAAAACTGCTCTCGAAGCTGGGTAAAATCGAAGGCGTTGCCTACCTCGACGGTACCGACCTTCAGATCCTCTTCCCGGCCGACAAAATCCTGGCGATTCTTCAGGAACTGGGATCGAAAACGGCCAGCTTCTCAAAGAGCATAGCCTCCATTACCACCCTGCTCAATGCTTTCGACGGATTGAATCTCGGCTTCGAATTCACCCGAATAAAATAGTCGATCCTGCACAATTCATAAAAAGAGGTTGTTCGCGAATGGGACAACCTCTTTTTTATCACAGCTACCTTTACAAAACAAGGGGAAGGATTTCGATCCTTCCCCTTATCTGATTATCTGTCGTAATCGCTTAGTCCTTAAACTTAGCCGAGAGGAACTCGCGGTTCAGGCGTGCGATGTGTGCAATCGAGATCTTCTTCGGGCACTCAGCCTGGCACGCACCCGTGTTGGTACAGTTACCGAAACCGAGCTCGTCCATCTTGGCAACCATCGCCTTGGCACGACGAGCACCCTCTACACGGCCCTGCGGCAATTTAGCCAGCGAAGATACACGTGCAGCGACGAACAACATGGCCGAACCGTTCTTGCAGGTAGCGGCACAAGCACCGCAACCGATGCAGGCAGCCGCATCCATCGACTCGTCGGCATCCGCCTTCGGAATCGGAATAGCGTTACCGTCGGGTACCGAATTCGTACGTACCGAGATAAAGCCGCCGGCCTGCAGAATCTGATCGTAAGCACTGCGGTTTACTACCAGGTCCTTGATAACAGGGAAAGCAGCCGAACGCCACGGCTCGATCGTGATCGTTGCGCCGTCCTTGAACTTACGCATATAGATCTGGCAGGTGGTTGCACCATCCGAAGGTCCGTGTGCACGGCCGTCGATGTGGAGCGAACACATACCGCAGATACCCTCGCGGCAGTCGTGGTCGAATGCCACAGGCTCCTTGCCCTCGTGGATCAGGTTGTTGTTCAGAATATCCAACATCTCGAGGAACGAGGTGTCGGCGGAGATGTTCTCAACCCGGTAGGTTTCGAAACCTCCTTTTACTTTGGCGTCCTTCTGGCGCCATATCTTTAATGTGAAATTCATAGTTTCAAATTGATGATTAAAGTTCGACGTTCAGAAGTTAGTCTTTATAGTTACGCTGTGCCGGGTGTACGAACTCGAAGTTAAGCGGCTCTTTGGTCAGCTCCGGAGCCTCGTTCTCGCCCTTGTACTCCCATACGGCGGCATATACGAAGTTTTCGTCATCACGCTTCGCCTCGCCCTCCTCGGTCTGGTGCTCAACGCGGAAGTGACCACCGCAGGACTCCTCACGATGCAATGCGTCGCGGGCCATCAGCTCGCCCAGCTCCAGGAAGTCAGCCAAACGGATCGCCTTCTCCAACTCAACGTTGAAATCGTCAGCCTTACCTACGACCTTCACATCCTTCCAGAACTCCTTGCGCAGTGCCTGAATCTCGACAATCGCCTTTTCAAGCGACTCCTTCGTACGGGCCATACCCACGTTCTCCCACATGATGTGGCCGAGTTTCTTGTGAATATCGTCTACGGACTGTTTTCCGTTGATGGCCATCAACTTGGCGATCTTCTCCTTCACACCCTTCTCTGCCTCGTCGAAGGCTTTCGTATCGGTCTTCACCTTCGGAGCCTGGATCTTGTGCGACAGGTAGTCGCCGATCGTATAGGGCAGTACGAAATATCCGTCGGCCAGACCCTGCATCAGTGCCGAAGCACCCAGACGGTTTGCACCGTGATCCGAGAAGTTTGCCTCACCGATTGCATACAGACCGGGGATCGTCGTCATCAGGTTGTAGTCAACCCACAGACCACCCATCGTATAGTGTACGGCCGGGAAGATCTGCATCGGCTGCTCGTAGGGATTCACGTCGGTGATCTCCTCATACATATCGAACAGGTTGCCGTAACGCTCCTCGATAACGTGTTTGCCCAGACGCTCGATAGCCGTCTTGAAGTCCAGGAATACGGCCAGACCGGTCTCGTTCACACCGTAACCGGCATCGCAACGCTCCTTGGCGGCACGCGAAGCCACGTCACGCGGTACGAGGTTACCGAAGGCCGGATAACGGCGCTCCAGGTAGTAGTCACGATCCTCCTCTGCGATATCCGACGGTTTCTTGGTTCCCGCACGAAGGGCTTTCACATCCTCGAGTTTCTTCGGAACCCAGATACGGCCATCGTTACGCAACGACTCGGACATCAGGGTCAGTTTCGACTGCTGGTCTCCGTGTACCGGGATACAGGTCGGGTGGATCTGCGTAAAGCAGGGGTTGGCAAAGCCGGCACCCTTGCGGTAGCACTGGAAAGCGGCCGAACCGTTCGATGCCATGGCGTTCGTCGAGAGGAAGAAGACGTTACCGTAACCGCCCGATGCGATAACAACGGCGTGTGCACCGAAGCGCTCCAACTGACCCGTTACCAGGTTGCGGGCGATGATACCGCGAGCCTCGCCATCCTCGATAACGATATCGAGCATCTCATGACGGGGATAGCTCTTCACCGAACCGCGGGCGATCTCCTTGTTCAGGGCTGCATAAGCACCCAGCAACAGCTGCTGTCCCGTTTGACCGCGGGCATAGAACGTACGCGAAACCTGTGCACCACCGAACGAACGGTTGGCCAGCAGACCGCCGTACTCACGGGCGAAAGGCACACCCTGAGCGACGCACTGGTCGATAATCAGGTTCGAGACTTCGGCCAGACGATATACGTTCGCCTCACGGGCACGATAGTCGCCACCTTTGATCGTATCGTAGAAGAGACGATAAACGGAGTCGTTATCGTTCTGATAGTTCTTGGCTGCATTGATACCGCCCTGCGCTGCGATCGAGTGCGCACGACGCGGGGAGTCCTGGATACAGAATACCTTTACGTTGTAACCCAACTCGCCGAGCGAAGCAGCTGCGGAGGCACCGCCCAAACCGGTACCGATGACGATAATATCGAGTTTACGTTTGTTGGCAGGGCTCACTACCTTGATCGCTGCCTTGTGGTTGCTCCATTTCTGGGCGAGTTCCCCGGCAGGAATTTTAGAATCTAATTTGAAAGCCATATCTGTGTATTTTTATAATTCAACGTAAGATGTTAGGCGCAGAGGGGGCAAAACTGCTGGAAGAAATAGAATACCACAACCACAGCAAAGCCCAGGAACAGAATGGTTGCCACGATATTGGCGATGCATTTCAGACGCGGATACCAGATGTTGTTGGCCCAACCTACCGTCTGGAACATCGACCAAACGCCGTGCGTCAGGTGGAACCACAGCGCGAAGAGCCAGATCAGATAGAGCACCACATAATACCACTGCGAGAAGGTGTACTGGATCAGTGCGGCACCGTCTACCGGAGAGAGTCCGAGCGAGTTCTCATGACCGCCGAGGATCTCGACCAGCTGCATCTTCGCCCAGAAGTTGAACAGGTGGAGTCCCAAACCGCAGAGGATGATCCAACCCAGCGCCAACATGTTTTTCGAGGCCCAATCGACACCCTTCTCCTTCACGGTTACGGCATAGCGCTGCGAACCGCGGGCCCGATAGTTGTTGATCGTCAGGATCAGTGCAAAAATGAAATGGATAGCGACACCGGCCGCCAAAACGACCGTACCGACCAGCGCATACCAGTTGGCACCCAGGAATGCACAGATCATGTTGTACCCTTCCGGAGAGATGATCGCCACGATGTTCATCGACATATGGAAGATGAGAAAGAGCACCAGAAAACATCCCGTGACACTCATCACCAACTTCTTGCCGACAGAAGAATTAGTTAGAAAACTGCCCATAGTTTTTTTAGATTTGTGTATTTTTGTTAAAAATTTGGTTGCTATTCCATAAAGATAGCGAGAAGCCCGCGACAAATGCAAGGTTACGCTCCAATTTGTCCAAAACGCGCACTATCTCCGGCAAAGATAGCGATTGTTTGCGGAATAACAACCCAAAACAAACCGAAAATTCACGTAAAAATTAAACGTTTCACTACATGAACAAAGCACAGATAAGAAAACGGATGAAAAGTCTCAACGTGGCTGTCGCACCTGAAGAGCGCATCCGGATTTCGGAGCGGATCTTCCGGGAGGTCGAAAACCTGCCGGCCTTCAAAGCAGCTCAGATCGTAGCCTTTTTCTCCTCGCTGCGGGACGAGCCCTCGACGAGCGAGGCGCTCGAACGATGGAGTCGGGAGAAACAGGTGGTCGTTCCTCGTGTCGAGGGGGATATCATGCAGTTCTACACCTACAACCCGGCCACAATGAGCGACGGCTCGTTCGGCATTCTGGAACCGAATCCCACGGATCTATGCACTCCGGGCAAGATCGACCTGATCGTCGTACCGGGTGTCGCCTTTTCACCCGCAGGGATGCGTCTCGGACGCGGTAAGGGTTTCTACGACAAATATATGTCCCAACCTGGATTCCACGCCTTCAAGGCCGGTGTATGCTATCCCCATCAGGTGACGGACGAAATTCCGGTCGATCCACACGACATTCCGGTCGATTGCCTCTGTTACGGACAGACACACTAATAAAAAGAGAAGCCTGCCGAATTTCAGCAGGCTTCTTTTTATTCATAGTAATTGTCATAAACGGGAGATCGATGGCTGCGCTTGCCGATCGGCACACCGATCCCGACCGTTACGTTCATCGACGAAGCGTGTACCGGCAGGAATTGCGGCGTATGCTCTCCCAGCAGAATGTCGGTAGCCACAAAAAAGTTGATCCAGCTCGGGCAGGCATTCAGGGCGAATCCCACCCCGTGTCCACGGTTGTTCAGGAACGAATAGCTCCCGGTAAAGGTGAACCACTCGATTGGGGTAAAGTTGACCGAAGCGGTGATGTTGTGAAACGCACGCGTATCCCAAATACGGCAGTTATAAAGCAGTCCCAACCCGATCTTGCGACGCCAAACCTTGTACTCACCACCCGCATTGATCGAAGCACGGAGCATCTCGGTCTTCGACCTGGGATCGACCTTGTCGAACTCCAACTCCCCGAAATCGAACTCCACCTCCGACACCTCGCCATCAATAATATCTACCCCACTGAACGACTGGCTCTTGGTCATCTGTCCCCTGCTCGTGGTCCCCTTACTCCAGGAGATAAAACCCAGATCATTGACGGCCAACGATACCTGCAACTCGGGGAGTACATCATATGTTGCACCGAGATCGACCGCAAAACCGTATCCAGCCGGTCCTTTATAGGACATATTCATATTATCGAATCCATAATACTCCGTCCCATTCTCCCGTACATCGGGAGTCATATACAGGCCCGAGGTTTCGAGTGATCCCTGCGCATCGACGCTCCAGACATCTTCCATCAAGCGAACATCGAGTCTATCGACGGACATACGCGCCCGACCGGCCCCTACCAGGAACTTGGCACGCGCTCCGAAGTAGATCTTGTCGGTTAATTGAAACGAATAGCCGAATGCCGCCTCGATATAGGATTGTGCAGAAACGGCAATGTCACCCGTGTTCAATTGATGGGCTCCGGTCTTGACGAACTCAACCAGGTTGTACGGGATACTGGTCTCCGCCTCGACACGGGTATTCAACTCGAACGACCAGAACGACTTATGATCTCCCCGGAAGGCACCGAATCCGATCAGGTTGATCCGCGCATCGGTCGCAAAAACGTTTTTCGAACGCAATCCGCTCAAAGCCTCATGGGCCGAAACGTTCTTGTCAAAAAGGGGCACCAGGCTCCCGTTGCGCGGATAGAAGATGCTGCCCAACGAAAGATTGCCTGTCGTATTGAACTGAATGCCACCCAACACGGGGATATTGACATAACCGCGCGTAGGAGCGAATGCCGGATTGAGTTGGGTACGGAAGGTCGATCCCTCCATAAAATAGGCAGTCTGGGTTTGTGCGGAGACCGAACATACGGCAAACACCGCAAGAGAAATAAAAATAGCAATAATTTTCTTCATGGGTGTATGCTGTTATTTGAAAGTGAGAGATCCAGTTTTTTCAAGTCGTAGCGCCATCCGAATGTTTTGTCCGGGCTGGAATCCGATTCCCGGATAATACCGCAACGGCAAATAGTCTACCCGAACACGGAAATCGTCGATCATCCGCACGGCCTCCTCCGCAAAAAAACGGGTCTTGGGAATATCCGTCTCCACATTACGCTCGATATCGAAAGCGGGAACCGTCACCCCGGCGCTCTCAAACAAGACCGAGATCTGGAAACTGACGGCCAGATCGCACATCACTTCGCCATACAGATAAAGCGCATTTTTAGGATCGGCCACACTTTCGTCGTCAAGATTATCGGTCAACATCGAAATCACATCGCCACTGAGATTTAAAGCCGCCTGATAGTAAACAGGCTCCAGTTGAATACTGAAAAGGTATTCGCGCGCCAAAGTCCGGGTACCTTCCCGCAGCGCCTCACCCACCTGGTCATCCTTGCCGAAAGAGAGTTTAAAAGTCGTTTTGAAGGTCTCCTCCCCGGCAGTCGGCAGCTCCGAAGAGAAATAGTCGCGATAAGCGGGCGTATCCCAAATCAGATCGACAATCTCATCCAGTTTCTTCGACTCGGGCTGCAACATTTCATCGATCAGCGACGAAAGCAACAGATCGAGATATTCACTCCCGTCGGTCAACTTTACCATATCGACGTACGTCGCATTCCCGGGGAGCGTCGTGGGCGTCCATATCTCCACCTCATCGAAAATAGCCTGAATATCGGCCCCGTTGTTTTGCAACTCGGCCATACCGACATAAATCGTCGCCAATGGTATCACAAACCGGCTCTCCTCCGTCCCGATCGTGATATCGGAGGAGTCGATCCGGGTTAAATCGTAATCGTCGTCGATGCATCCGACCGAGCACGCGACAACACACAGTGCAAATAATATTTTTTTCATAAAAAAGGGTTAATTATTGATGATGCAAATATAAGCAAAAGCCTTTGCAAAAACAAAAAAGCAAAATCATCCCGACAAAAGGATTATTTTCACCCCTTCCCCATCGCCCGCAGAGCTATTCGAGGCAGGATAAAAAACGTTTGTTAAAAAATTGTTACTTTTGTCACAATGGACAACATAGAGAGATACGGACTGAAAGAGCAAGTCTCCCTGCTGCCGCTGAAACCGGGCGTTTATCAATTCCTGGACAAAAACGGCACGGTAATCTACGTAGGCAAAGCCAAAAGTCTGCGCAAGCGCGTTTCGTCCTATTTCATGCAGAACCGTGAGCACAGTGCCAAAGTACAGGTAATGGTGCGCCACATCGTCGCCATCCGCCACATCGTAGTCGATACGGAGACCGATGCCCTGTTGCTGGAGAACTCGCTGATCAAGACGCTCCAGCCCCGCTACAACATTCTGCTCAAGGACGACAAAACCTACCCCTGGATCGTAGTTCGGCACGAACCCTTCCCGCGCGTGCAATCCACTCGCATCGTAAACCGCGACGGTTCGCAATATTTCGGACCATACGGATCGGTCATGATGCAGCATTCGATTCTGGAATTCATCCGCGAAGTGATCCCTCTGCGGACCTGCGCTCTCAACCTCACCCCGGAAGCGATCGCCAAAGGGCGCTATTCAGTCTGTCTGCAATATCACCTGGGCAATTGCAAAGGGCCCTGTATCGGGGCCCAGAGCGAACAGGAGTACGGGGAGTTGATCCAGATGACCACCGCGATCCTGAAAGGGGACTTGCGCCCGGTGCGTACCTATCTGATTCAAGAGATGGAGCGTGCCGCCGCTGCGCTGCGTTTCGAAATGGCTCAACGCTACAAATCACGCATCGACGCTCTGGATAACTACTCAAGCAAATCGGTTATCGTCAGCGCCCATATTACGGATGTCGATGTCTTCTCCCTGCTGGAAGACGACGAGGTTGCCTACTGCAACTTCCTGCGTATCAGACACGGATCGGTCGTCGGAGTCTACACCATCCGTTTGTCGACAGGCGTGGATACCGACCCTGCACAAATGCTCTCACTGGCCATCCAACACGTTGTCGAAACGATCGCCGGCCATCTGGCCAAAGAGGTGATCGTTCCCTTTCTCCCTTCTGCCGCACTGCTCTTCGACAAAGTGGTCTTCACGGTACCCAAACGGGGCGAGAAGCTGGATTTGCTGGAATTTTCTCTTAAAAGTGCCCGTATCTATCGGGCCGAGCAGTTGAAAAACCTCGAGATCAAGAATCCCGAACGGCACGCCGACCGATTGCTGACGGCCCTACAGCAGGAGTTGCACTTGGAGCATCCGCCCCGCCACATCGAATGTTTCGACAACTCGAACCTGCAGGGATCGAATCCGGTGGCCTCGTGTGTCGTATTCCGCGACGGGAAACCTTCGCGCAAGGAGTATCGCCACTTCAATATCAAAACTGTCGTCGGAGCGGATGATTACGCTTCGATGCGCGAGATCGTCCACCGCCGTTACAGCCGCCTGCAGGAGGAGGGGTCCGAGTTGCCGGATCTGATTATCGCCGATGGTGGCAAAGGGCAGATGGGTGCAATACACGAAGTACTGGGAGAGCTCGGCTTGAGCATCCCGATTGCCGGGCTGGCCAAAAACGACCGTCATCGCACCTCGGAACTGCTCTGCGGGTTTCCTCCCCGTCTGGTCGGAATCCGCCCCACATCACCACTCTTCCACTTCCTGACACGTATTCAGGAAGAGGTGCACCGATTTGCAATCACATTCCACCGCCAAAAACGAAGCAAAACATTTATTCACAGCGAGCTGGAAGACATCGAAGGAATCGGATCCAAAACGATCGAGACCCTTCTGCAACACTTCCGGACCGTAGACAAGATTCGAACTGCACCGACGGAAGAGCTTGCCGCCCTGATCGGGCCGGCCAAAGCGGCAAAACTTACAGCTCACTTCAAACAGAAAGAGAGCTTATGATGCGCCCCGAAGTTTTTTTTATGAAAAAGTTTGGATTCCCAGACAAAAGAATTAATTTTGCACCGCTAACCGCTCAAAATTTGCCCGGATGGCGGAATCGGTAGACGCGTTGGTCTCAAACACCAATGGTAGCAGTACCGTGCCGGTTCGACCCCGGCTCCGGGTACACAAAAGACCCCAATAGTCGTTTAACTATTGGGGTCTTTGTTTTACATCGCATCCAGTTTATATTTGACCTTAATAAAACCCAGTCAGTAAGTCAGATTGACTTACTGACTGGGTTACTTTCTGTCGACACGATTAACGATAAGTAAACGTGTAAACGATCTGATTGACACCTCGAGCTAATTCAGTATCTTTCTTATTCTTGATCTCGTACTTATATCCGCCATCCGGGTGACCGGGGAAATAGAGCTCTCCACTCGACACGACATCATATTCGTGTTGGACTTTAACCATAGTCAAATGTGCCGTAAACGAAGCAACCGTGCCATCCTCATTGAGCGTATAATCTATGGCAGGCATCGCATCTTCAGCATATGTATACTCTTCGTAGCTATAATGAACCGTCACATTCGGCTCAGACCAGCCTCCTGTTATACCAACAGAAGGCTCATCCTCATCAACTCCGCCTACAAACATACTCATGCAACGGTCCGAGCCAAGGCCCACAAAGCGCAGGAATGCCAAACGGCCCAGACGTCCCGGCACATCGCCGGACTCAGGCTCTTCAGACAGGAGGCTGGGCATAGAGAGCAGGTTAATATCCAGATTTGATTTGTCATTCGGAATCTGACCGAAGCACTGCTCGAAACCGGAAGATTCATACTCCTCTACACCATCGTAGTAGACACCTCCCGACAACACGCCATCCTTATAGACAAACGTATTCCAATAGAACGAGTAGGCAACACGCGAAAGACGCTCCTCGTTGTCGTATTCCAAACTGAAGGTGTAGATTTCATAGTCTTCTTCATCGTGGGTATAGAGATATGAATCGCACTGCATAACATATCCCTTCTCATTGAGCAACGCCTCATAGGTTTCCGTTCCGGTATCAGACCAACGATCCTCGATGCGGAGACGATCCGCAGAGGAGTAGTCGATTGAGCTGACAAGCTGAGACGCTCGTTGCAGATCATTCGTGGGGAAAATATCAACCGTGTAGGACGAAATGCGATCCTGGTCGTCATATTCAAACGTAAAGGTTGCCTCTTCTTCATCATATTCCGACTCAGGAAGCTGATCCCAGTATGTTATCGCACGCTCGATACGGCTCACCAATGCTTTAGGTGCAACCGGCTCGTTATTTTCAACGGTTATCGCGCAGGATGCCGAGACCTCCTTGTTCGAGGAAGAGGTCGCCGTAACGGTTGCCGTTCCCGCTGCTACTGCAGAAATCTCACCACTGACCGGATCTACAGCCACAATCTCGGAATTACTGCTTGACCATACGACCGTTTTGATCGTTGCATCTTCAGGCTCTACCGTAGCTGTCAAGGTTGCCTTCTCTCCTACTGCGAGCGTAAGTTCGGTTTTGTCCAAAGTGATCTTCGTCACCTTAACCGGAGGCTCATTTTCACTGCCATCCTCCTTGGTCCCTTCCTGAATTACCGTGATGGTAAAGGTGTTGTTCCCCGAAGTAATCGTAATCGTGGCCTCGCGTCGTTCTCCCGTATAGTTCTGTTCGATCTCGATACGGAGTGTAATCGTTCCGGCCTCTCCACTATACACCTCCTCGTCGCCATTGAAGAGTTTCAGCCACACGACACTGTTCCCCGAAGCGCGGGTAGCCGAGGGTGCCTGTGCAGATGCAGCCACCTCCTCTACGGCTGCCTCCCATGGAGCATCGGTCGTAAACGAAAAGCCCTCGCCTGTACTCTCATTATCGGCATAAGCATTTTGTGTAAGTTCATCCTGCGTTGGCGGGACGAATGTTCCTCCACCCTCCGGGCCTCCGGCCTCTTCCTTGTTACAGCCGGACAACATTGTTGCTAACGCAAATGTCAGGATAATTAACAGGTTATTTTTCATGATATAAACTGATTCCACCCGTCCCCCAGCGGAATTTTGGTTATACTTCAAAAAAAGACGTGGGACAATACCTTTTATCGGTTTCTGAGGTCTACCACAACCTTTGCACCCAGATAAACGAGTAAAGCCCACGTTACCGTGAGCGTTTACGCTTTACTCTTGGGTGCTCTAAAAGTGGTAGTTTCAGAAACCAGAATAAAAGCTAACGCTTTTTATAATATTTTATGTCTCAATATACCCGTCAAGCCATAAGCGATCTCGGCAACGTCATTTATTAATAATTAGACAATGCAAATATAGTTATTTTTTTGATAACGAATCAATAAAAAGGTCCAGTACAAGATACTGCACCGGACCTGACAAACCCAATCAATCTCGCCTTACTTCTTACAATCCACCGTATGCAGGATATTGCAATCCTTATCCAGCATATAAAGTTTCAGTTCCTTATCCGAGGCGGAGACAACCGAGAAACCCGTCTCCGAACTGCAGAAGACCGTACCGTCTATGGGAGAGACCTCACGGCTGAGCGAACCGGACGTATTCACCACGTAGTCGATCGTACCGTCACCCGGCTTGATGTGCTGGAAGTTGTGAATATGGCCGCACACATAGAGATCGACCCCGTATTTACGAAGCAGAGGATCGACCCGCTGCTGCATATTCTCCCGCTCGATCTCGTCTTTCGGAGTCTGGGCATAGACCGGATGGTGTCCGACAACGACCTTCCAGGTCTCATTCGAGGCACACAGGACGGAATCCAACCAGTGGAGCTGCTCCTCGATAGACTGTTCGGCAACATCGGGATAGGACTCATCGGCCTCCTCATGATACTTGTCGATCAACGGAGTCGTATCGATAAAGATCAATTTGAGCGAAGCACCGCCATCCAGCTCGAACGACTTGGCATAGTAGCGTCCCGGCATACTCCACCGACGGCTTACTTTCCCATAATCGAGAACAGCCTGCGTATTTCCACGATACTCGTGGTTACCCATGACCGGGAGCCAGTCGATCATCAACTCCGGATGGCTGTAAATCAACTCATAATTGGTCATCCAAAGCGGATCCTCAACGCTGGCAACTCCTTCGAAGTGGTGAACATCACCGGCAGCTACCACAAACTCAATATCGGTGTTCTCGGCCAGTTCGCCCATGCGCTCTGCAATCGGTTTCTGATCGTAGTAACCGTTCCGTCCCAGGTCATTGGCCACAATGAAGTTGAAGTGGTCATCCAACAATGAGTCGAGTTGTTCATAGGAAACCTCGACCGGTTCCTGCTTTTGGGGTTGTTGGCACGAAGTCAAACTGACTGCGCCCAACAACATTACGGGTAAAGCTATTTTCAACATCTTCATAACAAAAAATCTATTAGATCATTATTTTACTTTCGCGGTTTAGAAATCCCACTTGACACCCAGGTTGAAGGATCCCTGATAGTACTCCAGCTGCGCCATGCGGCTGCGAATTCCCTGATAGTAGCGCAACGGCTGATTCGTCAGGTTATTTGCCTCCAGGAAGATACGGAATCCCTTGCCGAAGCGGTACGATGCGTTGGCATCGAGGAAGAGCTGACGATCGTAGTAGCGGTCCTCGAACGAGTCGCCTCCGACCTCATCGATATAACCTCCCGTATAGTTGAGCGAAAGGCGAACCGAGAAGCGGCTGTTCTCCCAAGCCAGCGAAGCGTTGAACATATGCGGGGCGGTACCCGGCAACTCCACGTCGTTGCGCTCCTCGCCATCCTCGTTATAAACGCCGTGCGTCTTCGAATAGGTATAGGTGTAGTTGAGCATCACGTTGAAATTGCTCAGGAATTTCGAATTGAAGAAATCGAGTTTACGCTGCAGCGACACCTCGAAACCGAACAGATCGACATTGTCACCGTTCAGGGGGCGCACCATCTCCCACTGCTCACCGACCGGAATCGGGTTGGGCAGATCGGGGAAATCGGCAGCGAACTTCTCGGTCGTATAGTTGGAATCCAGGTAGTTATAGATAAAGTTGTTCAAATTCTTATAGAAGAGTCCGGCCGAGAAGATACCGACCGACTTGAAGTAATACTCACCGATCAGGTCGGCATTATAGGAGTAGGTAGCCTTCAGGTTCGGATTACCGGACTGGATCTCGCGATCCTCGTTCTTCACATCGGCAAACGGCACCAGCGTATAGTAGTTCGGACGGGCGAGCGCCGTGGAGAAGGCGGCACGCAGCACAATGTTCTTATTGGCATTCCACACAAACGTAGCACTGGGCAACACGTTCGTATAGCTGTTATCCATCTTGTTCATACCCGTATTGTCGTAGTCTTCGTTGAGCGAGTAGGCTCCCTGGTAATCGACATGGGTATGCTCGACACGCGCACCGACGATAAACATCAGGTCTGTCGTAATATTCTGGTCCCAACGCAGGTAACCGGCATAGATCTGCTCGTTGGCCTTGTAGTTGCTGACCAGATACTCCGACGGGTCAGCCTCGGCCTCGAACTCCGCGCTGTTGTAGAGGTTCACATTTCCCAACCATTTGTTCGACACGAAGGTTCCCGGCACATATTGAGGACCCTGAATCAGATGGTCGTTATAGGTTACCGTATTCATTCCACTCAGATTGGGCAGACCGGCCAGCGGCGTATACTCATAGAAGTTGTTATTGCGCTCCTTGCTCTTGACACGGGCACGCAGACCGAAGTGCAGACGTCCCTTCTGACCGGCAATGGCACTGAGCGGTACACGGGCATTGATCTTGGCTGCATATTCATCCTCTTCGGTATAGTCGTGCTGCTCGGTCAGTTTGTCGAATACGAACAGCGAAGGATCCTGATCCGGAGCCACCACGTATGGCTTGTAGGTATTCGAAAGGTCCTGCGTCATCGAAAGATCCTCCTGCACATACTCGATATAACGCTCGTGGGGACGGTCCTCGCTGGCCTTTGCATAACTGATATTCCAATCCAGGTCGAATTTCGGAGAGATCAGGTGCGTTCCGGTCAAGGCATAGCTCTGGACACGCTGGTCCTCAAGACGACGGTTCTTATTGCGATTATTGTCGATACCGCCCTTCGTTTCGCGGGAGATACCTCCGGTATAACCGACAATCTCTCCGGTAGGACCATATACGGGCTCCATATCCTGATAGGTCGTACGATAACGGTTCTCACGGTCATCGCGCCAGTTGTACATGGCATCGAAAGCGATCGTATTGTTGTCGTTGATCTTCCAGTCCGTATTCAGGGCGATACTGCGGCGAATACGCTGCACGTCATATTTACGGACATCCATCTCTTCGAGGTAAACGTTCCCGTCATCGTCCTGCGCCCACGTTCCTTCGATATTGTCGGAACCGTAGTCCTTGTTCATATAGGAGGCCGAAAGGACAATACCTACCTTCTCCTTGGCAAAGCGGTTCGAATAGACGAACGATCCGGCTCCCGTAGCTCCCGTACGAATCGGGTTGTAACCGCCATAGGCCGTGATCGAGATACGCTGACCGCCCGAAGCCGCCCGCGTCACCAGATCGACCGAACCACCGATGGCATCGCCATCCATATCGGGCGTAAGGGTCTTGTTGACCTGAATCGTCTGAATCATATCCGAAGGGATCAGGTCCATCTGCACCTTGCGGTTGTCGCCCTCGGCCGACGGGATGCGGTTACCGTTCAACGTTACGGAGTTGAGTTCGGAGGCCAAACCACGGACGATGATATTGCGCGCCTCGCCCTGGTCGTTCTGCATCGTGATACCCGGCACACGCTTCAAGGCATCTCCGATATTCGCATCGGGGAAACGTCCCACCTGGTCCGACGAGATCACGTTGGTAATATTCCGATTGGTTTTCTGCTGGTTGAACGCTTTGGCCTGACCACGGGTCATATCGCCCATCACGACAACCTCGCCGAGCACCTGAACATCCTCGGCCATCTCGAAAGCGATCTTCGTATTCTCGCCGACCGTTACCGTCACCTGCTGCGCCTCGGTGCAATATCCGATATAGGAGACCGAAACCTCATAATCTCCGGCCGGAACATTCAGAAACTCGAAATAACCGTTCTTGTCCGAAACCGTGTAACGATTCAGTTTGTCGAGTGTCAACAGCGCTCCGGGCAACGTACGTTTCGAGCTATCCTCGGCAACCGTACCTGAAATCAAACCTCCGTTCTGTGCCATCAGGCTCTGGACAAAGGCCGTAAAAAGAAACAGGAGTAAAAATTTTCTCATAAAGATAAACAATAAGGGTTATCATTTTTAACGCCCCAAAAGTACCGGCCTCCCTTTTCGTAAAGGTGATAATACGATTAAGAAAATATTAAGAGGCGGAATCCCGTTATCTTTATTACCTTTGCTCTATGATTCGTCTTTCGCTCATCATAGCTACCTACAACCGCTCCGCAGCCCTGATCGAAGCACTCCGTTCGGTCGTCCGTCAGGATCTCCCGGCCGACCAGTGGGAGTGCATCGTCGTCAACAACAACTCACAGGACGACACCCTCGCCCGGTTCGAGGCATTCGCCGCGAAACATCCGCAGGTAAATCTCAGGATCGTTACCGAGACAAAACAGGGACTCTCCTATGCCCGCAATCGGGGAATCGAGGAGAGCCGGGGCGAGTACATCGCCATCATCGACGATGACGAACGTATCAACGAGCAGTTCATCTCCTCGTACGTCGATCTCTTCGACCGTTATCCGGATGCCGCCTCGGCCGGCGGAGCCATCATCGCCGAATATCCGGCAGGGCGACCGAAATGGATTTCGCGCTATACCGAACGTCCGATCGCCAATCCGATCGACCTGGGTAGTCAGATCCGGCTCTTCCCCGCAGGACGAATTCCCGGCGGCGGCAATATGGCCCTGCGAAAAAGCATCATCGAACAGTACGGGGCTTTCGACCCGAATCTCGGGCGCACGGGAGAGAATCTGATCGGAGGCGAGGAGAGCGACCTTTTCGAGCGGCTGAATGCGGCCGGCACTCGCTGCTATTATGTCCCCTCGGCAATCATGTGGCACATCATTCCACCGCGAAAGACAACCAAAGAGTATTTCAGCAACCTGTGCCGGCAGATCGGACGCACCCAACGGCTTCGTGCCGCCAAACGAAACCGCTATCCGCAACTATTGCTCGGGGAGGCAGTCAAATGGGGGGCAACCCTCCTCCTGAGCCTCGGATTTCTCCTCCGACTCACTCCGGCCAAAGCCCGCTATCTGTTGCTGATGCGCTACCAGATCACCTGCGGCATGATAAAGACAAAAAGAGGGTGACTCTGTTTGAGCCACCCTCCCTTATTATTGTTCTCCTCTTAGAAAAGATACTTCTCATTACGCACCTTCTCCACGAGGCGGAAAGCATCCTGCCATGCCTCCTCGCTGAAGGTCGTGCCGACTACCTCGATCACCTTTCCCGCCGCAATGGCACCGATCGTACCACACTGGCGCAGGGTCAAGCCTTCGCAAAGGCCCGAAAGGAATCCGGCTGCATACAGGTCACCGGCACCGGTCGTATCGACCCGTTTGGCTGCCGCCATGATACCGACGTGCACCACCTCCGGTCCCTGCTTGATCAAAGCTCCCTTCATACCGATCTTCACGATCGCCAGTTCGCACAACTCCGAAAGCATCTGTAGGGCATTGACCGGCTCCGCCTCACCCGTAAAGGCACGCGCCTCGTCTTCGTTGGCAAAGACAATATCCACATAGTCCTGTACAAGTGAACGCAGGAACTCGAGATTGGACTCCACCACATTGAAACTTGCCAAGTCGATCGCCACCTTCAGGCCACATGCCTTTGCAGTCCGGACCGCACCCAAAATCAATGCATGATCCTGCACCAGGTATCCCTCGATGTAAAGGCAGTCATACCCTTTGAATATATCGGGAGTGACCTCTTCGGCCGTCATTTCCAACGCGGCACCGAGGAACGTCACCATCGTACGCTCGCCATCGGGCGAAATAAGCGACACGCATCGTCCCGACCGCTCCTTCCCGCGGAAAATAAAAGGTTCGATTCCCAGATTTTCAAGAGCCTGTACGAAAAAATCTCCCGTCTTATCCGTCCCGACTTTACCGATAAACCCGACACGGCAACCCAACCGTGCCATGGCGCGGATCGTATTACCGGCCGAGCCGCCGAGAGAGAGCGAATAAGGCAAACCGGCTACCGATTTCGATATTTCGGTTTGCAAATTCGTATCTACCAGATTCATCGACCCTTTGGGCAGATTGAACGTTTCGAGTACATTGTCGGAGTTCAGGTTGACCAACATATCGGTCAGCGCGTTCCCTATTCCTATTACGCGTTCCATTAAATTGAGATTGTTCCGAAAAGTATGTTAAATTGAAAGTATACGAACCAAATCTTCGTCGCCAGTATCGATCGACTTTTCATGATGGTTGATAGCGCGCGAGAAGGGAACGTAGACGATTTGTCCATTGCGCATACCCATCATCACGTTGCGTTGCCCTTCGAGCAAGGCTCCGATGGCAGCCGCCCCCAACCGAGATGCCAGAATACGGTCGATAGCCGTCGGAGATCCGCCTCGCTGGATATGCCCCAAAATAGTCACCCGTGCTTCGTATTGCGGAAACTCTTGCTTCACGCGCTCAGCCAAGGCCATAGCACCCCCCGTTTGAGGATTTTCGGCCACCAATACAATGGCAGAATTCTTGCTTTTACGGAATCCTTGATTGATCAATTGACCCAACTGATCGACATCCGTATGCATTTCGGGGATGATGGCCGCCTCGGCACCGGAGGCGATGGCGCTGTTGAGAGCCAAATACCCAGCCGTATGACCCATTACCTCGACAAAGAAGAGACGCTCGTGGCTGGTCGCCGTATCGCGTAACTTATCGACCGCCTCGATGATCGTATTGAGAGCCGTATCGTAACCGATGGTCGTATCGGTCCCGCCCAGGTCGTTGTCGATCGTACCGGGCAAGCCGACGATCGGCACGTCGAACTCCTGCGCAAAGATCGAAGCTCCGGTCAGTGATCCGTCACCTCCGATCACCACAAGGGCATCAATTCCCTGTTTTTTCATGGTCTCGTAGGCCGCACGACGCCCCTGCTCGGTCATAAACTCCTCGCATCGCGCCGTTTTGAGCATGGTTCCACCCTGTTGGATAATGTTGCTGACGGAATCCGACTGCAAATCGATGATCTCATCGGCCACGAGCCCTTTGTACCCGCGTAAAATTCCCTTTACCCGGTATCCACTGTAAATCGCCCTTCGGGTTACGGCTCGGATAGCCGCATTCATTCCCGGCGCATCGCCACCGGAAGTAAGGATCCCGATACATTTTATGGTAGCCATACTCTGCCTCTCTTTTTGAAATAATCCGACACACGAACCAGTTGGCCATCTATGAAAACTCTCTTTTTTGCACGGATCGCCGAACTGTTTTGAGAGACAAAGATACGAAAAACTTTCAGCAACAAAAAAAACCGGAACCGGATTTCTCCCGTCGAGGATGAATCCGGTTCCAGCCTGAAAAAACTTTTTATTCGACCAACGTTTATGATTGTACGTTCTCTTCTTGTCTTATTCGTCCGCTTCCTACACCTTGACCTGCACGCCGGAAGCTCCGGCCCGAATCAAAACAGACTCTCCATCCTCTTCGCCGGCCTCGATTGTCAAGTGGTCATCATCGACCCGCATATCGACCTTCGCATCAGGCGTATCGATCAACAGCAACGAGCTGTCGTGACACTCTTCCACCGGAGGCAACTGCATATCGGGATCTTCATACCACTCACTGTTGAATCGACCGAGCCGATGCTGCTGGCAATCCTGTACGGCAACGACTCCCAGGCCGATGAAGGTAAGCAACCAAAGCAGGAAGACGATGAGCACGGTTTTGCCGAGAGGCTTGCGCGAAGCGATCAGACACATCAGCACATAGATCAGCAACAGGACCGGAATCAGTACGACCAGGATACCCAATATTTGCGTCCAGATGCTCAAGTCGGAGGGTAACAGCGGCGAGGAACTCGGGCCGGTCACTCCGATCACAAACAGTCCGATAATCAGCGCGCACGCCCCCATGATCAAGGCGAAGACCACCACGCCGGCCAATATCTTAAAGAAGATCAATACGATCTGCCCAAACATCGTAACAACTTTAGCTACAACCGATTTGGCCGGTGCATCGATATCATTGCTGGCCGCCGACGTTTCCCGAATGGACTGGGCCGTAATCGGTTGTCCATTCTGTTCTAGTTTCTGACGAGCCGTCCGGGCCGCAGGAACCGCAAACCAGAAAATCAGGTAACAGATCAGAAAGACCCAACACAAATTACCCATCAACGGAACAATCCACCAAAAGAAAGGAATCCAGCCCAACATCAACAGAACAAGCAACGGAGCAAAGAGAATCGCCCGCACCCAGATGGGATTCATGTTGAAATATTTGCCGATACCGGAACAGACACCTCCCAAACGAGCATTCTCCATATCCCGATACAGACGACGCGGAATCCTCCCTTCGCTTTGCGCCGCACCAGTCTCCTCCGATTGGTCACAAATCGTATCGGCCGTCCCCATCTGTTCAATAATACGCTCGACCAAAGGAAGTTCCACCACCGTCGCATTATCCTGACTCGAAAGAATCAACTCGGCAATCCGAGCCTCGATATCCTCCACTATTTCACGCCCTTCGCTATCGTTGCCATAGCTTTTGCGCAGGCTCTCCAGATATCGGGACAACATCTCGTAGGCATCCACATCGATCGTGAATGCAATCCCCGAAATACTGCACTTCTTTACCTCTTTCATCTCTTTATTCAATTTAAATCGTTTCTACTTCACTCGTTGAATCGAAGCCATATTCGAACGAGCTCTCACACTGCAACTTCCTTCGTAATAAACAGTTGCTCCACTCGTCGCCCGAGCATCGAGCTGCCGGTCACAACGCAACCGGATCCACGCCGCACTCGAGCAATCCACATCGGCTTTTTGTACGGTCAAATTCGGAGCCTTGATCGAAGAGGCCGAACTGGCATCAAAAGAGGCCGCCTTCACAGCCCCCTGTAGGAGCGCCTTTGACGCACTGGAACTATCCACCTCCAACTGCGCGGCTACCACCTGCAAGGCGAGGCTCGCACTACTCGAAAGATCGACCGAACATTTGAAGGTCTTGACATCGGCCCGAATAGCACCTGCACTCGATGCCTCCAGTTCCACCTCATCGGCCACCAGTTGTCGATCGACGAGAATCTTTGCAGCAGAGGAGGCATCCAACTTGCAGATACCGGCATTATACGGCACCGAGACCACAATGTTCTTCATCGAGCGGATCTGTATGCCCTCCTCGACCGAGATCCGCAGGGTTTTTCCCTCCTGTTCCACCGTGATATATTGGATGAGGTTATCGTCCGCCTGCACTTCGACATCTCCCGTACGATCGGCAATAACCACCTTCACACCGCGCGAAGCCTTCACCGACTCGAACTCTCCGACCGGAACGTTCCGAGTCGTCAGCGTTCCACTGCCCTCAACCGTCTTCTGTGCGCAAACATACGCACAGGCAGTCATCGCCATCAAAGCGGCTATCGCCACTATCAGCGCCATAATCCATCTTTTCATCGTTTTCGCATATTAAATTGAATACACAAATCTACTCTCCATGACGAATTTTTTGAATCTGCCCGACCAACTCGTCCCAAGCAGCATCGAGCGACGCCAGGCACTCTCGTCCCTTGTCGGTCAGCATATAATATTTCCGGGGCGGCCCCTGCGGAGACTCCTCCCAGCGATAAGTCAACAGACCTGCATTTTTCTGCCGCGTCAGGATCGGATAAAGCGTCCCCTCCACCACGATCATCTCCGCCTCTTTCAACTCGGAAATGATCTTCGGAGCGTAGGAATCCCCCCGGGAAAGTATTGCAAGAATGCAATAGTCCAAAATACCCTTGCGCATCTGCGCCTTTACATTATCCTCTGCCATAATGTCACCTCCTATTTTTCACCGGACAGTCGTCTGTTCCCCCTGGGCACCACAATCCACAGAATGATATATACCCAAATCGACAACCCGCCGAACAAAATCAACAACAGCGTCACCAAGCGAACGCCTCCCGTTTTGAGGCCGAAATAATCCGCTACACCGGCACATACACCCGCGATAACGACATTGTCGGCCGAACGGGTCAATCTTCTATCGCTCCTTTGCTCGCTCATAGTTCTTCAATTTTTATTTTTTGCATACATCCTGCCGACCGGTTCCGACGGGATCAGAATCCACAAAATAACATAGACCCAGATCGACACGCCTCCGAAGAGAATCAATAGCAGTGTCACCAGCCGCAACGCCGTAACATCCACCTCAAGATACTCGGCAAGCCCGCCGCATACGCCGGCAATCGAGCGGTCGCTCCTCGACCGATACAATCGACGTGAAGGCACCTCCTCGGATTCGCCGGTGTCCACCCCATTCCGGTTTTCGACATTGGATGCCGCCCCATCGCCGAACTCCGAAGGATCACCCATCTGGGACTTCGCCTCCTGCACCATCGCAAACGTTACGACCATCATGGGCGAAGAGAGCTTTGCTCGCAGAATCTCGGCCAATCGAGCCTCGACATCGTTCAATGTCTCCTCGTCCTCTTTCGGCAACCGCCTGCGTATGGCCGCCAGATAGACCTTCATGCTACGATAGGCATCCTTGTCGAAGGTAAATGCCTGCGAAGCCAAATTCACATTAACAGTCTCTTTCATAGTCCGTATTTCCCATTAAAAACACCATTTTCTTTTTCTCTCATCCTCTTCCAACCCCTCCATGAGATTTCGCGGAGTCGAACAAACTCTACAAATCCGGAGTGCCGGAAACAGGACCCTGTCGAGAACAAGGGCTTTTTCAGTATTATCGCATCACAAATATAATGCAAATATTATTACTATGCAATACAAAGTAATAAAAATTTTTCAAACAACATTCTCTTAGATAGATATACATCTATCAATCAGCATATAACACGGGAGCAATACCGAAAGTCGACACACAGAAACGGGACGGTAAAGACAAAAACCTTTCGTCTTCAAGAGAGAGAATCCCCTTACATGGGGACCAAGCAAGAAAGAAAAAAGAGAGCAATCATACGATTGCTCTCTAAGGTAGCGGGAGGAGGACTCGAACCTCCGACCTTCGGGTTATGAGCCCGACGAGCTGCCAACTGCTCCATCCCGCGATATATCGTTTATTCTGACGAATATTCCGCTTTTGTGGGTACAAAGGTAATACAAATATATCTTCTTTGCAAACAAAAAAAGGCAATAACACAAAAAAAAACGCTTTCTCGTTATTTCCCAAACACAGATCAGCCGAAACAAATCAATCGCCATAGCGATTAAACATGTTCGTAGAGAGATATTTTTCAGCCCGATCCGGGAAAACAACCACTATATTCCCCGATTCAATTCTTTCCGCCACTCGCATAGCAGCAAGCATGGCTGCACCACTACTCATTCCGGCAAATATTCCTTCAACAGCAATTATCCGACGCGCTGTTTCTATCGCCTCTTCACTTTCGATCAACTCCTGAATATCTATTTTTGACGGGTCATAAATGGAAGGGACTATCGCCTCCTCCATATTCTTCAACCCTTGAATATAGTGCCCTCGAATAGGATGTGCGCAAACCACCTGAATAGACGGCTTCATTATTTTCAAGAACTTGGATAGCCCCATCAACGTTCCGGAAGTTCCAAGAGCACAAACCAGATAGTCGATCTCCCCTCCAGTCTGCTGCCATATTTCGAGTGCAGTATTTTCATAATGAGCCAAATAATTGCAAGCATTGGAGAATTGATCAGGCATAAAATACTTTTCCGGATTTTCCCGCACCAACTGACGAGCCAAACGAATTGCTCCGTCTGTTCCTTCTGCAGCCGGTGTTAAGCGAACTTTTCCTCCGTATGCACGGATAATCTTACGCCGTTCGACCGAGACCGCTTCACTCATTACGATCTCCACAGGGTATCCCTTAACGATACCAACAATTGCCAACCCGATTCCTGTATTGCCAGAGGTAGGTTCTATGATCGTTTTCCCAGGAAAGAGCCGTCCATCCCGCTCAGCTTCCTCCACCATTTTGATTGCAATACGATCCTTGATACTTCCCGTAGGATTAAACCCTTCCAATTTGGCAAAGATATTTACTCCCGGCTTCGACAGAAGAGAATTGATACGCAGCATCGGTGTCATACCAATCGTCCCCAGTATATTATTTTTTACATTCATACCCATTTCTCTCCTTTTTTCATGTCAGATTCTCCGCCACGATCTCGGCCAGATCCAACCCGACCACCAACTACTCCTCCTTGAAGTGTTCGCAGGTCAACTCCATGCGGAAACGTTCAAACTCTTCAAAAGAAGCAAAATCCATCGGCATGAACCGGAATTTTCCTTTCGAACTCTTGATAAGCACCTGGTCCTCATCATTTTGTTCATACTCGAACTCCTTAACCGGAATATCGACCAGCACTGTTCGATTCCCTTGCATATACCCGACACTCAGCATTCCCTCCTTCAACTCGACTTGCTTAAGATGTTTTGCATCCCGAATAAATTTCCGGTAAAGGACAAAAGAACAAGCCACACAAGCAATAACAAGAATACTTATAAGAGCCCATAGCCATCCGTCCGACAACTCCTTAAAGTCGCGATCAAACTTATATATCGCAACCAACAGGAAAACAAAGATTGGAATCGGGAAAAGCAATATTTTCATTCCCGCTGCTTATCAGTGATTCCCGACAATTCAAATCTACTCATATCTATTTTAAGTTCAAGGTTAATATTTCCGTTGATCAAGCGCGTATATTCTCGGCCACGACCTCGGCCAGATCCAGGACCGGTTTGCCATCGGCTCCACGAGCAATCGCTTTTTTACACAGCGGACAGGCCGTTACGATCGTTTCGGCCCCCGTAGCCGCCAGTTCTCGCCCAACCGAACGGGCAATTTTCAGTTGCTGACCGTCCGAAATAGCCGTATTGGCCACGGACGAGCCGCAGCAGAGAGCGTTCTCCCGCGTCTGGGCCGGTTCGAGCAGTACGCCGACCGCCTCGATCACGGCTCGGGGCTCGTCATAGATCCGGCTGCCGCGTCCCAACTCACAGGGATCGTGGTAGGTAAACGTCCGCTCTCCGTGACGGACCTGCAAGCGACCCGATTCGATCAACCGTTTGATGTATTCCGAATGGTGCAACACCTCGATTCCGGTCAGATTATACTCTTCGCGAAAGACTTTCAGACAGATCGGGCATGAGGTAACGAGGGTCGTAATACCGTGCTTGCGGAAAAGCGCGACGTTGTAATCCATCATCTTGCGGGCCGAATCGGTCTCTCCCGAAAGCATCAGCGGCCGTCCGCAGCAGACTCCACCCTCCTTGTCGGCCCACCAAACCTCCTCGCCGGAGGCCTTGAAGATCCGCTCCATGGCCATCAGCACGCGTGGTGTGAGCAGGGTCATACAGCCGGCAAAATAGCCGACCCGCCCCTCGCCAGACGACCGATCCACCCCCCGAAGATACTCGTAACGCTTCTCATCGGGCGTATTGCGCATCTTGTCGCGCGAATTGAGACGCAGCGTGTTGAGCTCGATCCCGACCGGACAACGCTGTTCGCACCGGCCGCACATCAGGCAGTTGTTCGCCACCGACTGGCGCAGGTGGCCATAGCGGCGGTCGCGCAGGAAATAGACCGACTGCACGTCGTTGATTCTCAGGTCGCTCTGCAACTGGCAAGGGTCGATACAGATACCGCATCGGGAGCAGGCCTCGACCTGGAAACGGTCGAACGAGCTCTCCTTGGCTTTCGCATGGAGTTTATAGCGGCGCAGGAAAATAAGCGGGATTTCGGTAAAGATGTGCATGTAGCGCGAGAACGGGAGTGCCACGAAGAAGAGTCCCAGGCAGATCGAGTAGATCCACCACAACGGTTCATAGAGCGTCGGCAGGACGATCGGATTGACCTTTTCGGCAATCCACTCGCCGATTGTTCCCGTCAGGAATCCCCCTCCACCGTAAAGGGCGGCCGTTACGCTCTCGGCCAACAGACGCACCGGGAAGATGAGCCAGAGCACCGACAGGGCCACCCGATCCCAGAAGATGTGCCGGGTCGTCCGGCGCATGCCCATCGTTCGGGAGAAAACCCGTTTCCCGACTGCAAGTGCGACACCCGACAAGACGAACAGCAACAGGAAGTCCATCAAAAAGTCGAATACCGGTTTGTGCGGCAGGTCGGTCGCGAAGTACTTGAAGAAGACGTGTCCCTGCAAGGGCACATAGCGGAATCCCAGATGGGCCGCCGTCTCGATCCACCCCACCGTAATGAGGAGGAACCAGCCGAAAGCCAGGCTCATGTGCATGTATCCCAACAGGGGGTTGACCTTGAAGATACGGAAATGGAGCAACGATTCGCGGATCACCTCCCATGCTCCGAGCAGGGTCTGCCACGAAGGGATTCCCTTCACGATGAGCCGCCAGTCCGAAGCCGGCAGCCGATAGATCCACGAGACATATTTAATTACCAGGACGACCAGCATGAAGGCCGCCCCCACGATAAACGGGATACAGAACGGTGCGTAAAAATTCATCTTAGAAATCTCCCAATTTACGTTTGATGAGCATGACTACCGCCCGCGTATTGATTCCGCGCGGACATACCAGACGACACTTGCCGCAGAGCATACACTTGTTCATCTGCTCATAGATGCCCTCGTATTCTCCTCGGCGGACAAGCGTGTGCAGTTTTCGGAAATTGAAATCCGTGATGGCTCCGGCCGTACAGGTTGCCGTGCACCCCCCGCATCCGATGCAGGTCTGCAACTCGGGCATTTCACGCAGAATCTCGTCGCTCTTGCGCAGGTTGTTGCTGTCAAGGTCGATTGCCCGCGGCTTGCTGATGCCGTATCCCCAGTTGATCGCAGCCATACTAATCCCTCCTCAAATAAGCCGCTACGGCATCGGCCGCGACACTTGCCTCGTTCAACGACTCCCCGATATTTTTGGGAGCCGTCACCGTACCGGCATAGAAAATACCGTTCACCCCGCTCCGGGCACTGTTCAGGAAGAGATCCTGCGGCTGCATGAAGCCGCTCGGAGCGCGATGCAATCCGGCCGAGGAGGCGAACTGTTCGTTCGTATCGTTGGCCCGCATGCCGACCAGCAGGATCAGCATATCGACGCTCATCCGCAACGGACGACCGGTCAGCGTATCCTCGGCCTTGATCTGTAGCCGTCCGTCGAAAGTAGGACTCGCCTCCGAAATACGTCCCCGCACGAAGTGGATATTATAGTTCTGCTGTGCCTCCCGGTACATCTCCTCGTATCCGGGACCGAACATTCGGATGTCCATATAGAAGTTGAATACGTCGGCATCCGGGAAGAGTTTCTTGAGCTCCATGGCCTGCTTGACACCCGTGATGCAGCACACCTTCGAGCAATGTGACTGGCAGACCTTCTCGTCACGCGACCCGACGCAGTGCAACAACACGATCCGACGCGGACGCTGTCCGTTTGCCGTCGTCACGTATCCTTCGTTGAGCATACGCTCGATATCGACCGACGTATAGACATTATCGTAGATTCCGTAGCCATACTCCTCCTTGATGCGGGCATCGAAGAGGGTAAACCCGGAGCAAACAACCACCGAACGGCACGCGAGCGTCTCACCCGATGAGAGCGTCACGCTCTGCGGGGTAAGCGACACCACCTCGGTCGAGGTCATCACCTCGATATCGTATCCGGCCATCCGACGGCGCAGATCGGTCAGCACCTCCGAAGCCGGGGTCATCGATGGGAAGAGATGGTACCACCCCTTGAGTTTGCCACCCAGATCGGACTCCTTTTCGATGATCGTCGGGCGGATGCCCTGTTCGGCCAGTCGCAAAGCGGTCTGAATACCGGCTACGCCGCCACCTATGATGATAACCTCTCGTTTCATTGCATCTTGATATTATAGACCATATCCTGCGAGCCGCAATTGACGACCGAAGGGGCCGGATTTCCAATAAATTTTCCATGACGACCCAGGTATTTGGCCGCAGGGTCGTAGCTGATGCCCATCTTGTCGAGCAGCGGCTCGACATTGACCTGATGCATCTGCAAACCCAACTCCCAAGGGTCGTAACCCAGCACCAGACCGGCCATCTCCTCATAGGTCAGCACCGGAATACCGCGTCCGTCCTGACCGTAGGTAACGCCCTCCATCTCGGCGATGGTATATTGCCACTTGTCGAGGAACATCGCACACCCCGGACAGTTCGCCACGATGAAATCGGGCTTGTAGGGGGCCATGCTCTCGAGCTTCTTATGGGAGTTGGCGACCGAATAGCCCCGGTTGGCCTGAACCAGATAGTTGCGGAATCCGAATCCGCAGCAGTGGCGGCGTTCCGGATAATCGACACACTCGCCGCCCCACGACTCGATCATGCCGGCCAGCACGTAGGGGAACTCCGCCCCGCCGATACCCGATTTGGGGAAGATCTTGGCATAATGGCAACCGATATGCTCGACTACGTGCAGCGGCTCGCCCGTCTGGGCATTGACCAACCGATACTTGGCACGTTGCGCAATCTCTTCGCGCACATGGAAGATGATATCCGACGTGTGTGCCAGACTCTTCGGCTTGCGGAACTCGCGGCCGGTCGCCTTGTAGAGGTGTTCGCGAATCTTCTCCTCCAGTTCGGGAAACTCCTCCCACGTAGCCAGGATCTCGGTATAGATTCCGAACGAGGTGATACACGAAGAGATAAAGTTCTCGTATCCCGCCTCGGTCATCAGGGCAAACTGACGGGCCACAACGGTCATGATCGTCTCCAGCGGTACGATATCGGAGTGGTATCCGATACCCGTACAGGAGGTATGCAGCGGATCGTCCAGCACATCCCGTCCCAGGTCGCGCTGCATGATATCGAGAAACGCCTTTTCGCTGCCCGGAAAGAAGTTCTGCCGGATACAGCTGCGTACATAATAATAGTGGTCGTCAGCGATCTCCTTCTGGTAATCGCTCCACGTCGAACGTCTCATAGGCTAATAGTGTTCGTTGGAATTTTTCGTGTAGGTATCCATCATATACTGGTCATCGGCACCATCGTACCCCATTTCGCGCGCCTTGCGGTCGGAGTACCGCTCGATCGTCTCGAAGAATTCGTTTCCTCCCGTCTCTTCGAAAATCCGGCGCATCTCCTCCATCGAGTTGTCATCCATACGGCGTAATGCCCCGGCTCCCTGTTGGTTATAGACCGGCGTGAAACGGCCGTACACCTCCTCGTCATGGTTATAGATCCACTCCCAGACGGTTCCCTGTTCGGGGTGCAGTTCAGGTTTTACCAGTTTGGGCACGATACAATAGCCGGTGCGCAGGATGTTCTCTCCGATCGTCCGCTTGATGGCCAGCTGTTGACGCCCCTTCTCGCTCTCGACAAAGAAGCCGAGTTTCTGCGAAAGCGTCCGCAACGCCTGGATCACATAGCCCGGCGTATTGCCGCGCGGACAACGCGGACGACAGGACATACACTCGCCGCAGTACCAGATCACATCGCTCTTCATCAACCCTTCGATCGCCTCATCGTCCTGCGTCTGTACGATATTCACGATCTGACGCGGGTCGTAGTTGTAGAACTCCGCCGCCGGACAGACGCCCGTACAGACACCGCAATTCATGCACGAATGAAGGCCCTCCTTCATCCGCACATCCTCCATCAGCATATCGAAATACTTGCCCATACAAAAAAAGATAACTTCACTGAGGCAAAGTTATCTATTCTTGCAGGAACCGACAGTAGTAAAAATACCTATTTTTTCCGTTCGTAGCGTTCGAATGCAAAGGGATATGGATACTTCTCGCCGCACTCGAAGCGGGTACACTCGACCCGCGTCCACTCCCGCTCGTCCCATACCGGGAAACGCGTATCGCCCTCGTACGGATGGTAAACCCGTGTCAGGAAAAACGTATCGGCCAGCGGCAGCGCCTGAGCGTAGATCTGCGCCCCGCCGATGATGAACACCTGCTCGTCGGGAGAGAACAGTGCCAGCGCCTCATCGAGCGAGTGGACCACCTCACCCCCCTCGATCTGCAGATCCTGGCGGGTAATGACCACGTTGCGCCGGTTGGGAAGCGGACGTCCGAGCGATTCGAACGTCTTGCGCCCCATCACCACCGGATGGCCCGTGGTAACGGTCTTGAAATGTTTGAGGTCTTCGGAGATGTGCCACAACAGGCGGTTCTCGCTGCCGATCACTCCGTTCTCGGCCACTGCTACGATAATCGCTATCATCTTGCTTCTCTTCTTGTTATTCTTAAAAGGACATCGGGGCCTTGATCGCAGGCCAGGGATCGTAGTTTTCCAGCGTGAAATCCTCGTACCGGAAATCAAATACGGAACGGACCTCCGGATTGAGCCGCATAGTCGGCAGCGGTCGCGGGGTACGGGAGAGCTGTTCGGCCACCTGGTCAAAATGGTTCAGGTAGATATGCGTATCGCCGAGCGTATGGACAAAATCGCCCGGTTGCAAACCGCACTCCTGCGCCACCATCATCGTCAGCAGGGCATAAGAGGCGATATTGAAGGGAACTCCCAGGAACGTATCGGCACTTCGCTGGTAGAGCTGACACGAAAGGCGTCCATTGGCCACATAGAACTGGAAAAGCACATGGCAGGGAGGCAGCGCCATATCATCCACCTCGGCCACATTCCAGGCCGAAACGAGCATCCGGCGCGAATCGGGATTGTTCTTGATCGTCTCGATCACCTGACGGATCTGGTCAATCGCCCCTCCGTCGGGGTTGGGCCAGCTGCGCCACTGGTAACCGTACACATGATTCAGATCGCCCAGCAGGTATCCTTCGATCGACGAAGGCTCTTCACGACAGACAGCCTCCAGGAATGCCTCCCGCGTCAGCGGCAATACACCGTGACGCACACAAAGCTCATTATAATAGCGGAATGCATCGTTGTCCCAGATATGGACATCGTGATCGAGCAGGTATTTGATGTTCGTATCGCCCTTCAGGAACCAGAGCAGTTCATGAATGACCCCTTTCAAAAAGACCTTCTTGGTAGTCAGCAACGGGAATCCCTGTTGCAGGTCGAACCGCATCTGATGGCCGAACACACTGCGTGTTCCGGTTCCCGTACGGTCGTTTTTGACGATACCTTCCCGCTGAATCCGGCGGAGCAGATCGAGATATTGTTGCATGATGAATCAAAATTTTTTCAGTGCAATACGGCCCTCCCGATCCATCACGGCATAGACCGGATCATGCCCCCACTCCCCCAAGCACAACACCCGGAGATTCCCCTCCGAGAAGTCGCGCGGCTGGTGCATATGGCCGAAAATAAAATAATCGGGCTGTTCAGCCGCCCGATATTCGCGGGCATAAGCGATAAGCGGCTCGGTAATATGCTCGCCCAACTCCTCTACATCGTGGCTCTTCCGTGATTTCCCGCTCCACCACTGTCCGAAGCGCAAGGCACAGTCGGGATGTACCAGCGCCGAGAACAACGACTTCAGCAATTTCGAACGGAACACGGCATTCATCAGACGCAAGAGGGGCTGATTGTCGATTTTCATATTGTCGCCGTGTGCCAGGAAGAGCCTCTTCCCGGCGAGCAAGATCGTTTGGGGAGAGGTATAGACCTCCATTCCGCACTCCTTTTCAAAAAAATCGCGCACCCACATATCGTGGTTACCCGTCAGGAAGACGACCCGCACCCCCCGGTCGGTCAAGGCAGCCAGACGACCCAGCACGCGCACCGGAGCTTTTGGAATGACCCGCTTGTACTCGAACCAGAAATCGAAGAGATCCCCTATAATAAATACCGCTTCGGCATCGGATGCGATTGTATCGAGCCACGCCGTAAACCGAGCCTCGACCTGACGGGAGGTAGCCTCATCGCCACACCCCAGATGGACATCCGATACGAAATAGTACATCGTTTCCTACTGTTAGAATTGAGCCTCCAACGCCTTCTCCAAAGCATCACCGTAGAGATCTCGCGCGATGACAACCCCTTCGCGGTTAATCAGGAAGTTCGAAGGCAGTTTCTGCACGGCGTAAAGTCCGAGCGCAGGAGAGGCCTCCCCCTTGAAGTCGCTCACCGAGATCCACGGCAGGCGCTGCTCCTGGACTGCCGTCACCCACGCCTGCTTCGACGTGTCGATTCCGACTTGGTAAATCTCGAAACCGCGGTCGGCATAGCGGTCGTACAACTCCTTGAGTTCGGCATTGAGCGCATTGCTGTTTCCACGCTCGGCAGACCAGAACTCGACAAGGATCACCTTCCCCTGAAGCGAACTGAGGCGTACTTTGTTCCCGAACATATCGAGCATCTCGAGATCCGGATAACCCGTCTCCGCGATACTGGAAACCAAATTGATCCGCGTCTCCATCCGGGCAATCTCGCTGGCAAGCAGCGGCAAATAGGGAGACTGCGGATAACTCTCTTCCAGAGCATCGGCCACCATGCGGTAATAGATCAGGTCCCCATCCAGATTAAACAGGAATACATCGCCCGGGAGTCGCTGATACAAGGCGTAAACGGCAGCCAGCGAGGACTGATGCTCGATGATGAACTTCAACTGCTCCCGCTTTATCCGCAGATACTCGGCTTTATAGGCCGTCTCGATACGCAACAGTCCCTCTTCATTCAGGGCCTCCTCTCTTGACAGGGAAGCCAACTCGTCCAAGCGGGCCAATCCTGCCACAAACGGCTGGTAAAACTGCCGCAACAGTTCGGACTCCGCAGAGCCCTGGACGGTATAGTTCGGCAGAACGCGTCCGACGGCATTAATCGTCACATGATCTCCCCCCGCCAGGAACAACGGGATTCTTTCGGCGTTGCAGACCAAATTATAGAGCGAGGGTGTTTCATCCTCCTCTTTGATCTTGAGTAAAAAATTACCGGCACTATCCACCGTAGCGGAGTCGATCACGGTCTGTCCCAACTGAGTCTCCTGTTCCACGTAAACCGTCCGACAATCCGATCCGACCAATCGCCCGGAAATCTTAACGGTCGAAGAGTGGCAGGAGGTTAAAAAAATCACACACCCACAAAAGACCGAAGTGATAAATCTATGATTCATGATTCGAGTTCCTCTTTTCGTATACAAACGGATTTATTTGGAAGAATTGTGCCGGGTCCCGCCATTTTTATTGCCGAAATTGCGGGCGACGTGCTGATTCCGATTCTTCTGCTGCTGCCGAGCAGTGCCTTTGGTCCCCTTCTGTCCCTTGGCGATATGCCCCGAATGAAGTTGTTTATAATCATTCCGAATATTCGTAAGAGCGATCTCGTCGATCTGAATCTCATTATCAGACATCTTTCTGAGATCTTTTATGATCACCTCGTTGCTCGGATGCTCCTGATTGTATTCATAACTCTTCGTGCGCATGTACCGAGCCAGGTTATCCACCGCCCGCGTTACGGCACAAGCATCTTTTTCCATGGTCAACTTGCGAATCATCCGCTCGACATACTTCCCGTAATGTTTATACGTGATTCCCCCCGTCGAATAAACCATACGACGCGGAGCCGTAGTCAATTGCTGACGTGTCGGACGCGGATAGGGAGAATCGACATCCAGCTGGAAATCGGACATGATGAAGAGATGATCCCAAAGTTTGTGGGTAAAATCGGCCGTGTCGCGCAGCAACGGATTCAGGTTCCCCATGACGGCAATCACGGCACGCGCCTGTCGATTGCGCTCACGGCGATCGTCGATCAGCAAGAGCGAATCCACCATCTCCTGAATATGCCGACCATATTCGGGCAAATAGAGTTTGCGTCTTTTATAATTATAATTTTTTTGCATAGGATATCTTTAGCGACGAATGTCGCAAATCGTCCGATAAATACTCTGAAACGCCCTATAATAGAGAGTTTTTCAAAAAAATGACCGCTTTTGATTCTCCCAGAATTAAATTTGCAGACATAATTGAAGTTTTCTGGAGAAAAATCGTAACTTTATAGCACAAAAGTACATAAAAAATCAATAAAAGCAAGATATGGCAAAAGTTTTAATCCTGGATCAATCGAAAAGTCTGCGCAACACACTGCGCGAGCGGTTGGAGTTCGAGGGCTTCTCTACCGAAAGTGCGGACAGCGAAACCCAGGCATTGGAATTATGCGAGCATATCCCTTTTGATCTGATTATCTCGGAGCACGAAGACCGCCTTCCGCATTGCAACATCCCGTTCATCGTTCTTTCGACGGATCCGACTGTAGAATCCGCGATCAAAGCGTTGAGAAACGGGGCTCAGGATTACCTGACCAAGCCCATCGACATGAACCGTCTGTTGCTATCGATCCGACACACGCTGGAACAACAGAGTGAAGAGTCCGTACGCACATCGGTCAAACAAAAACGCTCTGTGCGGAGCGGTTCCGACGAACAGATCATCGGCGACTCCGAGGCCATGCAACACGTACATCAGATGATCGCAAAAGTTGCCTCGTGCGATGCCCGCGTTTTGATTACGGGAGAGAACGGTACGGGCAAAGAGTTGGTTGCTCGCGCCCTTCATGCCAAAAGCAGCCGGGCGAACGCTCCTTTTGTCGAGGTGAACTGTGCCGCAATCCCCTCCGAGCTGATCGAAAGTGAGCTCTTCGGTCACGAACGGGGAGCTTTTACCTCGGCCATCAAGCAGCGGAAGGGAAAGTTCGAACAGGCCAACGGCGGTACGCTTTTCATGGACGAAATCGGCGACATGTCGCTCGCGGCCCAGGCGAAGGTATTGCGTGCATTGCAGGAGAACAAAATCAGCCGCGTAGGCAGTGATCGGGACATCGAAGTCGACGTACGGATCATCGCAGCTACAAACAAAAATTTGCTCGAAGAGATCAAAAAGGGGAATTTCCGCGAAGACCTTTATCACCGCATCGGAGTAATCATCATCAAGGTTCCGCCTTTACGCGAACACCCCGAAGATATACCTCAACTGGTCGACCATTTCATCGGATTGATCAGCAAAGAGTACAAAATTCCAGAGAAGCAGATCGACAAAAAAGCGATGGAGATGCTTCAGGGGATGCCTTGGAGCGGCAATATTCGCGAACTGCGCAACGTCGTGGAGCGTCTGCTTGTATTGAGCGACCAGAAGATTACAAGCAAAGACGTGGAGAAATACTGTTAAGCGTCGCTTTTCAAACAATCTATAATCTCTCCGGGGTGGATTGCCAGACAGTCCGCCCCGTGTTCTTTCAACTCCTCAACAGAACGGAACCCCCAGGTCGCCCCGATCGAGAAGACCCCTGCCGCACGGGCTGCATCCATATCGATTCCGGAATCGCCGACGTAAAGAGTCTCCGCTTTCGACGCGCCCACCTGATCCAAAATCTCATATATCACACGCGGGTCCGGCTTCAACGGACGGTCGGGCATCTGCCCCATCACGGCAGCAAAGTGAAGCTGCGGGAAGAATTTGCTCACCAGTTTTTCAGTTCCAGCCTGGAACTTGTTGGAAGCTACGGCCAGTTTCACGCCCCGCTCGGCAAGCGTTGCGAGCAGTTCCGGAATCCCGTCATAAGGTTTGGTATGGCAATCGATGTGTTCGGTATAGTAGGCGACAAAATCGGCCCGGACAGCGGCGACCGTTTCGGGATCCCGCATCGACTCGGGCAAGGCCCGCTCGACCAGTCGCGTTACGCCGTTGCCGACAAAGTGACAATACTCCTCATAAGAGTGCTGAGGCAATCCCCGTCGAGCCAATACATAATCACAACAGGCAGCCAGGTCGCCGATCGTATTGAGCAGCGTCCCGTCCAGATCGAAAATCACCAATCGAGTCTTCATATTCATTCAGAATTTATGTGCACGAGCGAATATCCAAGTCCGGATATACCACCTCTACCCTTGCAGCGGGACAAAGGTAATACAAAAAAACCATCGGAGCGAAACGACGAAAAATGATCTTTTTTTCGGCAAACTCCTTCGCGCAAAAAAACATTTTGTTATTCGGGTTATTTCCATTTACTTTGTATAATTAAATTCATTTTCACCATGAAAACAGATATTGAAATTGCAAGAGAGACCCAATTAGATAGAATCGAAGAGGTTGCCGAAAAGTTGGGCGTTCCCCGCGACGAAGTACAAAACTACGGACGCTACATCGCCAAAATTCCGACCCATCTGATCGACCGGAAAAAGGTCGATGCACATAACCTGATCCTGGTGTCGGCCATCACGCCGAACAAGGCCGGCGTCGGCAAGACTACCGTTTCGATCGGCCTGGCTCTGGGACTGAACAAGATCGGCAAGAAGGCGGTTGTCGCCCTGCGCGAGCCGTCGCTCGGACCCTGTTTCGGCATGAAGGGCGGTGCCGCCGGCGGAGGCTACTCCCAGGTGTTGCCGATGGAGAACATCAACCTGCACTTCACGGGCGACTTCCACGCCGTCACCTCGGCGCACAACATGATTACGGCCCTGCTGGACAACTACATCTACCAGAACCGCCACACCTGCCAGGGATTGAAGGAGATCAAATGGAAACGGGTACTCGACGTGAACGACCGCAACCTGCGCAACATCGTCTCCGGACTGGGCGGCTCGGCCAACGGTGTTCCGGCCGAAACGGGATTCGACATCACCTCCGCTTCGGAGATCATGGCGATCCTCTGCCTGGCTACCGACATCGACGACCTGAAACGCCGTATCGGCAACATCCTGCTTGGCTACACGTACGATGACAAACCGTTCACCGTCCGCGACCTGGGCATTGCCGGAGCCATCACCGTCCTGCTCAAGGATGCCCTGCTGCCCAACCTGGTACAGACGACCGAGCATACCCCCGCCTTCGTACACGGAGGCCCGTTCGCCAACATCGCCCACGGCTGCAACTCGATTCTGGCCACCGAGATGGGGCTCACCTACGCCGACTACCTGATTACCGAGGCCGGTTTCGGTGCGGATCTGGGTGCCGAAAAGTTCTTCAACATCAAGTGCCGCAAGGCCGGCCTCTCACCCAAGTTGACGGTTATCGTGGCTACGGCCCAGAGTCTGAAACTGCACGGCGGCGTTCCCGAATCGCAAATCAAGGAGCCGAACCGTGAGGGTTTGATCCGGGGCTTTGCCAACCTGGACAAACACATCGAAAACATGAAGAAGTTCGGACAGCGGGTAATCGTCACCTTCAACCGTTTCGCCAGCGACACGGAAGAGGAGATCTCGCTGGTTGCCGAGCACTGCCACGAAAAGGGTGTCGGCTTTGCCCTGAACACCGTCTTTGCCAACGGAGGCGAGGGCGGCGTGGAACTGGCCAAGCTGGTCGTGGATACGATCGAGCACAATCCGTCGGAGCCGCTGAAATTCACCTACGAGGAGAACGATCCGGTTCGTGAGAAGGTTCGAAAAGTGGCTCAGGGAATCTACGGAGCCTCTTCGATTGTCTACACTTCGCTCGCCGAGAAGAAGTTGAAACAGATCGAACAGCTCGGTATCTCGCACTACCCGATCTGCATCGCCAAGACGCAATACTCCTTCTCGTCCGATCCGAAGGCGTACGATGTCACGGAGGGATTCGAGCTGAAGGTTCGCGACATCATCATCAACAACGGAGCCGAGATGCTCGTGGTCATCATGGGCGAAATCATGCGTATGCCGGGGCTGCCGAAAGAGCCCCAAGCCTACCATATCGACATCGTAAACGGGCTGATCGAAGGATTGAGCTAATCTTCATACAAAGGAATCAACGAGGAGGCAAACTCAGAGTTTGCCTCCTCGTTTTCTTTTCAGGCGGCAACACTCCGAGAAGGATTCCAGCTACCGATCTACAGTCAAGGCCCGATTTTTGTTTCCTTTTGGACGTTGTCACTTACGGAGAGAAGCGAAAGAGGGGAGAGGTCTCCTGCTCTCGGTTTTATTGGTGAATTCATTTATTATTTTTAAATTCGGCCGATTCAAAGGCCCAACTCGATTATGGCTTTTCGCATTCCCACTCCGGCTGCCATTCTGCGCTTCTACCTCGACGGATTCCGCTCGATGACGCTCGGACGCACCCTGTGGGCAATCATTCTCATAAAACTATTCATCATGTTCGCCATTCTGCGTCTCTTCTTCTTTCCCGACCAGCTCGGGGGAATGGAAGAGGCCCAGCGGAGCGATCATGTACTCGAACAATTAACCATTCTTAACGAATAACGCTGCCTATGATCTCAGATTATCTACAAACTGTCGATTGGTCCAGAGCGCAATTTGCCATGACGGCCATCTACCACTGGCTGTTCGTACCCCTCACCCTGGGACTGGGTGTGATCTGCGCCCTGATGGAGACCAAATACTACCTTTCGGGCGATCCGTTCTGGAAACGGACGGCCAAATTCTGGATGCGTCTGTTCGGTATCAACTTTGCCATCGGCGTGGCAACGGGACTGATCCTCGAATTCGAATTCGGGACCAACTGGTCCAACTATTCGCATTTCGTAGGCGACATCTTCGGCGCACCGCTCGCCATCGAAGGTATCCTCGCCTTCTTCCTGGAGGCCACTTTCGTCGCCGTCATGTTCTTCGGCTGGGACCGGGTCAGCCGGGGATTCCACCTCTCGGCTACCTGGCTTACGGCCATCGGAGCCAACTTGTCGGCCCTCTGGATTCTGGTCGCCAACGCCTGGATGCAATATCCGGTTGGATGTACCTTCAACATCGACACGGTCCGCAACGAGATGACCTCGTTCTGGGACGTGCTCCTCTCACCGGTAGCAATCAACAAGTTTACCCACACGGTAACCTCCTCCTTCGTGCTGGGAGCCCTTTTCGTCTGTGCCGTCTGCGCCTGGTATCTGCTGCGCAAACGGGAGCAGAAGATGGCTCGCGCCAGCCTTCGCATCGCCTCCGTATTCGGTCTGGTCTTCGCCCTGATCACCGCCTTCACGGGTGACCGTTCGGGTGTCATCGTCGCCCAGAAACAGCCGATGAAATTCGCCGCCCTCGAAGCACTCTACGACGGTAAGGAGGGAGCCGACCTTACAGTGATCGGCGTGCTGCGCCCCGAGGCAGAACGCGGCAACGGCGAAGATCCCTTCTCGGCAAGCATCCGCATTCCCAAGATGCTCTCCGTACTGGGATACCACACGCCGGATGCCTTCGTTGCCGGCATCAACGACCTGCTGAACGGCAACCAGCACTACGGCATCATGTCCACCGTCGAGAAGATCGCACGGGGCAAGGTAGCCATCGCGGAACTCGAACGCTTCAAGGAGGCCAAAGAGGCCGGCGACCAGGAGACTCTCGAGGAGATCCGAGCCAAATTTGATCCCAACACGCCACAGGGGGCCGAATTCCTGAAGGAGTATTTTGCCTATCTCGGATATGGTTATCTCGAATCACCCGCACAGGCCGTACCCAACGTACCGATGCTCTTCTACTCGTTCCGCGTGATGGTGGGAGCAGGATTCCTCTTCATCCTTGTACTGGCACTCACCTGGTGGTACAACCGGCGTGACAAACTCGAGAACAAGCGCTGGTTCCTCTGGGTGCTGCTGCTCTGCCTGCCCGTTGCCTACCTCGCCTCGCAGGCCGGATGGATCGTGGCCGAAGTGGGACGCCAACCCTGGGCCATTCAGGATCTGCTGCCGGTCAACGTAGCCGCATCGCGCATCGCCAGCAGCTCGGTAGCAACCACCTTCTTCATCTTTCTGGTGCTCTTCGCCGCCCTGCTCGTGGCCGAGATCAGCATCCTCTGCAAACAAATCAAGATCGGACCCGAAAAAGAGTAAAGCCCTATGAACACGATGATATTTCTCCAACACTACTGGTGGCTGCTGATCTCCCTGCTGGGAGCGCTGCTGGTTTTCATGCTCTTCGTCCAGGGAGGACAGAGCCTGCTCTATACCATCGGCCGCACGGAAGACGAACGTAACCTGATCGTCAATTCGCTGGGACGCCGGTGGGAACTCACATTCACCACACTGGTTACCTTCGGCGGAGCGTTCTTCGCTTCGTTCCCGCTCTTCTACTCGACCAGTTTCGGAGGTGCATTCTACGTCTGGATGCTGATCCTGCTGGTCTTCGTCCTGCAGGCCGTCTCCTACGAATACCGTCGCAAGCCGCGCAACATCTTCGGCGAGAGGACCTTCGACTGGTTCCTGAAGATCAACGGCGTAGCCGGCACGCTGCTGCTGGGCATCGCCGTGGGGACCTTCTTCACGGGTGCAAACTTCACGGTCGACCGCCTCAACATGGCCAATCTCGGCGGCAACACCACGATCTCACAATGGAGCACGCCGTGGCATGGACTCGAAGCCGTGCTCGACTACCGGAATCTGGCCCTGGGCCTGGCCGTCCTCTTCCTCTCACGCACGCTGGCGCTACACTATTTTATCAACGACATCGACAATCCGGAGATTCGCGAACGTTCGCGCCGCCGCTCGATCTGCGCGGCCGGAGCGTTCCTCGTCTTCTTCCTTGTCTTCCTCATCAGCCTGCTCTGCTCGACGGGTTACAGCGTGGATCCCGCGACAGGGGTCGTCTCGCCCGAAGCCTATAAATATCTGCACAACCTGCTGGCTATGCCTTACGTAGCGATTCTGCTGCTGGCCGGCATCGTACTGGTTCTCTGCGGTATCTGGCTGGGATGGCTCGGGAGTCGCAAGGCGATCTGGATGAGCGGTATCGGTACCGTCCTGACGGTATTGGCCCTGCTGCTTACGGCCGGATGGAACAACACCTGCTACTATCCGTCGCTGACCGACATGCAATCGTCGCTGACCATCTACAACTCCTCTTCGAGCCAGTTCACGCTCAAGACCATGAGCATCGTATCGCTCTTTATCCCATTCGTCATCGCCTACATCGCCTACGCATGGTGGTCGCTAAGCCAAAAGCCCCGCCCTCAAAACGAAAAAGAGACGACGAAATACTAAACGACAAGCCCCGGGAAAATGATCCGGGGCTTGTCGTTTTTATTGCACGGAGCCTGTATTCTACTCCTCTTTTTTCTTCCCGACACCAATTCGGGACAGATGCTCCTGTAGACGGAGGCTGAAATGTTCACGACGTTGTTTCAGGTTATCGCGCCACCCCTTCCAACGCATATATCGCTGCCGCTTCTCAGGATAAATGTCAGGAACAGTCACCAGAATGGCCGTCTCCTCCACATTGCCGAAATCGGGGTTGAGTGTCGTCTCGAAAACCCGCATCGTAGGAGAAAGATTCATATAGGCATTGATGAGCGGGGGAATATTCTCGTTGAACTCCCGAATACGCTGAATCAGGATCTTGTAATTCTCCTCGTAATTTTGCCCCGAGAAGAACTCCTCATAATAGGGATCGTCCAAATCGAGCTGCAGCGGATGGATCGCCTTGACCAACCCGTCGGGATCGGGGAAATAGCGGCGTAGGAACCAGATCAACGCATTTCGTGCCGCCGCCTTGTAGGAGGCATACATGGTTACCTTACCGAACAGGTACTTTACCTTGGGATTCAGCACCACCAGCGCGCCCAGTCCATCCCACAGATTATCCAACGCGTAGATACTCTTCGAGTTTCCGCGCGACTGATAAGCCGGCTGTACAAACGAACGTCCGAGTTCGATTGTATGGGGAAGGTATTTGTGGCGGAATTTGTCGCTGAACGTGAAATAGTGTTCGGTCGAGAGGTGCCGGGGATGAGGGGTCGTACAGATGATGAAACGATAGCCGCCGATAATCTCCTGTGCGGCCGGATCCCAGACGATCAACTGGTAATATCCGTCACCGGCCAGATCCTCCTCGTCAATATCGAGCGCAAGACCGGTCCCGCCGCCCGCCTGTCGGAAGGCGACCTCCCGAAGACGACCGATTTCGCGCATCAGCGCAGGACACTCGGCCGCATCGAAAATGTAGATCTCATTTCCGGCCTTGTTCGTATTCCGCACCTTGCGTTCCGGGGTCAGTTCCGCCGTCAGCAATGCCCGGTCAACGGGTTCGATAATAGGTTCCATTCACTTTGAGTTTTAGTTACAAAACTAAAAAAATTTATCCCCGCTTGCACTCCAGTTCCAATTTTTTTTGCAGTGTATAAACTTTTTCTCGCACATAATCAGTCTGTTGCCGCCAGCCACCCTGCCGGGCCAACGCCTCCGCCGGAATCGGGTCGTCGACCAGAATCCGGAAGTGGTTGCCCTTTTGCGAGAACATCTCATCGGGCAGATAGAGCATCTCGACGTTAAATTTGATACCCAAACGTTTCCGCAAATTCGACAACCGATAAAAGAAGTCGGAGAGGTGCCCTTCGACAAACATCGGAACGATCTGACGATCGAAAGCCGCCGCCCGTTTGACGAAATTGGTCCGCCACACCGGGTCGCTGACCACCCCATTCTGACGACGGGAACACAATCCGGCCGGGAAGGTGAGAATCGGCAACTCGCCGGCAAAGGCCTCGTCGAACCGACGCAGATTCTCAGCACTCTGCGAGCCATGCTTATTGACCGGAATCCAGAGCGGACGCAACGGTTCGACGTGCATCAGCAGGTCGTTCACAATGACCCGTACATCACCGAAATATTCGATCAACTCATCGGCGAGCATCATGCCGTCCATACCGCCGAACGGGTGGTTCGATGCGAAGAGATAACGTCCGTGCGGATCCAACCGTTCCATCCCTTCGACCGAATAGGTTACCCCCCAAAACTTGAAACAGGCTTGGATAAACTGTTGGGGAGGCAGCGAACCATATTCGGAGAGAATGTAGTTGATCTCATCCTGATGAACCGTACGTTTCAACCATCGGGTTATGAACTTCGGAATCCAGCGGGCCGCCTTCGGGGCTTTGGCCGCAAGTACGGCGTCGATATCTATTTTCGCCATGAAAAAGTCTCAAAAAAATTCAAAGCAAATATAGCAAAGTTGGTTAAAAAAATGTCTAACTTTAGCCCCAAATATTTTCAATTTAAAATGGCCTCTGCATATCACATACCCGTTCTGCTGGAAGAGTCTGTCGGACTGCTCGATATCGTCCCGTCGGGGACCTATGTCGACCTTACGTTCGGTGGCGGAGGCCATTCACGCCGCATCCTCTCGCAACTGGGTCCCGAAGGGCGGCTCTATGCATTCGACCAGGACCGGGACACACAGGCCAACTGCCCGGATGACAGCCGGTTCCACTATGTGGAGAGTAACTTCCGCTTCCTGCGCGGGGCACTGCGCCTGCGCGGCATCACCCAAGTGGACGGCATTCTGGCCGATCTGGGTGTCTCGTCCCACCACTTCGATACCGAAGAGCGGGGATTCTCGTTCCGCGGCTCCGCGCCGCTCGACATGCGCATGAACCAGCGCGGAGGACAAACGGCTGCCGATCTGGTCAATACCCTCGATGCCGAACAACTCACCCGCATCCTGGGCGACTGGGGTGAAATCGGCACCCCGTGGAAAGTGGCGGGCTGTATTGTTCGCGCACGCGAACGCCAGCCGATCTCAACAACCGCCGAGCTGGTTGCAGCCGTCGCACCCTGTACCCCCAAAAAAGAGGAGGCCAAATTTCTGACCAAACTTTTCCAGGCACTTCGCATCGAGGTGAACGGCGAGATGGAAGCCTTGAAAATGGCGCTCGAACAGAGCCTCAAGGTATTGCGGCCGGGCGGACGCCTGGTGGTAATCTCCTACCACTCGCTCGAAGACCGGCTGGTCAAAAATTTCCTGCGCAGCGGCAACTTCGAAGGGCGAATCGAAAAGGACTTTTTCGGCCGGGCCGAACTTCCCTTCGATGTGATTACCCGCAAGGCGGTGATCCCCTCCGACGGGGAGATCGCCCGCAACCCCCGTTCCCGCTCGGCCAAACTCCGGGCTGCTGCCAAACGATAACCCGACCGACGTTCCGCACCATGAAATACACAGACCACGAATTCGACCCCGTTACCGACGAGCAGCGTGCCGCGCAGCTTGAAGAGGAGGAACTCGCCCGCAAGATCCGGCGCGAGGTGCTCCGCGTACAGAGCGGCGAGGCCGAAGAGGACATTCGTGCCGACCAGGAACGCGAAGAGGCTGAACGAACGAAGCGCGAAGAGGCCGAACGTCGCCGCGAACGGTTCCGTTCAAGCATGTTCTGGCAACTCTTTTCAGGGAACATCCTAGTCCGCAAGGGGGCCTCGGAATACTACCGTTACCTGATCTGCATCGCCGCCATGTTTTTCATCAGCATTTTCGTAATGTTCACGGCTCTGCATCTGGACATGAAACACTCGCGACTCTATCGCGAAGTGCAAATGCTGCGCGAACGCTCAACCCGCCTACAGGAACAGCGCTTCCGTCGTACGACCCATTCAGCCATCGTCGAAGAGCTCAAAAGGCGCGGAATCGACCTTCAGGACCCGACCACCCCGGCCGAACCCATCGAGTAAGAGGAAAAGGAGATGAAAGAGGAAAAATCACGCATCAAAAGCGACATCCTGTTACGGGTAAGACTGCTCTACCTGCTGTTCATCCTGGCCGGCCTGCTCATCATCATCCGTCTGATCTGGGTACAACTCTTCAGTTCGGAAGTAGCCTACAACGCCGACCGTCTGGCCGGCCGTATCTTCACCGAAGAGATCATCCCCGCTCAGCGCGGCAGCATCCTAACCCGCAACGGCGACCCGCTGGCCACCTCGATTTTCCGCTACCAGGTCGAGTTCGACTTCGGAAGTCCGGGTCTCGATTCGATCCGTACCTTCCACGAGCAGAGCGACTCGCTCTCCAAATTGCTTGCAGCCTATTTCCGTGACAAACCGGCCTCCGAATACCGCAAAATGTTCCGAAGCGAACACAACAAACGCTATCGGGTCATCTTCCGGAAAGACACCCTGGTCGCCCGTTCCGAAGGGTGGTTCGCCCGCCTGATCGACAGGATACTCGACCGGGAACTGGTGCCCAAGAAACTCTATGATACGATACGTGACCATACCCCCGTACCGATTTTCCCTCGCGAGATCGACTACACCGAGTGGCAGACGCTGCGCAAATACCCGCTGCTGAACTGGAACATGGGTATGGTCTACAACCTGGTTGAGACCGACGAAAGAGTTTACCCGCAGGGAGAACTCGGGCGACGTACGATCGGTTTGACCGGCAACCGGGGTAACTACGGTATCGAAGCGGTTTACCGCGACGAGTTGGCCGGCCGTGACGGCAAAACAACGCGTCAACGCATCGCCCGCGGATTCTACGGACGAGTCGTGGACGGGGATAATCAGGATCCGGTCGACGGTATGGATGTCGTGACCACACTCGACCTGGATGTTCAGGACGTGGCGGACAAATACTTGCGCGAACAGATGATCGCCCAAAACGCCATCTGGGGGACAACGATCGTCATGGAGGTCAAAACGGGCGAAATCATTGCCATGGTCAATCTGGGACGCACCCCCAGCGGCAACTATGCCGAGCGCGAAAACTACGCAATCGGACGCAGCACCGAGCCGGGGTCGACCTTCAAGCTGGCTTCGATGCTGTTGCTGCTCGAAGATGCCAATATGCCCCTTTCGCAAACCTATGATACAGGTAACGGCCGCGTGGTGATGGTCGGCGGCATCCGGGTGCAGGACTCGCATGCCGGATTCCACGACATGGATTTCCGCACGGCGGTAGCCCAATCGTCGAACGTCTACTTCGCCAAGGCCATCTGGGAACGCTATGCCAACGACAAGGAGCGTTACAGCGACTTTATGAAACACCTCCACCTGGACAAGACGGTCGGTCTGGAAGCTTTCGGGGAGAAGGAACCGCTCTTCCAGGACTGGAAGGAGGTCCCCGACCCGAACAGCATGCTCATCCGCCGCAGTTTCGGTTACCGCATCAAACTGGCTCCTATTCAGGTCATTACATTCTATAACGCCATCGCCAATAACGGCAAGATGATCTCACCGCTTCTGGTCAAAGAGTTTCGTCGGGGCGACGATGTACTACAGCGATTCCGCTCGCAGACGCTGGTCGACCAGATTTGCTCTCCCGGCACTCTGCAACAGGTTCAATCGTTGCTCGAAAGCGTCGGCACGGAAGGAACGGGGGCCGGATTTTTCCGCGATACGACCCTCTACCGCGTTGCAGCCAAAACCGGAACCGCCCAATATGCCGACGACAAAATCGGCTACCGCGACGGATACTACGTGGGCAGCATGGCCGCCTACTTCCCGGCTGATAATCCCCGCTATACGGTTCTGACAACCATCCACACCAAACGACAGGCCGGCAAAGCCTACTACGGCGGTCCCCTGTCGGGTCCGGTGGTCAAGAAATTGATCACCTACCTGTACAACCGGGAACACGATTGGAAAATCGAGTCTGTATCCGGAGACCGAACATACTATCCCGACCGGATCAAAGGAGGGAACATCACCCAAACGCGGAAGGTAGCCGGACAGCTCTCACCCCGCGTTTCGTCCGACGAACGTACAGGATGGGGTACGGTACGGATCGACTCACTCTCGCACGTCTCGATTACGGCCGAGCCTCAACAGGCAGGCATCATGCCCGATGTGGTCGGCATGGGATTGAAAGATGCCCTGTTCCTGCTCGAAAGCCAGGGACTCAAAGTATCCTTTTCGGGAAAAGGGACTGTACGATCACAAAGTATCGCTCCCGGCGCACACATTTCGCGCGGAGGAGCTGTTAGTATAACACTCAGATAAAGAGATGAAACGATTAAATGAATTGATTGCCAAAACTCCGGTACTCCATCTGGTCGGGCCCGATGACCCGGAGATAAACCGGCTCGTTTACGACTCTCGGCAGGTCGCTGTCGGAGATTGTTTTTTTGCGGTCAGCGGCACGCAGACCGATGGACACGCCTTCATCGAGTCAGCCGTACTGGCTGGAGCCGTGGCTGTCGTTTGCCAGCGACTACCCGAGAAACCCGACCCGCGGGTAAGCTATGTCGTAGTCGAAGATACCAATGCCGCCATGGCCGATATGGCTGCGGCATTCTACGAGTATCCCAGCCGCCAGCTGAAACTGGTCGGCATCACCGGCACCAACGGCAAAACTACAACCGTCACACTGCTTTATGATCTGTTCCACCATCTGGGCTACAAGGTGGGGCTGATCTCGACGGTGGTCTATCGGATCGACCGCGAAAGCATCGAATCGACCCACACCACACCGGATACCATCCGTCTGAACGAGATGATGGCCCGTATGGTCGAGGCTGGCTGCGAATACTGTTTCATGGAGGTCTCCTCGCACGCCATCGTGCAGGAGCGTATCCGTGGGTTGCACTTCACGGGGGCTATCTTTTCGAACATCACCCATGACCATCTGGACTACCACAAGACCTTCGCCGAATACATTCGGGCGAAAAAACTCTTCTTCGACAACCTGCCGCGCGAAGCGTTCGCACTGGTCAATATCGACGACCGCAACGGACGTGTCATGGTACAGAACACGCGTGCAGCGGTCAAGACCTATTCCCTGCAGTCGATGGCCGATTTCCGCTGCAAGATTCTCGAGACCCACCCCGACGGTATGGAACTGCATCTGGACGGGAACGAAGTGTGGGTACACTTCCTGGGGCGTTTCAATGCCTACAATCTGCTCAGTGTCTATGCAACGGCCCTGTTGCTCGGAGCCGACCGAGACGAGGTGCTGCGCAGCCTGAGTACGCTGCACCCGGTGAGCGGACGCTTCGAATTCGTTCGGGCAGCCAACGGCGTAACGGCGATCGTCGACTACGCCCACACCCCTGACGCACTGGAAAAGGTACTGCAGACCATCGAGGAGCTCCGCCGTCCGAACCAACAACTCCTTGTCATCTGCGGCTGCGGCGGCGACCGTGACAAGACCAAACGTCCCGAGATGGCGCAAATCGCCGCCAAGTATGCCACCACGGCCATTTTGACCTCGGACAACCCCCGCCACGAAAATCCGGAGGCAATTCTGGACGACATGGTGGCCGGGCTGGCTTCGGACGACCGCTTCATGCGCATTACCGACCGCAGTGAAGCCATCCGCACGGCGGCCATGCTGGCCAAACCGGGCGACTTCATTCTCATTGCCGGTAAAGGACACGAGAACTACCAGATCATCGGCGACACGAAACACCACTTCGACGATAAGGAGGAGGTTTCACGCGCGTTCGAACTCTTCGCAAAAAAATAATACAGCATCATGCTTTACCATCTGTTCAAATACCTCGACAAAGCCTACGATATTCCCGGGGCGGGCATGTTCCAATACATCTCCTTCCGGGCGGCTTTCGCCATCATTCTGGCCCTGCTGATCATCATCATCTTCGGCCGCAACATCATCAACTTCCTGCGGCGCAAGCAGATCGGCGAGGATATTCGCGACCTGGGACTCGAAGGCCAACTACAGAAAAAAGGTACGCCGACCATGGGAGGTATCATCATCCTGCTGGCGATCCTGGTGCCCGTACTCCTGTTCGGCAAACTCGACAACGTCTATATCCAGCTGATGATCATCTCGACGATCTGGCTCGGTCTGATCGGATTCCTGGATGACTACATCAAAGTATTCCGCCACCGCAAGGATGGTCTGAAGGGACGTTTCAAAGTGGTCGGACAGGTCGGCCTGGGTATCATCGTCGGCACGGTCATGTGCTTCTCGCCCGACATCGTCGTACAGGAGAAGACGAGCGAGCCGATCGAAACGGTCTATGTGGACGAAAACGGAGAGGAGATCGCTACGCATACGCGTCGTTTCATCGTCAGCTCCGAGAGCCACCGTACCACCCAGACGACTATCCCCTTCGTCAAGGACAACGAGTTCGACTACAACTGGCTCACGGGAGGCAACAAGGTACTCACATGGATCCTCTATGTGCTGGTGGCCATCTTCATCGTTACGGCCGTATCGAACTCGGCCAACCTGACCGACGGACTGGATGGACTCGTTACGGGTGTCTCGGCCCCGATCGTCGCCGTGCTGGGAGTACTGGCCTACCTGTCGGGACACATCATCTATGCCGACTACCTGAATATCATGTATATTCCCGGCAGTGGCGAGCTGGTAGTCTTCGCGGGAGCCTTCGTCGGAGCCCTGATCGGCTTCCTGTGGTACAACAGTTTCCCGGCTCAGATCTTCATGGGCGATACCGGATCGCTCTCGATCGGCGGCATTATCGCCGTCTTCGCCCTCTGCATCCGCAAGGAGCTGCTCCTTCCCCTGCTCTGCGGTGTTTTCCTGGTCGAGAGCCTCTCGGTCATGATGCAGGTCTCCTATTTTAAATATACGAAGCGCAAATACGGCGAAGGTCGGCGTCTGCTGCTCATGTCGCCCATCCACCACCACTTCCAGAAGAAGGGCTTGTTCGAAACCAAGATCGTTACGCGATTCTGGATCATCTCCCTGCTGCTGGCCGCCATTACGCTCGTTACACTCAAGATCCGTTAGAAAGAAATGAAGAAAATCGTTGTATTGGGAGGCGGAATCAGCGGATACGGCTCCGCCATCCTCGCCAAGAAAAAAGGGTTCGACGTATTCCTCTCGGACAAGGGAAAGATCGCCGATCGTTATAAAGCCGCCCTCGACCAGTGGGAGGTCCCCTACGAAGAGGGGCAGCACACAGAAGAGCGAATTCTGGCTGCCGACGAGGTGGTCAAATCACCCGGCATTCCGGAAAAGGCCCCGATGGTCTGCAAGATCCGCGAAGCAGGCATTCCGATCATCTCCGAGATCGAGTTTGCCGGACGTTACATGGATAAGGCCCGCGCGATCTGCATAACCGGATCGAACGGCAAGACAACCACCACGTCGCTCATCTACAAGATCCTGCGCGACGCCGGCTACAACGTTGCCCTGGGCGGCAACATCGGTGAAAGTTTCGCCTATTCGGTCGCCACGGGATCGTACGACTGGTATGTATTGGAGCTAAGTTCGTTCCAATTGGACGGCATGTGCAAGTTCCGGGCCCATATTGGCGTGCTGACCAACATCACCCCCGACCATCTGGACCGTTACGACTACTGTTTCCAGAACTACATCGACAGCAAGATGCGCATTACGCAAAACCAGCTCTCGAACGACTACTTCATCTATTCGGGTGATGACGAGGTGATCTGGCAGCAACTGCCCAAATACGACCTGCGCATGAAGCAACTCCCCTTTGCGGCCAAGAATGCCGTAGCGAGCGGAGCGGGTGACGCCTTCCTGCTCGACGGCAAATTTACGGCAACGGTAGGCAAGAGTTCGGTCGAAATCGATACGAACCGGATGCAGATCCCGGGTCTTCACAACACCTACAATGCCATGGCAGCGGCACTTGCAGCCTTGGCCGCCGGTGTCGCCCCGGAGCAGATCCAGCGTTCGATCTACGATTTCCAACCTGTCGAGCACCGTCTGGAACCAGCCGGAGAGATCAACGGCGTTCTCTATATCAACGACTCGAAGGCCACCAATGTCGATTCGACCTGGTACGCACTGGAGAGCATGAAACGCCCGGTAGTATGGATTGCCGGCGGTACGGACAAGGGCAACGACTACGAGCCGCTCAAGAAGTTCGCCCGCGAAAAGGTCCATACGCTTGTCTGCATGGGTGTGGACAACAAGAAACTGGTGGACAACTTTACCGGAATCGTTCCGAAGGTACTTTCGACCGGCTCGCTCGAGGAGGCAATGCAGGCAGCCCGTGCAGCGGCACGGCCGGGCGATGTCGTGCTGCTTTCGCCGGCCTGCGCAAGTTTCGACCTGTTCAAGAACTATGAGAACCGAGGCGAACTCTTCAAGGAATGGGTCGCCTCTCATGCCAAATAACGACTGATGAAAGAGGAGGCTAAAAACGACAAGACGGAAGCTGCAGGCAGAGAGGAGCAGGCTGCTGGATTCAAACTCATCACAGGCGATCGCGTGCTGTGGGTCATTATCGTGGCCCTGGCCGTCATCTCTATCCTGGTGGTTTACTCCTCAACGGCGAAAATGGCCTACGATGCCCATACGGCCCGTTCGACAGCCCACTTCCTGCGCCAACAGCTGATGCTGCTGCTGATCTGTGTCCCGTTGGTGATCATCACCCACAAGATCAATGCCCGCATCTACAACCGGCTGTCGCTGGCCGCCTACGCCATCAGTATCCTTTTGACGACTGCCGTTTACTTCATCGGGGCAACAACGAACGGGGCAGCCCGCTGGATCCCGCTCGGCCCGTTCCAGCTCCAGCCCTCCGAGGCGTTGAAGATCGCCACCGTGCTCTTTCTCGCCCGGCAGCTGGCCGGTCGGCAGAGTACCATCGACAAGATACGGATCATCCCCTCGCTCAACCCCTTCCGGTGGAAGCGTCCCGATCAGAAAAAGATCTGGCGAGAGGGAACTTGGCCGATTCTTTTTCCCGTACTGCTCTCCTGCGTGGTGATCTTCCCGGCGCACACCTCCTCGGCCGTGCTGGTATTCTTCACCTCATGGGTAATGATGCTGATCGGACGGGTTCGAATGAAAGAGCTCCTGAAACTGCTCGGGCTGGCCTTTGCCGCCGTGATGCTGGCCGGACTTCTCAATCTGGGACGAAGCGAGACGGCCGGAGGCCGCGTCGAGACCTGGATTGACCTGTGGACAAGTTCCCAAACCGAAAAACCGATCGACAAACTGACCGACACCGAGCGTTCGATGATCGCTATCCACAACGGCGGCCTGCTGGGCGAAGGAGCCGGGCAGAGCGCCATGCGCGTGGAGATGATCCACCCCGAAAGCGACTATGCCTACGCCTTCTTTGTCGAAGAGTACGGCATCATCCTGGCCGTTGCCCTGCTGCTACTCTACCTTTGGATCTTTTTCCGGGCCATCGAGATCTTCCGACGATGCGGCACGGCCTTCCCGGGACTGCTGGTACTGGGACTGGCTCTGCTTATCACCTGCCAGGCTCTGCTCCACATCATGGTGACGGTAAACCTCATCCCCGAAACGGGACAAACCCTGCCGCTCATCTCGCGCGGAGGCTCCTCGATGATCTTTACGGCCATCGCCCTGGGAATGATCCTGAGCGTCAGCCGACAGAATGACGAACAGTCGCACGATATGCCAAAATCGGAATCCTTGTACGAAAAATAATACGAATCCCCGGGCCATCCAGTAACAGAGACGGTCCGCCAGAAAAGAGCGATATGGAAGAGATCAGACTGGATAAATACCTCTGGGCCGTGCGCATCTTCAAGACGCGCAGCGATGCCGCCGAAGCCATCCGTCAGAACCGCGTACTGGTCAACGGTTCATATGCAAAGCCCTCGCGGGAGGTGCGCATCGGCGACACCATCTCCGTCAAGCGGATGCCGGTAACCTATCAATATAAAGTGGTCGGCTATGTTTCAAGCCGCCAGCCGGCCAAGAACGTTCCGGACTACTGCCTGAACATCACCCCGCAGGAGGAGCTCGACAAACTGAACGTGCCGCATGAGACGATCTTCGTCTTCCGCGACCGGGGTACGGGACGTCCCACCAAAAAGGAGCGTCGCGAACTGGACTCGCTCATGGAGGAGATTTTTTACGACGAGGAAGAGGATTAATTTTTTCAATTCACCAATAACCCCTTTAAACAAACAAATCATGATGAGAAGAATCTTTACCCTTTTTATCGGAGTCTATCTCTGTATCTGGGCTGCGAGGGCTCAGGAGCCTGCCTATACCGATCCGGTGACCCTGGAGGATCAGGCCGAGAAAATCGACTCTTTGCAACGGATCATCGACGACCTCAACAGCCAGTTGACCTCCCAAAAGAAGATCGAAAGAGTATGGGAGGGACGATCCAAATATTTCAATATCGGTTATGTGAACCAGAAACTGATCTACAAGGATTTCGACATGCCCGACATGAAAAACGACTTCGGCGTTTCGCTGAGCTGGGGTAAAACCTATTATCTCCACAAGAAACCGCTGCTGGGAATGTTGAAATTCGGACTGGACTGGAGCTGGGTAGACCTGAACTACGCTCAATACAGCCTGATAGACATGGAAGAGGTGAAACCCGGCGAAAGCAGCGAGGCTTACGAGATAACAGCTCATCAGGCCGAGTACGGTATGCAGTTCGGTCCCTCGGTTACGATCAATCCGGTGCAGGATCTGAAAGTCAGCCTCTATTTCCGCGTAACGCCATCATTCTCATTGATATATATGGACGATGTCAACTATAACTATGCCACCTTCTTCAACTTCGGTGGGGCCATTGCATGGAGAATGATCTCGCTCGGAGTCGAGGGTCGTTGGGGATCGGCTAAGTACAATGGATTCGCGGTTAATGAGGTCGATATCGACTCGGAATACCCGTCAATCGAGACCTCTTCGATCAAAGCAAAACTGAAAACCAGCTCCGTTCGTTTCTATATCGGATTCCGATTCTAACAAAGAGTTTCAAAACAAAAAAAACCGCTGAAGATCAGCGGTTTTTTGTTGAGCTACCTGGATTCGAACCAAGAATAACAGGACCAGAATCTGTTGTGTTACCATTACACCATAGCTCACTGTTGTTTTGGTAGTGCAAAAGTAGAACTTTATTTTTCAACTGCAAAAGAATTTCAAAAAAAAAATTCATACTTTTGTTTTAATTCGTCCGAAACAATCGGACTGACAATTGTCAATCAAACACATAAAACGATAAACTATGGGTATCAAACTCCGTCTTATCATCATGAACTTTCTCCAGTTCGCCATATGGGGATCCTACCTGGTCTGTATCGGTAATTTCTTGGGCCGAGTCGGTTTGGGCGATTATATTTCATGGTTCTATGTGGCACAAGGAGTCGTATCGATCTTTATGCCCGCCATCATCGGTGCCATTGCCGATAAATTTATCGAGCCCCAACGTCTGCTCGGCATATCGCATTTGACCGCAGGTCTGTTCATGCTGATAGCTGCATGGTTCGGCTACCAGGCCACCCTGCAAACGGTCGCCGGCCAGGTGACCTCGATCGGCCCAATCTTCATCGCCTACTGCCTGAGTGTCGCCTTCTACATGCCGACAATCGCACTTTCGAACACGGTGGCCTTCTCGATTCTCAAAGACAACGGATTCGACACCGTCAAAGACTTTCCGCCGATTCGCGTCTTCGGAACAGTCGGATTCATCGTCGCCATGTGGTTTGTCAATTTTGTCGGATTCGGCGGCAGTGGCATCCAGGCATCCGTACAAGAAGGAGTCTCCGAGTTGCAACTCGTTCCAATGGCCTCCCAGTTCACTTACATGCAGCTGATCGTCTGCGGCGCATTAGGGCTACTTCTCGGCCTGTACGCCTTCACCCTCCCGTCGTGTCCCATCAAGCGATCCGACAAAAAGGAGCATAAATCATTGGTGCAGAGACTCGGGTTGGATGCCTTCGTACTCTTCAAACAGCGCAAGATGGCCCTCTTCTTCATCTTTTCGATGTTACTGGGAGTCTCGCTTCAGATCACAAATGGATACGCAACCCCTTACATCAACAGTTTTGCGGCACACTCCCAAAGCTGGTTTGCCGAGAATCCGACTCTGTTAGTCTCTGTTTCGCAGATATCCGAAGCCTTGTGTATTCTACTCATACCATTCTGTCTCAAGAGGTTTGGAATTAAGATCGTCATGTTGATGGCCATGTTCGCATGGGTATTGCGTTTCGGATTCTTCGGGATCGGTTCAACGGAAAGTATCATTGGAATCGTCCTGCTCTTCCTTTCCTGCATCGTCTACGGTGTCGCCTTCGACTTCTTCAATGTTTCGGGAGCTCTTTTCGTCGAGCAGGAGGCCTCAAAACCCATGCAAGCCAGCGCACAGGGGCTTTTCATGCTAATGACGAACGGAATCGGCGCGTCGGTGGGCACCTGGATCGCCGGCAAGATCGTTTCGCACTATTGCGACTGGTCGGGTGGATATCTCATCACTCGCGAAGGAGTATCCGGAGGATGGCCCGCCACGTGGCTTATCTTCGCCGCCTACGCCCTTGTGGTCGCCGTTGTCTTTGCCCTTGTATTCAAATACAAACATACTCCGGGTAAAGCCTGATCGAATTCACCTCACAATACAAGGGAGCGGCCAATCGATGTTTCGACTGGCCGCTCTCTCTCTTTTCGTGTCATCCAGACCTATCGTATCAAGACGGAACTGTCGCCATAACTCAGGAAACGGAAATCGTGCGAAAGGGCGTAATCATAGATCCGTCGCCACTCCTCCCCGACGTAAGCCGACACAAGCAACAGCAGGGTTGATTTGGGCTGATGAAAATTGGTAATGATATTACGTACAATCCGGAAACGATACCCTAACGGGGTAATCATGATACGGGTCGAGGCCTTGATCTTCTCAAGCCCCTCGCGGGTCATGTAGTCGAGCAGGATCTGCAACGCCTCCCGCCCGTCAAACTCCTCCGGCAGGTCATACAGTTCCCATTGGCCGATTGTCCGGTCGGCATCGGGCATCCCCGCAGTTCGGATACGCCATGCGAGCGCTGCCAACGATTCGAGAGTCCGCACCGAGGTGGTTCCAACCGCTGTAATACCCCCCCATTTTTGCAACAAATGTTCGACCGTAGCACGACGGATCTCGAAGTGCTCGGTATGCATCGGATGGGCAGCTGCATCGCGATCCTTGACCGGCAGGAAGGTTCCGGCACCGACATGAAGCGTCACCTCCTCGAACTCAAAGCCCCGGCTCTTCATCCCCTCGATCAACTCCGGCGTGAAGTGCAGTCCGGCTGTCGGAGCCGCAACCGATCCCTCGAATTTTGAATAGACGGTCTGATAGCGCGTATTGTCGATCTCCTGGCTCTCGCGATTCAGGTAAGGAGGAATGGGAATACGACCGAGGTGCTCCAGCAACTGGCCGAACGTCAGATCGGACGTCCACTCGAAACGCACGATCTGCTCACGGCCCCCCTCGCCAACCCGGAAAGCCCGCAACTGCTCCTCTTTCCCGGCGTATTCGAAGTCGATCACCAGAGGTCCGTCCTTCCACTTTTTGAGATTACCCACGATGCAGCTCCACTGACAGGTCTCGCGCACGGCAAAAGCCCGTTCGTAATCGGCCGGATCATGCGGTTCGAGGCAGAAAACCTCGATACGCGCCCCCGAAGGCTTGTGCATGATGATGCGCGCCCGGATTACCTTCGTGTTGTTGAATACCAGGAATGTGTCCGCCGGCAGCACCTCTCCGATGTCCCGGAAATGCCGCTCGTAGATCTGCCCGCGCTCGTATACGAGCAGTTTGGAGGAGGAACGCTCCTCGAGCGGGAACTTGGCGATCCGCTCCTCCGGCAGTTCGTAATCGAACTGTTCTATGTCAATATGCCTTTCCATTTTCGAATGATAATGCCTGCAAAATTAACAAAAAAACGTATCTTTGCAGAAAATAGGGCGGTTCCGGCAACCCGATAATAAAACAGTTGCACGATTTCCGCAAATACGCTCGGCAAGAGGATGAAAATGGCGTAGAAAAGGGATTCTTACTATTTTTGAAAACTCCACCTTACCGAAACAAGCAGGGAATCAGACAATATGCCTACCCCTGCGAGCGTCCTGTTTTTTGACAAAAACCGCTAAAACCATGAGAACCGATTTTCTGGTCATCGGATCCGGTGCTGCCGGTTTGAGTTTCGCGCTGAAAGCGGCCGAGCACGGACATGTTACAATCGTAACGAAAGGCAAAATAGAGGAGAGCAATACGAACCACGCCCAAGGCGGCATCTGTTCGGTTACGTACGCTCCCGACACATTCGAAAAACACATCCACGACACCCTGGTCTGCGGAGCCGGCAAATGCGATCCGGCCGCGGTTGAACTGGTCGTACGCCGCGCCCCTGAGATGATCCGGGATCTGATCGCCTGGGGGACCCGCTTCGACAAGACCTCGGACGGCCGCTTCGAACTGAACCGCGAAGGAGGACACTCCGAGCACCGAATCCTCCACCACGAGGATCTCACCGGAGCCGAGATCGAACGGGCGCTCATCGCCTCGGTACGGGAACACCCGAACATCACGGTTCTCGAGAACCACTTTGCCATCGACCTGCTCACCCAGCACCATCTGGGCGAGTTCGTCACCCGTCATACGCGCGGACTGGCCTGCTTCGGTGCATACGTATTGAATGCCGAGAACAACGAGATCGAGACCGTGCTGGCCAAATTCACCATCGTAGCGGCCGGCGGATGCGGCAACATCTACTCTTCAACGTCGAATCCGGTCGTAGCAACCGGCGACGGCATCGCCATGTGCCACCGGGCCAAGGCGATCACCGAGAACATGGAGTTCATCCAGTTCCACCCCACCACACTCTACAACCCGGCCGAGAAGCCGAACTTCCTCATTACGGAGGCGATGCGCGGTTTCGGGGCCATCCTGCGCCTACAGAACGGCGAGGAGTTCATGGACAAATACCACCCGATGAAGTCGCTCGCCCCGCGCGACGTGACGGCACGGGCCATCTATACCGAAATGACCCGTCGCGGCGAGGATTTCGTCTATCTGGACGTCCGCCACAAGGATCCGGACGACATTCGCCGCCACTTCCCCAACATCTACGAGAAGTGCCTCTCGATCGGGATCGACATTACCAAAGACCTCATCCCCGTTACACCGGCAGCCCACTACTGCTGCGGCGGCGTGAAGGTCGACCTGAACGGCGAGACCTCCATCAAACGGCTGTATGCCCTCGGAGAGTGCTCCTGCACGGGACTGCACGGAGCGAACCGTCTGGCATCCAACTCGCTGATCGAAGCGATCGTCTATGCCGACCAGGCAGCCCGGCACACTGCCTCACGACTCGATTCGGTCCAGATTCAGGAGGGTATTCCGGATTGGGACTTCGAGGGAACGCAGCACACCGAGGAGATGTTGATGATCATCCAGTCCAAACGCGAGATGCAGGCCATCATGACCAACTACGTCGGCATCGTACGGTCGAACCTCTCGCTCGAACGGGCCATGCGCCGTCTTTCGATCATCTACGAAGAGACCGAAGAGCTCTACAACAAGACCAAACCCAACCGCGAGTTGTGCGAACTGCGCAACATGATCGCCGTTGCCTACCTGGTCATCAAACAGGGCAGCGCCATCAAGGAGTCGGTCGGATGCCACTACAACACCGACTATCCGAAAAAGACAACGAAATAACCAACCACAAAATACAAAGTCCAACACCCAGATATGACCTTACAGGAAGAGATCGCACGCCGGCGTACGTTCGCCGTCATCGCCCACCCGGATGCGGGTAAAACCACCCTTACGGAGAAGTTGCTGCTTTTCGGCGGCGCCATCCACGTAGCGGGAGCCGTCAAGAGCAATAAAATCAAGAAGGGGGCGACCTCTGACTTTATGGAGATCGAACGACAACGAGGCATCTCGGTCGCAACGTCCGTGATGGGATTCGAGTATGAAGGTTGCAAGATCAACATCCTCGATACCCCGGGACACGAAGACTTCGCCGAGGATACCTACCGCACACTTACGGCGGTCGATTCGGTTATCATCGTCATCGACGGAGCGAAGGGAGTCGAGTCGCAGACCCGCAAACTGATGGAGGTCTGCCGTATGCGCAAGACGCCGGTAATCGTCTTCATCAACAAGCTCGACCGACCCTGCAAGGATCCGTTCGACCTGTTGGACGAAGTGGAAAAAGAGTTGCATATCCGCGTGCGCCCACTCTCCTTCCCCATTTCGAGCGGCGATACCTTCAAGGGAGTATACAATATTTACGAACATAACCTGTCGCTCTTCACCAGCGACGAACGCCAGACGGCGGATGCTTCGACCGTCGAGATCTCGGACCTCGCCTCACCGGAGTTGGACCGTTACATCGGAGAGCGTTACGCCACCCGCCTGCGGGAGGATATCGAACTGATCGAGGGGGTATACGACCCGTTCGACCGCCAACCCTATCTGGAGGGCGATCTGGCCCCGGTCTTCTTCGGATCGGCGGTCAACAACTTCGGCGTGCGTGAGTTGCTCGAATGTTTCCTCCGCATCGCCCCGTCGCCCCGACCGGCTCCGACCGAGACCCGTCTGGTCGAACCCCAGGAGGAGAAGATGACCGGATTCGTCTTCAAGATCCACGCCAACATGGACCCGAACCACCGCAACCGAATCGCCTTCCTGAAGATCTGTTCCGGTATGTTCGAACGCAACAAGAACTACCTGCACGTCCGCAGCGGCAAGCAGCTCAAGTTCTCCTCGCCGACCGCCTTCATGGCCGAGAAGAAATCGGTGATCGACTTCGCCTATCCGGGCGACATTGTCGGCCTGCACGATACGGGCAACTTCAAGATCGGCGACACCTTTACCGAAGGCGAAAAACTTAAATTCACAGGCATTCCCTCCTTCGCACCCGAACAGTTCCGTTACATCGAGAATGCCGACCCGCTCAAGTTCAAGCAGTTGGCAAAGGGTATCGACCAGCTGATGGACGAGGGTGTCGCCCAGCTCTTCACCTCGTCGCTCAACGGCCGCAAAATCATCGGCACGGTCGGTGCCCTGCAGTTCGAGGTGATCGAGTACCGTCTGGCCCATGAATACGGTGCAGCCTGCCGCTGGGAGCCGATTTCGATCTACAAGGCATGCTGGATCGAGAGCGACAATGCCGCCCAGCTGGCTGACTTCAAGCGGCGCAAACACACCAACATGGCTGTCGATAAACACGGACGCGATGTCTATCTGGCCGATACGAGCTACGCATTGGCACTCGCACAGGAGAACTTCAAGGATATCCGGTTCCACTTCACCTCGGAGTTCTGATCCGCTGACTCTATTCCCAATAAAAATACCCGCGCAATAATTGCGCGGGTATTTTTATTCTCACAAAGAAGTTGTGCAGAATCTCAAAAAGCGACCTTGATTGTATCAACAGCATACGGGAAATTGAATCGGGATATTCCTGTTCCCCGTTGGAACCGAAACATTATTTCCTCATCGCGATAACTCCTCGTAATCGTATTCTGTTCTTGAGAGACCTCGTCCCAGGTGCAATGATCGCAATAAAAACCATCAAACGGAGGATATGTCAGCATAACGAACCCCCTCTTCCCAATGAGCTTATAAACCTCATAATAGTGCACGGAGTGCCGCAACGGACTCGTTCTGCGAATCAGAATTTCAGCCATACCGTCGAAATCGACATCTTCAAACAGGAAAGGCGCTTCCTGTCCCGCTTCGTAATCGAAAAGCAATATTCCCTCCGCACCTCTGACCTCCGGATTGAAAATATACTCCCCGCTCTCATCGTACCATCCGGGAGTTGAATTCTCGTCACAATAATGTTCGCAGAAAATATCGTACCGGCAACCGATAGAATCATTATAAAATGTCAGAAGACACGCACCTTCAAGTTGGTTTCCCATTCCTTGCGGAGTATCAAACGACATTAAACGTCCTTCAACACGAAATCCATGAATACGCTGTTTGTAGCAAAAGGATAACGAAATAGGATTATATATCTCAAAACTTCCAGTAATATATCCCGCACTTTTCTTTTTCTGGAGCAACTTCAATTCCTCATCAGAAACCCCATAAACATATATTGAGTCCCTGTTCCGATTACAGCCTTGTTCCCGGGTCGAAAAGATCTGCTGGACTGCAATCAGCTCAAAATCAGTTTTTCCCTGACTATTATACTCTTTCAATAACCATCCACTTGTCGCATTAGCCAATTTATTCGGGACATCCAAAGTTTTTTGTTTCTGATTTTGACACCTTCGAAACACAGACCTGCTGCTATCATAAATCCCATCATGGGCATATAAAACAATCGTCTTGATCTTCGAGTAAAACGCTGTTTCATTATCGATCTTGCTGAATGGTATATAATCCTTTCGCCAAAGACCTGTTGGCGTAATATCGAAAACCTCATACGAATTTCCCTGCTGAGACTGGCCAAAATCATTCACCAGCAATTCATTCTCTCCATCAAAATCCACATCAAAGAACTGGAATGGCGTATAATACCCCAACGGGGAATCCGGATAATACTCTTTATTAACCGAATCGGTCGGATGCACATAATCAAAATAATAAACATCGCCATCCCGATGCCCTTGGGATTCTTTGTCGAACGCAATATCTATCAGAATAGGATTGGTATATTTATTCGTATTGACATACTGGAAGTCCCGGCCGCCAGAGATGGGGTGGAAATTCATAAATAGTCGGCCTGTTTCACAATTACTCGCATCGAATGGCATCCAGCATGCCGTCACTTCGTATCCACAGACATATTGATTGTATTTTATATAAATATGAATCGCACGATCACATTCAACAGGTAATACGTCATTCAATCTTTTTATCCAGACAGAATCCATCTGCTCCGTACTCCGTCGATACAAACGCCGGGGCTTCAAACATCTCTGCTCTCCTGAATCAGGCCACTCATTTAACGAGCCAACAGCCCCGACACAGAATTCGCCACATTCTGCCTCAGTCGCAATTACAGGAGCGGCAGTACACTCTTTGGCAATACCGACAACTGGAGTCCGTCCCTGGACTCCAGTCATCGATAATAACCCCAATGTTAAAGCACAATATATCAGTTGAAACATTTTGCTCTACAAATAAGGTAGTTATAATTTAGGCTAAATACTATTTACAGCTTAACGTTCACCCATCTCTTTAAGGTGGAATAACAATCTTGCTCCAATCAAAATATCCAGAAGTCGCCCAAAAAAGTCTTCAACCACGGGTGTAGAATCAATAAACATCTCTATTTCCAACCAAACATCATTCTCTTTCAAGACTGCTTTTACACATTTTATTTGGTTGTTTACCTCATTCATTATAGTAAGTATATGCTCTTTGTTAGCCGACGTTACTTCACTAATACTCGGCATATAAAGTTGTAAATAACTTTTATCCTTTGGATCTTTCTCGATAACAAAATTTCCTCCTTGCCACCTAAATAACAACCCAAAAGGTGTTTCCTGAAAAGAGACATTATGATCTCTCAACCATTCCCGATAGATTTCCATTTGATCGCAATTTTTTTGTGTATTAAAAAGTCCCATAATAAAATCCTCCTAATAAATCTTTAATAAGCACACTTTTCTTCAATTATATCTCTCAGACATAAAAGTATTCGTTGTCCCGTTTCGGCCATGCGTGCTTCTATCATTCTTGAACGTGGAATAGAATCGTATACTTTCTGATAAATCGATTCATCCCGTCCGATCTCAACATCCCCTGAATATCGACTCTCTTTGTCAATAAAATGGCAACAAAAAACTTCCATATTATATATGGCATTGTCAATATCCTCGCGGGTAATACTACTCTCTACGACTATTCCCGTTTCATCTACCAATCTTCGAATCAGTTCATCCCTGTAGTCCAATAAATAGGCCGCCAAATACTCCTCATAAGCACGCAACAATATCAACAACCTTTTAGCGGCAGCTATTTCCTCGTTCACTGGAGCGCAATCTCTATCAAATGCATCATCCCCAGATACGGACAATAAAGCATCCCGCACGAGATCACTAAACTCATCGCGTTCCAATGCAATCACTTTTGAAAAAGCATAGAATGCATAACCACACATCTCTACATTGACTGAGATAGATCGGACAATACTGTCAGAATTGGGAAGAAGAAGTGACCTCTTCGAAAAGACGAGCCTTTTCAAAATGTCAGAAACCGCAACCCCTACAATGTAAGGATGATGGGAGTGCATGATCGCCGGGAAAGACAATTCTTTTCTGAATCTCTCTAAAAAGCTGGCATTCACCTCAACAGTGCCATCCACAACTTTTTTTGCAGATTCCAATAATTCAGAATCCATAAACTCTATTAATTTCTATTAATTTATCCGCCCGCACCTCGACGGTATTAATAAAAAAAGGAAAGCGTGGTGCTGAAAACTTATTTTAGAAAGTCAGGTCGTAGGAAACCCTATAGCATAAAATAAGCAACAGCCCACGCCTATATCCACGAAGGGATACGACGCGAGAAGATGTTCGCCTACTCTCTGCTAAAAAGTGGAATTTCCTACGTTCGACTTTCGAGAATAAACTTACACTTTCCGTGTGTTCGATATGTTATCGCAAATATAACATATTAAACGGGAAATGCAAAACACCCTGTCCTTATGGACACTGTTGCCATTGCAAACGACACAAAGTTCCTCAAAACAAACTTTTTATGCAACAAATCCAGCTCTGGATTCAAAACATTATTAATTGTATTTTAAGGTATTTTATCCACAAATCATGCAAATATTTAGAAAGATAAAAGAGGCCCCTGAACCAAATATTCAGGGGCCTCTTTTATCTTTCTAAAACAAGCTATTTGCCGAGTCCCATCTTCTCGATCAACGCCTTCACTTCGGGCTTGTGGCCGCGGAAGTTCACGTAGAGGGTCATCGGGTGCTCCTGTCCGCCCTTCGAGAGAATCTCGCGGCGGAAAGCCTCCGAAACCTCCTGATTGAAGATTCCCTTCTCCTTGAAGAGCGAGAAAGCATCAGCCTCCAGCACCTCGGCCCACTTGTAACTGTAATAGCCGGCCGCATAACCGCCACCGAAGATGTGGTTGAACGCCGGAGCCATCGCCGTCCCCTCGACCACGGGCAGCACTTGCGTCGATGCCATAGACTCCCTTTCGAAAGTCTCGACATTCCCCTCGAACGGCTCTTTAAGCGAATGCCATGCCATATCGGTCATACCGAACGAAAGCTGACGAACGTTGGAATATGCCGCCAGATAATTCTTCGAAGCCTCGATCTTCTCGATCAACTCTACGGGAATCGCCTCTCCGGTCTGGTAATGCACGGCCCACAAATCGAGAAACTCCTTTTCGGTCGCCCAGTTCTCCATGATCTGCGAAGGCAGCTCAACGAAGTCCCGGTAGACATTCGTACCATCCAGCGACTGATAGGTTCCCTCACCGAGCATTCCGTGCAGAGCGTGTCCGAACTCATGCAGGAAGGTCTCGAACTCGTCGAAGGTCAGCAGCGACGGCATATTCTCAGTCGGTTTGGTGAAGTTCATCACCATCGATACGAGCGGACGGGTCTCCTTGCCGTCGATGATGTAGTTGTCGCGGAAACTGGTCATCCATGCACCGCCCCGTTTGGTCTCGCGCGGGAAGAAATCAAGGTAGAGCACCGACATGAAACGACCGTTCTTGTCGAACACCTCATACGCCTGCACATCGGGATGGTATACCTGAATATCCTTGCTCGGTTTGAACTCCAGTCCATACAACTTGTTCGCCAGCAGGAAGACACCCTTCTTTACCGAATCGAGCTGCAAATAAGGCTTCAACAGTTCCTCGTTGAGCGCATACTTCTCCTCCCGGTATTTCTCCGAATAATAACTGAAATCCCAAGGCATCAATTCACCCTGAAGACCCAATGAGTGGGCATAGTCGCTGATCGCCTTGTAGTCGTCAAACGCATACTCCTTGGTCGCATCGAGCAGTTCCTGCATGAACGAATTGACCGTCTCTACATTCTCGGCCATCCGGTTCTCAAGAACATAATCGGCATAGGTCGGATAACCCAACAGATTAGCCATCTTCAAACGAAGGTTGACGATCTGTTTCACGATCTCCGTATTGTCGAACTCACCGCCCAACGCCCGCGAATTATAAGCCTTCCAGGCCTGCTCTTTCAGCGGACGATTCGTCGAATAGGTGATGAAGGGGCCATAACTCGGAGCCTGCAGGGTCAGTGTCCAACCCTTCTCTCCCCGCGCTTTGGCATCGGCCGCCATTCCCTCCTTCACGAAAGCGGGCAATTCGGCTACCTGCTCCGGATCCGTAATATTGATCGAGAAGGCGTTGGTTGCATTCAAGGCATTCTGCTCGAACTTGAGCGAAAGCTCGGACAATTCGGCCGAATACTTGCGGTACAACTCCTTGTTCTCGTCCGAAAGGTTGGCTCCGTTGCGGACAAAACTCATATACGTATTCTCCAGCAGCTTTTTATCCTCCTTCGACAAACCGCGGCCCGGTTTTTCGTAAACAGCCTTCACGCGAGCAAAAAGCTTCGGATCGAGCGAAAGGTCGTTCTCGTACTCGGTAATCATCGGCTGTATCTCGATAGCAATCTGATGCATCTCCGGTGTCCCGTCTGCAGAGAGCAAATTATAGAAAACAGCCGAAACACGTCTCAGCAACTCGCCGTGACGCTCCAGCGGTACGATCGTATTCTTAAAGGTCGGTTTGGCCGGATTATTCGCAATGGCATCGATCTCTGCACGAGCTACGGCAACAGCCGTCTCAAAGGCAGGTTTGTAATCGGTTACCTTGATCTGATCGAACGGCGGAGTCGCATAAGGCGTATCCCACTCCGCCAGCAGCGGATTGCTGGTATCGATTTCGGGCATTTGCACCACGGGCATCGAATCGTCCGCACATCCGACTGCAAGAGCAGCTAATAAGGTCATGACAATTTTTCTCATCGGTGTTAATGGATTAATTGAATTACTATAATTGTTTTATTGAATCTTTTTCGAAAACTTCTGAGGTTTCACATCCTCCTGGACTTTACCCTGAATTCCTTTTCTATCCAGCACCTCATCCTTGCCCGACAGCTGCATTCTTCGTCTCAGGCGGGGATCTGAGAGATCCGGTTTCAAACTGTCGGCCGATTCGACGATCTCCGGCTCCTCTTCAATCAAGCCTCGCCCGACAAGCATCGCACGTTGATCGGGATCGCTCCCCCGGAACTGGCGATAAAGAGTCATGCCATCGGCAGATCCTCCGCGCGAGAGCAAACGGCGGAACTTGCGGGCCACTTCCCGATTGAAAATATCACCGCTCTCCTTAAACGCCTGAAAAGCATCCTTGTCGAGCACCTCCGCCCACAGGTAGAAATAGTATCCGGCCGAATACATCCCGTCGAAAATGCTGAAAATATGCAGGAAGTACGGGTAACGGTAACGGGGAGCGATCTGCGGGATCAAACCGCGTCGCTCGTACAATGCGTTTTTCTCAAACTCATTTACATCAAAAGGCTTGTAATCGGAAATCGAATGCAGATCGAGATCGATCAAAGCCGCCGCCACGATCTCGGTGGTGATAAATCCCTGATTGAACTTCGCGTTTTCGCGAATCTGGCGGATCATACGGTTGGGGATCACCTCGCCCGAACGGAAATGGAAGGCATATTGGCGCAACATTTCAGGTTCGAAGGCCCAATTCTCCATGATCTGCGAAGGAAGTTCCACAAAATCACCTTCGACCTCGGACAAACCCCGGTATTTCACATCGGCAAACAGAGAATGCAGGGCATGCCCGAACTCATGGAAAAGGGTCTCGGTCTCTTCCAGAGAGAAAAGCGCCGGCATCGTTTTGGTCGGAGCCGTAAAATTGCAAACGATGCTTACGACAGGAGCGATACGCACCCCATTCGCATCGTAACGTTGCGGACGGAAGCACCCGCACCATCCCCCGCCGCTCTTGGTGCTGCGGGGAAAGAGGTCGAAATAGAGGATCCCGAGATGCTTGTCATCGGCATCGAAAACTTCATAGGCCATGCAATCCTTGTGATAGGTCGGCACAACCACCGGTGCAAAGGTCACACCATACAGACGGTTGGCCAGGTAAAAAATTCCGCTCATCACGCTCTCTTTCGAGAAATAAGCGCGCATGGCCTCCTCGTCGAACGCATATTTGTTGCGGCGCAACTTATTGGCATAATACCACCAGTCCCACGCCTCGAAATTCGCTTCCGGCACATCCTTGCGGAGCAACTTCTCCATCTCCGCCATATCCTCCTTGGCCCGTTCGAGCGCCGGATCCCAAATTTCATCCAACAGTGCATAAACCCGTTCGGGTGTTCCGGCCATCTGGGCCGAAATCGAATAAGAGGCGTAATCGGGGTATCCCAACAGACGGGCTTTCTCGTTGCGCAACCGGGCAACATCGCTGACAATCGACTTGTTGTCGAACTCATCGTCGTGATTTCCCCGCTCGATATAAGCCTTATAGACCTTTTCACGCAAATCACGTCGCTCCGAGTAAGTCAGGAACGGGATACGGCTCGACTCGTCCAACGTAAAGAGATACTTATCCTTCAACCCCGCATTACGAGCCCGCTCCAGAGCCGCGTCCTGCACTCCAGCCGGAATCCCATCGAGCTCCTCTTTGTTCAGTTCGAGCGAAAATTTATTATTTTCAGCCAATACATTGTTGCCGAACTTCACCGAAAGCAGCGCCAACTCGCCGTTGATCTGTGCCAACCGTTTCTTCTGTTCCGGAGAGAGCAACGCTCCTGCCCGAACGAAATCGTCGTAAATCTTCTCAACCAAACGCATCTGCTCCGCATCCATCGAGAGCATGTGACGACGATCATAAACCGCCTTGATCCGGGCGAAAAGGTCGCCGTTCAGCAGAATTCGGTCGTCATGCGCGGACAACAACGGGGCTACCTGCTCCTGAACGGCAGCCATCTGCTCGGTCAGTTCTGCCGAACAGAGCATATCGAAGACCAGACGCACCTGCTCGAGCATCAAGCCCGAATTATCGTAAGCCAGGATCGTATTCTCGAACGTCGGCTCGTCGTTATTCGACGTGATGGCTTCGATTTCAGCCATGTGAGTGGCCATAGCCCGTTCGAAGGCAGGCATATAGTGTTCAGGAAGGATCTTGTCGAACGGAGGAACCCCGAACGGAGTCGTCCACTCTTCGAAAAAAGGATTGACCGACTGTGGTTTACGGTCGGCGCAACTCGTTGCGGTCATAAACAGCATCAATACAAATAAAAATAATCGGCTCTGTCTCATATTTCAGTCTTTTCTTGCTCCTGATCGTATTCCGGACGAGTCGTTTCCCGACTCAAAATGCCGAAAAAAAAGCTTTTGCCTCTTTCATCCGACGGAAATTCGAAAATACAAACGATTTTCTACGGAGAATCGTTTGCGAAGAGGATCAAACTCGACGTAAGTTCGTTCTATTTTTTGCAAAGATAATAAGATAACGGGATAGCGGGAGCAAAAAATGATTACTTTTGACAGAAATTACCGTCTTCGGCCCTCGGCTGAGACATAAAAACACAACATCAAGATGGAGAAAATCAAAATTGGGGACACCTACAGCGAACCGGTCCGCTACACGCAACAGAACGTCGAAACGTTCGCCCGCATTACCGGCGACTGCAATCCGATCCACCTGGATGCAGCGTATGCTGCCACGACACCTTTCGGCAAACCGATCGTTCACGGATTCTTTGCGGCAGCCGTTTTTTCCAAAGTCTTCGGCATGAACTGGCCCGGACAAGGAACCATTTATATGTATCAGGAGATGGCTTTCCGCGCACCCGTCTTCGTGGAAAACGACTACATGGCCCGTTTCGAGGTGATCGAGGTCAACGAGGAGAAACACCGCGGCGTAATTAAATGCACGCTCGAAGACAAACAAGGCAACATCCTCATTACGGGACAGGCCAAGTTGCTTCACAAAGAGAGATTCTAAGCAATATCACACATAACAACGAACATAACCTATGGAAAAAAGACTGAGCAACAAGATCGCCATCATCACCGGCGGATCGGACGGAATCGGAAAGGCTACGGCTGAAAGATTCGCAGCTGAAGGAGCTACCGTTATTATCTGGAACAGAACCCCCACTACCGGCGAGGCTGTCGCCAAGGAGATCGGCGGAGAGTTCATGAAAGTCAATACGGCCGTATTCGCCGAGGTCGAGGAGGCTACCCGCAAAGTGATCGAGAAGCACGGCCGCATCGACATCCTGGTCAACAACGCCGGCATCACCCGTGATGCTACGATCAAGAAGATGACCCCCGAATTGTGGCAGGAGGTAATCGACGTCAATCTGACGGGCGTATTCAACTGCTGCAAGTGCGTCAGCGCCATCATGGTCGAGAAGGGTTGGGGACGTATCCTCAACGCATCGTCGGTGGTAGGTCTGTACGGCAACTTCGGCCAAACCAACTACGTGGCTACGAAAGCCGGTATCATCGGCATGACCAAGACGCTGGCCAAGGAGTTGGGCCGCAAAGGTGTTACGGTTAATGCCGTTGCTCCGGGCTTCATCCTCACCAACATGGTTCGCAAGATGCCGACCGAGGTGCTGGATTCGATGAAGGCGAAAGTTCCCGAGCAGCGTCTCGGAGAGCCCGAGGAGGTTGCCGGCCTGTACGCTTATCTGGCCAGCGACGAGGCTGCTTACATCAACGGTGCTACGATCAGCATCGACGGTGGTCTGACCATCTAAAACAACGACATCCGATCCCATGCAACTCTTCTACGCTCCGGACATCGTGCCCCCCGACTACACCCTCTCGGAGGAGGAGTCGAAACACTGCGTCCGCGTATTGCGTATGGGCGTGGGGGATGAATTGCACATTACCGACGGACGGGGGAACCTCTATCGGTGCGAGATCGTGGACGATCATGCCAAGCACTGCCGGGTGCGCGTGTGCGAGACACACGCCGCATTCGGCAGGCTTTCTTATGAACTGACGATGGGTGTCGCCCCGACCAAGAATACCGATCGGTTCGAATGGTTTCTCGAAAAAGCGACCGAAATCGGCATCTTGCGCATCATTCCGCTGGACACGGTACACAGCGAACGGCGGATTCTCAAGACCGAGCGGGAGAACAAGGTGATCACGGCAGCAGTCAAACAGTCCCTGAAAGCCTATCATCCCCAACTGGAAGAGCTTACTCCGTTCCGACAAGTGGTCGAGGCCCCGTTCGAAGGGCAGAAATTCATCGCCCACTGCGCGGCAGCGGTTTCGCCGCAAGGGAAAAACTACCTGCCCCGTCTGTTGCAGGCAGGAGGTAAGGTAATGATTCTCATCGGACCGGAAGGAGACTTCTCGAAAGAGGAGGTCGAGATGGCCGTAAAGCACGGATTCCGGGAGATCACCCTGGGGAACCAACGGTTGCGTACCGAAACGGCAGCCGTAGTCGCCTCGGTGATGGTTGCCACGGTCAATGAATCCGCAACGGAAGAGAATAATACCGAGACGACGCGATGAAACAGTGGTGGGAGATATTTTGGTCCTTTTTCAAGATAGGCCTTTTCACCTTCGGCGGAGGATATGCCATGATTCCGCTGATCGAACAGGAGGTGATCAAGAAACGACGTTGGATCCCCGACGATGAATTTCTCGACCTGCTGACCCTGGCCCAGTCCGTACCGGGACCGATCGCCATCAACACAGCGGTCTTTACCGGATACAAACGGTTGAAAATGCGTGGTGCGATCGCAGCCATGCTGGGTGCCGTTCTCCCGTCCTTCATCATCATCCTGGCCATCGCCCTCTTTTTCGCCAGCATACGACAAAACCACATCGTCGATGCAGCCTTCAAGGGGATGCGTCCGGCCGTTGTAGCACTCATTATCACACCACTCATCTCACTCTCCCGGGGCATGGGCAAAGCGGCAATCATTATCGCCCTGCTGCTGGCCGGGCTAATCTGGTGGCTCCGCCTCTCACCGGTCCTGATTCTGGCCGTCGGTGCAGGTGTTGGAATCGTCTGGGAGCTGGCAATCGTTAAAAAGAGACAACCATGATTTTCTGGCAACTGTTCATCAGCTATCTGAAGATCGGATTCTTCGGATTCGGAGGCGGATATGCCATGCTGGCTCTCATCCAAAACGAAGTGGTCGTCCAACACGAGTGGATGACCAATGCCGAATTCGCAGACATCGTCGCCGTATCGCAGATCACCCCCGGACCGATCGCCATCAACTCGGCCACTTACGTAGGTTATACGGTCGGAATGCAAGGCGGCGGCAATGTCTTTTTCGGCATATTGGGGTCGATCATCGCCACACTGGCCGTCTGCATGCCCTCACTCACACTGATGGTGCTGGTCGCCCGCTTCATCACACGGCTGCGGAACAACCCGATCGTAGCCGGAGCCATGCTTGGTCTGCGTCCCGTCGTCATCGGAATGATCGGTGCCGCAGCACTGATGCTCATCTTTCCTTATGATAAACAAGACGCCAACTTCATCGACATCTGGAGTTGGGTCCTCTTCGGAGGAGTACTCGTCGGCTCCTACTTCAAAGTAAACCCGATCTTGATGATCCTGCTCTCGGCCGCAGCCGGTATCGCAATTTATCTGTAGCCCGAAGAGGGCAACGGAGATTATTCTCCGCCGGCGACAAAAAAGATTCCTCCGGTCAGAAGCACCACCAGAAAAGAGATCAGCGCCAAGGCCGTAAGGAGCATGAATCCCACATGCACGAAGCCCCATTTTTCGCCGCCGTGAGGCAGTTTCGGAGAGGTGAGAGCCACAATGATGCCGACAATCGGTGTAAGAATAAGACTGAAAATCAATGTCCAAGCAAATCCGATCTTTCGGCGGCCTCCAATCAATCCAACCGCTACGGCCACGAGGCACCAGGTAACTACACCCAATACGATAGAGAGGGTATCCATATCACAATCATTTTTTAGACCCACTCTGTCTGCGACACCGGCTAACCGACCGTTATCGGATGAAACGGTAATAGGTCCCCAAAGGAAGACGTTTCCCTCCCCGATCGTCGAAACAGAGTTCACCGAACTGCTGCTCAAAAGGCGTGCCGAACGCCTGCTGCACGGCCGTCGATGCCAGCGTGGCGGAAAGCCCCATCGAATAGAGATTCAGCACCAGGAAGGCGTGCCGGGGTTCGAGCAGCCGGGCGCAGCATTCGAGCATCTCCCCAATATTGTCCTCCAGGATCCATTTTTCACCGTTGGGTCCCCGCCCGTAAGCCGGCGGATCGAGAATGATTCCGTCGTAACGGTTTCCGCGCCGCACCTCCCGCTGCACGAACTTCAAGGCATCCTCCACGATCCAGCGTACCCCGTCCAGACCGCTCGCCTCCATATTCTCACGGGCCCAGGTAATCACCTGCTTGACCGAATCGACATGGGTCGTATCGGCTCCGGCCGCACGCGCAGCGAGCGTAGCCCCACCCGTATAGGCAAAAAGGTTCAATACGCGCGGAGAGTGTCCCTCGCTTTTCAACTGTTCGATCCGATCATAAATAAAGTTCCAGTTGGCGGCCTGTTCCGGAAAGAGTCCCACGTGTTTAAACGAGGTCAGACCCAACCGCATCCGCAAACACATCGCCTTATAGGCATACTCCACCGTCCACCGCGAAGGCATTCCCGGACGCAACTGCCACTGGCCGCGTTCGTCGCTGCGGGCATCCCGCACGAAGGAGGCATCCGCGCGGTGCCACACCGCCTCGGTGAGCGTCCGATGCCAAATGGCCTGCGGCTCGGGTCGGCGCACGACGTAATGTCCGAAACGTTCGAGCTTTTCGAAATCGCCCGAATCGATCAGTTCGTAATCGGGAAAGTTGGGAGTAAGGATTTCAAACATGAAACGCTGTGTTGTAATAAGTTATTTCAGGAACGATCGCTCCGATCGATCAGGCACATTTCACAATGCGCACAATCGAAAAGGAGCCGATAACGGAACCGGCCACGCACCAAGAAGAGATCCCCTTTCAGATCGGAATTCCGCTTCAGACACTGCCCGATTTCACGGCGGATGCAATAGGCCGTCCGCATGACGGTATGGCCGACAGTCGTTGCCGACAGGTCAAGTCCCCGTTCGATCCGCTGCACGCCGTGGTCGCGATAGAACTTTTCGGCCAGGCGGTTCGTTACATTCTCCTCGGCAACGAGGCTCTCGGACGGATACTCCGCCCTCTTGTCTTCGGGAAGAATACGGTGCTCGATCGGACAAGCCAACCGCGCCTCACGCAGCTTTTCAAGCCCGTCGCGACGCAACTGCGCCAGTAACGATACCGGGACAAACCGATCTTCACCCGAAGTGTGGACCCGACGCACGTCGAAGATCGTATCTCCGCTGCGGGATAACTGCGTTGCGATCGTTTCGGCCATCTTCTGCGGATTCTTCGCCTTGTCGAACGCTCCTTCGCTCACTACCTCGGCACTCACCCCTTCGACATCCGTAAAACGGACGACAACACGTTCCGCGGAAAGGATCGCCTCGGCTTCGACGGGGATAACCCGTCGGGTCCGGCTGCGTTCGAGCGCCGCGGCAAAGTACCGGTCGAAATTACGGTAGATCTCCACCCCGACTGCAATCCCCTCCATTCGATTGGGCTGCACCCGGCATCCGTCCACCGCATTTACATTGGTTCCGACCAGCCCGCCCGTCGTCAGGAAACAGATTCCGTCGCCCGATGCAAGATCATGTTGCGTATCGAGTTGGAAGCCCCGTGCATCGACCCGCACGACACGGCCGATAAACTCACCGACCGCCTTCGGGGTATCGAACGAGGCAACCCCCGCCCGCCGGCCATCGAAAAAGTATTCGGATTCGCCCCGTGTAAAGCTCTTCGAGGGATCCGGCCGGAAATCGGGGATACTCTCACCGACCGAAGCCCGGCAAAAATCGGGACGCACGGCCAGCGCCCGGTCGATCTGTTCCCGGTAGTAGCTGACCACATTCTTAATATAGCCCAGATCCTTGAGCCGTCCCTCTATCTTGAAAGAGGTGATACCGGCATCGATCAACTCACCGACCCGCATCGAGAGGTTCATATCCCGCACCGAAAGCAAATGACGACCCTTGAGGATCGTACGACCCTTCTCGTCCACCAGGTCATAGGTCAGCCGGCAGGGCTGGCTGCAGGCACCCCGGTTACCGCTACGCTCGCTCATCGATCGCGAGAGGAAACAGCGGCCGCTGTATCCTACACATATGGCCCCATGCACGAAACACTCCAGATCGACCTGACAGGCCGCCCGGATCCGACGGATCTCCGCGAGCGACAGGGCCCGCTCCAGAATAACCCGGGCGAAACCGCAACGCTCCAGGAAAAGAGCCTGTTCCGGCGTACGATTGCACATCTGGGTCGACGAGTGCAGTTCGACGGGCAGATCCATCCGCCGCAAAGCCATATCCTGCACGATCAGGGCATCGACTCCGGCAGCAATCAACTCGTTTGCCTGTCGGCGGGCATCATCCAGCTCCCCATCGTAGAGCAACGTATTGAGGGTCGCATAGAGACGCACCCCATACTGATGGGCATACTCGACGGCACGGGCAATCTGTTCGACCGTATTGCCGGCCGCAACGCGCGCACCGAACCGGGCGCCTCCCATATAGAGGGCGTCTGCACCATAATCGACGGACGCGATCGCCGAAGCGAGATCCCGGGCCGGGGCAAGTAGTTCGATGGATTTCACTGTGTGTCGCGATTTGCGGACAAAAGTAAAAAATAATCGGCAAATGTGCAGGTGATTGGGCTTTGTTTTGTAAATTTGCTCATTGAACACGAAACAAACACTACGATGCTTACAATCAAGCAACTCAGGGATGACCGCGAAGCAGCCATCCGCCGTTTGGCAAAAAAGGGAGTGGATGCAGCTTCCGTCATCGACAAAATAGAGGAGTTGGACGACCGCCGCAAGGCCATCCAACACGAACTGGACGAATCGCTGGCACAGCAGAATCAGGCAGCCAAACAGATCGGCGCCCTGATGGGTCAGGGTCGCCGGGAGGAGGCCGAAGCCAAGAAAGCCGAGGTTGCCGCTCTCAAAGAGCGCTCCAATGCGCTGAATGCAGAGTTCAAGGAGGTTTCGGATGCCCTGCAGGCTGCGATCGTCACGCTGCCGAACTTCCCGGCCGATATCGTTCCCGAAGGCAAGACAGCCGAAGACAACCTGGTAGTCAAGTTGGTGGAGGATCATCGTACGCTCCCCGACAATGCCCTTCCGCATTGGGAACTGGCCCGCAAATACGATCTGATCGATTTCGACCTGGGCGTCAAACTGACCGGAGCGGGATTCCCCGTCTACAAAGGCAAGGGTGCCCGTCTGCAGCGTGCCCTGATCAACTTCTTCCTCGAACACAACACCCGTGCAGGATACCTCGAAATAGAGCCCCCGATCATGGTAAACGAGGCTTCGGGATTCGGTACCGGACAGTTGCCCGACAAGGAGGGACAGATGTACCACGCTACGGTCGACAACTTCTATCTGGTTCCGACGGCCGAAGTTCCCGTAACGAACATCTATCGGGATGTCATCCTCGACGAAAAGGATTTCCCGATCAAAATGACCGCCTACACCCCCTGCTTCCGCCGCGAAGCCGGCTCGTATGGTAAAGACGTACGCGGTTTGAACCGTCTGCACCAGTTCGACAAGGTCGAGATCGTACAGTTGAGCCTGCCCGAGAAGAGCTACGAGGCATTGGACGGTATGGTAGCCCACGTGGAGAAGCTCGTACAGGCACTCGAGCTCCCCTACCGCATCCTGCGTCTCTGCGGAGGCGATATGTCCTTCACTTCGGCCCTGACCTACGACTTCGAGGTCTACTCGAAAGCGCAGAAACGGTGGTTGGAGGTATCGTCCGTTTCGAACTTCGAGTCGTTCCAAGCAAACCGCCTGAAACTCCGCTACAAGGATGCAAACAAAAAGACGCAACTCGCCCACACGCTCAACGGGTCCTCGCTGGCTCTGCCCCGTATCGTAGCAGCCCTGCTCGAAAACAACCAGACACCCGAAGGCATCCGGATTCCGGAGGCATTAATTCCCTTCACGGGATTTGATTTAATCAAATAATTGCTATATTTGCACCGTTTCTAACACACAAAAAAACAAATAAGAAAATGGCTTACAAAATTAATCCCGATCTGTGCGTAGCTTGCGGCACGTGCATCGACGAATGTCCGGTAGAGGCTATCTCGGCTGGTGATGTTTATGTTATCGACGCTGACAAATGTATCGAGTGCGGCTCCTGCGCCGGCGTTTGTCCGAACGAGGCTATCAAACCGGAATAATTAAAAAAACGGCATAAAAAAGCCCTTCCAAATGGAAGGGCTTTTTTATGCCGCCTGAATCAGGGAACGGATATTACTTCCGTTCCTTGATCCGGCCGCTACGATAGGCTGCCAACAGACGCAGCAGATCATCGATCTGCACCTGCAGCTCTTTACCGATCGTCGTATCACGCACGGTAATACGATCCGTCGTCGCCTCGACAATCGTCTTGGTCGAGATGATATCCTGGCCCTCCTGGACTGCCTTCACACTCGATTCGAACGGTTCATGCTGAACCAACTGCAGACCATGCGAGTTGAAGATCAACGTATAGCCGGCAATGCCGGTCTCCGACTGGTAAGCCTTCGAGAAACCACCGTCGATCATCAGCAACTTCCCACCGGCCTTGATCGGGCTCTCACCCTTGCAGGTCTTCACCGGAATGTGTCCCGAAATGATGTGGGACTTCTCCGGATCGAGACCGAACGAAGAGAGAATCCGGCAACACATCTCGGCATCCTCCAGATGTTTGTAGTAAGCACCCTTCTCTTCGTGGTGTGTCTTCTTGTCCTCGATCAGGTAACGCTCCAACGTTGCCATCTTCGCCTTATCGAAGAACGGGGATTCGGGCCCACACCACAGATACCACATATAATCGAGCGCCTTATCGCGGCTCTCCTTGCCATTTCCACCGAAATAAGCCTCCCGTGCCAACTGATCCAGTCGATCCAGCAATTCACGACCGGCATAGGGCTTACCATCCACCATCACCGTCTTGAACTGACCGTCGTCGGTCATCGGGATAGAGGCATGATACATCAAGTTCGAATTGACGATCAGATACATACTTCCCTTCGAATAGAGCAGGCGAATATGTTTCTGCAACTTATCGCTGTTCAGGAACGATGCCTGCAACGTACGGATCAGGCGATCCTCGGCCGGTGTAAGCTTATAGGGATCCTTCGGATCGACTGTCGGGAAGTCGGGATCCTTAAGCGGATAGGGCTTGCCGTCGATCTCGATAGTTCCCTTCTCGTAATCGATCTTCTCGAGCAAGGCACGCGACTCCATCCTGTACTCCGGGTGGCGCTTGATCATCTGTCCCTCGATCTTGAACTGGATTACCGAAATCGCCTTATGCATCTGGCTCATCAGCAAAACATCCCGCTCATTGACACCCGCACTCTGCATTACCTTCGGTTTATAGGGGAGACACGATGTATTCTCGTAATACTCCATGGCAAAACGTGCCAACGGCAACAGGTTGATCCCATAACCGTCCTCCAACACATCGAGGTTGTCATAACGGGCCGAAACACGGATCACGTTGGCGATCGAGGCCATATTGCCGGCGGCGGCACCCATCCAGAGGATATCGTGGTTACCCCACTGGATATCGTACATGTTGTACTGCGACAAGGTATCGAAGATGATGTGCGGACCGGGTCCTCGGTCGAAAATATCTCCGATGATATGCAGACGGTCGATCGTCAGACGCTGGATTACATTACTCATGGCAATGATGAAGGCATCGGCACGTCCGATCGCAATGATCGAGTTCAAAATGCCATTAAAATAGTTCTGCTTGGAGGAACCGGGCGAATCCGACTCATGGAGCAACTCCTGAATAACATAGGAGAAGTCGGGCGGCAGCATCTTGCGCACCTTCGAACGGGTATACTTCACCGAAACGGCACGGCATACCTCCGTAAGCTGGTTCAGTGTAACTTTATACCAATCGTCCAGATTCGTCTCCTTCGACTTGATCAACTGTAGCTTTTCGGCCGGATAGTAGATCAACGTACAGAGTTCGCTCATTTCCGACTCGCGCAACGTATTGTTGAAGACCTCGTGAACCTTCTGGCGAATAACTCCCGAAGCATTCTTCAGCACATGACGAAAAGCCTCGTATTCTCCGTGAAGGTCCGTTAAAAAGTGCTCCGTCCCTTTCGGCAAATTGAGAATTGCCTCCAGATTGATAATCTCAGTACTGGCATCGGCAATCGTCGGGAATTTCTCGGATAATAATTCGAGATACTTCAAGTCGGCAGCCGAAAAGGCCGTATCTACAGATGTACTCATAGTTACTATTGGATTTGCTGTATTTTTTTACTAAAGTAACCAATATTTCACAAAGTGCCAAACATTTCCTCTGAATCTACCCCCATTTTTCCCCGTTTTTATCTCCGATTCGAAAAAAAAGTGAGAGCCCCGAAATCAATTCGGGACTCCCACTTTAATCGGCGACCGCAACAGGCCGCTCTGCTTTTTTACATTCTGCGAATGCGAATGGCATTCACCTTGGCCGAAGCCCCCATCATCTTCTCTGCCGAACTGAAATGAACGGTTACGGACGGTGCAGCACCCTGCGTGTAGTCCTCATCGAAGATCGTGTTGATGTCCCACAAGCTGTCAGCATCGATCTGAATCGACATTTTCGCAATATTGCCCGGCTCACCCTCCTCATTGACAGGATACATATAGAGGTAGAAAGTTCCTTCGGTAGTATTGGGAGTCACTACATCGATATTCGAAGCGGTAATCGGGCCATTACCCTGCTGCGACACACGAACCAGCAACTCGCTGTCGGTATCCTTCGTGTAATCCGTCTGAGTCGGCAACAGATACCAAGCGACGGCTTTATCATTCAAAATAGGCTTAACACGAACGAAATAGTTTCCGCTGTACGTCTCAGGCGGGAACATCGTCGGACTCATACTTGAAGCGGAGGTTCCGTCATATACTCGGGCGGCAGGCGTCAGGGTCGCATCCGAAGCGACATAAGCGATCGTATTGGAGGTAAGAACCTGAACCTCAGTCGTCGGGCGGGCATAAGCATCCATTCCGCAAAGGAACAGAATATAAGAGGTTTCAGGTTCCAGGCCCTGTAGCTGCAGAGTCTGCTCTCCTTTATTCTGCAAAATAGCCATCAAGTCAATAACCGATTCATAACCGGCACTCTCGGTCAAATATTCCATATATGCCTCCAGGTTCGTCTGTAGGCCCTCGGGGGTACCACCTACATTCTGATACTCTTCCTGTGACAGCCAGAAGGCTACGTAGGGGACCTCCGTATTGGTCGGAGTAACCTCCACGTCGATGAAGATAGACCCTTGACGAACAACCTCCCACGTAAAGTCGCAATCGACGGGAACTACCTCCGGTTTGCTGCCTGATGTGAAAAGCTCTTCCGTCCCTTGGGTCGTAAACGAGCCCTCCAGGTCGATACCGACAACCATTGCATAATATCTGGAATCCGCTCTCAAACCTGTCACTTTGGTCGTCATTGAACCTTTATTCTGTCCGTTATTGGTCATCGCATAAACGATCTCTTCCATTGATGCCGTCGGATACGCCGTAATCCAAGCCGCCAAATCCGCCGTAGCATAAGCCTCCGCAGAGCCATACTCCTGGAACATCGCCTCGGTAGCTACATACACGACATAAAGCGACTCTTCAGCCTCTGTACTCAACGGGGTAATGGTGATCTCCTGGGAGCTGAACGTAGAGGCTCCGAAAGTGATTTCATATCCTTCGGGCAGTGCAGGATCCGGAGGAGTAGGACCAGACTCATTGTTATCGTTGCCGCATCCGACCATCGTCGTCAAAGCGGCAATCGCAGCCAATAGAAACAGTTTGATTTTCATAATTATTAAAAAATAGTTGTTGTTAAAAAAAATTCGTATATTATTCTATTTTTTTCAAAACATCCGTTTTCGTTGAAACCCCGCAAATATAGAAATTTATTTCGAATTCAAACAAAAAAATTGCCCGACGAAGTCGACAAAAAAGCGACCGCAGGAGAACCAACAAGATCTTATGCTAAAATGAACGAAACAACAATTATTCTTGGTATATAAGATAAGGTTTTCTTTTCTGTAGGAATCGGTGCACCTCTTCTTGCCAGCGAGCCCGAATCTCTTCGGCAGTACTGCCCGCCATAATCATTTGACGCACATAGCCAACCCCTATCAATTTCTCGAAAATCGGCTTAAAAAAGGCATCGCCCAGAACCAACACCCGATAGGCCTCGATCAAATAGTCGAGCGTAAATCCACGCCGCAGTATATCCTCATACGGGAACTGGCTCAAATCCCGCCCATGACAAAGCTGTCCGTTCCACAAAGGCTCCTTGGCCCCAGCTGTCGGTCGTGGTGTAAAACTATATCCGAACAGTTCGTCCGGAAGATCCGGATGACCATACACCTCAAACGGCCTGTCGGTTCCACGCCCCACGCTCAGCACCGTTCCCTCGAACAGGCAGACCGACGGATAGAGGTAGATTGCCCGCAGAGTCGGCAAATTGGGCGAAGGGGGAATCGGCAGTTCATAACGGGTCTGATGGGTATAGTTGCGACAAGGGACCACAAGCAGTTCACAAGCTCCAGTCCACCCCTCGCCGACAGCCATCCGGGCGATCTCGCCCATGGTGAGTCCATGTACCACCGGGACAGGAATCGCCCCCACTCCCGACTTGTAGCGTTCTTCCAGAATAGGGCCGTCCACATACATTCCGTTCGGATTCGGACGATCAAGCACGATAACCTCCTGTCCGAAATCGGCACACGCATCCATCATGCGCAACATGGCAATATAATAGGTGTAGAAACGCACCCCCACATCCTGCATATCGACCACCAGCACATCGAACGAACGCATCGCCTCATCCGAAGGCCGCTGTGTGCGGCCGTCGTAGAGCGAGCGGATCGGAATTCCGGTCGCCTGATCGACTTCATTGTTGATATGTTCTCCGGCATCGGCCGTTCCCCGGAAACCATGTTCCGGAGCAAAAATACCGGTTATGTCAAATCCCCGCTCGTGGAGCAGATCGACCAGATGACGCTCCCCGACCATCGAGGTATGGTTGGCCAACAGGGCAACCCGACGCCCGGCCAGATGGGGATAATAGGCAGCCGTATCGGTCGCCCCGACCAACACGGGATCTGCCTGCACCCGAAATACGCCCAAAGCCATCAGCAAGCTGACGACAAACAAAAAACGTTTTCTCATCGCTTTATTTTATTACACGCCATCGCCTTGTGCAAGCATTGCACAAGGCGATGGAACAACTTTTCTTCTGATACACTATGCTTCGGCACCGAACTCCATCAGGTAGGCCTTGATGAAGGCATCCAGATCGCCATTCATCACCCCCTCGACATCCGAAGTCTGCACACCCGTACGGTGATCCTTCACCCGACGGTCATCGAAGACATAGGAACGTATCTGCGAGCCCCACTCGATCCGCTTCTTGGTCGCCTCGAGCGCCTGCTGGGTCGCCATTCGCTTATCCAACTCCCGTTGGTAGAGTTTCGATTTCAGAATACGCATCGCATTCTCGCGGTTCATCAGTTGTGAGCGGGTCTCCATGTTCTCGATCAGAAACTCCACCGGTTCGCCCGTATCGGGATCCTTCCCGTGATAGCGCAACCGCACTGCCGTCTCGACCTTATTGACGTTCTGGCCGCCGGCACCACTCGAACGGAACGTATCCCACTCGATATCGGCCGGATTGACCGTAATCTCGATCGTATCGTCGATGGCCGGCGAGACAAACACCGAGGCAAAGGTTGTCTGACGCTTGTTGTTCGCATTGAATGGCGAAAGACGCACCATACGGTGTACGCCGTTCTCGCTCTTCAGGTAACCGTAGGCGTACTCACCTTCGAATTCGAGCGTGCAGGACTTCACGCCTACCTCTTCGCCCGCCTGATAGTCGAGTACCTTCACCTTGTAGCCATGCGCCTCACCCCAACGGGTGTACATACGCATCAGCATCGAAGCCCAATCGAGCGCCTCCGTACCGCCGGCACCGGAGTTGATATCGACGATGGCACCCATCCGGTCTTCGTCCTTGCGCAACATGTTGCGCAGTTCGAGCGCCTCGATCTTCGCAATCGTCCGGGCATACTGTTCGTCGAGTTCCTGCTCCGACACGACACCCTCCTTCACAAAATCGGGCATCAGCTGTAGGTCCTCGACCTCCTTGACCACCGCATCATACTCTTCGACCCAACTTTTGATCCCGGCCACGCGGCGCAACTGCTCGCGAGCCTTATCCGGATCGTCCCAAAAACCGGGAACCTGTGTCTTCTCCTCCTCGTTCTGGAGGTCTATTCTACGCTGATCGATGTCAAAGAAACCTCCCCAACGCAACCTGGCGTCTTATAGCCTCTTTAATCTGTTCTGCCAATACCATAATGCAAAATGTTTTTTACGCGTACAAAAGTAACCAAATTCTTTCGAAAAAACAGCACAAAGACGGGACTCCCTCCCTATCGGAGAAGTCCCGTCTCTCTCTTTCCCCTTTCGGACAGACTATTCGATCTCCCAATCGACTCCGTCCTTGCGATCCTTGACCCGGATACCGATTCGGGTTAAATCATCCCGGATCTTATCCGAAAGTGCCCAGTCCTTGTTGGCTTTCGCCGTCTGGCGCATCTCGAGCAGAAGGTCTACGAGCGGCGTTACCAAATCCTTACCGCCTTCCGCAGCCGCCTTTTCATCCATCAATCCCAATACGTCGAAAACATAGTGGCGAACGATGCGTTTAAGCTCCTCGAGATCCTTCTCCGTAATAGACTGCTTGCCCTCGACCAACTGGTTGATGATCCGCACCCAATCGAACAGCGCCGAGATGGCCATCGGAGAATTGAGGTCATCATCCATCGCCTCACGGCAACGACGCTCCAGATCGGAGGGATCCACAGTCGAGTTGGCCGACGGTTTGATCTTGCCGAGTGCCTCGACACCCTTCATCAGACGGTCGAGACCCTTCTCGGCAGCCTGCAGCGCCTCGTTCGAGAAGTCGAGCGTCGAACGGTAATGCGCCTGAAGGACGAAGAAACGGATCGTCATCGGCGAATAGGCCTGTGCGAGCAGTTTATGATCTCCCGTAAAGAGCTGCTCAAGGGTGATGAAGTTGCCGAGCGATTTGCCCATCTTCTGACCGTTGATGGTAATCATGTTGTTGTGGATCCAGTACTTGGCCGCGCCATGGCCCGATGCAGCGGTCGATTGCGCGATCTCGCACTCGTGGTGGGGGAACATCAGGTCCATACCGCCCCCGTGGATATCGAAACGCTCACCCAGGTATTTGGTGCTCATGGCCGAACACTCCAGATGCCATCCGGGGAATCCTTCACTCCAGGGCGAAGGCCAGTGCATGATATGTTCGGGCGATGCCTTCTTCCAGAGGGCGAAATCGTACGAATGGCGCTTGTCGCCCTGACCGTCCAGATCGCGCGTATTGGTCACGATGTCCTCCAGGTTGCGTCCCGAGAGGCGACCGTAGTGGTATTTCTCGTTATACTTCTCCACGTCGAAATAGACCGATCCGTTCGACAGATAGGCAAATCCGTTATCCAGAATCTCCTTTACCAGGGCGATCTGTTCGATGATATGTCCGCTGGCATGCGGTTCGATCGAAGGCGAAAGCACATTCAATGCATCCATGGCCCGATGGTAACGCTCCGTATAGTAGTGTGCCACCTCCATCGGTTCGAGCTGTTCGAGCCGGGCCTTTTTGGTGATCTTGTCCTCCCCTTCGTCGGCATCGTGCTCAAGATGTCCCACGTCGGTAATGTTACGCACATAACGCACCTTGTACCCCAACGAACGCAAATAGCGGAACAGCAGGTCGAAAGTAACGGCCGGACGGGCATGCCCCAAATGCGGGTCACCGTAAACGGTCGGTCCGCAAACATACAGCCCTACATGGGGCGGATTGATCGGCTCGAAAAGCTCCTTCCGGCGATCGAGCGTATTATACAGGGTCAATTTCGATTCCATAAACCAAATCTCTTTTATGCACAAAAATAACATTTTTCCGACAAAAGAAGCTAAAAAAAGAGTTGAGCCCTGGTTTTTTCTTCGGAATCGCCTCGTCTCACTCCGAAAAAATCCGCCTTCCCCTAAAAAACACTTTCAAAATCGCCTTCGAACGAAAGGGCCCCTTCCTGTTCTAAAAGCATCCAAAAAAAATTCCATTTAAGAATAAAATTTAAAAAATATTTGATTTTTCTTTGAAACAAAGACACTGTTATTTATATTGCACAAAATTAACCTCCCAAAACTGCCCAGAGGCCTACAGAAACAGCTTTTTATTAAAAAAGGACAGTTCTCTTTTCTGTAGCTTTTATTAACCTGCCGCAGACTCGGCACCAATTCACCTTATTTTTTTATGGGACGTTTTACATTCCGTACACTTCACCTATTCGGGGTATTAACCTCACTGCTACTGCTCGGATGCAACAAGGACAACCCCGCCTCCCCTCAACCGCTTCCACCAACCCTCTCTTTCGAGACGGCCTCCGTCAACACATCTCCCGAAGGAGGGCCTTCTCAAATCAAATACAAGATCAACAATCCGATCGAAGGAGCCACCGTTTCGGCCCAATGCAAAGACACATGGATCTCGGAGATCAACACCGCAACACCCGGAGTCATTTCATTTATGGTTGCAGCCAATGAAACCACTCAAGCGAGAGAGACCGTCGTCGAAGTTTCATACGCAGACATTCAGAAAATCTCCTCGTTTACTGTCAAACAGACAGCCCCCGGTACAGCAAAGCCGGAAATTCTATTCGTTCAGGAGTCGGTCGATGCCCCAGCCCAGGGAGGTGTATCCCAAATCGAATACAAAATCAACAATCCGATCGAAGGAGCTGCCGTTTCGGCCACATGTCCGGAAAACTGGGTCTCGAATCTCAACACTGAAACGGCCGGCATCGTATCTTTCGAAACCGCGGGCAACAACACCTCCTCCCCACGTGAAGCTGTCGTAACGATCCAGTACGGCGACATCCAGCAGATCGCTCAATTTACTATCAAACAAGAAGCCGTCACCGTTGTCGAGGAGGCATTCAAAATTGCGATTTCCGAAGTCACGACTAAAACATTCGTCGTCAACGTCACCCCAAAAGACAAAGAGATGTTCTACCTGCTGAACGTACTCCCCGCCTCCGCGACCAAGGACTTTACAACAGACGAAGATTTCTACAACTACGATGTCGAATTCTATAAAGACATGGATTGGGGATTCGGTTGGGAGAGCATCGCGCAAGAGGCACTCCAGCAAGGTACGATCGCAGATCGCCTCATCGAGAACATGACACCCGACACCGAATACGTCGTTTATGCCTACGGAGTCAATCAGACTACTATCGAGCGGTTGACCCCAATTTCTAAAGAGACCCTAAAGACCCTGATCCCGGAAGAAGTCAATGCTGATTTCGACCTGCAAATTACCTCGGTCAACGGTCTTGACATCGATGTCCGGGTTACGGCCAAAGGTTACGACGGTTACTTCGTCGCAAAAATCTTCAGCAATGTCAAGGATGGAGATACAGACGAAACCGTTTTGGAGAAGATTTCGACGGCCTGGTCCGACAACGTGCAGATCTTCGGATGGATGGGCTATACATCCGAAATGATTTTAAGCCAGGAGGCTTCCAAACTGTCCAAAGAGATTCATGAGACACTCGAACCGAATCAGAAATATTACATCTACGCTTTCGCCGTCGATGATGATGCCCTGCGTTGTACGGACATCACAATCCTCCCCTTCTCGACCAACGACACAACGGTTCAGCAATAACCTACATGCAGGAGGATCGGCTGAACCACCCCTCACCGATTCCTAACAGGCATATCTCTCCAGACAGTCCGGGCCTTCCGCTCGGACTGTCTAATTTTCTTTTTCCCCAAAAAACACCTGCCTCATAAAACAACACTTATAAAAAATAGAAATACAAGCTCTCTTTTTTCCGTTATCTTATTACTATATTTGTCTGCCGAATAAGCGGCCGTTGCAAGCCCGCTCTCCCGGAATCACAAGCAGATCCTTCGCCGGGAGAGTTCTCATGCGACGGGAAACAAGACCTATTTATTTCATTATGAACCAATTTAAACGCTGGAACAACATCACAGGCTGGATCGTCTTCGCTATAGCGTCGGCGACCTACCTGCTCACCATGGAGCCGTCATCCAGCCTGTGGGACTGCTCGGAATTCATCGCGACATCGTATAAACTGGAGGTAGGGCACCCACCCGGGGCTCCGCTATTCATGATGCTGGCCCGCATCGCCACCCTGCTGGCCCCCTCGACCCACTATGTTCCCCACATGGTCAATGCGATGAACTCACTGGCCAGTGCCTTCTGCATCCTGTTCCTCTTCTGGACGATCACCCACATGGCCCGGCGTATCATCACCCGTTCCGGCCAGGAGTTGACTCGTGCCAACATCCTCACGATTCTGGGAACGGGCATTGTCGGTGCATTAGCTTACACCTTCACCGACACCTTCTGGTTCTCGGCTGTCGAAGGCGAGGTATATGCCCTCTCGTCGATGTTCACGGCCCTCGTCGTCTGGTTGATGCTCAAGTGGGAGGAGCAGGCCGACCAACCCCACTCGACCCGGTGGATCATCCTGATCGCCTATCTGATGGGGCTCTCGATCGGCGTACACATCCTCAACCTGCTGACCATCCCGGCTCTCGTCTTCATCTACTACTTCCGCAAAACTCAAAAAATCACCTTCAAGGGAATTTTCTGGAGCGCCGTGATCTCGGGAGCCATTCTGCTTTTCATCAACGGCATCATCATCCCCTACACGGTCTATATCGGAGCATTCGTGGACCTGTTCTTCGTCAATACGCTCGGACTTCCGGTTAATTCCGGCATGGTATTCTTTGCGCTGGCCCTGCTGGCCGCCCTGGGTTTCGGCGTATACAAGAGCCACAAGAAGGGACGTGTGATTCTGAATACCATACTGCTCTCGACGCTGATGATCCTAATCGGCTACTCATCCTATGCCTCGGTAACAATCCGTGCCGTAGCCAATCCGCCGATGAACAGCAACAATCCGAACAATCCGTTCGCCCTCTTCTCAATGCTCAACCGCGACCAGTACGGCGACAAACCGCTGCTCTACGGGGCACAGTTCTCCGCACCGATCATCGACTACAAATACAAGACGGCCCGCTATCTGGACGAGGAGGGAAAATACCAGGAGCGTCGTGTCATCGACGGTTACGAATATCCGTCGCAGTTCTTGCATCTCTTCCCGCGTATGTGGAACCACGCCACCTCGGAAGAGGCCTATAAGTCCTGGAGCGCCTACCGCACCAAACTCGACTATGTTCGCGATGAAAACGGTGAGATCGTCCGTGACGAGCAGGGACGCCCCCAACGTGCCGAGGTGCTCGACTTCGGTCGCAAGACGGTTTGGGACGACGACTCGGGATACGGCCCCACGGTGATCGTCGAACCGACGGCACTCGAAAACCTGAACTACTTTTTCACCTACCAGTTGAACCATATGTACTGGCGCTACTTCCTCTGGAACTTCGTAGGCCGCCAAAACGACATACAGCCCTCCGATGTCCTCATTACGGACGGCAACTGGCTCTCGGGTATCAAATGGATCGACGAGAAATATCTCGGGCCACAGGAGAATCTTCCGGATGAGGTGGCAGGGAACAAGGCTCGGAACACCTACTATTTCCTTCCCTTTATTCTGGGTCTGATCGGATTGATCTACCAGCTCAACCGCGATCCGCGCAACTTCTCGATCGTCATGTGGCTCTTCATCATGATGGGTATCGCACTGGTGGTCTACTTCAATACCTCGCCCAACGAGCCCCGTGAGCGAGATTACGTCTATGCCGGTTCGTTCTATGCCTTCTCGATCTGGATCGGATTCGGCGTAATGGCCATCCGTGACCTCATCGTATGGCTGACCAAACGTCAGGGAATAACCGCCCCGATCGCCGCAACCGTAATCTGCATGGCGGTACCGGGGATTCTGGCCGCCCAGAACTGGGACGACCACGACCGTTCGCACCGCACCTATGCCCGCGACATCGGCTGGAACTACCTGCAATCGACCCTGCCCAACTCGATCATCATCAACTATGCGGATAACGACACCTTCCCGTTGTGGTTCAACCAGGAGGTGGACGGTGTACGCCCCGACGTACGGATCATGAACTCGAGCTACCTGGGCGGCGAGTGGTACATCGACGAGATGAAGGCCAAGGCCAACGATGCACCCGGAGTCCCCTTCACCCTACCGCAGAGCAAATACACCTACACGAACGACCTGATTCCGGTGGTCAACAAGATCGACCGGACACTCGACCTGAAGGAGGCGATCGACTTCGTGCGCAGCGACGACCCGCGCACCAAGGTAATGCTGAGCAATGGTGAGCAACAGGACTACCTGCCGGCCACCCGTTTCGCCATTCCGGTAAACAAGGAGAACGCCATCGCATCGGGCATCGTCAAGGAGGAGGATCGCGACCTGATGGTCGATACGGTCTATCTGAACATCTCCGGAAGCACAATCGACAAGAGCCAATTGATGCTGCTCGACATGTTCGCCCATTTCGATTGGAAACGGCCGATCTATTTCACGCAGATCCATACATTACAACCACTTGGCCTGCTCGACTACCTACAGTTCGACGGATACTCCTATCGGTTCGTGCCGATCTACACGCCAGCACGCTCCGTCCGCGAAATCGGACGAATCGATCCCGATGTCGCAGGCCCGCTGTTGATGGAGACCTTCCGCTACGGCAACCTGAACGATCCGCGCGTCTATGCCGACTACTTCACCCAGTACAATCTGAGTGCATCGATGTCACGCGAAGCATTCGCCCGTGTTGCCAAAGAGTATCTGCGCCGGGGCGATTCGATTAAAGCGATCGAACTGCTCGATACCGGGCTGGAGAAATTCCCGACCTGGCAGATCCGCTACACGGAGGCCAATACACTCCCCTTCATCGAAGGCTACTACATGGCAGCCGAATACCAGAAGGGAGACAAACTGTTGATGGATTATGCACGGAATCTGATGCAATACATCGACTATTACCTCGAATTCGAAGGCATCCAGGGCGATATGGTGCTTCAGACTCTCTTCCGGAAGATGGATGAACTCGATATGCTCTATCACACGACTGTATATTTCCGTCGGAGCGATGTACTTCGCGAACTGAACGAGTATTACCGCACGTTGGGAGCCTATGAGGAAGAGTTGGTTCAGCCCGAACAACTCACTCTGCTGGAAGATTCCCTACAGCAAGCCAACTGACAACAAGCATCCTACAATAGCAAAGGGCGGAATTCGGAATTCCGCCCTTTATTTTTACCGTATAGCAAAAAACACCCGACACTCTTCAGAGAGTGTCGGGTGTTTTTTGAATAATAAAGAGAGCTTATTTCAAAGGCTCGTGCGGCTGCTGCAGATTACGCTTTGTATAAAGGAACCGGCGGATCTTATGGGTCGGTGTTTTTACGAACGCCTGCTCCTCGACCACCTCCGATATGCGGGAGAACCGATTGACGCGTGCATTTACAAAATCAATCACCTCCTTTTTGAGCTTCTCTTTCCAGATGTCGAAATCTTCCCGCCAACCGTCGAACTTCGCCTCCAGCGCCTCGGTATTGAAATTGACCAATGCAATCAAACGACCACCCCGTTCGGTTACGACCGAATCGGAAATATATACATGAGAGTTCAATACGCTCTCGATATCTTCGGGATAGATATTCTCTCCGCCCGGACCGACGATCATATTCTTCAAGCGTCCCTTGATATAAAGCCACCCATCCTCCGAAAAGCAGCCCAGATCGCCCGTACGGAACCAACCGTCGTCGGTAAATACCTCGCGGGTTGCTTCGGGATTCTTGTAATAGCCGATCATCGCACTCGGTGTCTTGGCCACGATCTCCCCCTGATGCGTATCGGGATTGACATTCTCCAAACGAAGCTGCACTCCCGGAGCCGCCGGGCCCGTGGAACCCAGACGCACCTGTGAAGGAGCTGCCCCCGCCAACAAAGGAGCTGTCTCGGTCAGACCGTAACCAATCGCATAAGGGAACCTTGCTTCAAGCAGGAATTGTTCAGCCCCGCCATCCAGTTTGGCTCCGCCGATTCCCAGGAAACGCAACCGCCCGCCAAAGACCTTCATCAAGCGTTGTCCAGCTATGCGGTGCAGATAACGACGCATGAATCCGATACGGTAAAGCATTCTCCAAAAGCCATTGGAAGAAAACTTTGCCTGTACCTGGTTGCGATAGATCTTTTCGATGATAAGCGGAACTATCAACATCACGGTCGGGCGCACCTCAGCCATGGCTGGAATCAACACGGAACTTGTAGGCGGTCGATCCAGATAGACGACGCTTGCCCCCATCGAAAAGGGATAAATCATACCGATCGAACACTCATACGTATGGGAAAGCGGCAACACCGAAAGGAACGTATCCTGCGGTCCAATCGGGAAGATGGCCGAACTCATCGCAATCTGCGCACAGAGGTTCGCGTGGGAGAGCATCACACCTTTGGGTTTCGATGTCGTTCCCGATGTATAGATAATCACTGCCAAATCCTCCGGTTTGGGAATCCGTGTCGACCCCTTGCTCGAAACCGGCTTCGAAGCGATCACACCGAAATTTTTGGTACGGATCACCACATTGAGCGGCTCGGTTGTCGATTTGGAGAGTTTCGAAAAGAGTCTGTCGGAAACCATCAGGGCCTTTGCCTCCGAGTGGCTGATGATCATATCCAACTCTTCGGTCGAGAAATCGGGAAGGATCGGTACGGCGACCATTCCGGCCGACGTAATAGCCAGGTAGGAAACGCACCAGTTCGGCATATTGCTGCTCAACAACGCCACTTTGTCTCCCGCACAGAGACCGGCATCGGTTAACAACTCCTGCACTTTGCTGATCCGACCTCCTATTTCAGCATAGGTGAACTCCTCGCCTCCGTACATGGAGAACGCGACTTTCGAGGCGAACTCCTTGATACTGTGCTGTACGAGTTCGTAAAGTGTATGGATGGTCATTGTTTTCCTATGAATTAAAGGGGAATACCCGGTGCAAAATTACGAATTATTACGGGAAAAAGTACTACTTTTGGAACAAATTATGACTTCGCTTTCCAATCGACATATCAAAGAACTGGCCGCATTGCAAGGATTCGATCTTTGCGGTATTACTCCCGGTAAACACTTTGCCGAGAATGAAGCCTATTTCAAGGCCTGGCTCGAAAAGGGATACAACTCTTCTCTGGGATATATGGGACGCTATTTGGACAGACGATTCGATGTACGTCGCCTGGTTGAAGGAGCCCAAACGGTCGTCGTCTGTGCCATTAGCTATAAAAACAGGGTCAGCGAAGGGTATCCGCAGGAATTTCGGACCCGAGTCGCCTCCTATGCCTGTACACGGGACTATCACCAGACGATCAAGGAGATGCTCTCCGCCCTGTTCGAGGCTCTGCAACAAGAATACCCCGAGGTAAAAGGACGCTGTTTTGTCGATACGGCCCCGCTGCTGGAGAAGCAACTGGCCGTCGAAGCCGGACTGGGCTGGATCGGACGTCAATCGCTGCTCATCACTCCGAAATTCGGGTCTTTCGTCCTACTCGGAGAGCTGGTATTGACACTACCTGCCGATAAATATGACACTCCCTTCGAAGGGAGTCGTTGCGGGCGATGTCGCAACTGTCTGGAAAGTTGTCCCACACAGGCCATCGTCGAGCCAAAAGTGATCGACACATCGCGTTGCATCTCCTGTCGCACGATCGAAAAAGAGATGCCGGGACGAACCGACCTGGCCGGATGGATCTTCGGATGTGACCGTTGCCAAAGCTGCTGTCCCCACAACCAAAAGGCACTGATGCACACTTCGCCCCGTATGGATCCCCTCTTCGATCCGCTCTGCATAACACCCGAGGAGTGGCTCGCAATGGGCGAAGAGGAGTTTTTCGACCGTTTTGCCGATACCCCCTTGACCCGCAGCGGCCTCGAACGCATCCAACGCAACGTACGGCAAAATCTCGAACCGGTAGAGTAGATCGACAAAAAAACGGAGGATTTCGACAATCCTCCGTTTTTTATTCTATGGGGAACCCGATCGGGACTACTGCTTATTGTTGGCCGTCAGTTTCGCAATCGTATCCTTGGCTGCAGCCACATTCGAACCGGCTGTTACTTTCCCGAGAGCCTCGATTGCCTGCGGAGCCTTCGCCTGAGCATTGTAAGCAGCACCCAGGATAAAGTACATATCACTGCGATCCTCCTCGTTCTGCTGTGCGGAGGCGGCCGCCTCTGCACTTGCAATTACACCGGCATAGTCTTTCTTGGAAAAGAGAGCCTGCAAACGAATCTTTTGCGCCAAGGCATTCGACGGATTGGCTGCCAACATTTCATCGGCCATAGCAATAACCGCATCGTTATTGCCAGCCTGCTGCATAACGGCAACCATATTATTCGTGTAGATACCGATCATCTCCTTTGCCTTGGCAACATCCTCGGCGAACTTAGGATTATCCAGTGCAGCAATGTTCTCGTAAACCTCCATACCTTTGCGATACAGCTCCAGATCCTTGTTAGCCAGTGCAAGTTCAGAGTAGCTCATCGCCAGGTTGAGAGCCATCTCCGTATTGAGAGGATCATACTCATAGCCCTTCGAGAATACCTCGGCAGCCGTCGCATAATCTTTATTATTGAAGGCCTCGCCGCCCTTTACACGATAGATGTTGGCAACCCAACCCTTCGACTGAACCGACTGCTGGAAGTTTCCATACAACTCAGCCAGCTCTGCCGATTTAATGAAGTTCGTCAAGGCTTTATCCAAATCTTTCTGCTGTGCAGCCATACCGCCCATCATAAAGTAACATCTGGGCAGATTGGACTTCGCGGTGCTGACCCAACCCTGCACATCAACATCTTCCGAATCCATACCTTGATCAATCAACGTCTCGAATCCCTGGGCCGCAGTTGCATAATCACGACCGTTAAAAGCTGTTACTGCCTGGTTGTAAACTACAGACAGATCCTGTGCAGAAATGGAGAATGCGGCGAACAATGCGAGAGCCGAAATGAACAATTTTTTCATACGTTCCTATTTATAAAATTATAATAATTTATAACAACTTGCCGGACAAAAGGACAAGGCTGACAAAAATAACGATTTTTTTGAACTATCCAAAGAATCACCCGCGTAGCGTGGCAAAAAAAGAGGTCATCAACCTTTCGCACTCTTCAGCCAACACCCCGGCGCAGACCGTTGTTTTCGGGGGAAAGATCTGTTCCGAATAGCGGCGATAACCCCGCTTCGGATCGTCAGCCCCGTAAACAACCCGTCCGACCTGACTCCATGCAATCGCCCCGGCGCACATGACACACGGTTCGACCGTAACATACAACGTACAATCCGGCAGATACTTGCCTCCGATGGTCGAAGCGGCCGCCGTCAAGGCCTGCATCTCGGCATGGGCGGTCGCATCCCTCAGCATCTCAACCAGATTGTGTCCCCGTCCTACAACCCGGTCACCGCACACAACGACCGCACCGATAGGCACCTCCTTTTCATCTAACGCTCGCTGCGCCTCGTTTAGTGCCAGGCGCATGAATTTTTCATCTTTTTCCTGCTGTTCCATAGTTTCCGGTGCAAAATCCTCCGCCCGACAGACCCGGGCGATAAAAAATCCCGCCTGCGCAGAAGACATCTCCCTGATTTTTCTTACCTTTGTACGGTTGAGCGAATCCCGACCGATCCGCAACAAAGGCGAAAAAGAGTCGGCGCATTCACTCTTTTTATTTTTGCGAACGGCAAGATACGAATAAAATCAAAATAGGCAAAATCATGTACAGGACCCATACCTGCGGCCAACTGAGAGCCGCAAACATCAACGAGACGGTCACTCTGGCCGGATGGGTGCAGAAAGTGCGCAACCTGGGCGCGATGACCTTCATCGACCTGCGCGACCGCTACGGCATCACCCAGATCGTCGTCGAGGAGCATTCGGCTCCCGAAGTAAAGGCCGTTGCCGAGAAACTGGGACGCGAGTTCGTCCTTCAGGTCAAGGGACGCGTCATCGAGCGCTCGTCGAAAAACACGAAAATACCGACCGGCGATATTGAGGTGGTAGCCGAACAGCTGACCATCCTGCACGATGCGGAGGTCCCCCCCTTCACCATCGAGGAGAACTCGGACGGAGGCGATGACCTGCGTATGAAATACCGCTATCTCGACCTGCGCCGTCCGCCCCTGCAGCGCAACATGATCCTGCGTCACAAGATGGCCCAGGAGATCCGCCGTTTCCTGGACAGCGAGGGATTCCTCGAAATCGAGACCCCCTATCTGGTCAACTCGACTCCGGAGGGTGCCCGCGACTTCGTCGTTCCGAGCCGCATGAACCCCAACCAGTTCTATGCCCTTCCGCAGTCGCCGCAGACGCTCAAACAGTTGTTGATGGTAGCCGGATACGACCGTTACTTCCAGATCGTTCGCTGCTTCCGCGATGAGGACCTGCGTGCAGACCGTCAGCCCGAATTCACCCAGATCGACTGCGAGATGTCGTTCGTCGAGCAGGAGGATGTACTGGAGATCTTCGAGCGCTGGGCAAAACATATGTTCAAGGAGGTCATGGGGCTCGAACTGAACGAGCCGCTACAGCGGATGCCCTGGATCGAGGCGATGGAGAAATACGGTTCGGACAAACCCGACCTGCGTTTCGGCATGGAGTTCTCCGACCTGACCGATCTGGCTCACGGACACGGATTCTCGGTCTTCGACGAGGCCGAGTACATTACCGGATTCGCAGCCCCGGGCTGCGCCGTCTATACCCGCAAGCAGATCGACGCCCTGACCGAGTTTGTCAAACGCCAGCAGATCGGTGCCAAGGGATTGGTTTGGATTCGTGTCGAGGAGGGCGGCGTCAAATCCTCGATCGACAAGTTCTACACACCGGAGCAGGTCAAGGCGATGGCCGACCGTTGCGGTGCCAAGGCAGGCGATATGGTATTCATCCTCTGCGGCAAGAAATTCAAGGTGCTCACACAACTCTGCGCCCTGCGACTCGAGGTGGCCGAGCGGCTCGGATTGCGTGATCCGAAGAAGTTCGCACCGCTGTGGGTAGTCGATTTCCCTCTCTTCGAGTGGGATGACGAGACGCAGCGCTACTACGCCGTACACCACCCCTTCACCTCTCCCAAACCCGAAGACGTACAGTATCTGGACAGCGATCCGGGACGCGTTCGCGCCAACGCCTACGACTTCGTCTGCAACGGCACGGAGATCGGTGGCGGTTCGATCCGTATCCACGACTCGAAACTGCAGGCCAAGATGTTCGAATTGCTCGGCTTTACGCCCGAACAGGCTCAGGAGCGTTTCGGCTTCCTGATGAACGCCTTCAAATACGGTGCACCCCCTCACGGAGGTCTCGCTTTCGGATTCGACCGGCTCTGCTCTCTCTTCGGCGGCACGGACTCGATCCGCGATTACATCGCCTTCCCGAAGAACAATGCCGGCCGCGATGTGATGCTCGATGCTCCGGGCTTCCTCGACCAGTCGCAGCTTGATGAGTTGAATCTGGATCTGCGCAAACCGAAAGAGTAATCAAAAACAAAATAGGGAAATATCGGGAGGTTTATGACCTCCCGATATTTTTTTTATAATAAACAGGTGTCACCCCTTGCAGGATGACACCCATCTATTCAAAACCACACTATCTGTCGATTAGTACTCCGCATTCTGAGGATCAAACTCGGTCCAACCCTCCATCCAGGTATCGTTCTCGGCAAAAGCACCGATGTAGCTTACCTTGTCGAAGCCCGTCGAAACCATGGCATCGGAGAACGATGCGGCATCGAGCAGCGGGCTGCCCGTCGTGGGACAGGGGTTGAAACCACCCTGCAGCGAGTTGGGCTGCTGTAGTTTCAGATCAGCGATCTCATCGTAAACCGAGTTACCGAGTGACTCCGTGCGGAAATAGGCCTCGGAGAAGGCGCCCAGATCCTCGCCAAACTTCTTGTTCGCATCGCTGGCAAGCTGCGTCATGGCTGCGAAAACGATCTTCGAGATCTTCAGGTCGCCGTTCGTTGCAGCCTCCTGCGTATTGGAGCCTTTGTCGTTCTCCACGATCAGGCCGACCGGATACCCCATCGCTACCGAGTTAAAGCAGGAGAGGTGCGAGTTGCGGCGAACCTGCATGGCCGACTGGAACTGGCCGAGTTTCGAACCGTTGTTCGGGTTGAACTCACCACCGTTGATATAATCGGCCGTATTGGTGAAGGCGGGATCCTGACCGATCGGGCCGATGAAGGTTACGTTCGAGAAGACGCAGGAGGTATAGGGCATCTCGGTCGAACCGTCGGCGTTATTGTCGCTCTCAAAACCGTTCGATACGGACTGGTCTGCCAGTTTGGGGTTGCGGACAGCCAGGCAGAACTGCACCTTACCCGAGAAGCCGTTGTCGGTATCGAAATCATCATCCCATCCGTGGAATGCCACCAGGTGATCGCAATCAACCGTTCCGCCGAACCACTCAAACGAGTCGTCATTCGAATAGGAGACCTGTACGTGGTCGATCTTCGTGCCGCTACCTACCGAACCGAGCGTGATACCGTTAATCTCCTGATCCGGAGCAAAGGGATAACCGGCAAACTCGCAACGCACGTAGCTCAGCACACCCGAATTGTCGGCATCGTCGCTACCGCCGTGCATCGAGCGCGGACCACCCTCGATCGCCATCTCGGTCTTGTTGTTCTTCGCCTTACCGCAGAGGATAATACCACCCCAGTCGCCCGGTTTGCGGCTACCGGCAGGCTGTGCCGAGGTGAAGACGATCGGCTCCGATGCCGAACCCTGTGCGATCAGCTGACCGCCACGCTCCACAATCAAAGAGGCCATGGTCTCCTTATCGCCCTTGATCACCGTACCCGGCTCGATCGTCAGCTTGGCTCCATCGCAGACGTAGCACCATCCCTTGAGGATATAGGTTCCTTTCGGCAGCGTATATTCACCCTTGATCTCAAACTCCTGATCGCCATTGCCGATCTGCGTCCCGTCCTCGAAGAGAATCTCGCTCAAATCGCCCTCGCTCGGAGGAGGAACAGGACCAGGATTACCGTTTTCGTCATCGCTGCACGCCGCAAAGGTCAGTGCTACAGCAGCCAAAGCTGCGTAAAAAATCTTTTTCATACGTTTTATTAATTGAACTAAAGGTTTATTTATTTCACTGTATTGATTTAGAACTTCGCCGTGATGCCGATCGAGAAGCTGCGCCCCGGATCGAAGGTTTTGGTTACCTCCTTGCGCTCGTGGATCTGGCCGGCATCGTCGGTGAACTGCGGGAACTGACACAACTCAACTTTATCACAGATCAGATCCTTGGCACTGAAACGCAGCTCCCAACCTTTGCCGAGGGTCTTGGTAATCACCAGATCGAGGGCATCGCGCGGCATCTCGTACATATCGGGAATATCGTTGTCGATGCTGCCTCCCGACGAGAGGTCCGAACGTCCGATACCGATAATTCGTTTACCGATGCGGTTATAGAGCAGACCGACTGTCAAACCGATGCGCTCGGGCTGATAGAAGAGTCCTGCATTGACAATGTAGGGCGATTGTCCCTGCATCGGGCGGTCGTGTTCGAGCGACGAGGAGTCGAAGAAGACCTTGCTGTCGATCCAGGCAGCGTTGAGCGACAGTGAGAAGTTGCGCATTTCGATGAAGTCCAGATTCTTGCGCACATCCAACTCGACTCCGTAGGCACGGGCCCGGTCGGCGTTCTCGAACGTATAGGTATAGCTTCCTCCGGCATCACGGAAGGTCGTCTCGATCGGATTGCGGAAGTGTTTGTAGAAGAGCGAAAGCGAGACACTCTCACCGGGCGCGGGATACCACTCGTAACGCAGGTCGACATTCTGAATATAGGCCGCCTTCAGCTCGGGATTACCCATGATCGTCGAGAAGAGGTTGAAGTCGTAGTATGCCGAGCTCGATACCTCGCGGAACTCCGGACGGTTCGTAGACATACCGTAGGCAGCCCGCAACAGATGTTTGTCGTTGATGTTGAACGTTGCATTGATCGAGGGGAAGAGATCGTCGTACGTATAGTCGCGATCCCTGGAGGTCCACTCCGTCGAGCGGGTATAGCTCGTCAGGGTCATGGCACTGTGCTCGAACCGAACACCGGTGTAGATATTGAAACGTCCGAGCGGCAGATTCACACCCACATAAGCGGCAGCCAGCAGGTTCCTGCCCTTGTAGCTGTTCCGGTTATCGGTATCGTCATAGAGGTAGAGCTTGTCGGCCCCGAAGTTTCCGGGTGTCAGAATATCCGTTACCGGATCCCCGTATGCAAAGCCATCCGGAAGATTCAACTCGTTGAAACGATAGTAGAAGGCCCGGGTCAGATATTCACGGGTGCGATATTCGCTGTAAAGACCGGTTTTGAGTTTCGGGGCGAAGTTCTTACCCTCCCGGAAGGTCACCTCGTAATTAACTCCCGCCGAAGCGATATGCTCGGCCAATCGGGTAAAGTCACGCTGCATATCGTTCTGGTCGATCTGCATCTCTCCGAAATGGGGGTCGCCATAGAGGTCATTCTCCTGACGGTTGATGATACGGCGGTCGGGCTGGTGCTTGTTCGCATAGGAATAACCGGCCGTCCAGTCCAGCCGTCCACGACTGAGGTCATGCACACCGGCAAACTGACCGTTGTAGGAGGTGCGGCTCGAATAGAGGTACTCGGCCTTCTCCTGGAGGTAGAGCGAAGAGATATTCTGCCATCCGTCACGGAACGTATAGCGGTTCTGACCGATCTGGTTGAAGATATTGCGGAAATAGTAGCGGCTGCTCTCCTTCACATAGGCCAGGTTCAACATGGCTCCCAGCTTCACCTCGGTCTGGTATTGGTCGTCCGTATATTTGTAAAGGTATTCGGGTTTATCCTCTTTCTTGTTGTAGATTCCGAATCGGGAGTTCTCCATGCCGATATAGGCCCGCTCGGTATAGCTATAGTTCAGTGCGCCGGTCAGGGCAAAGCGGTCTCCGTCACGAAGCGTCCAGGAGCGGCCGAAGGCGAGGTTGAAGCGTTGATCCGGAACGGCACTCCGCTTGCGAACCGACCAGTCGTTGTTGAAGCCCTGACGGGTTGCCCGATCGACGAAAGTCTTGTCGTTGTTATCAAAATCTCCCTTGATACCCCCCTGCCACATACGGGAACCGCTGCCAAAACCGAAGTAGTCACCTACGGAACCCGGATTGTAACGGAACGCACTGAAATGGGTCGCCGTGTTGATTCCGGTAGCATAGCTGACCGTCAAGGAGGACTCCGTCGGAAGATCCTTCGTGTTGATCTTGATGAAACCGCCCGTAAAATCGGCCGGAACCTCCGGGGCCGGAGATTTGAGGATCATGATATTCTCGATCTGGCCGGCCGGAATGATATCGAACGAGAAGGCCCGCGTATCGGCCTCCGAACCCGGCACGGCGGCATTATTGACCCACACGTTGTTATATCGCTGCGCCAGACCTCTGGCAATGACGAACTTGTCATCGATAAGCGAGATACCCGGAATACGGCGCACCACTTCGCCGGCATCGCGGTCCTGCGTCTTGGCAATGGTCTGACTCGAAACACCGCTGACCACCTGTAGCGACCTACGGATATCGGACAAAACCGCCGCCTCGGAGTTAGTCCGGCGCACGGCCGTCACCACCACCTCATCGACCATTTCGCTCTGCTCCGTAAGGGAGATGTTGACCGCGGTTGCCTGGTCGGCCCGAACAGGAATGCCCTCGATCCGCTGACCGGCATACGAGAGCATCGAAACATCGAGCGAATATTCGCCGGGTGTCAGATTCGCAATCGAGAACCGACCATCCAGATCACTCGAAGTTCCCCGCGTCGTACCGCTTACGACAATCGTGGCACCGATAATCGGCTCCTTCGACAGAGAATCGATGACGACACCGGAAATAATACCCGTATTCTGCGCATACAGAACCGAGGAGTGAAAAAACACAAGTGTACAAACAAACAATAACGCCCTGAAAATTCGCATACATTTTCTATAAATTGATGCCGCAAATTTATCCCTGCCGTATTTCGTTTCTGTAACGGAACCGTGTCAAAAGGGTGAAAACACCCGGTTCAAAAACACTACTCCTCTATATATTATCCCCCCTTTATTCCCGTCCGGGATAGGATTTCTTTCGGGAAATGGCTATATTTGGAGGTTGAAAAATCGATCGATCATGAGTATTCCATTGGCCGAGCGGCTGCGCCCCCGCAAATTAGACGAGTACATCGGACAAGAGCATCTGGTGGGCCGGAACGGCGTGTTCCGCAAGTTTCTGGAGACAGGCAACGTACCCTCGTTCATCCTCTGGGGCCCGCCCGGAGTCGGGAAGACAACCCTCGCACGAATCGTCGCCAACGAACAGCAGCGTCCGTTCTTCACCCTGTCGGCCGTTACGTCCGGAGTAAAAGAGGTGCGCGAAGTGATCGAATCGGCCAAGAAGCAACGATTCTTCGATGCCAAACCGCCGATCCTCTTTATCGACGAGATCCACCGTTTCAACAAGTCGCAGCAGGATTCCCTGCTCGGTGCCGTCGAACAGGGCGTGGTGACTCTCATCGGTGCCACAACCGAAAATCCTTCGTTCGAGGTAATCTCCCCGCTATTGAGTCGCTGTCAGGTCTACATTCTGCAACCGATGAACGACCAGGAGCTGCAGACACTGCTCGACCGGGCACTCAAGACCGACCTCGAGTTGCAGGAGCGCGAGATCGAAGTAAAGGAGACCGAGGCGCTGTTCCGCTTCTCGGGCGGCGATGCCCGCAAGTTGCTGAACATTCTCGAAATCGTCATCAACGCCACCTCCGGCAAGGTTACGATCACCAACGACTACGTAACCGAGTGTCTGCAACAGAACATCGCCCTCTACGACAAGAACGGCGAGCAACACTACGATGTCATTTCGGCCTTTATCAAATCGGTCCGGGGAAGTGACCCCAACGCCGCGATCTACTACCTGGCCCGGATGCTCGCCGGCGGCGAGGAGCCCCGGTTCATTGCCCGGCGTCTGGTCATTCTCGCCTCCGAGGATATCGGACTGGCCAATCCCAACGCCCTGCTGCTGGCCAACGCCTGCTTCGACACGGTCCACAAGATCGGCATGCCCGAGGCACGCATCACGCTGGCCGAGACAACCATCTACCTGGCCACCTCACCCAAGAGCAATTCGGCCTACATGGCCATCAACAAGGCGCTCGCCATGGTCGAGCACGATACGACGAACCGTCCCGTACCGCTCCACTTGCGCAACGCGCCGACCAAACTGATGGAGCAGGCCGGCTATGGCAAAGGGTACAAATACGCCCACGACTACGGAGGTTTCGCCGAACAGGAGTTCCTGCCCGAATCCCTGAAGGGGACGAAATTCTACGAGCCGAACACCCGCAATGCAAGCGAAGCCCGGATCGCAGAGTTCATCCACAATCTGTGGAAAGAGAAGTACGAATAACCCCACCCCGGATCAATAGAACTATTGCCTGTCATGAAACGCATCGGCCTCATATCGGATACCCACGGCACCTTCGACGATACGCTCCGCACATTCCTGCAGGGAGTCGACGAGATCTGGCACGCCGGAGACATCGGTTCGATCGAGGTAGCCGACCAGATCGCCGCCTTCAAACCCCTGCGGGCCGTCTACGGCAACATCGACGGCGGCATCATGCGGCGGATCTATCCCGAATTCCTCTGTTTCGACTGCGAGCGGGTGAGCGTGCTGATGACCCACATCGGAGGCTATCCCCGCCACTACGCCCCCAAAATCGTATCCCGCATCCAGACCATCCGTCCCAAACTGTTCATCGCCGGACACTCCCATATTCTGAAGGTGATCTACGACCCCGTTTACGACCTGCTTCACCTCAATCCGGGAGCCGCCGGATGCTACGGATTCCACAAGGTCCGCAGCGCCCTGCGATTCGTCATCGACGGAGAGGAGATTCGCGACATGGAGATCGGAGAGTGGCCGAGATTGTAACACCTACTTCTTTTCTAATTTAAATTTTTTTATTTAACATAATATCAAAAGCTGCATCTCCGTTATATAGCCGGAATTTAAACGAAGAAAAGGGAAAAGATGCAAGCTAAAATTTCGAAAACGCTGGAAGGGATCATCGCTCGTGTGACGTTTGGGTCCTCAAAAGCGGCTATCACCCACTCGCTTAGGGATCATTTGATCCTGGAGATCCTGCGGGACGAAGGGTCTTTGGCTTACCAGATTCTCTCGACGCGTTTGAAAAAATGGGAAATCCACCAGATACAGATGCGCATCGACCGGGAGATTCAAATCGTTATTCCCAAAAAACGAGAAGACCCAGAAAAATTTTTCCCCCGATATACCAAAGAGTTATCCCGCTTTTTCTCCGCCATGGAGAGTGTCTCGACGGCTCATGTACTACTACATGTCGCCAACGACTCCAGTACTCTCACCGCACAGGCCCTCGCCCTGTATCATATAAGCGCACACGATATTTCCACCGAAATGCAGCGGTTCGTTCTGGAGGAGGTTCAGCACCATTCAGAAATCCAGAAATCCAGCTTTGCACCTCATACGTCTTCCTTCTCTGAAGCGGATACGACCGAGGCCTGGGAGCGATTCGGCACGGATCTTACACGCGAAGCCCGCGCCGGAAAAATCGATCCGGTAATCGGTCGGGACCGGGAGATCGAACGAATGGTTCAAATTCTCTCCCGTCGCAAAAAGAACAATCCGCTCCTGCTCGGAGAAGCCGGTGTCGGCAAAAGCGCCATTGTCGAAGGTCTTGCTCTGCGCATGGCCGTGAACGACGTTCCGCCCACCATCAGCGGGAAACGGCTCTATTCACTCGACATCGCATCGCTGGTGGCCGGAACAAAATACCGGGGGGAGTTCGAAGAGCGAATGCAGAAACTACTCGACCAGTTGCGCAAGGAACGCAATACAATCCTCTTTATCGACGAAATACACATCATCAGCGGGGCGGGTTCGACTCAGGGCAGCCTCGACACGGCCAACATGTTGAAGCCGGCATTGGCTCGCGGAGAATTACAACTCATCGGAGCCACCACGCTCGACGAATACAGGAGCGACATCGAAAAAGATGCCGCGTTAGCCCGCCGGTTCCAGAAAATCCCGATCGAAGCTCCGTCGGCCGAAGAGACACTGCGTATCCTGCGAGACGTAGCACCCCGCTATGAACGGCATCATCGGGTTCGATATTCGGACGCTGCGTTGCAACGTTGCGTATCCCTGACCGAACGTTATATCCCCGACCGGAATTTCCCGGATAAAGCGATCGATGTATTGGATGAAGCTGGAGCCCGAATCTACCTGCAGTGCAACGAAGAAAAGCACCGCGATAACTCCTTGCGACTGCACGCCGAGTCCAAGCCCTGCAAATCGACCACAAAACGGAGTACAACGGTGGATTCGACCCACAGAAGCACGAAAAAACAATCTTCAAAAGATTCGGGAATCGATCCACATCCCCTTCCCCCACTCAACGAGCAACCGATGCCGGAAGTCCGTGCAGAACATATCGAGCAGGTTCTCACCTCAATGACAGGAATTCCCGTAGAACGGCTCTCCGACTGCGAACAGAGGCGTCTGCGCGGATTACAAACCTATTTGGAAGAACGGGTGATCGGACAGGAGGAAGCGGTCTCGAAAATTGCACGGGCAATCCGACGATCCCGGATCGGACTGCGCGAAGAGGGACGACCGATCGGAGTTTTCCTGTTCGTCGGTCCGACAGGCGTAGGGAAGACTCTTCTGGCCAAAGAGCTATCACGATGGCTTTTCAATGAAAACCAAGGGCTTATACGCATCGATATGAGTGAATACGGCGAAAAACACAACGTTGCACGCCTGATCGGATCCCCTCCGGGATACGTCGGCTACGGCGACGGAGGGCAGCTTACCGAGGCGGTACGTCGACATCCCTATTCGGTCATCCTTTTCGATGAGATCGAGAAGGCCCATCCCGAAATCTTCAACACCCTGCTGCCTCTTTTCGACGAAGGGCATCTGACCGACGGCTCGGGACGAGTGGTCGATTTCCGCAATACGGTCCTCATCATGACCTCGAATGCCGGATCGCGGAGAGCCTTTGCTCATCCGACTCCAATGGGATATAGCACCCCTTCCCGCACGCAAGCAAGTGAAAAAAACACCCATGAGAATTACCGAAAAGCTCTCGAAGAGACCTTCGCTCCGGAATTCTTGAACCGCATCGACGAGATCGTGCTGTTTCGCTCTTTGGAACTCCACGACGTGAAAAAGATTATCGACCTCGAACTGAAAGGGTTGCTCACCCGTACCGGCCGGCTCGGCTACCGTCTCGAAATCACGGAAGAAGCCAAAGAGCGGCTTGCCCAGATCGGATACGAGCCCCACTACGGCGTGCGAGCCCTGCGAAGGACCCTGATCGAACGAATCGAAGACCCTTTATCAGGTCTGATCATCGAAGGCAAACTCCCCTGCGGAGGACGGGTCATTCTCGAACCCGATTCGAAACAGGAGATCGTCTTGCGAGTGGCCTGACAAGGATAGATTCCGACGACTTTTTGTAAAGCAGGTAAATATTCGTACCTTTGCAGGCATTCAAAAACAAAGAATCATGTATCGTTTTTCGACATACAAGGAGCAGTACAGAGCCAACCTCAAGTTGGCTCTGCCTGTTGTTTTGACCCAACTGGGACAGATCCTGGTCCAACTGGCCGACAACATCATGGTCGGCCGATACGGCGGCGACGATCCCACCCCGCTGGCAGCCACATCGTTCGGCGGAACGGTCTTCTTCATCCTGTTCATCGCGGCCATCGGCATAGCCCTCGGACTTACGCCACTCGTGGGCGAACTCTACGCCCAGGGCAATCGCGAAAAATCGGCCGAATACCTGCAAACCGGCGTGATCTTCTACACACTGCTGGGTTTTGCGACCTGTGCCGTACAGTTGATGATCGTACCCCTGCTCTATCATCTGGGGCAGCCGACCGAAGTGGTCGATATGGCTATCCCATACTACTCGCTTCTGGCGTTCAGTATGATTCCGGTCATGCTCTTCTCCGCCTTCAAGCAGTTTCTCGAAGGCGTCGGCAATACGGTCGTTGAAATGGTGGTTGTCGTCCTGTGCAACCTGGTGAATATCATGTTGAACTGGGTATTCATCTATGGTCATTTCGGATTTGCGGAAATGGGAGCCACCGGTGCAGGTCTGGCAACGCTTATCTCTCGTATCTGTATGCCGATCATCATCATCGGATTCTTCCTGTACAGCAAACGCTATCGCTCTTACCTCGATGGGTTCACCCGACTCCGATTCCGGCGCGAGACGGTCCGTTCGCTGCTGCGTATGGGCCTTCCGATCTCGCTGCAGATGTTCCTCGAATCGTCGGCATTCGTCGGCACCAGCATCATGATGGGATGGCTCGGTAAAACGGCCATTTCAGCCAACCAGATCGCCATGACCATGGGTAACTGTGCCTTCATGATCGTCCTGTCGATCGGTGCGGCTACAACCATCCGTATCTCGCACACATACGGAGAGCGGAATTTCGGAGAGTTAAGCCTCGCGGCCAAAGCATCCTATCACCTGGTAATCGCCTGGAATGCCATCATGGCCACCCTGTTTATCTCCCTGAAGAATATCATCCCGACCTTCTTTACGAGCAATCCGGAGGTGATCGAAATGGCATCCACCCTGCTTATCTACATCTCACTGTACCAATTGGCCGACGGCATCCAGAACGTCTCGGTGGGAATTCTGCGCGGCGTGCAGGACGTAAAGATCATCATGCCGATCGCCTTTCTCTCCTACATCGTCTTCAACCTGCCGGTAGGCTATCTGTTGGGATTCACCTGGGGAATGGGGCCCCAAGGGCTGCTGCTCGGATTTACCGTTGGCCTTACTACAGCCGCCGTATTGCTGATCGCCCGTATCCGACGCAACGCGAAACGCTGGCGGACGAGCATCGGATAATCCGGATATTTTCACTATCTTTGCACAAAACAGGTTTCGCTCGGCGTTCGCTCCCATGAACCGGGGATGTTTTGCGGAATAAGGATTCGTTTATCCGCAAAAAGGAAGTACAAGAGGAGTATCACGCCGACATTCCCGGCTTTTATCCTTGAAAAGCGACACCCTCATGAAAAACAAAAACTCTATGGAGAACACCAAATATACGAAAGCACCCCAACCGGAGATGGGACGTGGATGCACGTTCACCGAAACACCGGAAGGCACTGCGGTAAAGACCTGCGAGGGATGCTTCAAACTGCATGAAACGGCCTGGATGGAACCCTATCCAAATCACGTTCCGACCGATATTTTCGAAGTCCGTTTCAAAAACACCCGCCGTTCCTACTATCAGAACGTCAATAACCTGCCGCTCAAACGGGGCGACATCGTCGCCGTGGAGGCATCTCCCGGCCACGATATCGGCATCATCTCCCTGACGGGCGACATGGTAGCCAAGCAGATGCGGCGCGTTGGATTCAACCCCTACAACGGCGAATTCAAGAAGATCTACCGCCTGGCCAAACCCTACGACATCGAGCGTTGGCAGGAGGCCATTGCCCTCGAACACGAGACAATGATCGCCTCGCGTCAGATCGCAGCCGAGATGGGGCTCAACATGAAGATCGGCGACGTAGAGTACCAAGGCGACAAGATCAAGGCGATCTTCTACTACATCGCCGACGAGCGGGTCGATTTCCGCGAGTTGATCAAGGTCTTCGCCGAACGGTTCCACATCCGCATCGAGATGAAACAGATCGGAGCCCGTCAGGAGGCCGGACGCATCGGCGGTATCGGAGCCTGCGGACGCGAACTCTGCTGTGCATCGTGGATCTCGAGTTTCTCGAGCGTTACGACCAACTCCGCCCGAATGCAGGAGATCTCGCTCAACCCGCAGAAACTGGCCGGACAATGCTCCAAACTGAAATGTTGCCTCTCCTACGAATACGACACCTACGCCGATGCCCGCAAGGAGTTTCCCAAACTCAGGGAACCGTTACAGGCGCTCGACGGGGAGTACTATCTGGTCAAGAGCGATATTCTGGCCGGCACGATGTCGTTCAGCAGCAGCAAGGATGCCATGATTAACGTCGTAACGCTGCCCGTCTCCCGTGTGAAGGAGATCATCGCCCTGAACCGTGCAGGCAAGAAGGTGGATCAGCTGACGGCAGAAGGAAACGTATCGGAAGAGGTTGAGATCCCGACCTATCGTTCCGAGGAGGACAGCATTACTCGCTTCGACAACACCTCGAAACGCAAGGGACGCAATCGCCGCAACAACGGCGAGAAGGCAAGCAGGGAAGCCCGTCAGAATCAGAGCGAGAATGCCCCTGCAACCGCAAAAGAAGAGACGAAACAGGCAACCGCCAAACCTGAGCAGGAGGGCGGACAGCGCCGTCGCCGCAACGACCGGAAACAGGAAAAGCCCCGCAAGGAAAAAGAGGCCAAACCCAACAACAATACCCCTCAGGCCAATTCGGCTGCAGACAAATCCGCTTCCGAGAACAAGCCTGCTCCGAAGACCGCTTCCGAGAATCGGACTTCGGAACCGCGACCGGAGGGTGAACGGGAGCCGCGTCGCCGCTCCCGCCCGAGAGGGCGTAACCACCGGGGAGGCCGTCCGGAAGGGGACTCCTCCGAACCACAGAAAAAAGAGTAACCCGGCATAACTATGCGAATGCGAATCGGCATAGCAACTGTCGTCCTCTTTCTGGCAGGTTGCCTCTCTCCCCACCGGAGTGTCATGACGGACACCCGTCCGACCGGATGGGGAAAGGAGGTCGAAATCGCATTCGACAACGAAGATACGGTCTCGCGACAGGATCTCTGTATCGTATTGCGTTACAACGAGCAGTTTCGCGGAGACTCTTTGCGGCTGACCGTCTGCACCATCACACCCGACACGATATGCTACGAAGAGCCGTTCACGCTCTTCGTACCGAAACGGGCCCATCCAGCCCCTCTGCGTGACGAGATCTCGGTAACCTACCGGCGCAATGTGGTTCTGAGTAAGGCGGGCGAATATCGAATGACCTTTACGCCGATGACCCGCGTCAGCGGTGTGGAGGCGATCGGGATCAACCTGGAAAAAACCGAATAACCGTGGGAAAAGACAAACTCAAAAGATTCGCCGAGAATCTCACTTTCGAATGTTTCATACAGCCCTCCTTCGAGGAGGCATTCCGTTGCGACCATCCGATGAAGGGGCATTGGCATGACGGTTTCTTCCACAACGACCGTCCCATTGTACTCGAATTGGGATGCGGCAAGGGTGAATATACGGTCGCTCTGGCCGAACGCGATCCGTCGCGGAATTTCATCGGCATCGACATCAAGGGAGCCCGGATGTGGCGTGGGGCCAAAACCGTCACCGAACGCAAAATCCCCAATGCAGGATTCCTACGCACCCGGATCGAGATGATCAACTCGTTCTTTGCCGAAGGGGAGGTCGACGAGATCTGGATCACCTTCCCCGATCCGCAACTCAAGACCCGCCGCGCCAAGAAGCGTCTTACCTCACCGCTCTTTCTTTCCTACTATGCCAAGTTGCTCACGCCGGACGGAAAGATCAACCTGAAAACGGACTCGCAGCACCTGTATGCCTATACGCAGGCTGTTATCAACCATTTCGGACTTCCGTGCGAAGTGGCCAACGACGACATCTACGGATCGGGATTCGCCGACGAAGTGTTGTCGGTCAAAACCGCCTACGAGCAGATGTTCCTCGAGCGGGGACTCCCGATCACCTATACCCGTTTCGCCCTGGGCGGACAACGCCAATTCGAATGGTTCGACTGGGAAGGGGACGACATCCCCGAAAAAGATAACGAAGAGGCCCGCAAATAGCGCTCCTCTCCGCAATTACAAAACGGGTCGGTATAATAACCGACCCGTTTTTATTCTATTCCTCCGCAACGCCCAATGCCTCCATCAGCAACTCCGCCAAACGGGTATTGTCCATCAGTCCATTGATCCGTTCAGCGCCTGCTCCATACAGGAAGACCGGTACAAACGTAGCCGTATGCCCTTCTGTACCGAAACGGGGCTCAACCCCACTCTCCGCCTGCTCGAAATCGCTGTCGCAGGAAGGTAACGAGAGCCCGCCCGTCTCATGATCGGCCGTTACGACAACCAGCGTCCCCGGATGGCTGTCGGCAAAATCCATCGCCACGGCAACCGACTGTTCGAAATCCGCCGTTTCGGCCAGCACACCCTGTGCATCGTTGGCGTGCCCCTCCATGTCGATCTGCGAACCTTCGACCATCAACACAAATCCAGCATCACGGCGATCAGCCTCCCTTGCAAGCAACTCCAACGCCGTTCGAGTCGCCTCGGGCAGGAAATCACCACGCCCCTCCTGCTTTGAGGGGAGATGCTCCTCGGCAAAGAATCCCATAACCGGAGTATGCGAAAGCGTATCGAGTTGTTCCTCCCGATCCAATACGGTATATCCCTGCTCTTGCAGACGCTTGACACACATCCCTTCCACATAGGAGTATCCTCCACCGAAAGCAACCGTCAAGCCACTTTCGACCAACTGCTCCGAAACCTGGCGATAGTCATGCCGGTAAGGGACATGGGCATAGAATGCAGCCGGGGTGGCGTGCTGCAACATACTGGTAACAACGATTCCGGCCGGACGACCAAGGCCAACGGCCCGTTCCATGATCGACACAACCGCCGAAGAGTCCGGACGTACGCCCACCATGCCATTGTTGGTTTTATAGCCCGTAGCCAACGCCGTACCCGCTGCCGCCGAGTCGGTAACCCGGTTATTGGCCGAGCGCGTAACCACCATGGCCACATTCTGTGCCCGATCGAAGGCTGTCGGCTGATAATCACTCTCGACAGAGAGCATCGACACCTGGCTCAGCCCCATTCCGTCGCCGATCAGATAGATCAGGTTCCGGACTGGCGAGGCTTCATTCCCCCCTGACTCCATTCTCAAGGGATCTGCCAAGCTGCGCCCCGACTGGGCAAAAGCAGCAAGTCCACACAAAACTGCAACCAACAAAGCAATACTCTTTCTTCTCATAATCAAATCCTTTTCAGTAACCGGGACAAAACTACGGCATATTTGCATAAAATTTGAGACTTTCTTCGTACCTTAGCAAAAACTTAACCGAAATTCATGGATGTCAAGATCGCTTCGGATTGGAAAGAGATTCTCGCAGACGAATTCGAAAAGCCCTATTTCAAACAGCTGGTCGAGTTCGTACGGCAGGAATACGCCACGCGAACCATCTTTCCTAAAGGGAGGAATATTTTTCGTGCTTTCGACAAATGCCCTTTCGACAAACTCAAGGTGGTTATCATCGGCCAAGACCCATATCACGGCGAAGGACAGGCCAACGGACTCTGTTTCTCGGTAGAAGAAGGGACCCCCTTCCCGCCGTCGCTGCAAAATATCTTCCAGGAGGTCGCCAACGACACCGGGACACCTGTCCCGTCGAGCGGCAATCTGGACCGTTGGGCTGAACAGGGTGTTCTTCTCCTGAACGCCGTTCTGACCGTCCGCGCCCATGAGGCCGCCTCACACGCCGGACATGGATGGGAGACCTTCACCGATGCGGTCGTGCGCGCCATCAACGAACGTAAAAGCGGCATTGTCTATATGCTATGGGGTAGCTATGCCCAGCGCAAAGGAGCCATTGCCGATCCGCAGCGAAACTGCATTCTCAAAGCCGTACACCCCTCGCCGCTCTCCGCTTATCGGGGGTTCTTCGGCAGCAAACACTTTTCACAGGCCAACGACTACCTGCAACGCATCGGGAAAGACCCGATCGTCTGGTAAAAAAAACGATTCGATATGTTACACACTTTACGCATACTCATCGTCCTCAGTACGATCCTGTTGGTACTTTCGCTCTTCGGGACACTCGCGTTCATCATTCTGGGACATCTCAAATACGCCATTATTTGTGGCATCAGTGCCATTATCCTGTTTGCCATCACGATGGTACTGGCCAGAGATATACGAATCAACAGAATTATCGAAGAGAATGAATTTCCCGACGAAGCATAACATTCACAAAGAAAAGAGAGACCCCAAAACTGAGTTTTGGGGTCTCTCTTTTCTCAACCGCAACAGCCGCTATCCGAGATAGGATTTCAGCAACTTGCTGCGCGACGAATGGCGCAGGCGGCGAATCGCCTTCTCCTTGATCTGGCGCACACGCTCACGCGTAAGATCGAACTTCTCACCGATCTCCTCAAGCGTCATCTCCGAACAACCGATACCGAAGAAATACTTGATAATATCGCGCTCGCGCTCGGTCAGCGTCTCCAATGCACGGTCCACCTCCGTAGCGAGCGACTCGTTGATCAGCCCTCGGTCCGCATTGGGAGAATCGGGATTGACCAGCACATCGAGCAGGCTGTTATCTTCACCGTCGGCAAACGGGGCATCGACCGAGACGTGACGCCCGGCTACACGCAACGTATCGGTCACCTTCTCCTTCGGGAGTTCCAACTCGTTGGCCAACTCTTCGGGCGACGGAGTCCGCTCGTGTTCCTGCTCGAAACGGGCGAAAGCCTTGTTGATCTTGTTCAGCGAACCGACCTGATTCAACGGCAGACGCACGATACGCGACTGCTCGGCCAATGCCTGCAAAATCGACTGACGAATCCACCACACAGCGTAAGAGATGAATTTGAAACCACGGGTTTCATCGAACTTCTCGGCCGCCTTGATCAATCCCAGGTTCCCCTCATTGATCAAATCCGGCAGACTCAACCCCTGATTCTGATACTGTTTTGCAACAGAAACGACGAATCGCAAATTGGCCTTGGTCAGTTTCTCCAACGCCTCCTGATCTCCCTTTTTGATCCGCTGGGCAAGTTCTACCTCCTCCTCGACCGTGATGAGTTCCTCCTTTCCGATCTCCTGGAGGTATTTATCCAGCGAGGCACTCTCACGGTTGGTGATGGATTTCGTAATCTTTAATTGACGCATATTTCTCTCTATATAAACAATTTCATCAATCGGTTACGACTCGCCCGATTGCCGGTCCTAATGGACAAGCACATAACTCGCTGCACGTCCGTCGGGGTAGATTCCGTCAATGGATTGCACCTTGTCGGTCAATCTCCGCAAATCCTGCAGCGACCATACGGGTTGGTCGTTGATATGGGTAATGACAAACCCCTTTCTCACACGCGCCCGAGCCAGAATGCCGTTCGCCTGAACGCTCTGCACCTGGACACCGCCCTTGATCTCCAACCGACGACAAAGTGTCTGGTCGGCATCGGCGAACCGGCCGCCCAACGCCGCCATCACATCTACGTCATCCCTGGAGAGGAGTTCCGCTTTACCGACCTTATTACGCAAAGTCACCTCGATTTGTTTCACCGAATCGCCTCTTTTTACCGACAAAGATACTTTATCGTTCGGACGATGCTTGCCGATCTGCTCCTGAAGCGTCGAGGCATCATTCAGCGCCACCCCGTCGATTGAAAGAATGACATCCCCCTTCCGGATACCTGCATCCGATGCGGCACCGCCATCCACGACACTGCCGACATAGACACCTCCGATTTTATCGATGCCGAGCTCCTTACCCATCTGATCGACGAAATCCTGATCGACCGGACGGAACGAGATACCCAACAGGGCCCGTTGTACTACGCCATACTCCTTAAGATCCACAACCACCTTGCGTACGATCGTCTCCGGCACGGCAAACGAGTAACCCATATAGGCTCCGGTCATCGTCTTGATCACCGTATTGATACCAACCAGCTCGCCTCGCGTATTGACCAATGCACCGCCCGAGTTGCCAGGGTTGATCGCGGCATCGGTCTGAATAAATGACTCAATCCGAAACTCATTCGGGATCACATCCAACTGCCGCGCCTTTGCACTCACGATACCGGCCGTAATGGTCGATTGCAGGTCGAACGGAGAACCGATCGCCAACACCCACTCCCCCAAACGCAGATCATCCGAACTACCGAACGGGAGGGTCGGCAGATCTTTCGCATCGATCTTGATGAGCGCCACGTCCGTCGCAGGATCCTTGCCGATCACCTCGGCATCGAACTGCCGTCCATCATTCAGTTTGACACGCAGCTCCGAAGCATCGCTCACCACGTGGTTGTTCGTTACGATATATCCATCCTCCGAAATAATGACTCCCGAACCACCGGCCCGGCGTTCCTGCACAACCGGTCCCCGGTTCTGCTGGCGAGGAATTCCGAAAAACTCGAAAAACGGATCGTACTCCCGTCTCGACATCTCGACCTTCTGGATCACTTCGATATTCACCACCGCCTTCACGGCATTCTCGGCCGCATAGGTCAAATCGGGATATTGGTCGGCCTGATAGGCCGTAAACTGGCTGCCCGCCTGCGGTGTACGGGATTGCGACACCACTACCGTAGCATCGGGCCTATCCGCATATTTCAAAACGCCCCACGCAGCCACTCCTCCGGCAACCGCTCCAAGAGCAATTACTCCTAATAATATCCATGCCTTTTTCATGTCACAAACAAAATTAAATTTGGAAAATCATTGAATGAAGGCAATACATCCCATAGGCTCTATTCTTTTCGTAGTTCGTTCATTGAATCGTTTAATGGGGAAACGCATCCAGACAAAGATTTATTGTAGGAAACAGAGACACATCCCGGCTTAAACAAGAGAAGACAATCGAACGGCATACATTTTGTTAATCTACGAAAGATAAATCACCCTATAAATTTATTTTCTGAATGCAAACTATTTTAAAACCTTACGACGCTCCGTCTCTGGAGCAATTGAGTGTCGTCATCGAACAAGGGTTCATTACCTCCGATCCGACCAGTACGTTGAACGAAACCATTACGGAGACAGACTTGAACGCAACCTCAGAGGACTTCTGGGGTTAGGGTCAACCCATTTACCTGCAATTCGAACTCATTATGAAATCAATATTTTCACCCCTCCTAATCCTATGCGGAATCCTCTTGCTCGTCGCCTGCAATGGTTCGGATTCCGACAGCTCGGATTCCCGCGGGATTCTTCAGCTGCAAGCCGAAATCGAGCAACCCCATACAGCACAATCCACTGCAACACATTCGCTCGCCGCAATATTCGGTCAACAGGACGGGATAAGTACGCATACTACAATCAACGAAGATACGGATCCCCACACAATCTCTTGGAGTCAATACGACTTGATCTGTGTCCATTTCGACACCGATCCGGAAGGAGTCATGCGACTATATGAATTGAGCGGAACTGGGAATACGTCAACCGGCAATTTCACCTACAGCGGATCCATGTCGGTTAATCCGGATATTCCCTACGATCAGATCCCCGCACTACCATCCTCATACAATTCGCTTTTAGCCGGCTATTCGGGGATGTATACTCAAATAACCCCTTACGACCAGGACGTGATTCTCCAGACCCCGCTCGAAATTTTCATGGGGATGGAGTCGATCAAGGATTTTCCCATGATCGGCAGCGCTCAGGCAGGACAACCGATCTCGTTCAACTGTCCGTTCGGACTGATACAAATCCCCGTAACAGGGAATATTGCCATCGAACGCATCTACTTCGACACAACCGATCAACAACAAGAAATCGCAGGATATTTTGTCATCGATCAAACAACCTATCAACCGACCTTCCAGGGACAAGCCGGCAGCCAAAACCAATTCAGTACAACATGGGCGAGTTCCGGTGCGAACGGCACGCAGTTGACCGATACCCCGCTCTCTTTCTACGTGGTACTCCCTCCGGGAACTTATGAAGCCGGGACTCTTCTCCAGTTCCAGACTCCGGACGGGACGACCATCGATAAACGAACGCAAATGCCCTTTACCGTAAACCGTGCCCAGATCTTGAATCTACCAACCGTATACGTCGGACAATAATCGGAAGCCCATCAATAAAAATAACGTGAAATGAAATATCGGAGGAACGTTTGTTTTCTCCGATATTTGTTTCTATCTTTGCCGTCCCTGATCGAACGACGGGGAATGTGGAAAGATTTGACTGATTGCAAACCACAATAAAAAATCGCTAAAACAGCTTTTTTATTCTGCAGCCAATTTTTCCCCATTTTATATGTTTAACCTCAACATTTTAAATGTAAAATGGGATTTTTATTCACCTCGGAATCGGTGTCCGAAGGACACCCCGACAAAGTTGCGGACCAGATCTCGGACGCAATCCTCGACGAGTTTCTTCGTCACGACTCAAACTCGAAAGTAGCCTGCGAAACACTCTGTACCACAGGACTGGTCGTTGTGGCCGGTGAAGTGCGTTCCAATGCCTATGTGGACATACAGGGAGTTGCACGACGCGTCATCAACAAGATCGGATACACCAAGAGCGAATACCAGTTCGACGGCAATTCGTGCGGCATTCTCTCGGCCATCCACGAACAGTCGCCCGACATTAACCAGGGCGTCGTCCGTGAAGCGGAGGAGGAGCAGGGGGCCGGCGACCAGGGTATCATGTTCGGATACGCCTGCAACGAGACGCGCGAGTATATGCCCGCCACACACATCCTGGCGCACGTCATCCTCAAGGAGCTGGCCGTCATCCGCCGCGAGGGGAAGGTGATGACCTATCTGCGTCCGGATGCCAAATCGCAAGTCACCATCGAATACGACGAGCAGACCCACTGTCCGCTGCGCATCCACACGATCGTGGTTTCGACCCAGCACGACGAATTCATCCTTCCGAGCGAAGGTATCAGCGCAAAAGAGGCCGAGCGTCAGATGCAGACAAAGATCCGCGAGGATGTTCGGACAATCCTGATCCCGCGCGTAAAAGCCCGTCTGGAGCGTGCACACGACAAACTGGCCTCGCTGATCGGCGACGACTACATCCTGCACGTCAACCCGACCGGTAAATTCGTTATCGGCGGCCCCCACGGAGATACGGGTCTGACCGGCCGCAAGATCATCGTCGACA
>DWYR01000007.1 GCA_019118565.1 Candidatus Alistipes avicola | reverse complement strand
CTCAGCAGCACAAGAGGATGCCATTAAGAACTGGATTTGGTGGAAAGAGAGTAGCCTGACTTACGAAGTTAAGTAAGGATATCGAATTCTAATCGTTCAATCCCGACCAGAGAAATCCGGTCGGGATTTTTTTATTGTTGAAAAACTGCAAGAAATCCCTCTTCTTAAGGGATAGGACTTTAAGGTCTTATACGAGGTGTTTGTCCGGTCGCGGATTTTTCTTACCTTTGTATATTGTAGAGATGGGAACCGATGTTGAAAACAGGATAGTCTTCTGACGGACTCTGGAGGTTTCGGGCGGTTCTTGTCTGCGTAACGAGAGGATAGAACCTTTAAAACAATAAAGATGAGTAGAATTCCGATTACATTTTGTTTGACATTAACAGCCATGAGCATGATTTCCTGTCAAGAGAAAGAGGCGAAAACGGAGGCTCCCTGGATCCTCGATCGTTTCGACGATATTAAGGTGCTTCGTTATGAAGTTCCTGGTTTCGCGGAGTTGCCTCTTGAGGAGAAAGAGTTGATCTATTATCTGTCTGAAGCGGCCAAATGCGGTCGTGATATTCTGTTCGACCAGAATTTCAAATACAACCTTCCGATTCGCCGCACGCTGGAGGTGATTTACGAGAATTACGAAGGGGATCGTGAGACGGCCGAGTGGAAAGCGCTGGAGAAATATCTTAAGAAGGTGTGGTTTGCCAACGGTATCCACCACCACTATTCGAACGACAAGTTCACGCCCGAGTTCTCACGTGAATACTTCCTCGAGGTTACCGAGTCTATTCCGCTTGAGAAGTTCGGCGATGAGCTGAATGCGCTGCGTGCCGTGGTTTGCGAGGCGATCTTCAACCCCGATCTCTATCGTACGGGCTTGAACCAGACCGAGGGTGAAGACCTTATCGTTACGTCGAGCAACAATTTCTACGAAGGTGTAACGCAGGCGGAGGTTGAAGACTTCTACCATAAGATGGTCGATGCCGATGATCCGACTCCGATCTCGTATGGCTTGAACTCGAAATTGGTGAAGGATGAGAATGGCGAGATTCGCGAGCGTGTCTGGAAGGTGGGCGGTATGTACTCTCCGGCTATCGAGAAGATCGTTTACTGGTTGCGTAAGGCCCAGGAGGTAGCTAAAGAGCCTCAGAAATCGACTATCGGTGCATTGATCGCTTATTATGAGACGGGCGATCTGCGAGAGTTTGACCGTTATAATGTATTGTGGGTTAAGGATACCATCTCGAACGTTGATTTCGTGAACGGCTTTATCGAGGATTACGGCGATCCGCTGGGCCGCAAGGCTTCATGGGAATCTGTGGTTAACTTCATGGATAAGGAGGCTTGCCACCGTACCGAGATCATCTCGGATAACGCGCAGTGGTTCGAGGATCATTCTCCGGTTGATTCAGCCTATAAGAAGGAGGTTGTAAAGGGCGTTTCTGCGAAGGTTATCACGGCTGCCATTTTGGGTGGTGATTGCTATCCTGCTACGCCGATCGGTATCAATCTGCCGAATGCCGACTGGATCCGTAAGGAGTATGGCTCGAAATCGGTAACGATCGACAACATTACCTATGCATACGACAAGGCGGCACAGGGCAACGGATTCCTCGAGGAGTTCATGCTGCGTGCCGAGGATCGCGATCGCATTGCCAAATATGGCAAACTGGCGGACGATCTGCATACCGACCTGCACGAGTGTCTGGGACACGGTTCGGGTCAGTTGGCTCCGGGAGTGCGTGGCAATGAGTTGCGCAACTACACCTCGACGCTGGAGGAGGCTCGTGCCGATCTGTTCGGCCTCTATTACTTGGGTGACGAGAAGATGGTGGAGCTGGGCTTGATTCCTTCGTTGGATGTTGCTTATGCCGAGTATGCCAAATATATCATGAACGGTATGATGACGCAGCTGTCGCGTATCGAGCCGGGCAAGAACGTCGAAGAGGCTCATATGCGTAATCGCAAGATGATTTGCGAGTGGTGCTATGAGCGAGGCAAGGCTGAGAATGTGATCGAGTGGGTAAATCAGGATGGCAAGAGCTATATCGTGGTGAATGACTATGCGAAACTGCGCGATCTGTTCGGTCAGATGCTGCGTGAGGTGCAGCGCATCAAGTCCGAGGGCGATTACGAGGCTGGTAAGGCATTGGTTGAGACCTATGCCGTGAAGGTTGATCCTGAACTTCACTCGGAGGTATTGGAGCGCTATGCTGCATTGGATATCGAGCCTTATGCCGGATTTGTCAATCCTGAATATGAACTGGTGATGGATGGTGATAAGATCGTCGATGTGAAGGTCAGCTACCCGAACAACTACGTGGAGCAGATGTTGGAGTACAGCCGTGATTACTCGTTCCTGCCGAACCTGAACTAAGAGCGGTTCAAACAGGCCAATGAAAAAGCCCGGAGCGTGAAACTCCGGGCTTTTCTTTTGAGATTATCTGCGAAGATAAATTTATTTGTCACTTTCGTCGTCGGGATCACTTTCTTGCTGGGCCTCTTTTTCTGCCTCTTCCCGATTGCGGTCGATCAACACCTGCAAGTCTTGTACGAGTTCTTCGGGTTGGGAGCAGGAGACATAGATCCGACGTTCGTAGATGTCTGTTATTTCGACGAAATTACGCCATTCAGAGGCATAGATACGAACACGCTCCAGGTTTTTCAGATCAAGGAAGTGGCCGTAATAACCGAAGAACCCATACCCTCCGAATATCGGGAAAAAGCCCTTCAGCTCTTTGGGGTCGACTTGTCGGGCAGCAGCAATTTCGTCCCGTTGTAGTTCGGTGAGGTCGAGCAGGCAAAAGATATGGAGTCCGCGATTGTTTACGACGATCTTGCGCGGGACGGAGAGGGACATGAGGGCAATCAATGCTCCGATGAAGGAGGTGAACCAGGCCGAGAGAAACCCGCCTTCGTAAAGGAAGAAGAGTCCTCCTCCCACGATGACGAATACCGCGAAATAGATCGCGGTAGCACGCACCGTATGACGGGCCAGACGATATTTATAGGTCTTCTTCACGGGCCATTTCTCTGCACAGCAGGATGCCTTGTGCGGTTAGCAGGTCATCCGGCGTGGTTATTTTCAGGTTGCTGCGTTCTCCCGGACATAGTGTAACAGAGAGCCCGGCGCGTTCGAATACCGAAGCATCGTCCGTGAAATCCGGACAGAACTCCGTCCGGTAGGCATCGCGCAGCATTTTTGCATCGAATACCTGAGGCGTTTGGACGATTCGCAGCGGTGTCCGATTTTCCGGAGTGGATCCTTCGGGAGTGATCCGACGCAGTGAATCGGCAACTTCAACGACCGGAATAGCGGAGCCGTAGTGTGCCGCGCAATCGACCGTGCGGAGGATCATCTCTTCGGTAACCAACGGACGTACGCCGTCGTGTACGGCGATCAGATCGACCGTTTCGGGGAGTGCGGCGAGTCCCCGTTGGACGGAGAAGAAGCGCTCGCTGCCGCCAACCGTACAGGTATGTGCCGGAGTGTTGAATCGAGCCGACAGGTCTTTCCAGAAATCGATCTGTTCGGCAGGAAGAACCACGACGATCGGTGCTCCGGGCAGGGCTTGGGCAAATGCCTGTAGCGTATGTGCCAATACCGGCAGCTGGCCTAAAATGCGGAACTGTTTGGGAAGCGTTCCGCCGACACGATTGCCTTTCCCGCCGGCAACGATGATGATGCCTGTCTTTTTATCTCCCATATTGGTTTGTTTATCCGAGAACTCTTATGCCGGTTGGAAAACGGACAGAATAGCTCTCCCGATGGTTCTGTTATTTGCTGGTTGAAAGCGAATCGGTCGCACGGGGCGTGATGACGATCGAATCCAACTGCGTAATACGGTCTTCGTCCCGAATCTCTCCGTCCAGTTCGGCCATGATTCGCTCCCGAACGAATTCGAATGCCTCCCGATTGGCCTTTTCGATCGGCTTGCCCGGTTCCTGAGGAATCTTGAGCGGGTTGATCGGTTTGCCGTTCTTCCAGACGCGGTAGTCCAGATGGGGACCAGTGGCCGTTCCCGTACTGCCGACGTAGCCGATCAACTGTCCCTGGGTTACGCGGGTTCCCCGGTTGATCCCTTTGGCATAGCCGTTCAGGTGCAGGTATCCGGTCGTAAACCCGTTGTCGTGTTTGATCTTGAGGGTGTTGCCGCCTCCGCCGCCCCAACCTTTGAAGATGACCGTACCGTCGGCTACGGCATGTACGGGGGTCCCTTTCGGTGCAGCGAAATCGACACCCGTATGGGCTCTGTATACTTTATGTACCGGATGCAGACGACGATAGCTGAATCCCGAGCTGATACGCGTATATTTGAGCGGAGTAATCAACATCAACTTTTTCAGACTGTTTCCATCCTGGTCCCAATAGGCGATTTTGTTGCCCTGACGGAACGGAATGGCGTAATAGGTCTTGCCGCTGTAGTTGAATTTGGCTCCCCAGATGCGCCCGATGCCTGCCGAGAGGGTGTCGATGTAACGCTCATCGTAGATCACCGTGAAGTTGTCCCCCTTCTGGATCGAGAAGAAACTGATGGTCGATTGGTAAATATCCTCCATTTCCGAGGCGAGGGCAGCCGGCATTCCCGCTCCGACGATCGCTTCCCAGAGGGAAGATTCGATGGTAGCCGTCTTTTTCTTGCGTCGGATTTCGTATTCCCGTTCGCCTTTGGTGACGCTGATCGAGTCATTCGCCAGACCGAATACGACGTATTGGGACATATTCTGTTCGTAAACCAGATAGTCGATATGGGGAGAGTTGAGTGAATCTTCGTGGATGAAGACGGTGTAGTTGTGTCCGGCCCGGATGTTGCGCAGCGGGAAGATGTCCCGGGAAGCGCGGTCGAGCTGGTCGATCTGTTGGGCCGAGACGCCGTAGCGGTTTAGGATCTGACCGAGGGTTTCGCCTTGGTCGATGACCAGACGGTCGATGCGATAGTCGTCGGCGACGATGCCATACATGAGATTGGGTTCAGCCTCCTCGATGATCTCTTCGGAGTTCTTTTCCGTGCGGCCGCATCCGGCGGCAAACAGCAACAGGAAATATAGTGCTGCTGTGAATCTGAAAGTTCTGGTCATATTGGCGAAATGTTGTAAATAAAAGCAGATTCGTCGAGCGGGCCTCGTATCGTATGCTGCCTAACGGATTGTCTTCGGTTATATAAAAGAACGAAAAAAATTCGGCAAAAGTGTATCATGAAGATCGGAGATGCCGAAGAAAATTTTGTCCTTTCACAAAGATACGAAAAGTCGTGTGTAAAAAAGTCATACAAGCATGACTTTTTTACATACGGCATCTCTTGTATTTTTTTAAGAGACAAAAAATTGGTCGAGTCGTATGCTGGAGATATAATAAGAAAAATTTGGAAATAGGAAAATGGACGATAGCGTTTATTTGCTATATTGCTATTAATTAGTCAAATACAGATGTATAAAAATAAAAAACCAGACATTTTACGGGCATTCGCAGAACTTTTTGATATTGTGGATTCTCGGCGCGCTGTTTTGTATTTCCTGTTCAAATGCGGACGATAACGTGAAGAAAACGCTTGATACTGCTGACCGGCTGATGATGCGGGCTCCCAGGGCAAGCACTTGACACGTTGGATTCAATAGACAGTATAGGAAGTGCAGAACTCGGGATAAAAGACAGAGCATATTATAGTTTACTCCTTACTGAAGCCCATCATAAAAACTATCAGTCTGTATTCGATGATACGATCATATCTGAGGCCGTGAAATATTATCGTCGGCATGGTCCTGAGAACAATTATGCCCGTGCGCTGATGATGTATGGAGCCGTATTGTCCGAGCATGGATATTCGGAAGAGGCGATGAACATATATAAGGAAGCTGAATCGTTTTTTGCTAGTAGTGGCAATATGGAATTGTTGGGATTGATCAACACGAGGTTAGGTGAGTTGTATCAGGATAATTATGTACATTATCCTGCCGCTCTTCCAAAATACAGAACAGCTTTGGAATGTTTTCATGCTGCAAATCTTCCTCAGAGGGAGATGTTTGCCCATCTTGCGATAGCATCCATTCTAATAACAGATCCTGATTCGGTGGATAAAGCCAAGGAGCATCTGGGAAAAGCCTTGGAAGGAGCAAGAATATTCGATAACAGATTGTGTGGTCTAAGTGCATACAATGTCAACCTATACTATTATAACTTAGTTGGTAATGATTCTCTTGCAGTCGAAATCTCCCGGGAAGTAATTTCCGAATATGGGCCTGTCCCTGAAGATGATAACGAGATTGCCCTGTACAATACCTTTTATGGATTTGCAGCCAAAGCCATGACAGATATGGGAGATTACGGCGAGGCCGAAACTTTTGCTGAAAGGATTGCTCTACGGACGATAACGGATAGTATGAACTACTATACGGTATTTAGAGATGTGGCGGAGGCAAGGAAAAATTTTGCGGATGCCTTGGAATATGAGAAGAAAGTATCCGTCCTTTTCGGGAAAATAATAAGTGCCGGATTTAATAAACAGTTAATGGATGTGGAAAGAAAATACGACAATGCTTTGCTGGAGAGGAAACTTCAGGAACACAAAATAAGAAGCCTTGCTATCTCGTTAATTCTCTTATCCCTTCTGACAATAGCTACCATTGGTTCTCTTATGTTAAAGATCCGCGAAAGATCCAGGAAAATGGAACTTGCGGCTGCAGTAAATGATGTCCAGACATTAAGGGCGGAGATTCTGACCAGCCAGAACGAAGTGCTTAATCTTTGCAACGATATCCGTAATAGTCGGCAGGAAATAGAGGTCCGCAAGGAAGAGATAATCAAATTAAAGAATGAGATTGGTAAGAACTATGAGCGTCATCGTCAGGAAGAAGAGGATCTCAAGGCGCTCAGGACATCTCTTATCCGGCAGGCCACATCCAATCTTGAACTTATATCCCTGAACGGAGATCTGTTAAGGATGGCTGAAACCATCGCCAACATCTGCTATGTCTATGAAGGCACTCCTATGATCAATAGAAGAATGGAAGATGCCCTCAAAGCGATATTCTCCGACGAAAACACTTTTGCAAGAGCCGACAAGATGTTGGAGGCAACTTTTCCAGGGTTTCTGCCCGATCTTTTCAAGGATTTTCCGTGGTTAACCGAAGAAGACAGGAAGCTTATTGTTCTCATGTGCTGTGGATTCTCCGCAGGAACAATGAGTATAATGACGAAAATGGAGGTAACAAGTCTGAACACGAAAAAAAGCAGACTTGCCAGAAAAATGGGCATATCTGGCAGACTGTCCACATATCTCAGAAAAAGAATCCTCGACTATTCTTCCAAGTAGGAAAATTTTTTCAGACAAAACATATTTTATCCCATTCTTCTATATCTAAGATCTGAAATTGGCTTGTTTGTGCTAATTCCAGTCTCTTATTGATAGCTTGTTTACTTTTCTTTTGTGGTGTAAGTGTTTGAAAAACAATGTATTATTTAATTTATGTGGTTATTAATTTTATTTGAGAGATTGAGAGTCGTTTTCTATTTTTGAGTCGTTGTTTATTTACAAACTCTAAAAATTCATGTATTATGAAAAAAACTCTATTTTTATTTCTATTCACTCTCTCTTCTGTATTAATCGGCTGCCACAAATCGGCTCCTGAAAATGATGGTCCGGACAAGTACGACTACGAATATGAACTTACAGATTTTTTTGGTACTTATTATGGATCGCACTTCGGGAAAAATGGCGAATACAACTTCAATTCAACCTTCCATAATATGAAGCTTGACGGACTTCTCTTCATTGACGGTGCCAGCTATATTTTCGACATATATACCTCTGCTCCCATAGATGTAAACAACCCTCTTCCTCAAGCCGGGAAATATACCCTGGGAAAAAAAAGATGAGACAAAAGAAATGACTTTCACTCCCAACTCTAAGATAGAGCATGTTGATAAAGATGGTTTCCTGACAGCTTCTTTAGCTCTTAAGGAAGGTGAAATGACCATTGCTTACGAAAACGGGAACCTTATCATGGAGGCGTTTATTGTCGACAATCTCGGTAAATCCCATCATGTGTCATACAGTGGACCTGCTCCATTCACTGATTCCAGCCAAGGCCCGACGGATCAGATAACAATAATAGAGAGAGATGTGGATTTTGACGCACCAAACTCATGGACTTCCTATGCCAACAACATAGGGCTTGAGGAAGGACTGATAAAAGTGTGCTTTTCGTTGTATGATATGAATTTCGATTCCAGCGGATATTTCATATATCCGGGCAATAATCTTAGATAGATGCAATTATGCCTTATGACCGAAATAGGGATGTTACCCCTGGAACCTATACCATATCAACTTTGAGGGAGGCAGGTACGATATGTCCGATAGAAGAAAATTTTGACGGCAATGGTACATACCTCTTATACTATGATGAAGAAGGGAAGACATCATACGGATTTGTGAAAGAGGGAACAATGACTATAACAAAAGAGAACGATATATATACGGTGGTATGCGACTTTATAACTGTAGAAGGGTACAAGGTCGTATGCAGATACACAGGGGCTATGAAGATTGCCGGACTGCCAGGACCGTTCTCGACTCTCACAGAGGATTATACGCTCAATCTTGAAGGAGCTGTTGGAACGTCTACATATCTCGGATACTTTTACTTTCTGGAGGGGGATGATTGGTTGGTCAAACTGATGCCAGGAAACTGTCCTGACGGGTTTTTGGCTGAAATTGTGACTGACCCCGGCAAATTTGAAGACGGGATACCATCAGGAACATACAAACCCGCATCTGGAAGTTATCCCAAGCCAGGGGAGTACAGTATAGGTAGAATGAACAACTCACTTACTCTGGATGGTACCGTGTATGTGGGAAATTTTACTGAGGAAGGAACCCCTAGATCATATGCACTTGCAATTACCGGAGACCTTGTAATTGTCAATAAGGGAGACGGAACATATGACATATCTTTCAAGTTTGGCGACGATTCAGAAAACACGTGGAACGGCTCCTGGAGCGGTAAGATGGAAATGTCAGACGGAAGTTATGCTGATTCTCAACCTACAAGCATGACAATTATTCCCGATGTCAGGGAGTTTGTCAGGCCATGATTGATATTATGTTTGATTAAGTAGTACCAATTAACGAATGTTTTGGACATAGCGGTAAAGATTAATAATAACCTCTTTTAAGATCTTTACCGCTATGATCTTTTAACGGCTATGCCATATGGAAAGTTTTTCTTCGCAAAGAAAAAGGGTCCGCTGAACAATCGATGGTTTCATTTTTTTTTCGGGAAAACTTTTGTCGAGAGCCATCCCTTAACCGGAGAATCCATGGGCCTGTATAGGGCAGACTCATCGCTACTTATTTAACTTTTAGTCCTTTTCTTTTGGATTTCACTGGATTGTTGCCTATCTTTGAAAAACCGGATAAAGCCGGATCAAAAAAATGGCGAATCCTTTTTTGCTGCCTATATCCTATCTGTATAAGCTGGGGGTGACTTTTCGCCACCGGCTTTTCGACTGGGGTATCCTTAAACAGGAGAAGTTCGAAGTTCCGGTAATCTGTATTGGTAACATTACCGTTGGCGGTACGGGGAAGACTCCGATGGCCGAGATGGTGATTGCTTACATGTCTCAGCGACATCGTATTGCCTTAATCTCTCGCGGGTATGGTCGTAAAACGAAAGGGTATATCGAGGTTCGTGCAGACGCACACTATCGTCAGGTCGGGGACGAGCCGTTACAGATCAAGCGTAAGTTCCCGGATACGGTGGTGGTGGTCTGCGAGAGACGGGTCGAAGGTATCCGACGCCTTTTGCAGGAGCATCCTGATGTGGATTTGATCATTATGGACGATGGGTTTCAGCATCGTTACGTAGAGCCGAAGGTCAATGTGGTGATGATCGATGCTACGCGACCGGTCCAGCACGACCGGATGTTGCCGGCCGGTTCGTTGCGCGATACGCTCGATCAGTTGCATCGGGCTAATTATTTCATTGTTACGAAATGTCCGGAGAACATGGCCCCCATCGACCGGCGTATTTTGCGGAAGGTGTTGATACAGGCTGCATACCAACGTGTTTATTTTACCCGTTTCGAGAGTTTCCGCCCGCAGCCGCTTTTCCCGGAAGAGGTTGATCTCGATTTGAATTACGGGCAGGAGGTAATCGCTCTTTCGGGAGTCGGCAATCCGGGGCCGTTCGTTGATGGCCTGAAGGGTAGTTACCGTGTGGTAGAGGATGTTTGCCTGGATGATCATCATGTGTATAAGGTGAAGGATATCAACCTGTTGGATGGCTTGTTGAAAGCACATCCGCAGGCGGTTGTGATCATGACCGAAAAGGATGCGGTCAAATTGATCCATCCGGAAAAAATACCGGCGGAGGTACGTCGCCGATTGTACTACCTGCCGATCAATATTTCATTCATAGATGATTCGGAAACGGATTTTCTTCAAAAATTAGAGAACGATGTTAGAGAAAATTAAACAGACTGCGGCTTTCATTCAGGCCGAGGTCGGGGACTTCCGTCCTGAGGTAGGCATTATTCTCGGTACGGGTCTGGGCAGTTTTGCCGACCGTATCGACGTTAAATATTCGATTGATTACAAGACCATCCCCAACTTCCCCGTATCGACGGTCGAGGGGCATAAGGGGCGACTGATTTTCGGTCTGCTCGAAGGACGTCGCGTGGTGGCGATGCAGGGGCGTTTCCACTACTATGAAGGCTATACGATGCAGCAGGTAACCTTCCCCGTGCGGGTGCTTAAGTTGCTGGGTATCCAGTACCTGTTCGTATCGAATGCCAGCGGCGGTATCAACACCTCGTTCCGCGTGGGCGACCTGATGGTTATTACCGACCATATCAATCTGATGCCCAATCCGCTGGTAGGGCCCAATATGGCCGAATTCGGCCCCCGTTTCCCGGATATGCACAACTGCTACGATAAGAAGTTGATTGCCCGTGCGACGAAGATCGCCGAGGAGCGCGGTATCAAATTGCAGTATGGTGTTTATGTGGGCGGTACGGGCCCGACGTTCGAGACACAGGCCGAGTATCGTTATTTCAAGGCGATCGGCGGTGATGCGGCCGGTATGTCCACCGTTCCGGAGGTGATCGTGGCACGTCATATGTCGATTCCGGTCTTCGGTGTATCGGTCATTACGAACGTGGGATTGAGTGACGAAGTGGGTGACCATGAGGATGTCCAGCGTCAGGGAGCGAAGGCCGGAGTGAAGATGGCCGAGCTCTTTATGGAGATGGTTAAGAATTTATAAGAGGATAGCACGATGGTAAATAAAGTGATTTTGATCGGCAACGTGGGTATGGATCCCGAAGTCCGCACGCTTGAGAGCGGAGCGAAGGTTGCCCGTTTGCGGATTGCGACGACCGAACGGTTATTTGACCGTCAGGCCAATGAGACCAAGGAGCATACCGAGTGGCATACTGTTACGTTGTGGCGTGGATTGGCCGATGTGGTAGACCGTTACGTGAACAAGGGCTCGCAGATCTATATCGAGGGTCGTCTGCGCACCCGCGAATGGACCGATAAGGATAACAACAAGCGTTATTCGACCGAGATCCTGGCCGATGATATGAAACTGCTCGGTCGCCGGGGCGATAACAACCAGTCCGGAGGAGCATCTCCGATGGGTGGGGATGTGAACCGTGCCCCGCAGGCCCAGCCTCGTTCGGCTACGCCGACACCTGTAGCCATGCCGGCCGATGATCCGGATGACCTGCCGTTCTAATCCGGCCGGATTGTCAAAATAGAGGGCACCGCTCGATCATTTCCGATCGGGCGGTGCTTTGTTTTGTCAAGACGGATGACTTTAAGGCATCCATTCCACGACGCCTGTGAGTGGATGTTCCTTGCGCCACTTCATGAATGAGTCGTAGTCGCGAACGCCGTCCCGGATGACGGCTTGATAGTATTCGATCCCTGCGATCTTCTCCTCTTCGGGGGTCTCCCATTTGAGTCGCAGAATCGTGTTGCGGGTCTCATCGGTCAGCGCGGCGGCGATTCGCCTGGCCTGCCGCTCGAAATATCCGTCATAACGAGAACCGCGTTCGATGTGGATCATATCCAGTTGCCAGACCTCCCCGTTGTCGGCTTCATACCAGGCGTGCCATTCGAGACAACGCTCTTCGGTCGCGAGCAGATTGCCGTATTCGATCTTCCGGATCGAAGGGAGGGCAGCCAGCCGGGACATCACCGAGAAATCCTTTCCGATCTCGATCGTAGGCGTATAGAGGTGTAAGTCGATGTCGAGGTGCTTGACCAAAAGTCCCATGCTGAGCGACCCGACCGGATTGACGGTTGCCCCGATCGACTCCCATAGTTTAATGACGCCGGTCTTCTGGATAATTTGATGGGCATTCTCCGTGTTGCGGAGAGCCGTTTCCATAATCTCTTGTGGTATCATGTCGGGGTGGGGTTAAGAGCGTGTGTGAATCGGGAGTCGCTCCCAGAGCCACTCCGGGATCAGACGCCAGAAAAATACCAATACGGCATACCGGCGGTCGATTACAATGCGGCGACGCTTGTGTCGGATTGCACGAACGATTCGTGCGGCTACCTTCTTCGGAGACATCAGCATCGGGTATTTTCCCTCGCGCAGCAGTGGCGTGTCGACGAATCCGGGACGGATATCGGTGATTCGGATGTTGAGGTGCTCTGTACGGGATAGTTGGGCCAGCGCATCGAGATAGGTATTCTGGTAACGCTTGCTGGCCGAATAGGCTGCGGCGGCCCCGAGCCCTTTGGTCCCGGCAATGGAGCTGATGTCGGCCAGATGGCCGCCTCCCTGCTGGCGGAAGTAGTGGAACGCCGCCGTCATGATGCGGGTGAATCCTTCGACATTGGTACGCGTCGTATCGATCTCCCGTCCAGGATCGAGTGCCGGATTGTTATACCCGATGCCGGCACAGTTCAGCAAAACGTCGCATCCTCCCATCTGTCCGATCAATGCCCGCATCTGGTCGGGGGCCTGCGGGTCCAACAGGTCGATCCGTCCGACCGTAACCTGTTCCGGGGTACTCTTTTGCAGCAGGGCGAGACGTTCCGTGTTGCGCCCGGCTGCTCCGACGTGCCATCCCTCCCGTATGAATGCATGGGCTGTCTCCCAGCCGATGCCCGAGGTGGCACCGATGATAAGGATTCGTTTCATAGTCGTTTCGGTATAAGGATCGAGAGAGGGATTGCGCATGAAGCCGCAATCCCTCTCCCGGTTTGTTTTTTATGAGCTTCTTTAAATATTGTCAATTTGCAGACACTCGATCCCGACCCGTTTCAACAGATCGATACCCTCCTCCGAGCGGTAGTCGTCGCTGTAAACGACCCGTTTGATTCCTGCCTGGATGATCAGTTTCGAACATTCGAGACAGGGTGCCGCCGTGATGTAGAGAGTCGATCCGTCGCAGTTGTTGGCACTCTTGGCCACCTTGGTGATGGCATTGGCCTCGGCATGCAGTACATAGGGCTTCGTACGGCCCATATCGTCTTCGCAGATATTCTCGAATCCGGAGGGAGTTCCGTTGTATCCGTCCGATATGATCATCTTGTCCTTGACGATCAGCGCTCCGACCTTGCGACGTACGCAGTAGGAGTTTTCGGCCCAGATTCTGGCCATGCGCAGATAGCGCATATCGAGTTGCCGCTGTTTCTCTTCCTGATAACCCATATCCGTTAAGCCTCTTTACCGTGACAGTTCTTGTATTTCTTGCCGCTACCGCAGGGGCAGGGATCGTTGCGGCCCACCTTCTTTTCGACGTGGATCGGCATCGGTTTCTGCTTTTCGCCCTGTCCGGCCTGTGCCGCGGCCTGCATGCGCGATGCCTGGAGCTTGTTCACGTCGACTTTGGCGCGAGCTGCCTGACGTTCGCGCTGCACCTTCTCGGCCGTATTCTCCTGAACGGGAATGTAGGCACGGTTCAACGTGCTGAGGATGTTGTTGTTTACCTTGATCAGCATCTTCGCGAACAGGTCGAACGACTCGAGTTTGTAGATCAACAGCGGGTCTTTCTGCTCGTAGGTGGCGTTCTGTACGCTTTGACGCAGGTCGTCCATGTCGCGCAGATGCTCGCGCCATGCATCGTCGATGGCCGTGAACATCACGACCTTCGAGAACACCTTGAAGATCTCGTCTCCGTCCGTATCCTTGCAACGCTGCAGATTGACCGGAATGTTGTATCCCAGGTGTCCGTCCGTAATCGGGAAGTAGATGTTGTTGTTCATCTGATCCTTCCGATCCTCATATACGCGCTCCATGACGGGACGTACCATATCTGAGATGGCTTTCATGCGGCGTGTGTAGGCTGCCTGCAGGTCTGCCACGATCAGCTCGATCAGCTCCTTCTGCTTGCTCTTCTCGTAGGTGGCGGCGTCGAACGAGGGCTGTACGGCCACTTCGCGGATCATCTCGATGCGGAAATCCTCGAAATCGATTCCCTCGTGGTTCTCCAGGAACGTCGTGGCGAAGTCGTACATGATGTTGTTCAGGTCGATCTCGATACGCTCACCGTAGAGGGCGTGGCGACGACGGGTATAGATTACCGTACGCTGCGAGTTCATTACGTCATCGTATTCGAGCAGACGTTTACGGATACCGAAGTTGTTCTCCTCGACCTTCTTCTGGGCGCGCTCGATGGCTTTGGTCATCAGACCTGCCTGAATTACCTCTCCCTCCTTGAGACCCATGCGGTCCATCATGGTTGCGATGCGGCCCGATCCGAACAGACGCATCAGGTCATCTTCGAGCGAGACGAAGAACTGCGATGATCCGGGGTCTCCCTGACGGCCGGCACGACCGCGCAACTGGTTGTCCACACGACGCGACTCGTGACGCTCGGTACCGATGATGGCCAGACCGCCTGCCTCTTTCACTTCGGGTGTCAGCTTGATATCGGTACCACGGCCGGCCATGTTGGTTGCGATGGTAACCTGTCCCGGGCGACCCGCCTCGGCAACGATCTGAGCCTCCAACTGGTGCTGCTTGGCATTCAGTACGTTGTGCTTGATGCCGCGCAGCTTCAGCATGCGGCTCAAAAGCTCCGAGATCTCGACCGAAGTGGTACCTACCAGTACCGGACGGCCTATGCCTACCAGCCGGACGATCTCTTCGATCACGGCGTTGTATTTCTCTCGTTTGGTTTTGTATACCAGATCCTGTTTGTCCTGACGGATTACCGGACGGTTGGTCGGAATGACCACGACGTCGAGTTTGTAGATGCTGTCGAACTCCGACTCCTCGGTCTTGGCCGTACCGGTCATACCGGCCAGCTTGTGGTACATACGGAAGTAGTTCTGCAGGGTGATGGTGGCGAAGGTCTGCGTGGCGGCCTCGACCTTCACGCGCTCCTTGGCCTCGATTGCCTGATGCAGACCGTCCGAATAGCGACGGCCCTCCATGATACGGCCCGTCTGCTCGTCGACGATCTTCACCTTGTTGTCGATCACCACGTACTCGACATCCTTCTCGAACATCGCGTAGGCCTTCAGCAGCTGGTTTACCGTGTGGACACGATCCGACTTGATCGCGTAGTCATTGATCAGGGCATCGCGTTTCTGCGCCTTCTCCTCGGCCGAAATATCCTCCTTCTCGATCTCGGCGACCATCGCCCCGATATCGGGCAGCACGAAGAATCCGTCTTCGTTGAAGTATTTCGAGAGCGCCTCGTGACCCTTGTCGGTCAGCTCCACCGAGTTCATCTTCTCGTCGATGACGAAGTAGAGGTCGTCGGTGATCTCCGGCATGCGCCGGTTGTTGTCCTGCATGTAGATGTTCTCGGTCTTCTGCATCAGGGCCTTGATCCCCGGCTCGGAGAGGAACTTGATCAGCGGTTTGTATTTGGGAAGACCCTTGTGGCTCCGATAGAGCTTGATGCCGCCCTCGTCGTTCTTGCCCTCGCTTTCGGTAATCAGCTTTCTCGCCTCGGCCAGCAGGTTGGTAACGAGGTTCTTCTGCAGGTTGTACAGATGCTCGATGGCGGGGCAGTACTGCTCGAAGAGCTGGTCGTCGCCTTTGGGAACGGGACCCGAGATGATGAGCGGGGTACGGGCATCGTCGATCAACACGGAGTCCACCTCGTCGACGATCGCATAGTGGTGCTTGCGCTGTACGAGGTCCTTGGGCGAGGAGGCCATGTTGTCTCGCAGGTAGTCGAAACCGTATTCGTTGTTCGTACCGAAGGTGATGTCGGCCAGATAGGCCTGGCGACGCGCCTCCGAGTTGGGCTGGTGCTTGTCGATGCAGTCGACCGACAGTCCGTGGAACTGGTACATCGGGCCCATCCACTCCGAGTCTCGGCGAGCCAGATAGTCGTTCACCGTCACCATGTGGACACCTTTACCGGCCAATGCGTTCAGGAATACGGGAAGGGTTGCCACCAGGGTCTTACCCTCACCGGTAGCCATCTCGGCGATTTTACCCAGATGCAGTGCGACACCGCCGAAGAGCTGGACATCGTAGTGGATCATGTCCCACTTCACGTCGTTTCCGCCGGCCATCCAGTGTGTGGCGTAGATGGCCTTGTCTCCGTCGATGGTGACGAAATCTTTGGTGGCCGCCAGGTTGCGGTCGAAATCGTTGGCCGTTACGACGACCGTTTCATTCTGGGCGAAACGGCGGGCCGTATCTTTCATGATGGCGAATGCTTCAGGCAGCACCTCATCCAGTTTCTTCTCTATCTTTTCGTCGATTCGTTTCTCCGTCTCGTCAATATCCTTCGAGATCTTCTCCTTTTCCGCAAGAGAGGTCTCCGGAAGTTCCAACCGGGCTTTCTGCTCGGTGATATGTGCTTCATCCGCAGCGATGAAGTCGGCGATCTGGCGTTTCAGGCCGGCGCTCCGTTGGCGCAGTTCATCGTTCGAGAGTGCTTCGATCTGGGGATATACGGCCTTGATCTTGTTAAGATAAGGCTCGACGAGTTTACGGTCTTTGTCGGCCTTGGAGCCGAGGAAGAACTTGATTAGACTGGCAGCTATGTCCATATATGATTGTTTGTTTGTTATTGTTTCACAAGCGATATAAGTCTGTCAAAGATATTCATTATTTCGGAAATTACAATATAAAAACGCCCGGAATAGCGTCGTAACGCCCCGAATTTTCGCATAAGAAACACCTCCCGCGCACTTTTTTACAATCGGATGGCGGAATTTTGCAACCGATCCTTCTCGGAGGCGGTCTATTGCTTGGAGACGGTTGTGGATTTGTCGGCCTCTATGTCAGCGCGGCTGCGGCTGGTGGTTACCAGGTAGACACCGCCGAAGATGAGCAGTACGGAGCAGACCTTGGTGAGGTTGAAGGACTCCATGCCCCAGCATACGGCGACGAGTGTAGCGACGAGCGGTTGGATGTAGTTGTACATTCCGGCGACGGTCGGCCGCAGGTTTTTCTGACCGACGATGATGAGCATATAGCTCAGGAAGGTGCTGCCGACAACGATGAAGACGAGTGATCCGATCTCCTTGCCGGAGAGCAGGCTCCACTCGGTTGCCGAGAGGTTGTGCCAGGTGAACGGAAGGATGCAGATCGAACCGAAGGTGAACATCCACTTCATGATCGTGATCATCGAGTAGCGGTTCACGAAGTTCTTGTAGAGAACGAAGTAGAAGGCGTAGCTCAGTTGAGCGAACAGCACCAGCAGGTCTCCCCAGATATGGTGTTCTCCGGCAGGAGTCGAGCCGCCGGGACCGCTGCTCCCGAAGCACCGGCAGCGATTCCGAGTATCTTTTTTGCGGTGATAGGTTCCTTGAGGAAAAAGGCGGCGAGGATCATTGCCCAAAGGGGCATGCTGGTGGTGATGATCGAGGCGTTTACGGGGGAGGTCAGTCCGACTCCGAGGATGAAACTGCCCTGGTTGAGTACGACACCCAACAGGGCAGCCCCGAAGAGTTTGGCCAGATCCTTTACGGGAACGTGCTCGCTCTTTTGGAAAAGCGATACGATCCAGAAGAGACACATTGCACCGACGATTCGCAGGTCTGTGATCGCCAGGGGGGAGATCACACCTCCGACAATCACGAGTTTGGCGACGGGAGACATCAATCCCCATATTGCATTGGCGCTGAACATGGCGCCATGTCCTTTCCAGCTGATCGTTTTCATGTAGTTTATTGATAGGCTTGGTTTATTCGGCCCGGATGATCTTGTCGATAACCCGACCGGCAACCGGACAATGGTCGCAACGTTTCTGTGCGCAGTATTCGAGAGCCAGTTGCAGCAATGCCTGTGTGTCGAAGGCATTTTGCGGCTCCAGCCCATACCCTCGCCAGCGGGTAATGTATTGGTTCTCTTCGGGAGGGATGCACTCCAACAGGGCGAAAGCCCGGTCGCGCAGCCCTTCGTCCTGAATGTAGGAACCGTAGGCGTATTGCAGGATGGCGACCAGATTGATGCCGAAAATATCCGATTTCATCTGCCCGACCCGTTTGGGCGGTTCTTGCCGCGTGTCGTTGCCGGACCAATAGGGAGCAGCCTCAACGCTGAAAAGATCGTAAACATCCTTGCGTGTCTGACAGGCCAGTACCTGTTCGAATACGAAGTTATGCTGGGCGAGGAACGAGGCGAGTTGGGCAATACGGAGATGCGGTGCATTGTTCGGGCGTATCTTTGTCGTTTTCCAGCGCGACAGTTCGATGGGATCGATCCCGTATTTTGACTGGAAGTAGTCGAAGTCGCTGCGCAGACGGCGGACATAGTCATCCGGCCGGAATGTGGAGAGCCATCCCGAGGTACCGAACAGCAACGCTTCGATCCGTTGCCGGGAAGGGCGTTCGCGAAGTACCATCGTGTAGGTAGCCCTTCGGGCCAGTTCCATGTAGGTTTCGCGATTGGGCAGGTCGCCGATGTAGCGGAACAGCAGGGCGTAGAAGGTCTGGTTCCAGTTTTGGCCGGAGAAGCGATAGATCTCATCGACCATTTCGCATTTACGCTTCAGCCGGTCATAAACCAACTGAGTCAGCAGGTCGGTGAGGTGTAACGGATCGAGCGAGCCCAGATAACCCCCGCACGCCAGATGCCCGGCACCGGCGCGGAGCTTGGCGAGTATTTCGGCTATCTTGTCGGCACGCTTCTCCATGAGACCTTACATCAGGTTGAGTTCGAGCCGTGCCTCTTCGGTCATCATGCTCTGGTCCCACACCGGATCGAACGTCAGGGTTACGTTTACGGCCTTGACTCCTTTTACTTTGGCTACTTGCGTGTGGACATCCTCGACCAGCATGTCGGCCATCGGGCAGTTCGGTGCGGTCAGCGTCATACGGATATTGGCGGTCCCGTCCGGTTCGTAGTCGATCTCATAGACGAGTCCGAGATCGTAGATGTTTACCGGAATCTCCGGGTCATACACATTCTTGAGTGTTGCGACGATATCTTTTTCTACTTGCAGTATCTCTTCGGGTGTCATATTTGTTCGTATTGACAAACAATTATTTGGTTGAAAAGGCAAGGGCATAGAGTCTCATCTGCTTGACCATGGCCAGCAGTCCGTTGCTTCGCGTGGGCGAAAGGTTGGCACTCAGTCCGATGGTGTCGATGAAATAGAGATCCGTATCGAGAATCTCCTGCGGGGTGCGGCCGTTCAGGACGCGGATCAGCAGGGCGATGATTCCTTTGGTGATGATGGCATCGCTGTCGGCGGTGAAGTAAACCTTTCCCTCCTCGTAGCGGGCATCGATCCATACGCGGGACTGACACCCCTGAATCAGATATTGATCGGTGCGATGCTCGGGTGCGATGGCCGGGAGCGTGTCGCTCAGACCGATCAGGTATTCGTATTTGTCGAGCCATTCGTCGAAGATCGAGAACTCTTCGATGATCTCCTCTTGTCTTGGATCTTTAACCATGACCTTTTTCGTTTAAACGTTATTTGGAAATAATCTCTTCAAGCACCATTCCTTCAGCGGCATCCGGAGCCCCGATTCCGATCAGGTAGGCCTCCGTGGGAGCCACATGAATCATATCGACTGCCCGGGCTACGTGGCGGGGTGTGACGCCCGTACCGTAGAAGATCAGCGGCACGCGTGTGTCGTATCCGTACATTGACCCGGCTGAGGAGCGTTTGGTCGGATGCTCCTCGATCCATCCCGGCATCAGGTTGATGATCACGTCGCCCGAACGCCGTGGATAGAAGCTGTTTTGCATCTTGCGGGCATATCCGCTGCCGAAATAGCTGGTGCGCATGGCCGTAGCCGAAAGGGCGTGGGAGACACCCCGGAACTGCATGGCGAAGATCGCCACTTCGTTCTGAATATCGGCCAGACTGAGCTCTTTTTCATATACCAGGTTGTGGTTCAGGTAGATGCATTTGTTCTCATACTCCAGGACCCAGTCTCCCTGTCCGTACCGGGCACTCAGGAAACTGTTGAGAATCACCTCGAACTGACGCGGATTGAGTCGATCTGCCTCTTCGCGGCCGAAGTCGTAGGAGGGGCTGGTGCCGTGTGCAGCCGTCAGAACGATCAAAACCTCCTCCGGTTTTACCTGCGAATAGACGAAGGTGAGGAATTCGGCCAGATCCCGGTCCAGCCGGTAGTACATATCTTCCGTTTCGATGGATTCAGGTCCGTAGGCCTCATTGACGGCGCGCGGTGCATCGAGGCAGATGTTGAGCATGTCGGTCGTATTCCGTTTTCCCAGTTCGAGTTGGGTCATGGCCGTCTTGGCGAACTCGAAGGTCATCAGGTTCCCAGCCGGGGAGTATAGCAGGCTCTCGTAGGCCGTTTTGTAGGGAGCGATCGAGGAGATGCGCCGGATCTGGTCATTCGTCGTGCGTGAGCCTTTGCCCCGCTCCGAGCCGGTTGTCATAATGATGTCCGAGCGGCGTTTGTTGAGGTATTGCTCCTGTTTGAGCAGGGTGTGCCAGGGATCTGCCGTGTAGGATATGTAGAGTTTTTCGGCGTTGAATTTCTTAACCCAGGCTGGCAGAATCCGCATATAGTAGGTCGAGGTAGACCAGTTGCAGGTGATCGGGTCCATCCAGAAGGTCCATCCTTCGCGGCCCCCCATGACAATGGCCGAATAGGGATCCAGTGCTAGTGTTACCACGCGGCTTTCGGGCGATTGCCGGAGCAGGCTTTCCCCGAGGGTGGGGGCGATCAGGTTGCGGGGGGAGTAGGCCCCGTTTCCGTTCTGGTACTCTGCATCACGGACTTTCCGGTCTTCGATCAGACCGACGGCTTCGTTGGTGATGTAATCCCGCCACCGGGTTGCGATTACGCCGTGTGTCGAGGGCATGGATCCGGTCGTAAGGGTGGCCAGTGAGACGGGGGCGACGGTTTGCTGGTAGTCGTATGAGGCTCCGGTAAAGTCTGCGCCTCCTTTTTTCAGGCGCAGGAACCCCTCTTCGGTGAATTGTCCCTGATAACGGTCGATATCGTCGGCCTGCATGGTCCCGACCACGAGGTTGATGACTAAGCGAGGCGGTTTTGCAGCAGTAGATACAATGCCAGCCATCAGAAGGAACAACGAGAGAAGGATTTTTTTCTTTGCCATGAGTGTCTATGAATTCCGCGTATTGAACGGCAAATTTATAAATTTATTTTCTACTAATGGAACGGCTTGCGAGAGAAATCGTCCCGACTGGAATTTTCTGATCCCGACCGGGATTCCCTTACTCCAAATATTGTTCGAACAGCCGTTTTTCTGCCGTGAAGTCGACTTCATGCAGGCGTCCGATTGTTTCGAGCTGCTGCCGGCAGAACGTTTGGAACTCCTCGCTTTCGGGGTGGAGGGGACGGTGCCGTGCGGCCGATGTGACAGCTGTGACAGCGGGCAGCAGTTGACGTGCACGATCGCTCAGCAGGGCCTTCGAGAAGAGTTCCCACGTATATTCGATCGCCTGCGATGAGGGGTGTACCAGATCATCGGCATAGAAGCGGTAGTCGCGCAGATCATCCATGAGTACCTCATAAGCCGGGAAATAGGCTGCATTGCCGTGCCGTTGGCAGAGCTCCTCGATCGCTAATCGGAGCGTGGCTTTGCTCAGCGAGTTCTCCTGTAGACCGTCTCCCAGATGGCGAACCGGACTGACCGTGAAGAGGACCTGCTTGTCCCGAAGAACGCCATCCAGCAGGGTGTCGAAGTGCTCTGCGATCTCCGCCACCGAGAGCCTTCGCCGGAGGAAAAGTTCGGCCGGCTGCTTGTGGCAGTTGGCAACGACGCATCCCGTCTCTTTCAACTCATAGACCCAGGCCGTGCCGAACGTCAGGAGGACCCGATCCGATTCACGCAGGGCGTTGGCCCCGGTTTGGAGTCCGAGATTCATGCGTGCCAGAGCCATTTCCGGCGAGATGTCCGCGAACGATCCGTGAAAGTCGTAGTGGAACCATAGTCCGCGTTGCATGAGCAGCTCTTCCGAAGACAAGGTCCGCCTCTCAGCATAGGAGTCGATGGCCGAGGCGATCGAGAGCGGATTGAAAAGGATACCCGTCGGGTTGCTCGTGATTCGGAATTTCGCTCCGGCGAGCTTCCCTGCGATGTGTTCGGCGAAACAGGACCCCATCGCCAGGATCCGGTTTTCGTATCCGATCTTTTTCTCGAAGGGAGAGATCTGTATTTCGGTGTGGAATTTCATGCCGTAAAGATAGTTCGAAAAGAGAAGTCTCGGAAACTTTCCTGTCGGCTGTTTACGCCGGGAACGATTATTTTTTATCTTTGCACAGAACGAATCTCCCCGTGTCGGGTGCGGGGGAGGCAAATTGGATGTTTCGTTCGCACGCTGTTTTATCGCATTTTGTTCGGTGCTGAGGCTGTTTGCAACATGGTGTCGCAACCGTTGTCCTTCGCCCGGATTTACCCTTTTACCCTCTCAGTTATGATTCGCAAAGCCAATTGTAAGATCAACCTCGGACTCGACGTATTGCGTCGCCGGGAAGACGGGTATCACGACATCGAAACCGTGATGTGCCCGGTACATGAGTTATATGATGTCATAGAGGTGGAACGCTCGTCGGAGGACCACTTCAGCCCGCGGGGCCTGGCCATCGACTGCCCGGATGATCAGAATCTTTGCCTGCGGGCGATCCGCCTGATGCAGGAGCGATACGGCACCGGTTCCGTATCGGTCGTCCTCGACAAACGCATTCCGTTCGGGGCCGGATTGGGCGGCGGTTCGTCCGATGCGACGGCCGTAATCATGGCGCTGGCCGACCTGTTTGAACTTCGCCTGTCGGAAGAGGAACTGATCGATTGCGCGGCAACGCTTGGTAGCGATACGGCCTTCTTCGTGCGCAATACGCCGCAGATGTGTACGGGACGAGGCAATGAGATCTCTCCCGTTGAGGTCGATCTGCGCGGATGGTGGATCGCCATCCTCAAACCGGCCTGTGGTGTCTCGACGGCCGAGGCCTATGCCGGCATAACCCCTTCCGTTCCTGCGGAGCCGCTCGCCGTTCGGATTCAGCAACCGGTAACCGAGTGGCAGAAGTCGCTGCATAATGCCTTCGAACCCCATATCTGTGCCATGCATCCCGAAATCGCCGAGGCAAAACGCAAACTGCTCGATTATGGGGCTGTTTATGCTGCCATGTCGGGATCCGGTTCAGCCGTATTCGGTATTTTCGAGGAGGCACAAATAGAAAAGGTGCAAAGCGAACACCTTACACCTTTCATTTTCCCGTTGTAACCGTCCGGATTACTTCGTTGCGCTGCCAACCGGGATCTTCTCGACGCGACGCTCGTGACGGCCGCCTTCGAATTCGGTGGCAAAGAACTCCTCGATGAACTCGATGGCCTGGTCGTTCGAGATGAAACGAGCCGGAAGGACGATGACGTTGGCGTTGTTGTGCTGGCGGATCAGATGGGCGATCTCCTTGTCCCATACCAGTCCGGCACGGATGCCCTGATGCTTGTTGAGGGTCATGGCCATACCTTCGCCCGAACCGCACAGACCGATTCCCCGCTCCAGTTCACCCGCCTCGATGGCGTTTGCCAGCGGGTGGGCGAAATCGGGGTAGTCGACGCTCTGCTCCGAATCCGTACCGAAGTCGATCACCTCCCAACCTTTTGCGTCGAGGTAACCGACCAGAAACTCTTTCATGTCATAACCAGCGTGGTCGCTGGCAATGCCGATCTTCTTTTTCATATGCTTGTGTGTTAAAAGTTCGTGTTCGTCGCACCAAAATTATAAAAATCGCGGCTCATTGCCGCCTTTTCTGGAAAAGTATTAGCTTTGCGGCGTGAAAATTATCGGTATTGCACTGGGAACTGTCGCGCTTGCGCTTGGTATCATCGGCATTTTCGTGCCGTTGCTCCCCACTACGCCCTTTCTTTTGCTCGCCGCCGCACTCTATCTGCGTTGCTCTCCCGCACTCTATGAGTGGCTCCTGAATCAGAAACATCTGGGACCCTATATCCGTAATTTCCGCGAAAACCGGGCCATTCCGCTTCGGGCCAAAGTAGTCTCCGTTTCGTTAATTTGGCTTACGATCAGCTATTGCATTGTTTGTGTGGTCGATCGGTGGTGGGCGCAGCTCCTTCTCTTTTTGCTGGCTGTCGGTCTGACCTGGCACATCCTCTCTTTTGCCACCCTGAAGAAGAATATTTAAGCCTGCTTTTGCCGCTGCGAACTGAGTACGACCATCGTCACGGCTGCAATGACAAGTGCAACACCGGCCATGCTTGTCAGGCCGAACCGCTCTCCGAATACCGCAGCTCCGATGATGACAGCCGTCAGCGGTTCCAAGGCCCCGAATATCGAGGTCAAGGTCGGTCCGATATATTTGATGGCCTGTACCAGGGTGATGTTCGAGATGGCCGTTGCCGGGAGTGCCAATCCCAGAATGACAAGCCATTGCACGCCGTCCGTAACGATCCGTACACCGCCCGTAAGCAAACCTCCGCAGAGAAACATCATGGCTCCGATCGCCGTAACGTAGAAGGTCAGCGTTGCCGATTCGATCTGGGCTGCATGGCTCTTGCGTACCCCGATGATGTAGCCGCCGTATGCGAATACGGAGAAGGAGGCTGCGATTGCCCCGATCTGCGGGTCTCCGCCCGGCCGCCCGATCCCCCCGCTTGAAAGCAGGGCGACACCTGCCAGTGAAATGGCGATTGCCAGAACGACGCGCCATGAGAGTCGTTCCCGGAAAAAGAGAGCCATTGCGGCGGCGACGGCCAGCGGATACATGAAATGGATGATCGAGGCCACGCCGCTCGATATGTTCTGGTAGGCGATGACCAGGCTCAGCGAGGTGGCAGCCCGTGCGATGCTCAGCAGGAAGACCGTCTGAAACTCCTGCCGGGAGATCCGGAACCTGCATCCGTAGCTGAGTCCGAAGATGAGCAGAGCGGCGGTAGCCACACCCCAGCGGTAGGTCAGTACCTCGAACGAGGAGAATCCGTATGACAGCAGGAGAATCGAGAAGAGGGGGGCCAATCCGAATGTCGAGGAGGAGAGAGCCGCATAGGTAATACCTCGTAAATTTTTCATAGACGGTCGTTTGTGCGTCGGTTGTATAAGAAAACCCCTCTTCTTGTCGGAGAGGGGCCCATTCGTTATGCCAGGAATCGTTTGGCGACGCTTATCAGAAATCCGAGCAGCAGGGCATTCAACAACAGCACGGGAATCGTCTTACGCTCTTTCCCGGCGAGGATGAATAATAGCGGCAAAGTCATCATGATCGTCGTCCCCATACCGTCGCCCCACCAGGGCAGATAGGGCAGGTTGCCGTAGAAGACGATGACCGCGGCAAAAAAGTAGAGCAGGAAGACCGCGATGCAGGCACGCGTGGATCCCCGTTGTGCCAACATCGGAATGAGTGCCAATACGCCGACTACGACGCCCGAGACCAGAGCCAGGGTAATGTAATCCATCGTTCCGGACTATTTGGCGGCCCGCTTGCGGTCCGTTTCGTTCAGAAGGATCTTGCGCAGACGCATCGCGTGCGGCGTAACCTCCACGTATTCGTCCTCCTTGATGTATTCGAGCGCCTCTTCGAGCGAGAAGATTTTGGGCGGTACGATCACCGCCTTGTCGTCGGAACCCGATGCACGCATGTTGGTCAGCTGTTTTGCTTTGGTCACGTTGACCGTAATATCGTTCTGTCGGGTGTGCTCGCCGATGACCTGTCCCTCGTAGACCTGATCGCCGGGGGCGATGAAGAAACGTCCGCGATCCTGCAACTTGTCGATCGAGTAGGCGTATGCCTGTCCCGTTTCGCTGGCAATGATCGATCCGTTCGTTCGCATCTCGATATCGCCTGCCCAGGGTTCGAATCCTTTCAGACGGTGGGTCATGATCGCCTCACCGGCCGTGGCCGTAAGCATATTGGAACGCAACCCGATGATACCGCGCGAGGGGATCGAGAATTCGAGTCGGGTGCGGCCGTTGTCCGATTCCATGTTGGTCAGTACACCCTTGCGTTTGGTCGTCATTTCGATGACCGTACCGGAGTGTTCGTCCGGGCAGTCGACCGTAAGCTCCTCGACCGGCTCGCACTTCTGGCCGTCGATCTCCTTGATGATGACTTTGGGCTGTCCGACCTGCAACTCATAGCCTTCGCGGCGCATCGTCTCGATCAGCACCGAGAGGTGCAGCACGCCTCGTCCGTAGACGATGAAGCTGTCGGCATTCTGTCCCGGCTCGACCCGCAGGGCGAGGTTCTTCTCCAACTCACGATCCAGACGCTCCTTGATGTGGCGCGAGGTGACATATTTACCGTCCTTCCCGAAGAAGGGCGAGTTGTTGATCGTAAAGAGCATCGACATGGTCGGCTCGTCGATGGCGATCGGGGGGAGCGGCTCCGGATTCTCGTAGTCGCAGATCGTGTCGCCGATCTCGAATCCCTCGATGCCGGTGATGGCGCAGATCTCGCCGCAGGGTACGCTGTCGACCTTCTTCTTGCCCAGTCCCTCGAAGACCATCAACTCCTTGATCTTGCATTTCTGCTGCGTTACGCCGTCGCGTCGTGCCAGGGTGACGTTCTGACCGGTGCGGAGCTCGCCGCGCGTCAGCTTCCCGACGGCGATACGGCCGATGTAGGAGGAGTATTCGAGCGAGGTGATCAGCAGCTGAGGAGTTCCCTCGACCACTTTCGGCTCGGGAATCTCGTCGATGATGGTGTCCAGCAGCGGAGCAATCGAGTTGGTCGGCTCGTTCCAGACGTGTGACATCCAGCCCTGCTTGGCCGAGCCGTAGATAGTCTTGTAGTCGAGCTGGTCCTCGGTGGCACCGAGCGAGAACATCAGGTCGAAGACCTGTTCGTTGACCACCTCCGGGCGGCAGTTGGGTTTGTCGACCTTGTTGATCACCACGATCGGCTTCTTGCCCAGGGCGAGGGCCTTCTGCAGCACGAAACGCGTTTGGGGCATCGTCCCCTCGAAGGCGTCGACCAGCAGCAGCACGCCGTCGCACATGTTGAGCACACGCTCCACTTCGCCTCCGAAGTCGGCGTGTCCCGGGGTGTCTATGATGTTGATTTTGTAGTCCTTGTAGATGACAGATACGTTCTTCGAGAGAATCGTGATGCCGCGTTCGCGCTCCAGTTCGTTATTGTCGAGGATCAGCTCGCCGCTGGTCTTGGCATTGTCGCGAAGCACGTGGCTTTGCATGATCATCTTGTCGACCAGGGTCGTTTTGCCGTGGTCTACGTGAGCAATGATGGCGATATTGCGGAGTTTCTGCATATAAGGAATTTTAGGCTACAAATGTAATGAAAATGAGGGTATAGTGTGATAAACAGGATCGTTTTTTATCAAAAAGCCCTTAATTTTCCAAAATGGAGGTGTAATTTCGCGAGGAATGTATTTTGAATAGTGAGGTCGGTTTGTTTTCATTTTCGGACATAGTAAGGTAATCTTTTTTATTTCGAGTTTTTTAGAAATTTAGAGACAAAAAATACCGAATGCGAATAAAGCATTCGGTATTTTTTTTTGCTGTTATATTGGTTTATTTGTACACGACTTCTGTCGTTTCGGGTTTTTCGAAAGCTCGTAAAAGTTGCTCCTGTCCTTCGCTCATATAGATAGTCTTGAGTGTTTCCATTGGGTTACAGAAAAAGCCCCGAAGTTCCGGATTGTTACTTATGTCTATCGTTTCGAGCTGGTTTTCATAACATGTGAGCGCATACAGGTTCGGAAGATTTGACAAATCCAAACTTTGGAGATTGTTATTCTGACATTCTAGTGTACGTAAATTGGGAACATTTGACAAATTCAATTTTTGAAGATTACAGTTCGTGCATACTAATTGTGTTAGTTCTGGACTGGAGAGTTGTAAACTTGTTATTTCGGTATTGGAACAATCAAATTCTTTCAATATGAGGAGATCATCTAAATCTAAATTTTGGATCTCATTATCCGATATGCGTAAATATTCGATATCCTTGTTGTTAGTCAAATCCAACCCTTGCAGTTGGTTGTTGTTGCAATAAAACACATTCAACTTTGGACTGTTGCTTACGTCAATGGCGGTGAGATTATTGCTCTCGCAACGCAAAAGATCCAAGTCTGGACATTGTAAATCCAAGTGAGTGAGTTTGTTTTGAGAGATATTAAGTGTTACGAGTTTTGGACAGTTGCTAAAATCGAGCGAAGAGAGATTGTTGAGTTCCAAATCAACGCTGGTCAATTCCGGACAATCCAGATAGAGTTCTGACATTTGACTTATGCCTGCCCTCAGGTTTTCCAACTTATGATTGCTACTGCAGTCGAGAACGGATATTGTGGAAAAAGAATAATATCCGTCACCTCCAATTCTTAGATCTCGCAATTCGGGATTTGCCGACAGATCCCATTTGTCGATTTCAAGAGAACAGGAGTAGCAATGCACTTGCTGGAGATTCTTGTTTTGCGATATGTCGAGACTTTTCAGTTTATAATTCATCGAACAATCGAGCGTATCAAGCAGTTTGTTGTTGCTTAAATCGAGTTTGGTCAAATCGTTTCCCGTCAAATTTAGGTAGTGAAGGTTTGTGCAGGCCTCTATGCCGGTCGCATCGCTTATATAGGCATCTCCTCCCAATATTATATTTCCAGGACAGGAAATTCTTACGACTAACGATGCTTCGTAGCGAGATAATTCTCCATTACGATCGAGATCAAAATTTTTGAGCAAGTAGGTTCGGAAAAACTCATCGGGTATTGTTACGGCCTCACGTCCTTCCGGGCTGTCTGGTGTAAGTGGTCCATCCTGAGGAACGGGATCGTCTTTGGAGCAAGCAGACATCAAGCCTGCAAATGCGAGCAATAACAGAGCAAATCTTTTCATGGTTTAGGGTGATTTAAGAAAGTTTAACATGAATGACGCTGGTCATTGCTTCAAATATATATATATATATATATATATATCCAAATTTTTATGAAGTAAAATGAGATTTTGTGCAGGGAAAAGTTATTTCGGGATCTTTCAACTCTTTTTATGATCTGGTAGGGTCTCATAATATATTTGGTGGCTGAATTGGAATAAAGCGCAGACGCCGTGTTTGATACAACACGGCGTCTGCGCTTTTCGGATGGGAACGTTATTTCTGAGGAGCTGATTTGTTTGTCTCCTCCTGTCGGACCGTATGCCAGGGAATTCCTTCGAGGCTCGCGGGGTCGACCTTCGAGGATTCGATGTAGCTGCCCAGCATGGCATCGCGGGCATCCGCACTCTGGTAGGGATAGAGCTCGAAGGCGGGCAGCACCGAGACGAAGTGCTCCATGATCTCCGACTGGATCGATTCATAACTTGGCCAGTTCTTGTTGGCCGAGAAGCAGTAGATCTGGACGGGCAGGCCGTTTTCGGTCGGAGCCAGCGTCCGCACCATTGTGAGCAGCTCGTGGTTGAGGGCCGAATGGCGCTTCAGATAGAGGGTCATGTAGGCCCGCAGCAGACCGAGATTCGTGTCGATTGTGCCGTTTACCAGCCCCTCGGGGTTGTCCGTGTTGGCGATCGTCCCGGCGGCGGCCTGCCGTTGCTTGGCGGTGATGAAGTCGCCCAGCTCGGGATCGAACTGCTTCATGCGCTCCAGAAACTCCGGGGTGCAGGGCTTGATGTAGTTGAGCTTGAGCGTGTATTCGCGCATGATGCGCCGCCCGCCCGATTCACTCATGCCGCGCCAGTTGACAAAGGAGTTGGAGATCAGCGTATAGGGCGGTACGGTTACGATCGTATTGTCGAAATTCTGCACCTTGACCACGTCGAGCGAGATGTCGGTCACGATGCCGTTGATGTTGTTCTGCGGCATTTCGATCCAGTCTCCGATGCGCAGCATGTTGTCTTCCGAGATCGTTACGCCGGCTACCAAACCGAGGATCGTGTCCTTGAAGACGAGCATGATGACGGCCGTAAAGGCTCCCAGTCCGGTAATGAGGTGCATCGGCGATTTGTTGACGATGATGGCGACGATGATGATGGCGACGATGCAGTAGAAAACGACCCGGAAGATCTGGATAAACCCTTTGAGGGGTTTGTTCTTTAGCTGCTGGTTCTTTTTCAGCGTATCGCCGACCGTATTCAGAATGGCATTTGTCGAGATGATCAGTACGATGAAGAAGTAGATCCACGTTACCTTCTCGCTGATGATGAACCACGAGGATTTCGTGTCGAAAGCGAACGGGAGCAGAGCCGAGACGATCAGCGGCGGTATGATCGTCGTCATCTTGCGGAAAACGCTGTATTTGAACAGGGTGTCGACGACTCCCGTATGACTTCGATGAGCGATCCTTTTAGCCAAATGAACCAGGATGGCGTGAGTGATGGCTGCCACGAGAAAGGCGAAGAGGATGATAACGATCAGGAACAGAAGTTCGTCCAGTTTGTCGAGCATGTATGGAGGAATCCCGATCCATGTGAGGAACCGCTTGATTCCGGTCAGGATGGCAAGAGCGAATTCATTGGTATTCATAGCCGTTGTCGCTTAATGAACTATTGTATTAGTAAAGGTAGTAAAAGAACGCGAATCATTCGTGTGTTTCAGATTGATTTTTGTGCGTCTGGTTCCCGAAAGAGCAAAGAGTGTGCCTGAATGGGGGAAAGCTGCCTGGAAGTGCAAAAGGCGCCGACAGGTATTCCTGTCAGCGCCTCTTATATATAAAAGGAAGTCCCTTATTTGCGCTTTTGCGCACGTCTCTCCAGGGAGGCCTTGTAAGCATCCCAATCGTCGATTGCTCGGCGGGCGACACCGGTCTCGATGGCAGCGCGGGCCACGGCGGGCGATACGACGCTCATCAAGCGGGGATCGAGCGGTTTGGGGATCAGATATTCCCGTCCGAACGAGAGCGATTGGAGTCCGTATGCCTTCAGTACACTTTCAGGAACGGGCTGTTTGGCCAGGTCGGCCAGGGCACGTGTCGCGGCCAGTTTCATGGCATCGTTGATCGAGCTGGCATATACGTCCAGGGCCCCCCGGAAGATGTAGGGGAATCCCAGCACGTTGTTCACCTGGTTGGGGATGTCGGATCGGCCGGTGGCGAAGATGATGTCCTTGCGGGCTGAGATGGCCTCTTCGTAGGAGATCTCGGGAATCGGGTTGGCGAGGGCCATAACCAGCGGGTCGTGCGCCATCGTGCGGATCATCTCGGCCGTCAGACTGCCCGGTGCGGAGACACCGAGGAATATGTCGGCATCACGAATGGCCTCGGCCAGCGTATCGACGGGGCGCTCCGTGGCGAATTGCCGTTTGATCGGGTTCAGGTTGTTGCGCCGTGTCGAGACAACCCCTTTGCTGTCGCACAGCACCAGATGGTCGCAAGGCAATCCGAGCGTGAGGAAGAAACGGGCGGCTGCGATGGCAGCAGCTCCGGCTCCGTTGATGACCACGTGAATCTCTTCGAGCTTTTTGCCGGTCAGTTCGAGCCCGTTCAGCAGGGCGGCCGCAGCGATGATTGCCGTGCCGTGTTGGTCGTCGTGCATGACGGGAATGTCGAGCGACTCCTTCAGACGCTCCTCGATCTCGAAACACTCCGGAGCCTTGACATCTTCGAGGTTGATCCCTCCGAAGGTCGGGGCGATGGCCTGTACGGTTTGTACGAAACGGTCTATATCGGTCGTATCGACTTCGATATCGAAGGCATCGACATCAGCAAGCGCCTTGAAGAGCATACACTTGCCCTCCATGACCGGTTTGCCGGCCATGGGGCCGATGTTGCCGAGTCCCAAGACGGCCGTGCCGTTCGAAATGACAGCGACCAGATTCCCTTTGCCGGTATACTTGTAGACATCGATCGGGTTCTGTTTGATCTCCAGGCAGGGGGCGGCAACGCCCGGTGAGTAGGCCAGCGAGAAGTCATCTTGCGTGGCGTGAGGTTTGGTCGGAACGATCTCTATTTTACCGGGACGACCCTCTTCGTGATAACGAAGTGCCTCTTCCCGAATATCTTTGGTATGCATGATCTTGTTCTTTTTAAATTGTAGGGGTGAATATTATATGGTAAAACGGAGACAGAGGCCCGAATTGTATGTATCCACGAAATTCGGCCTCTCTTTTCCGATAGTCGTATTTGCCTATATCCGGTTTACTTCGATCGGCTTTTTATCGATGTAGTTGGGGTAGAGGAACTGAGGCATTCCGAGTGCCATGGCCGCCTGTACATCCCCTTCGATGCCGATGGATTTCAAGAAGGTCCGTTTTTTGTCCTGCTTGAGTGCCGCACAGAAGAAGCCTGTGTATATTTGGCTGATATTCAAGCTCTCGGCCATGAGCGATCCATTCTGATAGGCCAGATTGGCATCGGCAGCTCCGAATCGACTCCCGCGCGGTGTGTGGATGAGGATCAACGCTTTGGCACCTCGCAAAATCAGGTCGTTCC
>DWYR01000001.1 GCA_019118565.1 Candidatus Alistipes avicola | reverse complement strand
TTTCTTGTCTTTCCGTTCATATACGAAATAACCTCTCCGGGCAAGTGCCTTCTTGTATTCTTCCCATGACCATGATGGCATGGTTCTCAATACCTCCATGCACTCTCTGCTTACCTCCGGAATGTTGCGACTTCGGATTTCTTCCGCAGTCTTCCAGCCATGTTTCACTGCAACTCGTTCGGCTGCACGTTGTGCCCGAAGATGAATGTTATGGTCATTGTTGATGTTCCCGTTTTCATCAAAGCGGCAAATTGCGGCGTGTAGATGGGGAACTTTCCCTTTGGATTCCATGTGCAGGTAAACCGTGTATTTGCTGTTTGCCAGATTGGTCGGGCTGGAACGGACTTTCCCGTCCTTGCCGGTAATCGTTTGTTTGTCGAACTCTTCGGCGAACTCGTGCCAGAGCTTTTGCCAGTCCTCAATGTCATAGAAACTGGTATGCTCAGGCGATGGACTCAACTCTATTCTGATTATGGAATTCTTTATCGGCCGATGCTGGGCAAGGGTCAGCTGCATGGAGTTCCATATCCCCATAGCGTCCAGATCCGGGGGCAACAGATTGTCCAATACCCGATATATTTTTTCCGGATGCTTCTTGTGTTTTGATTCGCCAGTAATATAACGAAGGTCATTGATGCCGTAAGATATGGCTTTGGCTTTTGCAATCATTTTTCTTCGGATTTTGGGGTTGACGGGACTCGGTTCTGCTCACGGACGGCCGTCAGAAAGTCGCTGACCGCCTCGGCGATGGGCCGGAGCTTATGGAACCATCCGGCCATGAAGGGGATCTGGTTGAGCAGGGTGAGCCGTTGGCTTGTGGACATTCCTTGAAGCGCCGAGGTGTACCTGATCAGGTCGGAGCGACAACCGTCCAGTTCCTGCAGCAGGGCGGCCTCCTCACGGGTGAGCCTTGCATGTGGTGTGTAGCCGTATGCCCGTGCCAGCAGGTAGTCGCTCACGGTCATGCCGCATTGCCGCGCCCGCGCCTGGATCTCTTCCTTCTGTCGGGGCGTTACCTTGGCCCCGATGAATACTGTTCTCTTTGCGTTGGAAGCAGTGTTTTGTTCTATCGTTTTGTGTTCCATGAAAGTCATCTGTTATAATGGATGAAAAGGTGCGAGCCTGCGAGCAGCGTATCGGCAACAAATGGAAGCCGGCAAGAGCGCCAATGTACAACCGCAACGCAGTGAGGTTATACCTTGGCATATCTCGCAACACTTCGTGTCGGGCTTTGGACAGTGCCTCGCACCGGATATACAAGAGTGATTGGCAACTGTATCGGCAGCAGAGGAGGGTGCCGTTCCAGTTCCCTGAAACAGAGGAAAGGGGTAAACAGCTCCTGTGCTCCGGCAGTTCTGCTTTATTCTATATATACACCCCGGCAATAAAGTAAAGTCGGAATCAAATCCGGAGGTCGGGGTTGAGCAGGTAGGCGTTGCCCTCCCGTATGACCATCTGCTGCTCCCGTAGGAAAGCTGCAACCTTGGTTGCATGGTTGCCCCCGAACTTTACGCCCTGCAGCTCATAGCCCTCTTTTAGCCGTGCTTGGTATTCGCGGTAGCTGCCGATGCTGCCCTCCGCAAAAACGGCATCCAACGCCGCGCGGTGTACATCCTCGGGAATGTCGCGTGCCGGGTCGAACGGTCCCTTGGCTGGACGCCCCGCGCCCCGCTTTCGCGGCTGGTAGGGCTCCACCAGCTCGGGCAGCGTCTCGCTGTTGATACGGAAGGCGAAGGGCTCGAACTCGCGGTCGCGGATATGGATTGCCTCCACCACGCTGATCGACCGCTCCTCCTTGTCCACTTCAATCTGCATGACGGTCTCGGCCTTGTTGTTGAGTTCCGTGCCGATGTGGCCGCGTGCGTTTTCATCATTCTTGTTCTGGTGCAGGATGGTGTGGATGTGGATCTGCCGGTCGTCGGTCCACTGCATGAACCGGGAGATGATGTCGGTCGCCTCCTTGGGCGAGTTGATATCGTAGAGCAGGTCGCGGATGCCATCTATAATCACCAGACCGAGGTGTGGAATGGTGCCGATGGCATGGTCGACTATGGCCAGCCGCATGTCGGGCGGGAATTTGCGCAGCGTCAGCATTACCAGGTTGTTGGGATCCCGCTCCTCGGGCAGTCCCGCCAGCCGCAGGATGCGTCTCAGTACCTGCTGGCAGTGGGGACGTCCCTGCTCAGTGTCGATGTAGAGGATGCCCCGCTTCTCTTCGGGGAATGAGGCGCGATAGTGCAGCACCGTGCCGTTCGTCACGGCCGCCGCGGTGAGGGCTGCGACGTTGAAGGTCTTCTTGCTCTTGGCCTTACCGATCGAGGCGCTGAAGTTGCCCAGCGTACCGATCACGGAGCCGTCCACCCGCAGCACGGCGGGCGACTGCTCGCAGGCGTCCGCTGCCCGCACGGCCGACTCCTCGATGCATAGGGTCAATTCCTCCGGTGTTGGCGTATGGTTGTCTGTCGTTTCCATCGCCTACCAGTTTTTGGGGTTGGGTTTGCGGCGGTGCGAGACGATCAGGGCCTCGTTCTCCTCCTCGAAGCTTTGCACGGGCGGGGTTTTGCGGGACGATTCCAGCCACTTGTCCAGCTCGTCCCGATAGATGTAGAGGTGCTTGCCCTGTTTGATGACGGGGATGTTGTCCTTCTTGACCTTGTAGTAGAAAGTTGAAAGGGGCATCCGGAGGTATTCGCACGCCTCTTGCACCGTCATCGGGACGTGCGTGTTCTCCTGGGGTGCGCTCTGCCGCGAGATGTTCTCCGAGAGCAGGTTCTCCATGCTTGCGATCCGGTCGCACAACTCGCCGACCACCGTCGGCAGGTCGTTGAATGTAAGTTGGTCCTTTGCCATGTCTTCATTGTTTTTATGGGGTTCAACATGGTGCAAACCAACGGAATGAATTCACGCAGACCAACGCTGACGGGAATCATTTTTTCATCAGCAAGGGTTCATTTTTTCCGATGGCCGCCGATCAGCTCCAGATGGAAGCGGAAATCGCCCTCGTCGGGTATGTCGATTGGAATATGGCTCGGGACTGCGACACGCAGGTTGCGCTGCAGGTATTCGACGGTGGCGTTGTTGAGTTCGTGGGGGAACGACAGCTTGATGAACCGGGCCCGCTCTTCGAGCGAGAGGTGGAGCCGCTCGCCGATGTTCCATGCCAGGTGGCGCAACTCCGGCGACCGCAATGGGCGATCCGGGTTGGAGCGCAGCGGCAGGCAGGAGTACGTCCGGCCGCAGGCTATCTGCTCGATGTTGGTGAGGAGCGTGTCGAGGGCCTTCTGCGACAGGAAGGGCGCGGTTGCGACGGTCACATATTCGCGGATAGCCTCCATAAGTTCGGCGTGGCGTCGGGCCTCCTGCTGTTTCATCTCCTCCAGCAACTGGTTGTATCTTTCCATGTAGGGATCGCGGTGCGGCCCGGCGGTGATTCCCGCTTCGACCTTGGTGGCCTCTTTGACGGGCTCGGTTTCTATTATCTCAGCGCGGGTCTCGGCCTGCTCGGTGACAACAGCCCGGGTGCGTTCTGTTTTGTCAGCCTCCAACTTTTGCCGATTGGCGGAAGGGGAGAGCGAGTATTTTATAAGCCAACGGTAGAAGAACCGTTGCAACACACCGCACAAAACGATTGATACCACAAGTATAATGATGACGGGCGTTGTCACGGGCGTGATGTTGATGCCGTGGCATAGGTAAAGATAGTTGTCGACAGCGGTAAAGAGGACCGCCGCGAGGGTCAGAACCAGACTTATTCTTTTGGCCCGTTTTTGGAGTGTGTTATCCATATCCGCAACTGTTTGTAATCGTTACGGAGGTGAAGTTATAATCGTAATTCCGAATAGTCACAAAAAAAAGAGTGATAGTTACAGCTGTCACGCTAACTATCACTCTTTTTGTGCGATTTTCAAACAAAAATCGTACTTTATCCGTCAAATCTGGCTGAAAACTGCCCGTCACTTCTTCCGCATCAGGGTGATTTTTTTGCTGGCTTCCCGTTTGTTGGCATCCACTACCTTGATATACCGCTGGGTGGTGGTAATACTTTTGTGCGCCATGATGCTTTGTATGGTACGGATGTCTGTCCCGGCCGCCGCCTGCAGCGTCGCAAAAGTTCTGCGATAGGAGTGGAAGGAGATGTTCTTGGTGATTCCCGCCGAGCGGATCCACTCCTTCATGTAGGTCTGGGTCCAGCAGCGCTGCAATCCCTTGAAGACCATCCCCCGCTTGTCGGGGCTGTAGCCGATCAGATCCAGCGCCTCCTCGCTGATGGGGATGATGTCCTCGGCGCGGTTCTTCTGGGTGACGATGTGTACGCACTTGCCGCCGGCCGAGTAGTCCACGATGTCCTCCCAGCAGAGGGCAAGAATATCGCTGATGCGCAGGCTGGTCATGCAGGAGAAGAGCGATGCTGTCTTCAGCACGGGCTTCTTGCAAGGCGTTTCGGCCAGTTTGTAGAGCTCGTCCACAGAAAGATAATCCTTGACCACATCCTCCGTTTCAATCTTGTCCAGGAAATCATTGACGTTGGTCTTTATCAGCCCGTTACGGTAGAGAATTTTCAGGAGCCCCCTGAATGTAGACCAATATCCCGATGCGGAATTTCGTGTGATACGTCCTTTGCGCTTGAGCTTGTTGGCCGTCAGCAGGTATTCGCGGAACTTGTTGCAGAGGTCGATGTCGATCTCCTCGAAGGTGCACTTACCGTGTACGAAGTTGCGGAAGTGGAGGTAGACGAACTCCCATTTGGGGTCATGTTTACGGAGCTGACTGCGGAAATACTCCAGGAAGTCGGCCTTGAGCTTGTACTTGTCGAAGAAGTCGTAGCGCTCGTTGACCACCGACTCGAAGCGGCGGCAGCGGATTGCCTCGGCCTTTTCGGTCATCACCTCGTTGAAATTCTGCTCCCGCTTGTTCTTCGGGTCGGCATAGAGGTAGATGCCCAGCGTTTCGTGGCGGATCACCTTCATGGTCTCCTTGTCCCGGTAGCCGGGATAATAATCCAGGTAGAAGGACAACATCCGTCCCTTGAGCGGGCGGGTTCTCAGAGTTACGGTTTTACATTCGTGCATAACATGAAAATTTTATGGTTAATACTGATTTTACGGCAAATGTTGGGAATGAGAACATGCAGACCAGCGTCAGCGATAAATCATTTTGCATCATTTCCCGCGGACTGGAATCGGGGCTACTTTTTGACCCCCATCACGCGGTCGAACTCCACTTTCAGGAAGCGGACAAAGCGACCGTTTTTCTCTCGGGGAATCTGGTGGAACTGCAGTACGCCGTACACCGCGTCGCGCGAGAGGTGGAACCGCTCCATCGCCTCCTTGACGGTGTAGTATTCGGCCTTGCTCTCCTCCGCGGTGTTCTTCGAGAGGTCGAAGTGCAGCTTCGAGTAGTAGATCTGCCCGTGTTCCTTCTTTGAGGGGATGTTGTTGCGGTAGACGTGCGAGCGGATGGCGATGCGGGTCATGCCGTACTTCTCCTGAATCTCTTCGGGCGAGTACCACTCCGTCAGGTCGGAATCCACCTCATACTTGGCAAAGGCGGCGTCGATATGCTTCTTGCTGTAATAGTTGAACTGGCGGATGCGCACCTTCGGTACCTTGTGCTGCCGAGTGTAGGTCCACACCCATTTGGCGTTAACCTTGTACTTTTGGGCAATCTCCTCGGCGGTATAGTATTCCGTTATTTTGAAGTCCTCCTTCGGGACCATCCGCTCATAAGGCTTGCTTTTGAGCATGAGCTCGATGTCGGCCCGCCGTATCAACGACATCTTCCCGCTGAGCCGCGATGCACGGAGCTTCTCCTCCTTGACCAGTTTGTAGATGTACTGGCGGCTTACACCCATCAGACGTGCAGCCTGCGAAAAGGTGAAGTATTCCTGTTTCTCCAGCGACGAGCGCAGTTCCAGCATCTCCTGCATGTGGCGCAGCTCCATCTTCCGCTCCATCATGCGGTGTTTGTAGCCCCGTTTCGAGCATTGCGGGCTGCAATAACAGGTAGTTGTTTTCTGTGCGATGAACGGTTTTCCGCACCATTGACAAATTCTTTTTACTTCCATATTTTCGTCCTATTTTCTGCCATTTTACATGAATTTTAATTTCCCTTTTTGTCCACACATGTAAACCATTGTCAACACACGTCAACTAATGCGTCAGTGTGATATTTCGGCTTGCGTGGAATTTGCTCCGCGGTAGAAATATGGTAGGAAAATAGGGAGAAAATCCGTGATCTCCAAACGGCAACTGGAAAGCACGCAAAAACAAAAGTCGCTGATATACAGCGACTTTATTCTAAATAGTTGTGATTGGTTACGGTTGTTTACAAGCCGTCATTTGCCGATGCAGAACTTGGAGAAAATTTCGCCGAGGATATCGTCGTTGGTGATTTCGCCGGTGATTGTTCCCAGATGGTAGATGACCTGGCGGATCTCCTCGCTCAACAGGTCGGTCGGGAGGCCCTCCTCAAGTGCAGAGAGAGCTCGTTGCAGTGAATTCGCGGCCTGTTGTAGGGCGTGCAAATGACGACTGTTCGAGATGATGGGGTCTCCTTCGTAAATGCCGTTGGTGTCGATTGTTGCTCGGAGTCGGGCCAACAGTCGGTCGATCCCCTCGCCGGTCCTGGCTGAGATCGATAATGCCTGCGCCGGAAGATTCTCCAATTGCCTACAGTCCGATTTGTTAATGACGAGCAGGTAGGTTTGTTCTTCTCCGACCGAGAGCGGTGCCGGAAGCGGGCGTGTTGCATCGGCCAGATGCAGAACAATGCGCGCTTTGCTCAGTACATCGCGTGTGCGGTCGATTCCCATCTGCTCGAGTCGGTCCGGCGTGTCGTGCAGTCCGGCCGTATCAATGAAGCGGAAGAGAACTCCGTCGATATTGAGCGTCTCCTCGATCGTGTCGCGTGTCGTGCCGGCAATTTCGGAGACCAGAGCCCGTTCTTCGCCCAGCAGTCGGTTCAGCAGCGTGCTTTTACCTACGTTGGGCTCGCCGACAATAGCGACGGGAACGCCCTCCTTAATGGCATTTCCCAAAGAGAAGGAGCGGGTGAGTCGGGATATTGCCTCTTGCATCTGCTGCATGATCTCCCGAAGATGTGTCCGATCGGCGAATTCGACCTCCTCTTCCGAAAAATCGAGTTCCAGTTCCAACAGCGAGGCTAACCGAAGTAGGGTGTCCCGCAATGCGTGCAGATGGGCCGAGTATCCTCCGCGCATCTGGTTGGTGGCAATGGCGTGCGATGCTTCCGAGTCCGATGCGATCAGATCTGCGACCGCTTCGGCCTGCGCCAGATCTACTCTCCCCGATAGAAAAGCACGGACGGTAAACTCTCCCGGTTCAGCCGGGCGGGCTCCCTGCCGCACGAGCAGGTCGATGATCTGGGAGACGATGTAGCGGGACCCGTGGCACGAGATTTCAATGGAATCTTCGCCCGTGTAGGAGCGGGGGGCACGATAGACTGCAACGACAACGTCATCCAAAATGCGTTCTCCATCGACAATCGTACCGTAGTGGATGGTGTGCCCGGCAGCCTGGCTTAATGGATTTTTCCCATGGAAAACCCGATCACAACAGGCAATACTCTCTTCGCCACTCAGTCGGATTACTGCAATGGCTCCTCCCGGAGCCGTAGCTGGTGCGACAATCGTATCGTGGCCGGTAATCATACGTTCGGATTCTTTATCGGCGGGTTTGGATGCGGAGTTTTTGTCCGATTCGCAGTTTGTTGGCATTCTTCAGCTTGTTCCACTTCATGATCTGAGCCGTGGTCACCCGATAGCGTCGCGCAATGGCTCCCAGCGTATCGCCCTTTTTGACCGTATAGGTCGTGTAGGCGGGTGTCTGATCGGCGATGATCTTCTTCTCGATGTTGACCGGATCGATGTACTCCTTCAAATAGGTGGAGTCCAGTTTGTGAATCTCCTCTTCGTGATCGATGTATTGGCAAACGTACCGTTGAGGAAGGACCAGTGTGTAGTGTTTGATCGTGGCCGGAATGATATCCATCTTGTATTGTGGGTTCAGCGTGCGCAGCGTTTCGATGGGAATATCGAGAACCTGGGCCACCTGTCCCAGGTGGAGCAGCCGGTTGATGCGGATCGTGTCGGTTGCCAGTGGCATGGGGGGATTTTCGCTCGTAATGCCGTGCTGTTGGTGGTAGGCATATGCATAGCTGGCCCCGACGAAGGCCGGAACGTATCCTCGCGTTTCGCGGGGGAGATAGTCGTATATGTCCCAGAAGGTTTTGCCTCCTCCGGATCGTGCCATGGCCTTGTTTACGTTGCCGGGACCGCAGTTGTAGGCGGCAATAGCAAGGGTCCAATCGTTATAGATTCGATATAGATCCTTCAGGTATTGTACCGCGGCTTTGGTAGCCAGAACAGGGTCGCGTCGCTCATCGACGAACGAGTTGATCTCCAGGCCGTAGCTTTTGCCTGTCGCGGGCATGAACTGCCAGAGTCCGACGGCTCCCATTGGGGAGGTTGCCGTGGTGGACAGGGCGGATTCGATGATCGGCAGGGCGCGCAGTTCGACCGGAAGTCCCGCTTTGATGAGTTCCTCTTCGATCAGCGGGAAATAGTAGCGCGAAAGGGACAGAATACGGTTCATCGTGCCGTATCGGGGATTGACATAGCGTGCGATGTAGTTCTTGATGACCGAGTTGAACGGGAGCTTGATGGGTGAGACGAGAGCCTGTAATCGATTGATGTAAACCGAATCGTGTAAATTGTCCGACGATAGATCTTCGTCGAAGTCGATATAATCGTTGAAAAAGGATTGGTATGAGTTCAGGGTTTGTTGCTCCTGCCAAAGCGCAACGAGTGAGTCGATTTGTGAGGGGGTGAGTTCCCGGTTCAACTCTTCGTAATAGGAGAGATCTCTATAGGAGTGATCTCTCGATTGCGGTTCCGGCTTCTCGTGCTTTGATGTCGGGCTATCAACCTCTTCTTTTTCTTTGGATGTCGTGATCGATTGTTGGGCTGACAGTTGGGCGGCCTGCTTGGCGGCTTTGCGTTGTGCTCGACGCTCTTTTCTGCTTTGAGCATCGGCATTCCCGCATGAAAGAATGAGCAGGAGGGTCAGAACTATGGGAAGAATCTTTTTCATTGCGGATCAGAATTTCATGCTGATATTGAATCCGAAGGTTGGGCGATTCCCTCCTTCGGCTGGAACATACGTATAGTTGAAAGCCGGTTCGATACTCAACGAAAGATCATCCGATATGTCGTAGTCTTTCATGTGGGCATCCACATGGGCATCGATAATTTGCAGGATATAGAGCCCGGCTGTGATGATGATGCTCAGATCTCGGTTTCGCCGATAGTTGTCCTTCAGGTTCTTAAGGAATTCGGCGGAGTAGGCACCTCGGAACTCGTCGCTTGAAGAGGTCGGTTTGTCGACAATATTCGGATCATTCAAGGCATTGTCATAAGCGGCTCGTAGCTCGTAGGCTTTTTTGAATCGTTTGTAACCACGATTGTTCCAGTCGATTACGTAAATTGTACTGGCCAGGCCTCCGACGACGAACGGCAGTTTCCAATAGCTTTTGTTGTAAATCTGTCCGGCTCCCGGGCAGATGGTGGCAAGGGTCGTCGCGCGTTTGATCGGCGTGGCATCGTATTGATAATTGATCGCCGCGTCTCCAATGAAATAAATGTAGGAAGCGATCGTCAGTCCCAAATAGATCTGTCTGCGTGTATTACTGCGGATCATCTTGGTTTGCAGGGCATCCAGTTCCGGAGTACGCGTAGTGCTGTTGAGCGTCATGGCATCATACTGGCGCTTGAGCGGCTTGTACTGGTTGTTTTCGTGAATGAAAAGCGTCAGACCAGCACCGACCGTTCCGTAGAGGATCGGCAGTTTCCAATATTGCTTGTTGTAGATCTGTCCGAACCCGGGGGCTATGGCCGAAAGCCATGAAACGCCCGACAGGGAGAGTGTATCTTTTCGGGGGCGCAATTCACTGCGGTAATCGACCGGGTCCGGTTGCGACTGGTGAAGCAGGGAGTCTGCCGAGGCGATTGCAAGCGAATCCATGCGGGTTTGCATTCGCAATGTAGAGATCAAGGAGTCTTTCAGCAGCAAAGAGTCGATCCCCGATCGGAGCAATGAGTCTCGTAAAACGGTGTCTTGCAGCAGAGAATCTGCTCTCTGCATGAGCAGGGAGTCCATTGCGGTCAGTTTCGCGAGCGTATCCGGTTTGGGCATGATACCTCCCTGAACCGTAGTACGCGGACCACGTCTTGGCAGTTGGGCCCCGGCCTCTGTGATCCCGCACAGAAGGAGGCATATGATAACCGCCAACAAACGCATATGTCCACCCGATAATTTCATGTCGGAGAGTCGTTATTTTTTATTCTGTTGTTCGAACTTCGCGATGAAGTTTTCGATATCCCGGTCGTTGGAGAATCCGATCGTAATGCGGCCTCCTCCGTTTTTTGAACGTTTGATACTGATCTCCTGCGAGAAGAACTTTTCGAGTTGCTCGACCAGGCGCATATAGGATTCGGGGTACTCCTCGTCCTCGGTCGTCGTGGCGGCTTTGGCCTCTTGCTGGGTCATCGTCCGGACAAGCTCTTCGATCTGACGTACGGAGAGCCCTTTGCGGATGCACTTCTTGAGCAGGCGGAGCTGCTGCTCTTCGGGGGCTCCGGCAATGGCCTTGGCGTGTCCCATCGAGATCAAACCCTCCTTGAGGGCGAGTTGTATCTCGTTGGGGAGTTTCAGCAGACGCATATAGTTCGAGACGGTCGAACGTTTCTTGCCGACCTTCTCCGAAAGGGCCTCCTGGGTGAGGTTGCACTCGTCGATCAGACGCTGCATTCCCAGGGCGATCTCGATGGCATTCAGGTCTTCGCGCTGGATGTTCTCGACCAGCGCCATAGCGTGGAGGTTCTCATCGTCCGCCTCGCGGATGTAGGCCGGCAGCGTCTCCAGACCGGCCAGCTGTGCTGCTCGCCAACGGCGCTCTCCGCTGATGATGAGGTAGCGTCCCGTTCCGTCCCGCTTGACCGTAATCGGCTGGATGATTCCCAGCGTGCGGATCGAGTCGGCCAACTCTTCGAGTGCCTCCTGATCGAACTCCGTACGGGGCTGTGTCGGATTGGGGAAGATCTCCGAGATGGATATTTCGGCCATTTCGGACATCGGTTTCAGTTTCGCATCGAGATGCTCGCTCCCGAAAATGGCATCCAGACCGCGTCCTAATCCCTTCTGTTTCATATCTGCTGTTGTTCTTTTTGTTTGCTTTGGCGGTTCCGTTTCAGAAGTTCCTTGGCCAGCGTCAGGTAGTTGATCGACCCGACGGCCGAGGCATCGTACAGGATGATCGGTTTCCCGTGCGAGGGGGCTTCTCCTAAACGGATATTGCGCTGAATTATTGTGTCGAAGGCGAGTGATCCGAAGTGGTTACGGACCTCGTTGGCCACCTGGTTGTTCAGGCGGTTGCGCATATACATGGTCAGCACGAATCCCTCGATCTCCAGTGCCGGATTCAGTCCGCTTTTGACCTTGCGGATCGTGTTGAGCAGTTTCGAAAGCCCTTCGAGGGCAAGGTATTCGCATTGTACGGGAATCAGCACCGAATCCGCTGCCGTGAGGATGTTCACGGTCGTGTAGCCCAGCGAGGGTGAACAGTCGATCAGGATATAGTCGAAACGGTCGCGTACATTTTCGATAATGTTGCGCAGGACATGATGCCCGTTCTCCATTTTGGGCAGTTCGGTATCGGCGGCAACCAGGTCGATCGACGAGGGCAGTACCCAGAGGTTCTTTACGTCCGGGCTTTTCAGAATCACCTGATCGGCTGTCTTCGCACCGATGATGCACTCATAGATACCCTCCAGGTTGATGTCGAATCCCAGTCCGGAGGTGGCGTTTGCCTGCGGGTCGGCATCGAGCAGCAGGACTTTTTTGCCCAGCAGTGCCAGCGATGCCGAGAGGTTGATGGCCGTGGTCGTTTTTCCCACGCCCCCTTTTTGATTGGCCAATGCGATGACCTTTGCCATATTCGAAATTTTATACAGGGTAATAATCGGCCAAAATTAATGATTTTATCTCAAAAAACCATATCGGTACTGAAAAATGCTTAACTTCGGGGCGTTAAATGAAATCAAGAAAAATGGAAGAGAGAGAGGTGAACCCGAATAATCCCGTACAGGAGGAGTCGCAAGCTCCGAAACTCGCTTCGGTGGAGGAGACTGCAAAGAAGAGAACGGAAGATAAAACATTGCCTGCCAGAAAGAAACTGCGTTTTCCGACGTTGATCGACTTGTTGGCATTGTTGGGGATCTGGTATCTGTTGCAATTGGTTGGTCTGCTTGTCGTCAAGCTGATCGGGGTCGATTTTCCCGACTGGGCGATCCTGCGGGGCGAGGTAGAACCGAATATGGCCCAGCAGATCGAGTTGGGGCGCTTCAATGCCATTTTATACGGGATTACCATGGTGATGATGATCGCCTGTACGCTCCTCTATCGGCGGATTTGTCGGGGAACGAAAAAGACTTTGCGCTTCTCTATCAGGGGGTTGAATCCGATTTTGCTGTTGTGGGGATTCGTCATGATGCTGGCGGCCGGTATCGTGATCGAACCGGTAGTCGATCTGTTGCCGATGCCTTCCTCGCTTGTGTATGGACGAGGGGTCTGGTCCGTCCTTTGTTTGGTCGTTATGGCCCCTGTTTTGGAAGAGATCCTCTGTCGAGGAATTGTCCTTGAGTCGGTTCGCGCCAAATACGGTGTGGTGGTGGCACTGTTCCTCTCTGCCCTCTTTTTCTCTGTACTGCATGGAAATCTGGCTCTTGCATTCAATGCTTTCGTCTTGGGTTTGGTCCTGGGTTTTATTTACATCGAGACCGACTCGATTCTCTCGGTCATCATCCTTCATGCGTTGAATAACGGGGTTGCTTTTCTGCTTATCATGATCGGGGTGAACGACATGACACTTCATGCACTGATCGACAATCGTACGTTATACGCGGTTGTCTATACAGTCGCGCTCCTGCTTTTTATCGCTTCTGCATATATGATCTATCGTCAACTGGGAAAGATGAAAGCCCAGGAGAAAAATCGGGTCGAAGCGTAATAATCGGACGTTTGCGTACGTTAGATTCAGGTAAAAAATATATCTTTGCGCGAGAGGAGAATATGTGTGTCGGGAGGGGCATTCCGCTCTGCAATGAAAACGATGCAATGCTTCGATAGATCGGCAGGTTCCGATGTTTCGGCAGTCGTTGGCTCGGTTGTAAAGTTAGGATATGAAATTTTTTCTCAAAAAAATAGGAGTCGTCTCTTGGTTTTTCGTTTTGATCGGATGCCAGGAGGTCCCCCGTCATTTCGGAGGCAACAAGGTGTTGGCTGAAGCGGCTGGCGATAAGTTGTACCTCCGGGATGTGAATAAGGTCGTTCCCCGCGGAATGACCGGCGAGGACAGCGTCGCTTTCCTGAGCCGTTACATCGACAAGTGGATCAATCGACAACTCAAGTTGCGTGAAGCCGAGCAACTTTTCTCCGACTCCGAACAGGATATTGATTCGTTGGTCGAGGAGTACCGACAAGCTTTGCTGATCCGGAAATTGGATTCCCGTTTGATCGAGCAGAATCTCGATACGCTTGTTTCTTCCGAGCAGATCGCCGCCTATCATAAAAGCCATGCCGCTGATTTCAAGGTTAACCAGACTCTTGTCAAAGGGAGAATTGTTCGCTTCGGAGCGAACAATCGCCAGGCATCGAGACTGCGAAGCCTGATGACTGCCGTAACACCTTCTCAGCAAAAGGATTTTACCGATATATGCACGAAAAATCACTTCGAGGTGAATGATTTTACCTCGAAGTGGGTGACTTTCTCGGAGTTTCTGAGTTATCTCCCGATTCTTCGCAGCCAGAATTACGATGCGTTGCTCGCTTCGGATGGGGTGCAGGAGATGAAGGACGGTCGATCAGGTTATTATTTCCAGATCACGGCCGTGTTGCATCCCGGAGAGCCGGAACCGTTGGAGCGTGTTGAACAGACGGTTCGACGGATTCTGCTGACACAGCGTCAGAATGATATTGTTCGGGAGTATGAGACGAAAATTTATGAGAAGGCGCTGGAAGAGGGCGATATCAATGTGTATAATGAGGAAAAAGAGTAATCGGATGATAAGAAAGATTTTATTGAGCGTGGCCTTTTTTTTGGGCGCTTTTGTCGTTTCGGCACAGGAAAATCAGGTGATGCTGGATCGAGTCGTAGCCGTAGTAGGGAACTCCTCCATTCTCCGGTCGGAGGTGGATGAGTATGCCAGGGAGTTGCTGACCCGTCGTCGTCAGCAGGGATATACTTCGGATCGGGATCCGCAAAATGAAGCGCTCGAATTGTTGTTGACTCAGAAATTGTTGTTCAATCAGGGTCTCATCGATTCTGTGGAGGTGAACATATCGGACATATCGCAGCGGGTAGAGGAGCATCTTCAAGCTCTTATCGAGAATGCCGGGGGAATCGCAGAACTGGAAACCCGACACCATATGGCGATTTTCAATATTCGCGAGATGCTCCGTCAACGTTACGAAGAACAAGCTTATGCGAATATGATGCAGAGTACGGTGGTGAGTAAAGTCCGTATTACACCGGGAGAGGTGGAGCGTTTTTATCGGGAGATTGACCCCGACAGCTTGCCCGTCATTGCAGAACAATATGTCTACGCTCAGATAACGAAATTCCCGTTTTCGATGAAAGAGGCGAAACAACGTACCAGAGAGCGTTTGCTCGATATGCGGGAGCGAATCATCAAGGGACAGACCTCGTTCGAGGTGATGGCTCGGATGTATTCGCTCGATCCCGGTACGGCGATTCGTGGAGGTGAGCTTGAACCCCAACCATTGGATGCGCTTACCCGGCCTTTTGCGGATGCCTTGGCGGAGTTGAAGCCGGGGCAAATCTCCGAGATCGTAGAGACGGAATATGGGTATCATATTATTCAATTGATCGACAAGCGTGGTCGAATATACCATGCTCGCCACATTCGACTTTACCCGACTTATGCTTCCGAAGAGTTGGCGCAGCCGGCCCGGATGTTGGATAGCATTGCCGATCTGATTCGGAAGGATTCGATAACTTTTGAGGCAGCTGCGCTCGAATTCTCGGATGATGCCTCCACAAAGATGAACGGCGGTATTGTGACCAACCATGCGGCTCTTGAAATGGGGCACTATTTCGATGCCCGTTATACGGAGACTCGTTTCAGACGCGAGGATTTCGGAATGGGTGGAAGTCAGACGTTGGACGATTACAATGCGTTGAAGTCGTTGAAAGAGGGTGAGGTATCGGACTCGTTCTTGACTGAAGATTGGATGGGGAACCAACTTTGTAAGATTGTTAAGTTGGTTCGGGTTATTCCGCCTCATCAAGCTACGCTCAACGAAGATTATCTGCAAGTAGAGCAGATGGCTTTGAGTGCCAAGCAGGAACGGGTATTCAAGGAGTGGATCAAGGAGAAGATCGACGGTATGTATGTTTATATCATTCCTGAATTCCGCAACGGCGAGTTCGAAAACAAGAACTGGGTCAAATAAGTAAGTAAAGAAAGAAGATACTCGATGTTGAAACGGTTGAAGTTGAACAGACTGATCGTCTCTTTTTTGGCAACGGCCGGGATGCTGGGCGGTTTCCTTTGGGCAGCCGACGGTCCGATGACCGAACCGACTGCTGTCCCGAGCCTTTCGAAAGGAGATGTGTCGGCCACTCCGGAGTCTGGCGGGAAGATCGTCGATTTTACGGCCGAAAGGGGGTATCCCATTCCATACGGAGATACTACTGCTACCGTATTGGTCGGAAACTTTGCGGCGCATCACAACGGGGCGGTTATTACAGCCGACAGCGCAATCCGCTTTAGCGACAAACACCTGGAGTTTTTCGGCAATGTGCTGATCAACAAAAACAATACGTACATTTATGGCGAGCGGGCCGAATATAACGGCGAGATTAACGAAGCTCGCGTTTATTCACGTTTGGTAAAAACGGTCGATGGCGAAGCTACACTTTATACGTACGATTTCGTTTTCAATACCCTCGATAACATCGGCAAGTTTACCCGCGGTGGCATATTGCAAAATCGAGAGAATCAGGTCGAATCGGTACGGGGGTATTTCTATGCCGACAGACATGAACTGATTGCCGTGGATCGGGTCGAGATGCGTAACGATACTTACAGCTTGAAAGGTGATTCTGTGATTTACAACACGGAGACCGATCGGGCTTACTTTTTCGATCGTACGAATATTTGGGATCGGGACGGGGACTATCTCTATGCCGATCGGGGGCGTTATGAAAAACTCCCCGATTTGTATGCATTGACCCGGAACGGTTATGTTTTGACCCCCAAGGAGGAGCTTTGGAGTGATAGTCTCAACTATTTCCGAACGGAGGAGCATGTCCGGCTTTGGAAGGATATTCAGATCGACGATACGGAGCATAAGGTATTGGCTTTCGGCGATTATGGAGAGTATTGGAAAGAACCGGGAAACGCTTTGTTTACACGTCTTCCGTCGGTGATCAGTTACGATACGAGTCGTGGCGACTCGCTTTATATGCGGGCCGACACGATGTTCCTTTATACGCTTTCCATTAGGGATGAACAGGCCGATTCCCTGTCGCCTGATTCTGTCAAAATGCCGATGGAGAAGCCGCACGCCGATTCGTTGGAGGGGGTAGAGACGTCACCTCAAACAGAAGTTGCCGAACCTGCGGTTTCAACCAGTAAGTCGGAACTCCAAGAGGACCGGATCGATTCGGTTGCTGTTCAGGAATCCGACACTTCATTTGTCGGGGGGGATTCTCTTCTTGTAAATTCAGGGAAGAGTGTTGTCTCTGTCCCGGATTCGTTGGGATTATCGCTTGTCGAGGAGATCGCTACGGCCGATTCTTTAGCCTCCGTGGCAGATACCTTGACTCCTAAGGAACGCAAGGCCTTTGAACGGGCAGAGACCAAGCGTCTCAAGGCTCTCGAAAAGGCCGAGGCCGATAGCGTGAAGCGTGTACTACGGATACAGGCTGACAGCGTCAAGGCGGTTGAGCGGGCGCAGGCAGCGGCTGCTCGCAAGGAGAAGCTGGACCGGATTGCCGAGGCCCGTCAAGCTCGTGCTACGGCCAAATTGGAGGCTCAGGAACAAAAGGCAGCGGCTCGTCGTGCCAAACAGTTGTCCCGATTGCGAGCCCGGGAGCGCGCCCGCTACGAGAAGGCGGTGATGAAGGGGAAGTTGCCTGCCTCGGCACTTGATTCTTTGGATGCCCTCTATGCGTCGGATACGATTCCGCAGGATTCGCTGTCTGCACAGTCGTCGCGCGACTCTTTGATAACAGACTCTTTGCGGCAGGATTCTCTTTTACCAGAGAAGAATCAAGGGCAGAGGGACTCCCTTGTCGCAGAACGGAAGGATTCAACCTACCGATTGATCAAAGGATACAGGAGTGTGCGTATTTTCCGTAACGACTTCCAGTCCGTATGTGATTCGCTGGTGGCTCTTTCTTCCGATTCGACGATCATGCTCTATGTCGATCCCGTCATGTGGAATCAGGACAGCCAGATCTCTTCGGATGTAATCAAGATCTATACTCGGAATTCACAATTGGACAAGGCGGAGTTCATCGACCGTCCTATCATGATTAGTCAGCTCGATACGGTGGCTTACAATCAAATTTCCGGCAAGTTGATTACTGCGTTTTTCCGCGACAATAAGATTTTCCGCAATGATGTGGATGGGAACGTACAAACCCTCTATTACATGCAGGAGGAAGATTCGCCCGATCCGATGGCTTTGATGTTTATTCAAAGCGGGTCGGCAACATATTATATTGATAATAATACGATTACTAACATAGTTTATCGGAATCAGCCGGATTGCATTATTTACCCTATGGATAAGATTCCGGTGACACAGAAACTCTATTTGGAAGATTTCAAATGGGAGGGAGAGCGGAGACCGCATCTTCGAGATGTTTTCGAGCGGCAGATCCGACCTTCCGAGCGAGAGGAGAAGAGCAAGCTCAAGCAACCCGATTTCCCGCTTACACGCCGTATCAATACCTATAAGGCCTCGATGATCGAGTCCGGTGTTTGGGTCGATCGCGATGACAAACTCTCTCCGGAGACCATGGAGTGGCTCCAATGGCTCGGAGTCAAATAAAAAATCCGGTCCGATTGTACGGATAACCGGGTGGTCTCTCTATTTTTGCACTCCGAACGGACTCCGTTCGGAGTGTATTGTTTTGGATTGCTTCGACAAGGAGGATAGAACCTGAAAAATGAAAAGAAATCTTGTCGCACTTGCCTTCGGAACGTTGGCGCTCGGAATGGCCGAATTCGTGATGATGGGAATATTACCCAACGTGGCGGCTTCACTCGGAGTCTCCATCCCCCGTGCAGGCCATTTCATTTCGGCTTATGCCATCGGGGTTTGCGTCGGGGCTCCCTGTACGGTGCTTGTTGCCCGGAAACGCCCGCTGAAGGATATTCTGATCGTGTTGGTCGGAATCATCATGTTGGGAAACCTGTGGGCGGCCGTTGCATCCGACTATTGGACGCTGCTCGGGGCCCGTTTCGTATCGGGACTTCCACATGGGGCCTTTTTCGGCGTAGGCTCAATCGTCGCGAAGAAACTGGCCGATCCCGGACACAGTACAAAAGCCGTGTCGATCATGATCCTCGGGATGACCGTTGCCAATCTGTTCGGCGTGCCGCTCGGAACGTACCTCGGTAATTTTCTCTCCTGGCGACTGGCTTTTGTAATGGTCGGTATCTGGGGAGCGCTCGCTTGTTTCTTTATTGTACGATGGGTTCCGGTAATCGCTCCGTTGCCCGATCATGGATTGAAGGGACAGTTCCGTTTCCTGACCCGGACAGCCCCCTGGTTGATCCTGGCCGCTACGCTCTTTGCCAATGGAGGTGTCTTTTGCTGGTATAGTTATGTTACGCCGGCCATGACTTCCGTAGCCGGAATTTCTCCCGATACGATGACGGCGGTAATGATGCTTGCCGGATTCGGTATGTTGCTCGGTAATCTGGCCGGAGGACAACTCTCGGACCGTTTTACCCCTGAACGGGTGGCTCGCTTTACGCAGGGCGCGCTCTGTCTGCTGTTGGTCTCGCTGTTCTTTTTTGCCCGGATTCCCTGGCTGGCACTGCTCCTGATGTTCCTTACCACGAGCGGATTGTTTGCCGTCTCGTCGCCCCAGCAGTTGCTGATTCTGGAGAATGCTCCCGGCGGCGAGATGCTGGGGGCGGCTTCGATCCAGATCGCCTTTAATCTCGGAAATGCGTTGGGGGCCTATTTCGGCGGCCTGCCTATCCAACAGGGACTGGAGGCACACTATTCCGCACTGCCCGGAGCGCTGTTCGCACTGTTGGGATTTGTTATGTTTTCCATTTACTGCAGCCGTTTCGGACGGGTGCGTGCTTAAATATCGAGACCTATGCAACGTAAAGACAATTCGGAAGAACTTTTCCCGCTCGTGGATCAAACCGGAAAGGTGATTGGCTCGGCAACACGTGACCATTGTCACGATGGATCGCATCTGCTGCATCCGGTGGTTCATCTCCATCTGTTCAATTCTCGCGGCGAACTCTATCTGCAAAAACGTCCGATGTGGAAGGATATCCAGCCCGGACGTTGGGATACGGCCGTGGGCGGTCATGTCGATTGGGGCGAGAGTGTCGAGGAGGCTCTGCGCCGTGAGGTGCGTGAGGAGTTGGGTGTAACCGACTTTCCGCCGGTTTTCCTGGAGTCCTATCGGTTCGATTCGGAGCGTGAGAGCGAGTTGGTCTACGTCTACCGTACCACATACGATGGCCCTGTCCGCCCGAGTGAGGAGTTGGACGGAGGCCGTTTCTGGCCGATTCAGGAGATTCGGGAGAATATGGGCAAGGGTATCTTTACGCCCAACTTCGAAGGAGAGATCGGTCGGGTAATTCCTTTATAGCGAAGCCTCCGGCTCAGAGGAAACACATGAGCAGGATCTGGATAATAATCACCCGCAGGAACATACAGACCGGATAGACCGTTGCGTAGGCTACGGCCGGATGGTCGCCGGGAATCGAGTCGTTGGCATAGCCGAGTGCCATGGGGTTAGCCATGCTGCCGCACATGATACCGGCCACTTCGCCGAAGTCGGTGCGGAAGAGCCGCAGCGAGAGATAGGCAACAAGGACTACCGGTACGAAGGTGATGAGGAATCCCAGTGCAATCCACAACAGACCTTCGGGACGCATGATTGTCTCGACGAAATGGGCTCCGGCTTCGAGACCCAGACAGGCCAGATAGAGCGAGAGTCCGAGTGCTCGCAGCATCAGGTTGGCACTCAGTGTCGTATAGGTGACGATGTGGATGCGGGGTCCGAACGTGCCGATCAGAATGCCGAGGATGATCGGGCCTCCGGCAATACCCAGTTTGACGGGGAGGCTGATGCCGGGGACGGCCAGCGGAATACTTCCCAGTAACAATCCGAGAATCAGTCCGATGAAGACCGGAATCAGGTTCGGCTCGTCGAGTCGTTTAACGGCATTACCCAGGATTCGCTCTACCTGTTGCAGCGCCTGCGCTTCTCCGACCACGGTCAGGCTGTCGCCCAGTTGCAGCGTAAGATCCGGTGTCGCAAGCAGTTGTACACCCGATCGGTGAACCCGGCTGATGTTGATGCCGTAGAGGTTTCGCAGTCGCAGCGAACTGAGTTTCCGACCGTTGATTTCGGGACGTGTGACGATGATCGAACGTGAAATGAGTTGGCTGTCAACCGCATCCCAGTCTATGTCATGAGTGTTCCAGTCTTTCTGCACCTGTTCGCCGAAAAGCAGTTCCAACGCCTTTACGTCGTCGGGAGAGGTGATAACCAGGATCAGGTCGTCGAGTTCAAGCGTGGTATCCGAAGTAGGGATTGAGACTTTTCCCGCTCTCCATAGACGTGAGATGACGAAACGATGGTGGCTATATCCAGCAACGTCCCGGATACTTTTATAGGAGATGCCGGGATTGGTAATCTTGAATTCGACGATGAAGACGTTTTTCTGATGTTCGGTATCCGGTTTGGGCATATTTGCCGGGCGGACAAAGAGTTTTCGTACGGCGATAATTCCTAAAATTACACCGACGACACCCAACGGATAGGTCAGGGCGCAACCCAACGTAGCGTTGTTGCTGTCGATCTGCATCTGGGAGAGCATCTGCTGAGCAGCACCGAGTGCTGGGGTATTGGTTGTGGCGCCGCACAGGATACCGGCCATATCGCTCATCGGTACGTGTGCGGCATAGCTCAAGGCTATTGCCAGCAATGATCCTAAGATTACGATGAGTGTCGCCAGAGAGACGAGTCGGATTCCGCCCGAACGGAGCGAACTGAAGAAACCGGGACCCACCTGCAGTCCCAAGGCATAGACGAAAAGGATCAGTCCGAAACTCTCGGCGAATGCGAGCATTGACGGGTCTACCGACAATCCGAAGTGCCCGGCTGCGATTCCGATGAAGAAGACGAACGTGACGCCGAGCGAGATACCGAAAAAGCGTATCTTTCCCAAGGCCATACCGAGCACTGAGATCAGCGAGAGTACGACAACGGCCTGAATGGCCGAATGCTGTGTGAAAAGATCGGTAAACCAGTTCATTGTCTTTGCCGGGAGATGTTTCAGTCGCAAAAATAGTGGTTTTTCTTAAAACAGGATCGTCGAGCGTCTCTTTTTATGCGAGGAAGGATTGGTGTCGGGTTAAAATCCGGAGAAGAGCGTCTCTTTTTTTATCCGTCGAGGAGCTTTGTTTGTTTTTGAGGTCTGTAATAACTTCTGGAGAAGGTTGCTATTGCGTCGCAGAATGACGAGAATGCGCTCCTCGGAGAGGAAGAACTCCTCCTCGGAGAGAATCTTCAGGGTATCGTCGAAGCGGCGGCGGGCAATTTCGGTCCAATAGTGATAGCGTCGGCAGAGCATAGCGTCCCGTTTGGCGATCAGCTCCTGACTGCGTCCTTTTTTTGTCATAAGGGGATCTTTTATGCGTACGGTCGTTGCCGACCGGATTGTGTCCGGTCGAAAAAGACGTACGTTGTTCGGAGAAAAAAGTGTCTCTTGCGAGAGAAAAGCGGAAATTTGGATACGGATTCGTTCCGTGCGGACAAAGATAATACCCCGAAAAGGCGATGTCAAGAGTTTCGCTTGTTTTTATATCCCAATGATACGAAAGAGGAGAACACTGTCGGCGTTCTCCTCTTTTTTTGTGGCATGATAACGAATTTTAAAGTGAGAGCGGATACCCCGCATAGTAATCGAGAATCTTGGTGCGGAAGATAAGTTCGTATTTCGCTTGCAGCAGATCCGATTCTGCTTTCACCATACGGTTTTTTGCATCGCTGTAGTCGAATGTCGTCGAACGGCCGGCGGCGAATTTTTCGGTCTCATACTGGAAGGCGATGCGGGCTGAAGAGAGAGCTTTTTGGGCCGAACGATACTTTTGTCGAGCTGCTTCGGCTGTGTAATAGGCCGTTTCGACCTCCTTTTGCAACGACTGCTCGGCTTGGGTGAGAGTCAGTAGTTGGTTTTTGACGTTCAATCGGGCAGAACGGACGCTGTTGCGGGTTGCCAGCCGATTGAAGATGGGAATGCTTACTGTCAAACCGACGTATTCGCTGCTGTTGTTGCGGAACTGTCTGCCGAAGGGAGGATTTACGGCCCCCGTTGCGAATGAGTTGTAGATGTTCGTCCCGTATCCACCCGAAAGTGAGATCTGAGGGTAGAACGAGGAGCGTGCCAGTCGGACCGATCGCTCTGCCTGGTCGAGGCGAAGACGTTCGGACTGGATATGCGGACGGTTGTCGAGCGCATAGGCAACAATCTCCTTGGGATCGCGCAGCATCATTGACGATTCGACCTGTGTGCTGTCGAGGATCGGATAGACCACGTCGAATCCTTCGGCACTCGGGCGGTTCAGGGCCTGGCTGAGTGCCAGCAGTGCCAACGAAAGGTTATTCTTGTTTTGTGTGAGCGTCAACTCGTCCTGTGCCATCAGCGCTTCGGTTTCGTAGAGGGTTGCTTCGGCTACTTTGCCGGCGGAAACCTCCTCGCGGCTTCGTGTTACCTGCATCGTACTCAGTTCGAGCTGGCTTTGGGCGACATTGACCAACTCCTTGTTGAACAGGACCTCGAGGTAGAGCGACATGATATTGACCGCAACATCCTCTCGCATTCGTTCCAGATCCTTGACGGCGGCCTGGAATCCCAGTTTGTCCGCAGCGATCTGGTGGTTGATCCGTCCACCCATGAAGAGGGGCAGCGAGGCCGATACCCCGAGGTTTCCCGATAGCTGGTTGTTGTCGGCGTAGGTGTTGTTGCTGATCAAACTGCGTCCGAACGACATATTGGCACCGAGCGAGGCGTTCAGGTCAGGCAGGCGACTGTTTTGGGCTGTGTTCAGTTCGATCTGACTCTGTGAGACTTTTACCTCCTGTTGCTGGACGCTGATGTTATGCTGGTTGGCGTAATCGATACAATCCTGAAGGCTCCAGGGTGCCTCTTTCGGAGGTTCCTGCGCATATCCTGCCACGCTCCACAGGAGCAGGGCAAGAAGAGTGATTCCGTATTTCATGGCCGATTGGATTTTAGAAGTTTTGTACCTGGAGACTCCTGACCTTGTCATTTTCATTGACACCGGAGAGAATCTCGATGTTGATACCGTCCGAGAGGCCAACCTCGACATTCCTTTTCTCGAAGGTCTGCTCGTCACTGCCTTCGGGACTAGTCAGCACATAGACGCACGGAACGCCCTCTTCGAACTGCAAAGTATTCTCCGGAAGTACCATCACGCCCTCGCGGCTCTCGATTACGATGCTTGCGTTGGCGCTGTATCCGGCACGTACGAAGGTCGATTCGGGGATCCTGGCCGCGGCTTTAACCTCGAACATGATGACTCCGTTCTCCTCGACCGCTTTCGGTGAGATGTATTCCAGTTCGGCCTCAAGGACGGTCCCCTGCATGGCTCCGATGGTCAGCACGACCGGCATACCCACCTTCAGTTTACCTACGTCCGTTTCATCGACTTTCCCCTGGAAGAGCATGTCTCCCATATCGGCGACTGAAGCGATGGTCGTACCGTCGTTGAACGTATTGGCCTGGATCACCGAGTTCCCGACTTTGACCGGGACATCGAGGATCATGCCCGTAATGGTCGACCGGATTTGTGTGTTACTCAAATCGGCATAACGTTTGGCGATACCGTTTTTAACGATTTCCAGGGCATCCTGGGCGTTTTGCATCTCCTCTTCGGCCTTGCTCAAGTTGGTCTGCCCCTGTTCGTACTCCTCCTGAGAGACCACCCCTTTTTGATAGAGGGTCTCCGTACGGTCGAACTCCTTGCGCTGCTGTTCCAGCGAGAGTTTTGCTACCGTTACGCGGGATTCTGCGCTGTTGAGAGATCCCAGTTCGGGGATCACCTTGACTGTGGCGATTACATCGCCGATGTTTACCCGGTCTCCCGCCTCGCAGCGGATATCCGAGATGATACCCGAGATCTGCGGTTTGATGAGCACCTCGTCCCGCGGCTCGATCTTGCCGGTTGCGATCACGTATTGGCGGATCGTGTCGATGGTCGGATTTACGGTCGTGTAAACCACCTTTTCGGGACGGCCCTTGCTCCATAGATAGACGAATGTCAGCACGAGCAGGATCAGGAAAACGATTCCCAGGAAAATCTTAAAAAACTTCTTCATATGCCACTCATTTTATATTTGTTTCGAGATTGATAGTCTATTTACTCTTCGCGGATGGCATCCACGGGTTTGATCTTGAGAGCCCGGACAGCTGGGATGACACCGGCCAGCAGACCGCTGATTACCAGTATTGTAAGGGCTGTCATGCCCAGTCCGAAGGAGATTTGCCACGAGATTTCCGGCATCTCGCTTCCGGCTCGGATGGCCGCCTGATACCAGGAGTCGAAGCCCGATATGACACCCACACCGGCGGCCAGGCCGAAGACACCGGCGATGAAGGTGAGGATGAAACTTTCGGAGAGAATCTGCGAGAGGATTGTCAGGGGTGATGCACCAAGGGCTCGGCGGACACCGATCTCCTGTGTGCGTTCGCGCACCAATACCAGCATGATGTTGCTGATGCCGACGATACCTGCCAGCAGGGTCCCCAGTCCGACGATCCAGGTCAGGGCTGCAATGCCCCGCAGCAGGCCCATGATCTTTCCGAAGATTTCGCCCGTATCCATGATGAACATCGCTTTTTTGTCGTCAGGCGAGATCAGGTGGCGTCCGGCGATCGTCTGGCGGGTCTGCTTGATAAGTTGCTCGGACGGTACGTCGGGGTAGGCCGAAACGGCCAGCATATGGATTTTGTTTCCCTGACCGTACATCTGTTGCAGGATCAGGGCGGGGATGGATATAGTTCGCTCCGGGTCGCTGAAGGCCATCATCGAGCCTTGCGGTTTGGTTACCCCCACTACCGTGAAATAGGATGTTCCGATCTGGATGATCTTACCGATGGGATCTTCTCCGCTGGGAAACAGGTCGCGCCATACCTGGGTGCCTATTACGCAGACCTTTCGCTGGCGCAATACGTCCACGTCGTTCAGGAAGCGCCCCATGACGATCTTCTGCGGGTTAATCTTCTGCATGTCGGGCGAGTATCCCATCAGACCGAAGTCGCCTTTCTGATTTTGGTAGGAGGCATTCCGCTGTCCTCCCCAGCAGAGGGCCGAAACGTATTCCGCCTCCGGGAGCTCCTGTATGGCCTTCAGGTCGTCCATATCCAATTGCCAGGTGCGTCCCGACGGCATTCCTTTGTAGGGAATCGACGTCTGTCCGGGATTCAGGAAGACCGTGTTGGTGGAGGTCTCACCCAGTTGGGCGCGGAACATGCGGCCCAGGCCGGTCCCGGCCCCCAGCAGGATGACGAGCATGAAGATACCCCAGAAAACTCCCAGAGCCGTCATGATGCTGCGCCTGCGGTTGCGGGTGATGGTCTGCCATATTTCGTTCCACCGGTCCGTATCGAAAAATGATATCATACTGCAAAAGCCTTAATTGTGAGGGAAGGTGCGTTTGCCTTTATCTGTTATTTGTTGTATCGCAATGCGTCGATCGTCTTGAGTTGGGCGGCACGACGTGCCGGGACGTATCCTGCGATGAGCCCGGCGATCACCAATACGATTGTGGCGCTCACGGCAACCGAGAGATTCAGTGTCGGGTTGAGGAACATGTTGAACTGGTGCTCGCCCGTAGTCGGCATGCTGGAGAGTATCTTGTTGACCAGCTCCATTGTGAAGACTCCCAGTACCATGCCGATGTAGCCGAAAGCGGCGGTAATCAGTACCGATTCGGTCAGGATGAGCCGGATGACCGACGATGGTTTGGCACCGAGTGCCTTGCGGATGCCGAATTCGAACGTGCGCTCCTGGACCGTTACGAGCATGATGTTGCTCACGCCGACCACGCCGGCCAGCAGTGTCCCCAGTCCGATGATCCAGATGAAGATGCTGATCCCGTTGAAGATAAACATGGTATCCTTGTAGTTCTCCATACGGTTGAAGATCCACAGGGCACTTTCGTCCGTGGGGGAGAATTTGTGTTCGGCCGCGAGTCGGTTGCGCAGCCGCTTTTCGAATGTCTCCATCTGCTGATCCGTGGTGATCTCATTGACCGAGAAGACAATGCGGTCCACATAGGGGCTGTTGGCCTTGAAGATCAGTTGGGCGGTCGACAGCGGTATGTTGCATGTGGAGTTATAGCTCTTCTGGATGCGGTCGTAAACGCCGATGACAGTGAACGATATGTTATTCAGTTTGACCGCCTTCCCGACCGGATCCGCTCCGAAAAAGAGCACCTCGCTGGCGGATTTGTCGAGCAGGATCACTTTCCGTTGCTGAGCCAGATCCGTCTCGTTGATAAAGCGCCCTGTGAGCAGGACCTGTCCCTCCATCTCCACATTGGCCGGGGTTATTCCCACGATACTGGTATTGGTGAGGTATTCGCGTCCGTAGGAGATTGTAATTTCGTTGAGCCAGACGTTGGCTGCAATTTGGTCTACCTCCGGGAATTCGTTGTGCAGGAGTTCCATATCGCGATTACCCAACTCGATGTGTCGCCATTTGTCGTAGCCGGCGTAGGGAGTCGAGGTCAAACCGCCTTGCAGGATGATCGTATTGACTGCCTGGTTCCCGAAATTGGACATCACGCCGTTTTTGAGCCCGTTGCCTGACCCGAGCAGGATGACCAGCATGAAGATGCCCCACGCGACGGAAAATCCCGTGAGGAAGGTCCTCAGTTTGTTTTTGCGGATCGAGGTCCAGATTTCCAGCAGAAGTTCTCTCATAACGTCAGTGTTTCGGTCGAACTGATGATGCCGTCCTTGATGTGGATGATCTTATCGGTCTGTTCGGCGATCGAGCGCTCGTGGGTGACGCATACGATGGTCATGCCGGTGTTGTTCACCTGCCGGAGCAGGTCCATAACCTCCTGGGAGGTGACACTGTCGAGTGCACCGGTCGGCTCGTCGGCAAGGATGATCTGCGGTTTGTTGATCAGGGCGCGGGCAATGGCCACGCGCTGTTTCTGGCCGCCCGACATCTCGTTGGGCATGTGGTGAGCCCAGTCGCGCAGTCCGAGTCGATCGAGGTACTCCAGCGCCTCGGCGTTCCGTTTGCGGCGCGAGACACCTTGATAGTAGAGCGGAAGGGCGACATTTTCAAGCGCATTTTTGTAGTTGATCAGATTGAACGACTGGAAGATGTAGCCGATCATCTTATTGCGGGCCGCGGCGGCCTGCGTTTCGCTCAGGTGGCGGATCAACTGCCCGTTCAGATAATAGCTGCCCGAATCGTAGTCGTCGAGAATGCCCAGTATGTTCAACAGGGTCGATTTGCCGGATCCGGAAGCTCCCATGATCGAGACCAACTCTCCTCGGTGAATTTCCAGATTGATACCTTTCAGTACGTGCAACGGCGCTCCGTTGTAGTAGGTCTTGTTGATATTTTCGAGTACGATCATACGCTGCGCGATTCCTCTGTTTTGGTTTGGTAAAGTAAAGGTATAAACTATATTTGTGAAAAACAAGAAATATTTATCGAAAATCAATAAATATTTTCTTTTTTATAGGAGTGTCTCGATTTAAAAAAGCCCCGCTCTTCAAAAAAGAACGGGGCCTGGATATGGGAAATCGCGGCTATGCGATTCGTTTGTAGTGAATTACTTTTCGATTCGGATGCGGGCATCGACCGCTACGACATCGCGGCTGTTGCCGAGCAGCGGGTTGAGGTCCATCTCGAAGATCTCGGGGGCAGCCTTAACCAGAGCTGATACACGGGCGATGGTCTCGGCGAAACGCTCTTCGTTTACGGGTTCCTGTCCGCGTACGCCCTGAATGATCTTGTAGGAACGCAGATTGCGGATCATGCCGAGCGACTCCTCGCGCGAGAGGGGAGCCAGACCGGCATTCACATCCTTGAGTACCTCGATGAAGATACCGCCCAGACCGCACATGACGATGTGGCCGAATGCACCCTCTTTCTTGGCACCGATGAAGACCTCCGTGCCGCTCAACTGCTGGGCGAGCATGATTGCGTAGGTATCCTTGATCTGCATCATGCGGTTGAACTCGCGTACGACCGTCTCGTCGTCCTTCACGTTGAGTACCACGCCTCCGACATCCGACTTGTGGATCGGCCCTACGACCTTCATAACCAGCGGATAGCCGATCTCGTGAGCCAGCTCGAGGCACTTCTTCTCGGTATCAGCAACACCCTCTTTTGCACGGGAGATGCCGGCTGCATCGAGCAACTGGTGGATCTGATCGGGGTTCATATAGCCGTTCGGAGCGGCATTCACGATCTGGCGGATGCGGGTCGTATCGACCTCCGGAACATCCGGATGTTCCGGCTGTACCTTGCTCGTGTTGTAGACCTTGGCCAGAGCGGTTCCGAAGAGAACCTCGTCCGGGAAATAGGTGCCGCCGTTGCGTACGAACTCCTCGACCTCGTCCTTCACCCAGAGGTAGGAGGGGAAGATCGGGAAGATCGGTTTGGGCGAGGTCTTGATCTTCTCGGCCAGCGTTCGGTATACGTCGTAAACGGGGAACAGACCGGGGCTGCCGAAGATGACGGCGATACCGTCGATCTGATCGAAGTCATTGTTGCAGGCATCGATGATGTGTCCCAGCTGCTCGGCCGTACCGGTAGCCAGAAAGTCGATCGGGTTGCCTGTCGAAGATCCGGGGAAGAGCTTTTCGAGCAGCGCTTTCGCTTTGGGTCCCTCCAGGTGGGGGATCTCCATCTTGCCGTTCGAGAGGGCATCGGTCAGCATGACGGCCGGACCTCCCGCGTGGGTGGCGATGGCGATGTTGCGACCCTTGAGTTCCGGATAGGTAAAGATGCCGGCAACGGTCATCAACTCCTCACGGCCGTGGCATCGTACGATACCCGCCTTGCGGAAGAGCGCGTCTACCGCTACGTCGGGGCTGGCCAGGGCTCCCGTATGGGACGAAGCGGCACGTCCGCCCGCCTCCGAGCTGCCCGATTTGATGGCAGCAATCCGACATCCCTTGCGTGTCAGCGATGAAGCGTGCTTGAGGAACTTGTCCGGATGGTTGATACTTTCTATATAAAGGATCTTGATGCGAGAGCTGGTAGCCGGATCGAACGATTCATCCAGATACTCCAGTGCATCCTCTACGCCGATCTGGGCCGAGTTGCCTACAGCCCATACACTGTTGAACTGGAGACCCTTGCGCATGCAGTTGTCCACGATGAAGATTGCCGTGGCACCCGATCCGGAGATGAAGTCGATGCCCCGCGGGTCGAGTTTCGGTACGGGCGAGGTGAACGAGCCGTTGTAGTTGCTGGTCAGGATACCTGTACAGTTGGGACCGATGAGCGAGCCGCCGACCGAGTTGATGATCTCGACGATCTTGTGCTCCAACTCGGCCCCCTCCTTGTTCTCCTCGCTGAATCCGGCCGAAAGGATGACGAATCCGCGGGTTCCCTTTTCGCGGGCCAGCACCTCGATGGCGTGCAGACAGAACTTAGCCGCGATGGCGATGATGGCGCATCCGACTTGGGGTAGCTCCTCGACCGTATGGCAGGCTTTGATACCCTGTACCGTGTCGGCCTTGGGGTTCACCACATAGACGGGACCCTTGAAGGGGCTCTCGAGCAGGTTGCGGAGGACGGCTCCGCCGGGTTTGTTCACGTCGTCGGAACCTCCGACTACGACCACGCTCGACGGGTCGAGCAATTCTTTGTTAATCATATCGTTTCTATTCCGTATTAATTTTCGTATAACCTCCTCCGGCTGTCGTGCGATAACCGGAGGAGGCGTATAACGATAAATTGTTGTTTCAAGTCTATTTTTTGTGGTCCTGGTCGAAAAGCGAGAGCCGTTCTTCGAGCAGGTCGTATTGGCCCTTGCGGTTCATCTGCGATACGCAGACGCGTACACCGTTCTGCAAACTGCCGGCTGAGGCGAGCGAGATGGCGCAGATGCCGTAGCGCAGCAGTTCGGCCACCAGTTCTGCGCTGGTTATCGATCCGTATCCGACCGTGAAGAAGAAACCGTCGCTCACCTTCTGATCGAGGTCCTTGTCGTAGACGATGTGGAAACCGTGGCGTTCGAAGATCTCCTTGATGCGGTGTGCCCGGTCGGCATATTCACGGGTATGGCCGACGAAGTCGAGCTGGCTGTCCGTTGCTGCCTTGAACATGGCGGCCAGGGCGTATTGTGCCGAGTGGCTCGTGCCGGCCGAGGCGGCATAAAGGAAGGTTAGAGTGAAGGACTCTCCGAAGTGACCGATGCCGTAACGTTTGCGCAGGGCGGGGTAGTCGCGGTGGAATATTTTGCTCGATATGGCAGCCAGAGCGATGCGCTCGCCGGCGTAACTGAAAATCTTTGAACCGGAGATCATCAGCGCGTAGTTCTCCGTGTAGCGGGCAACCGTCGGCTGGTAGGGTGCCTGGAAAGGATGTCCGAGCTGTTTGCGGAAGTCCATGCCCATGTAGGCCAGATCCTCGATGACGATCGCGTCGTAACGGGTGGCCAGTTCGCCGATGGTCTTCAACTCCTCCTCGGTCAGGCAGATCCAGGCCGGGTTGTTGGGGTTGGAGTAGATGATGGCTGCAATGTTCCCCGCTTTCAGGTAACTTTCCAGTTTAGGTCCGAGTTTCTCGGCACGATATTCATAGATGTCGAACGACTCACTCTTGATTCCCAGAATCTTGGCCTGCTGGCGCTGAACGGGAAATCCCGGGTCGATGAAGAGAATTGTATCCTTTTTCGGATCGCACTGCGAGCAGATCTGGAAGAGGCAGAATCCGCCCTGCATCGAACCGACGGTAGGAAGACATGATTCGGCTGGCACGTCGATGTCGAGGAACGCTTTGATGAAACGAGATGCCTCGGTTTTGAATTCGGGAATACCGATGATGCTGGGGTAGATCGAGGCCAATCCTTTCGAGAGGGCTGCCTGCTGGGCGGCGACACCCACCGTTTCGGGCGGCAGGCCGGGGACCCCCATCTCCAAATGCAGAAACTCTGCCCCGGATTCCTTTTCGAGAGCGGCCCCAAAGGCTCCGACCTGACGGATCGTTGCCTGGGCCATATCGCTGATCTCCATGCGTTGCAGCATGTCATCGAACATCTTTTGGGAAATGATCTGTGCCATTATTTCATGTGTTTTTGTGCGTATTGATAACCGGCGCGAAACGCCTTCAGGTTCATTTCGACGATCTGTTCGCCTTTGCGTGCGAAGATGTTGCGGACTCCCTCCTCGAACTTCTCGGCATCGAGACCCAGGAAGGGGGCTGCGGCACCCAGCAGGACGATGTTGGCGGCACGGGGCGAGGACTCCTCCTTGGCAATGGTGTCCACGTCGATTGCGATGACGTTCTTGTGTTTGCGCAATTCGGCGAGCAGGGCTCCCGTGTCGGGGTAGTTGTCGATATTGATGAACGGCGTGGTGTTCGTGATGATCCACCCCTCCTTGTTCAGATAGGGAACATAACGCAAGGCCTCCATCGGCTCCAGAGAGATGATGATGTCGGCTTCGCCCTGCGGAATGAGGTCCGAAAGGATCGGTTCGGTGCTGATTCGAAGGTTCGACTGTACATCGCCGCCTCGCTGGCTCATTCCGTGTACCTCGGCCTGTTTGAGGTAAAGTCCCTCTCTGAGGGCTGCGGCTCCGATCACCGTGGCAATCGAGAGGATACCTTGTCCTCCGACGCCGGAAAGTATGATGTCTCGTTTCATGACGGATTATTTTTTAGCGTTGTGACGTTTGGCCGCTTGGATACACTCGCGGCGCGGGATGATGACCGAAACGCCTTTGTACTCGATCTCTTCACGGATCGTGCGGCGAATCTCGTCCATGTTCTTGGGCAGCGGTATGACTACGCGGATGTGTGCCGGATCGACACCGATACCTGCACAGATCTGCTCCAGACGACCCGTACCGGCAGAGTCCTGTCCGCCGGTCATACCCGTAGTCAGGTTGTCCGAGATGATGACCGTGATGTTGCTGTTCTCATTGACAGCATCCAGCAGACCCGTCATGCCCGAGTGGGTGAAGGTCGAGTCGCCGATAACGGCTACCGAGGGGAACTGACCGCCGTCGGCAGCACCTTTGGCCATCGTGATCGAGGCGCCCATATCCACGCAGGTGTCGATTGCATGGAACGGAGCCAGCCAACCGAGCGTGTAGCAGCCGATATCGCTGAATACTTTGGCATTCTTGTAGTTCTCACGCAGAACGTCGTTCAGGGCGGTGTAGACATCGCGGTGTCCGCAACCCTGGCAGAGGGCCGGCGGACGGGGCAGGGTGAGCTGGCTTGCGGTAGCCGTTTCACGCTGCGGCAGACCGAACGCACCGCGTACGTTGTCGGGGTTCAATTCGCCCGTGCGGGGCAGTTCGCCGCTCAGACGGCCTTTGATCTGGACCGGGGTCCCCAATACGCCGCGGATCATCTCCTCGACCATCGGCTGACCCTCCTCGACTACGAGCAGCGACTCACACTCCGAAGCCATCCGTTTTACGAGAGTGGTCGGCAGCGGGTACTGCGAGATCTTCAGAACCGGATAGGGGCATCCCTCCGGGAAGTTCTCCATAACATAGTTATAGGCAATGCCGCAGGCGATGATACCCATCGATTTGTCTTTCCCGTCGATGTAACGGTTGAAAGGCGACTGCTCGGCCTCCTGCTCGAAGAGTTTGTTCTCCTCGATCAGCGTTTTATAGCGTACGCGCGCGTTGACGGGCATGAGCACCCACTGACGGGGTTTCTTCGTGTAGCTCAGAGCGTTTTGCTCTTTGGCCTCGCCGACCTCGACAACGGCTCTGGAGTGAGCCATACGGGTGGTAAGGCGCATGAGTACGGGAATTTGGTGTTTTTCCGAGAAGTCGAACGCAGCACCGATCATCTGATAGGTCTCCTGCTGCGAGGAGGGTTCGAAGGTAGGCATCAGAGCGAATTTGCTGTAGAAACGCGAATCCTGCTCATTCTGCGAGGAGTGCATCGACGGGTCGTCGGCAGCCACGACAACCAGACCGCCGTGGCAACCGGTCATGGCCGAGTTGACGAAGGCGTCGGCGCAGACGTTCATGCCGACATGTTTCATGCAAACGAGCGCCCGTTTGCCGACGAACGACATACCGAGAGCTGCCTCCATGGCGGTCTTCTCGTTGGAAGACCACTTGCAGTGAATGCCGCGTTCGCGTGCGAGCGGATGTTGCTGAATGAATTCCGTGATCTCCGTAGAGGGGGTTCCGGGGTATGCATAGACTCCGGAAAGACCGGCATTGATGGCGCCCCAGGCAAGAGCTTCGTCGCCGAGTAGTAATTCTTTCTTTATCATCACTAAAAATTTAGATTCAGTATTACGACAAATTTAGTGTTTTTTTGTAGAAAGTCGAATCTTGGGATGGTTTTTATTTACTGATCTTAATATTTCTTTAATAATCAATATTTTAAAATTTGACCTTGTTTTGTTTGTTCGAATTTATGATTGTATGAGGTTTGTTTTTTTGGATAATTTGTTCGGGAGAGATCCGAGAAGGAGGACTTGTGCCCTTTCCTTTCGGATCTCGAAAAGAAGATAGCTCTTTCTGTTTTTTCAGTTCTAAATTTTTGTTTTTTTTCTTGTTTCTTTATAAATTTGTATATTTATATAAGGTTGATTGTATGGCGCTTTCCACAATTTATATTGCACCTTCATCTCTGCTTTTGTTCTCGCAGATCTGTGTCTCTTGTTTGTTATTGACGGCAGGGATCTATTTTTTTGTCCGGCGGGAAAAGCGGTTGCATTGTTTATTGAGCGGAACTCTTCTTTTTTGGTTTTTCCTTCATGTAAAGGATTTGCTGCTGCTCAGCGATGCCACTCCCAGCGAATATCTCGAATATCTTTGTTTTTCTATAGACATGTTGGCTGTCCCGACGTGTGCTTTTCTACTCTTTGAATTGACCCGTCCGGGGTGGTTCACCTGGCGGAAGATGGTCCTGCACGAACTTCCGTTCCTCGTCTTGCTGGTACTGTTTGTCTGCACCTCCTCGACCGTTGTCTATTATATTGACCTTGCCGTTTCTTTGTTTTACTCTTTGTGGGTTACCATGTTGCTTTTCCGTGCAATTCCGGTCTATAATCGCGTGTTGCGGGAGAACTTCTCCAATACGGAGAACCTCGATCTGGAATGGCTGTGGAAGCTGCTGATTTTTTTCATCATTTTCCTTGCGATCTGGGTTTATTCAGCGTTTCAAATATCGATGAATGCGGATATCCTTTATAATGTGGGCTCCGGGATCCTTTGGGCTGTGATCTGTTACAATATCTACAAACAGCAGCCGCTCGTATTGGCGGAAGAGACCACGTCGCCGGTTCCCGAGACGACCGCCCGCGATACATATCAACCGGAATTCGCGAAAGAGTTGGTGCGCTTGTTTGAGGAGCAGAAGATTTGGCTTAATCCGCATCTGACTATCGCGGAAGTGGCGCAACAACTCGGCTCCAATCGCACTTATTTGTCCGATTACCTGAATCGCACACTGGGAACGACCTTTTACGAGTATGTGAATGAATACCGGGTCCGAGCCGTTGCCGAACAGCTCGCCATCCCGGAATGTACGTTGACCATCGAGGCGATCTCCGAGAACTGCGGATTCAATTCGGTTTCGACTTTTCGGCGCGTATTTATCCGCCGATACGGATGCACGCCTACACGCTACCGGGACCAACAAATCCGAAAATAGATCGGTAGAAGTCCTCCCTAACGTTATTTTTGTCTTTTTGATGCAACAATTGACGTATTGAATCGGATTTTTGGCTTGGAGAAAGTACTTTTGCAATACATCCCATTCAAAAATTTCTTCATGAAGAAACTTTTATTTCTTCAGTGTGCTGCGCTCCATGCAGAGCGCAGCACATACTGTATTCGAAGATTCAAGACAGAACGCAAACGCCCCTCTTCCGAGGACCGATAGGGAAACTTTCGTTTTCGACTCCGGAGGGGTGATTGCTCGATAGTGTCGCCGGAGATCTTTTGCTCATTCCCGGCCATAAGGATTTAGGATGAAATTTTGGAATCGGCAGTTCTTTTAGAGCCTGGTCTACAGGGTTCCGCGGTTATCTGAGCGAACAGATTGCGATTCGTATCCACCCGATGGTATGCGCCCCAGGACTCAAACGGAAGAATTGGTATAAATGTATTGTATTCAGATTGTTGTGTTTCAAAGGAGACACTTATGAAGAAGATAAATGGAACAGTACTCTATAATTATTAATAAGAAGCCATGAAACGAATCTTCCCGTATCTCGTCCTTGTACCGCTTTTATGCTCTTGTTCGGTTATGGGGCCCGCTTTTACCGGGGGCGTGTCAACATCTGGATTTGAGCGGACGACCTCCGTACGTCATGCAGGGCATCATTGCACCCCGGCCGAGGATCCGGCCACAGGTCTTTACGGATACATCAACGATCTGGGTATGTGGGTGATTCCTCCCAAGTTCGATGCGGTTCAGAATTTCGGCAGTTCCGGTCTGGCACGAGTACGGGTAGGCAATCGTTACGGGGCCATCGATCCGACGGGACAATGGGTCATCCCGGCCGTCTTTTCGACATCGAGCAATGCAACGGCAGCCATTCAGTCGTTGGCGAAGGGCCGCTTGCCGGGGATTGAGTTGTGGGCGGAACGGGATCCTGCAACCGGACTGTTCGGTTATCTGGACCATTACGGACGTTGGGCCATCGCCCCGCAATACCGTAATTGCGGCACTTTCGGACAACAGGGGATCGCTGTCATACAGATCGAGGACGGACATTGGGGGGCTATCGACCGCCAGGGCGCGATGGTCGTACAACCCCGTTTCAACAACGCCAGCGACGTTCGCAATGCCGTGCAACGGTTGGGACGGTATTGAACGGTATTGAAACGAGAGCTATTGGTTGAGCCCTGACAAAATCGTATCGTGGCTCCGTGCAGTCAGCACGGAGCCTTTTTTTTGGGGGCAAAGCGGACGGGAAGATATTTTGAAAGGCCTTGCCGCTTGTTTTTTATACCGGGAGTCGTCTCTCTTTTCTTGCATGAGCGGTCATATAGACACAAAAAAACCACTTACATTGCTGTAAGTGGTTCTCTTGGAAGTGACGCCGACAGGACTCAAATCAATCATTTTATTTGTCTGTAAAACAAATTCTGCATTTTGTTCTTAATTTATACTTTTAATGTTAATCTGATGATCCACCATGAAATGGTTATTAGCAATATTCCTATTATAAATGGAGTCCCAAATAAGGTGTTATAAAAGCGAGGAAATCTTCTTCTATAAATTTGTGCTACAATAAAGATCGGAATAATCGGAATCGTGCAAACCAAAAGTGCGTTGTATTCAAAGGCTTTTTGAATGTTTAGATTGAGTAAGTTGTGAATTGCACGTTGAGATCCGCATCCAGGACATTTTAATTTGGTTAGCATATAAAACGGGCATTGAGGGTATATGCTGACTTTCTCAGGATCATATGTGCTGTATAATATTAGGAATAGAAATATCAAGGTAAATATGAATATTCTCCAAATGAATCTTTTTGCATCATAATACATGGTATAAGTCTGTTAGTGCAAAAGAAATGACCCATAATATTACTCCAAGAATACAACCAATAAGTGTATAACTAGAGGCTTTTTTACTTGCTTGTTCGGCCTCCTCGTAACGTTCTCCTGCAAAGTAGGAGCTTACTCGTGCTGCATTTATAATTCCTACGATTCCAAATGGTAAACAACAAAATAATGTAACTAATATAGATTGTACTAAAAAAGTTGGGGGACAAACCTGTTTTTTGTCAGGTTCATCTTGTTTATACCCGCAGCGAATACAAAATTTTGCGTAGGATGGATTCTCTCGTCCACAATTCTTACAAAACATAATTAATTGTTGTTTTGCCATTTCAGCCCATCCAATGGCGTATGGTTGAACAAAGAAGCGCAGGGCTGGAGCTTTATTTTAGTGCGACAGGTCGTAGGAAACCCAATAGATAAAATAAGCAACAACCCCGCGCCGTATCCGTAAGGATATGACGGGAGAGTCATGCCACCTATTCTCTCTATTGTGCTATGAATTTCCTACGTTCGCCGCACGAGAATAAAGTTACACTTCCGTAATTCAATATGTCTCCACAAAAGTAGAAAACAATCGTTGGAAATGCAACGGCATCGGCCCTCTTTTTTCGGGGTTGTTGCAATACAAATTTCGACAAAACAAAGTTTCTATCCAATAGTGACTCATCTGGAAAAAGAACTTTGTTTTCTTCAAACTGGGATAAGTATTTTGATGAAGTGAAATACGAGATATAAGTTGTTGTGTCAAATCAAACAAGACACAAAAAAACCACTTACATTGCTGTAAGTGGTTCTCTTGGAAGTGACGCCGACAGGACTCAAACCTGTAACCTTCTGATCCGTAGTCAGATGCTCTATTCAATTAAGCTACGGCGCCGAATTGCGATTGCAAATGTAGGGTAAAATTTGCTTTTTCGCAAATTATTCGGTGAAAAATTGCAAATATCCCTGTTAAAAATATGAATTCCCGACGGGTATTTATCTTCCCGTCGGGAATATCATTGGACGTAACTGCTTGTTACTTTATAAGTTCTGTGAGTTTTACCTCCAACTCTTCGCCGCGCAGATCTCTTGCGACGATCACTCCTTCGGGAGAGATCAGGAAGTTTGTCGGAATAGAGCGGATGGCATACTTCTCTACGATGGGGTCCGGTTCGTCGTTCTCGTACACATTGACGTTAGGCCAGGTTATTTGCTCTTTTTCGAGGAATGAGAGCCAGTCGCTCTGATTCGAGTCGAGCGATACGCCGTAGATCGTGAATCCTTTGTCGGCGAACTTCTCGTAAGCTGCCTTCAGATAGGGCATTTCCGCGCGGCAGGGACCGCACCAGGTCGCCCAAAAGTCGATCAGCACCCATTTGCCCGATTCGATGAGGCTCGATACGGCGAGCGGTTCGTCGGTGGTGGCGGCACGCAGTGTAATATCGGTAAAGGGCTTGCCGATCTGGATATTTTCGATGGCATCCAGTGTTTGGGAGATGGATGCCATCATCGGGTGTTGCTGAAGTTCCGGTGTAAAATGGCTTTGAATCTCGCGAGCTTCATCGAGTTCCAGTCCGGGAAGAGTCGATTCGAACAGATAGATGCCCGCTTGATTGTCTCGGTTCTCCTCGATGCAGGTCAGAATTAAGTTCTTGAAGGCTTGTTCGATCGAGTCGGCCTTCTCCATATCTTCGGTTTGTGCCGAGGAGAAGAGTTGTCCTTGCAGGACCATCATTTTTTCCTGAATCGAGGCAAAAGCGTCGTTGGAGGGAGTTCCGGAGGTTTGGATGAGCCCCTGAGCTTGCCCCAGAGGGGCCGGAGTCACTTCGATCTGTCCCGGTTCGAGGAACAGGATACCGAGTCCCTGTCCCCGCTTGTCGGTCAGTACGGTAATATCGGGCTGCGTCACTTCGCCCTTGAAGGTGAAGTTGCCCTCCAGGTCGACCGGAGCACTGGCGATTTCAGGGGCATCTGTCTGGGTCAGAGACATCAGGCGAACCGTGTCGGTAGTTCCTTTTTGTGCGAGTTCTCCCTTGATCGTGTATCGGTTGCCGTTGCAGCTGCATAGTGCCGCTGCGGCCAGAACGAATAAAATGGATTTTTTCATCGTGATCGAGTTTTTAATAGGTTATCTGATTGATTGTTCCGTTCGTTTTGTCGTTTCGGTTGGATCTCCCGCTGGGGGTTTTCCCGTAGAAATTTCTCCCAGCTGGAGCTGCCTTTGGCCGAAGCGGCCTTGCGGCCTCCGCCGAGTCCCTTGATCCGTTCTTCACCCCAGAGGGAGTTGAGCGGGTTGCAGCTGGTGAAGTAATGGCACAGCGCTACGGCCATTCCATCCGTTGCATCGAGCCGTTTCGGACGGTCTACCTTCAGCAGGTTGCCGATCAGGGCTGCGACCTGTTCCTTGTCGGCCGAACCTTTGCCCGTAATGCTCTGCTTGATGCGTGTCGGGGCGTATTCGAAGACAGCCAGGTTGCGGCTCAATGCTGCGGCCATCGCAACGCCCTGCGCACGGCCGAGTTTGAGCATGCTCTGTACGTTCTCCCCGAAAAAGGGGGATTCGAGAGCGACCTCTTTGGGTCGATATTCGTCGATAAGTGCGCTGACCCGCTCGAAAATATAGCGTAATTTGACGTAGGGATCGGTAAATCGGTGCAGATCAATATCGCCGAGGACGACGGCAGAGACTTTTCTTCCGTCAACCTCCAATACCCCGTAACCCATATAGTTCGTGCCGGGGTCGATGCCCATGATGCGATATTTGACCTGTTCGCCCACCTCGTTTATTTGTTCTCCTGGCTGTTTTTCAGTGATTCGAGTTCTCGTTCCATGCGGTTTACCCGCTGAGCCAGCTCCGGCAGGTTCTTGAATACGGCCGATGAACGGTGGAACTTGAGTCCCGGCAGGGCGGGATAGCCCAGACGGGTCTCTCCGTCGGCTACGTCGTTGTCGATGCCGCTCTTCGAACCGAGCAGTACCCGGTCGCCGACGGTTACGTGGTCCGCGATGCCGACCTGTCCGGCAATGAAGCAGTTGCGACCCACCTTCGAGGTGCCGGCGATGCCGGTCTGTGCCGACGAGACGGTGTTTTCGCCGATCTGTACGTTGTGGCCGATCTGGATCAGGTTGTCGAGTTTCACGCCCCGGCGGATGATGGTCGAATCGGTCTTGGCACGGTCGATGCAAGTGTTTGCTCCGATCTCCACGTCGTCCTCGATCACCACGTTGCCCAGTTGCGGGATCTTGTCGAATCGACCCTCCGCGTTGGGGATGAATCCGAATCCGTCGGCCCCGATCACGGCGCCTGCGTGCAGGATGCAGCGGCTGCCGATGACGCACCCCTCATAAATTTTCACCCCCGGATAGATTGTGCAGCCGTCGCCGACGGTGACTCCGTCGCCGATGTAGACCTGGGGGTAGATCTGGCAGTCGTTGCCGATTTTCGCACCGGCCTCGATAACGGCGAAATCACCCACGTAGCAGTTTTTCCCAAGAGTAGCCTGTTGTGAAATGGAGGCTTTCTCGCTGACACCCTGTTTGCGGGGTTTGGCTGCCTGGTACATTTCGAGCAGCTTGAGTACGGCCATCCCGACATCGGGAACCTTGACAAGGGTGGCCGTGACCTCTTTCTGTGGAATGAAATCCTTGTTCACCAGGACGATGGTCGCCTGGGTGGTATAGAGGTGTTTTTCGTATTTCGAATTGGTCAAATAGGTGAGTGCACCGGGTTCTCCTGTCTCGATCGAGCAGACGGTGTGTACTTTGGCCTCTTTGTTTCCGACGATCTCTCCGCCGAGAAAGCCGGCGATCATTTCTGCGGTAAATTCCATCATATCTTTATAAGTATTTCTTTATGTCAATTCCTTCGGGGATGAATTCATCCACCGGGCGGCCGAAGGCCAGGATTTCACGTACGGTGCTCGATGAGATGTCGGCCACGGGAGCCGGCGTGAAGAGCATGACGGTGATGATATCCGGATGGAGCCGGTGGTTGGTAGCCTCCATGGTACGTTCGTATTCGAAATCGGTCGTGTTGCGCACGCCCCGGATGATGGCGCACGCTCCCTCTTTGTGGGCAAAGTCGCCTGTCAGACCCGTGTAGATCTTCACCTCGACGTTGGGATTCGAGGCATAGAGGTCTTCGATAAGTTGTTTGCGGGCTTCGACGCTCAACAGGCCCGGTTTGGCGATGTTGTTGCCGATGCCGATTACGATCTTGTCAAAAATTTTCTGAGCGTCGCGGACCAGCGCTTCGTGCCCGCGGGTGAATGGATCGAACGATCCGGGAAATATGGCGATAGTATGTGACATGGAGGCAAAGGTATAAAACTATTTCGAAAACAGAAGTTTTTTATTCTTTTTCGGGAGATAGCAGCGAGTCGAGCCGACGGGCGAGCCGAGAGGTGATGATGTCGGCGTAGAGGGCCGATCCGCAGCGGGCGATCGAGTAGATTCCCCGATGGTTGAAATAGAAGAGTTCGTCGAACAGCGGGAGCTGTTCGCATCCGATCTCCTGCTCATGCAGCGGAAGTCCGACCGCCTGGATGAGTCGCAGGGCCAACTCCCGTTCGACACTTGGCGGGGAAGGTGGGGTATAGACCGTCTCCCCCTTGACGGCGAACAGCGGAGCGTTGTTCACCGAGCGGACCAGTTCGTTCCGGTCGCTGCGGATAACGGCTGTAATACCTTCCTGTTCGGCACATTGCAGGATGAGATTCGTAGTTGCCTCTCCGGCCGAAGTGGGGTATTCCGGCATGGGATAGTCGTATTGCCGGACCGATGCCTTGTGGCGTATGGCTCCGAGGGCGTACCCGTCGTAAAGAGAGATCCCTGCCGGAAGGAGTCGGATACCCCCTGTGGCAGGCAGTTCGATCCGGACGAACGATGAACCTCTCTGCGGATAGCGATTCTTGTGCAACAGTTCGGCGATTCGTCCGGCCAGTTGGGATGGATTGGGGCGGAAGTCGCGTTTGAACAACTGGCGGGAGGCTGTATTTAGCAACTGGATATGCTGCTCCAGATGAAGAGGATGACCGTCGTGGACATGGATATGCTGATAGAGGAACGCTCCTGCTGGTCGCGACATGGGCTCCTCCTTTTCGTCGCGGAAGAGGATCAATTCGCTCATTGCAGAAAGATTTTCAGAAGCAGCTCGCGCAGCAGTTCTCCGTCCGAGGCTCCGCCGGAGTTCATGCCCTTCGATTTTGCGTCGTATTCACGCAGCAGCCCGAGGATGTTGAATACCTTGCGGTTGTCCCACAGGGCCGAGGTCTGTTTCAACTCGCCGAGCGCATAGGGGTTATTCATCTTCAGGATTCCCATCAACTCGCGGTCTTGCGGGAAGGGAACTCCTTTGTGGCGGCTCAGCCAGCGCAGGTAGTTGATGCGGAAGATCTCACGGAACTGTCCGAAGAGGGCCAGAATGGTTACCAGCAACGGGTTGTCCTTCGGGTTGCGGGCAAAGTGGTCGGCAATCTGCAGGGCGCGCTCCGCATTCTTCGTAACGACCGCCTTGCATAACTCGAAGTTGTTGAAATCCTTTGAGATGCCGATGTTCTGCTCGATGTGCAGATCGGTGATGCGGGTCGTCCCTTCGGGGAGTCCGATGAGGAGCTTGTCCAGTTCGTTCGAAATCTTCGCGATGTCGGTTCCCAGGTGGTCGGTCAGCATGGCGAGAGCCTTGCTGTCGATCGTACACCCTTTCGAGGCGATGAATTGTGTGAGCCAGCCGGCAATCTCGTAGTCGCGCGGCCGGACCGATTCGAGTACGGCACCCTGGGCGAGGATGCTCTTGTAGAGTTGGGATCGCTTGTCGACGCTCTTCTCTTTGTGGCAGATTACCAGTATTGTCGTAGGCGAAGGTTTCGAGGTGTAGAGCGAAAGTTTTTCAATCCCTTTGAGTTGCTGTGCCTCCTTGACAATGACAACCTGATAGGAGCCCATCATGGGCATCTGGCGACAGAGGTTGATGACCTGTCCAGCCTCCGAGTCACGTCCGTAGACGACGATCTGGTTGAAGGTGCGCTCTGCTTCGTTCAGTACGGTCGAGGCGAGCAGGTCCCCGAGTGAGTCGATGAAATAGGCCTCTTCGCCCATGAACAGATAGACGGGAAGGAACTTACGCTGGGAGATCTCCCCCCGCAGACGTTCGTACTCGGCTACCGTATCCTTGAATTTAACCCCGCTTTTCGCCATATTGTCAGATGATCTCTTTGGTTATGCGCAATACGTTCTCGGTTTCGGAGGTAAGGCGGAACCGGTCGTCGATGCGCCGGCCGATGAGCCAGACGATCTCGTCCCCCGAAAGGAGGACGAATTGGCGCTTCTTTTCGGGAAGCGGTACTTTGTGGTCGATCAGATAGTCGCTGACCTTCTTGCGTCCGGTCATGCCGTAGGGGATGAACCAGTCGCCCTCCTGCCAGCGGCGTACCTTGAGCGGGTATTGCAACTTGTCGGCATCGACCTGTGCAATATGCTCCGGCACTCCGAAGCTTTTGATCGTGTCGATGTCGCAGATTTCGAGGTAGAGAACCGAGTTGCCGCAATAGCAGCGTGCTGCTCCCTTTTCGATTACGCCTTCGCAGGGGTCGTCGTCGGAGATCGGGGTGACCATGATCCGTCCCCGGTCAATATAGGCTACGTGTGATTTGGAATAGAAGCGTTTGCCGGAGGTTCCCAGTTCGAGGGCGTGTACCAGCGAGTCGGTCACCTCTCCCTTGAATGAGTAGGTCGAGTTGAGCAGCTCGAATATGACGAAATTGAGCGGGAAGGCCGGGTCGATGCGGTCCGTGTGGATCGTGTCGATGCCGTTCTTCGTCGTGATGATCTCCTCGCGGATGCGTTCGATGCCGTGGTTGATGAAGAGCTGTGCATCGGTCAGACGGCCGATGTTCTGGCGCATCAGGTCGGTGAACTTGGGGTTGATCTCCTTGATGCGGGGGACCAGACCCAGACGAATCTTGTTGCGCAGATATTTGGTCGATCGGTTGGTGGAGTCCTCCCGGAAGGGGATGTGCTGCGCAACGGCATACTCCAGAATATCCTTGCGAGAGGCGAACATGAGCGGGCGGATCAGCTTGCCGACATGGGTGCTGATGCCGGTCAGTCCGCGCAATCCGGTTCCTCGCAGCAGGTTGATGAAGAAGGTTTCGATCGAGTCGTCAATGTGGTGGGCGATGGCGATTACCGTATATCCGTGCTGGCTGCTCAGTTCGTCGAACCAGGCATAGCGGAGCCGTCGGGCGGCCATCTCCATCGATTCGCCCGTGCGCTCCATCTCCTGTTTGGTTTCGAAACGCTTGTTGTACCAGGGAAGTCCGTACTCCTCGCACTTCCGGCGTACGAGTTCTTCATCCTCGTCCCCCTCTTTGCCCCGGAGCTGGAAGTTGCAGTGCGCCACGCCGATGTGGTAGCCGCTGCGCACGAAGAGCGAGAGCATGACCATCGAATCGACACCGCCCGAAACGGTCAGCAGGATGCGGTCCTCGGGCGTGGCGAGGTTGTTGGTGCGGATGTATTGTTGGAATTTGTCCAGTAGATTCATGGGTCGTAGATTATAATACGTTGACTTCCGGTTCGATCTCCACGCCGAACGTCTCTTTTACTTTTTGTTGCACTTCGCGGGCGAAGGCGAGGACTTCGTTGCCTGTCGCCCCGCCGAGATTTATCAGGACGAGAGCCTGCCGGGCGTGTACCCCTACATGGCCGTTCGTATAACCCTTCAGACCGGCCCGGTCGATCAGCCATCCGGCGGCCAGTTTCACCTGTTCGGGGTTGGCGGCCGGGTAGTGCGGCATATCGGGATGGAGGGCCAGCAGTCGCTCGGCCTCCTGACGGGAGACAACCGGATTCTTGAAGAAGCTGCCTGCATTGCCCGTTTTGGCCGGGTCGGGCAACTTGGTGCGCCGGATCTCGCAGATCGCATCGCGGATGTTGCGCAGCGAGATGCCTCCCCGCTCCTCCACCTTGCGGGCTACGTCTCCGTAATCGAGGCGCGGCATGGGGCGGCGGCTCAGTTGCAGGCGGATCGAGGTGATGATTGACCGCCCCTTGAGCATGCGCTTGAAGATGCTGTCCCGGTATCCGAATTCGCAATGATCCTTGCTGAGGATCAGGATGTTTTTTGTTTCGGGGCAGAACATCTCGACCGATTCGATCGTATCCTTCGCTTCACAGCCGTAAGCGCCGATATTCTGTACCGGGGCGGCTCCCGCCTTGCCGGGGATGAGCGAGAGGTTCTCGACACCCCACAACTCATGCTCGACGGCCCATTCGACCAGATCGTCCCACTCTACACCGGCATCTGCCGTGACCAGCACACGGTCGCCCGTTTCGGAGACGATACGGATACCTTGGGATACCGGTGTCAGCAGGGTCCCGTGATAATCCTGGGTAAAGAGGATGTTGTTTCCTCCGCTCAGCACATACCAGGGACCGGAGATTCCTCTCTCGAAGATTGTTCTGAGGTCGTCGGCCGTTTCGAATTCCAGCAGGCGGTCCGCTTTCTGCGCGACCCGGAAACTGTTGCGGAGGGTAAGGTCGGGGTAGATAAATTCTCGAATCATAATTGCAAAGTTAAAAAATATTTCATTATTTTTATCGAACTAAAAATCAGGAGGTATAAAAACGACGATATGTTTACCAAAGAAGATTTTACACAGATGGAGGAGCATGGCGTAAGTCTGGCATCCGTTTGGGCTCAGCTGCAGAATTTCCAGCATGGATTCCCTCCCCTGCCCGTGGTGCGGGCCGCATCGGTCGGCGACGGCATTCGGCAACTCACTCCGGAGCAGATCGATCGTGCGGTCGATCGTTATGATCGCGAGGCGGATCGGTTGCGTATCGTCAAGTTTGTTCCGGCATCGGGTGCGGCGACCCGTATGTTCAAGGATCTCTTTGATTTTGTGCGGGATGGGCATCGCAACGAGACGGTTGACTGCCTGCTGGCTCACCTCGAAGAGTTCGCCTTCTATCCGGAGTTGCGGTTGCAGATCCCTTCCGATGCGGATGATCGGACTATTGTGGAGTATATCGTCGGGCGGGGACTCCGTTACGGTGAGACCCCGAAGGGGTTGATCTCCTTCCACCGTTATGGCGGGGAGGTGCGCAAGGCCGTTGAGGAGCATTTGGTCGAAGGGGCATTGTACGCCGCCTCGGGTGGTGAGGTGAAACTTCATTTTACCGTTTCGCCCGAGCATCGGGCCCGATTCGAGGCACTGTTGGCTCAGCGGGTCCCGATTTATGAAGCCCGCTATGGAGTGCGATACCGGATCTCCTTCTCCGAACAGTCTCCGGCAACCGATACACTTGCCGTAAATCCCGATTTCTCGCCCTTCCGCGGGGAGGATGGCCGCCTGCTTTTCCGTCCGGCGGGACACGGCGCGCTGCTTGCGAATCTCGGTGCGATCGAGGCGGACCTGATCTTTGTGAAGAATATCGACAACGTGACGACCGATGCCCGGAAGGGTGATACGATCCGTTATAAAAAGGCGCTGGCAGGCGTGTTGCTCGACCTGCAGGCGAAGATCTTCCAGTGTCTTATGGCACTCGAAGTTCCCGGAGCGCAGCTTGAAGCGATTGCCGAGTTTATCGAAAAGGAACTTTGTGTGAAGCTGCCGAAGGATTACAATACGGCTTTGTTGCGCGAGGTGCTGGATCGCCCGATTCGGGTTTGCGGCATGGTTCGCAACGAGGGTGAGCCGGGCGGAGGCCCCTTCTGGGTGGCGACACCCCGAGGGCTGGAGACGCTGCAGATTGCCGAGTCGAGTCAGATCGCTCCCGATAAAAAGGATTTGATGCGCAGTTCGACCCACTTCAACCCGGTCGATCTGGTTTGCAGCTTCACCACCTCGAAAGGGGGACGCTTCGACCTGCAAAAGTTTGTCGACCCCTCGACCGGGTTCATCTCCCGCAAGTCGAGTGCCGGCCGCGAGCTGCTGGCGCAGGAGCTGCCCGGCCTCTGGAACGGCTCGATGGCCCGTTGGAATACGGTTTTTGTCGAGGTGCCGGTTTCGACCTTCTCGCCCGTGAAGGTGGTGACGGACCTGCTGCGGCCGGAGCATAAAATGTAATATTGTGTTTGTGTTACTTGTATTATTCTCTGTAATGTGTTAATTTAATGATAGAAGAAAATTTTGGCTCATATTTTGATGTGCTTATAATTGCATTTTTTTTCTTTTAATCATTGATGCTAAAAGTTTTTAATTATGAAGAGAATTTTACTATTGTTTTGGGCAACTTTATTTCTCTATGTTTGGGGGTGTTCTGATTATGATGAACTTTTGCAAGGGCAAGAAAACTTATTAAAGGAACAAAGTTTAAGAACACAACAGACAGAATTTCTCTTTAAAGATATCATGTATCACGAAGAAAGTCAATCTTGGATTTCACCTCTTCCAGATCCGTATCGATTAGAGAATTTTCAGAAAGTTTGTAATGAACTTGTGTCTACACAAGCATATTTTCTGGCTGCCTGTGGCGGTTTGAAAGAGAGTGTTATATCTGAATTTAAGAGAGAAGGAAATAAAAATCTGAAATTGAGAGCAACTCATTATGCGGTAAAAATCTTTCCGAAAACAGAAGAGGAGCAGTGGCGCTTGAGTCTGATGAGCAGATAAAAGTTTCATATGTGCCATTTGATTATATTTCAGTATCAAATAAACAGGTTGAAGAATTACATTTGTCAAAAGCAAGTGATGTTTTTCAAGAAGAAGCAGATTCTCGTCGGTATACTGTAACTTATGAACAATGTATAGGTTCTGATGGACAAGTGGAAAATATAACATATAAATTGCCCGTTTTGTATGCTGTTTGGCCGTGTGATAAACCTTTCCCTGGAGATCTGGATTATGAAATTCTTTATGAAGTATTTCTTCCTCGAAGTGCGGCGACTCAAAAATCTGCTTGTGGGTTAAGTGCGGATGCTTTGGACGCTATGGAGCGTGTTGTGGCTGCTAACTCTGTGGTAGTGGGTCCTCCTATTGAACCTGTTATTGCAACTGGATACCCGTCAGGAATAGTTAGTTGTTATGATAGTTATTTGGGAGACTATGTGCCGATGACAAATCTTAAAATTCGCTTTCAGTTTGGATCGAATATTTATGAAGTCTTTACAGATGGACTAGGTCGATTTTCCTTGGATCAACCTTTTTTTTATTTGGGTGCTGTTAGTTTTGTATTTCAAGATAAATGGAGAATAGTCTATGAAAATAGTACAACGATAATCACAGAAAAACTAGGTACTTATGTTAGCCTTGCAGGTAAAGATCTGGGGGAAATGAATATTATGATAGATCCGTCTTCTGCTCCGGATCCTCGATATGATATTCACCGGGCTATTGCTTTTTACTATAATGGTGTTACTTCTTACTACATTGATAGTAATAATTCGGTTATACATTATCACAATATTCCTGCATATGTTTCCTCGGATGGAGTTAGAATTGAGGCTCATGAAGGTGACGAAGGAAATATTAATGGACGATTTGTTTATAATATACTGAATAAGTATCACATAGAAATTAAAAATAAAAATCGAAGTGAGTCTGCAAGATTGATGGGAACTGTTTGGCACGAATTAGGGCATTATAGTCAGTTCGGTTTGCTTAATGGTTATTCGAAATTTAATTCGAGAGACAAATTGTTGAAAGAGAGTTGGGCTTCTTATGCTGGATGGGAAATGGGAACTTCTTATTATTCGAGAGTGAATGGTTTTCGTGTGATTAATTCGGATAATGATATTACAGGACAGGCAAGGCAAAATTGGCATTTGTCAATTGATTCCAACATGGTCCCATATTCTCCATTATTTGTTGATTTAAGAGATAACTTTGATCAGTCTTCTATTTATACAGAGCCTGAGACTCCAAATGTTTTACCTTCGGACAGAATAAGAGGTCTTTCGTATGATATTATTAATCGATTAGCGAAGGATGGAGGGAATTGGACTGCTTTTAAAAATATTCTTAGAGAGTACGTGCCTGCGCATTATACAGAAAGAGAATTAGATGATTTTTTATTTTATTGGGATATTTATTATGAGTCAAATTAAAGAAAAATGTGGTCAAATTTTATGGATGGTCTGCGGAGTGCTGCTGGCCGGCGCCCTCTCGACCGGATGTGAAAAGTCGGATCCGCCGGAATCCAACGTTGTCGAGTACAGCCGTTTTATCTGGATCAACAAGAGTGAACATTCGATCACCCTTTCGGTGATGCTTCCGGAGGGGGGCGAATTCCTTGTTCAGAATGAAACGATGGCGCCGGGAGAACGTATCGAAACGGAATATGCGCCGTGGGTGTCGGATTATATTAAGCTGGTTGAGGTTACGTACGATGACGGGACGTACACCTCTTTCGGCGATGATTCGCCGTTCGTCTCTCCGCCCGGATTCCTGTCGTATGATCCATCCGACCTTTATAAATACACCCGTGCGGAGAATTGGAAGACGGAGACAGTCCGTTATGTGGATTGGACCTATACGTTCGATGAATCCGATTACCATTGTGCCCTGGCTCGTAGTTTGGGGTTGTAGATTACTTTGTTCGGAATCGGTATTATGATAGAGAAGCGCCTTGAAACAATAGCTGTTTCAAGGCGCTTCTCTGTGCGTGGGGAGCCCCTTGTGCGAAAGGTTGTTTTTTAAGCCATATAGTGTAAAAAAAAGGAATTGGCGTGCAGAATGGTAGAATTGTTTTTTTATATTTGCAAAGCAAGATGCGGAGCGGCCTTTTTTGCGAAAAAAAAGTGTTTTTCCGGGCTCTCCGCCCATCACCTTTATTGGATCGGATTTTGCCCGGTCTGTCTGAAAATAATTCGAAATTAACAGATAAAACCCTATGGAAAACAAACTTCAACAGTTGACCAAAAAGCTCTATGACGAGGGCTTGGAGAAGGGCCGTGCCGATGCCGAGCGTCTGGTGGCCGAAGCGAAGACCAAAGCGGCTCAGATCGTGAAAGAGGCCGAGGCGCAGGCTGCAAAGATCGTGTCGGACGCGAAGGTGAAGGCCGAGGATGTGCATAAGAATGCGATGACCGAGATTTCGTTGGCCGGCAAGCAGGCCATAGCCAAGATCAAGGCTGAACTCAGCTCGATGGTGATCGCCAAAAGTACGTCGGCAGCCGTCAAGCAGGCAACACTCGACCCCGCTTTCGTAAAACAGATGCTTTTGACCGTTGCGAAAAACTGGAATGGAGCCGATTCGGCCCGGAATGACCTGAAGGCCCTGCTGCCCGAAGCCGAGCGTCAGACCTTTGAGAAGGAGTTCGAAGCGTCGGCCCAGGAGCTGCTCGCAGCCGGTATCGAGGTGGGCTATTCGAAGGATGTGAAGAGCGGATTCAAGGTGGGTGCCAAGGATGGCGGCTACTATATCTCGTTCTCGGATCAGGATTTCGATGCCCTGTTGAAGGAGTATCTGCGCGAGAAGGTATACAAGATGTTGTATAACGCTTAATCGGTCGGACGCAGATGTTTGACAGAAACTATTACTGTTTGGTGGCCAGCTTGAAGGAGTATTCGCTCGATGCGGATACCAAAGGATTCAATGCCCGGGCCATTATCGATGAAATTCTGGAGGAGGTCTCTGCGCGCGATGCCCGTTGCGTGCGGATGCTTTATGCCTATTACGATTGTGAGAACCTGGTGAACTTCCGCAAGGGACGCACGATGCACAATCCGCTGGGCAATCTCTCCCGGGAGGAGATCGAACAGCAGACGAAGAACCCCGATCGGCTTCCGGCGCGGATGGCGACAGTCGTGCGCTCCTATTCGTCGATCGTGGACGAGGATGCCGATGCCGACGAGACACCGGATACGGATCGCTCGTTCGAAAATGCGCTCTTCGAGGCCTATTATCAGGAGTGTGCCCGCTCCAAGAGCCGTTTCCTGCGTCAGTGGGCCGAATTCGACCGTAATCTGCGTAATATCTCGGCTGCCGTGGTTGCCCGTATGATCAACCGTTCGGCCGAGGGCTCCGTTGTGGGTTCAGACGAGATGTCGCAGCAACTCAAACGTTCGTCGGCCGCCGATTTCGGATTGCGCGGCGAGGTGCCCTATCTGGAGACGGTGATCGCTGCCGTGAATGACGAGGGTAACCTGGTGGAGAAGGAGCACAAGATCGACCAGATCCGCTGGCAGCAGGCCGAGGAGCTCTCTACATTCGACTACTTCGATATCAATGCGCTGTTGGCCTACCTTGCGAAGGTGAATATCGTGGCGCGTTGGACCCGCCTGGACGAGAAACAGGGACGTGAGATGTTCCGTCGCCTGCTGAAGGATCTGGAGGGCAAGGAGATGATCAATAAACAATAGAAAAGATAATGAAAACAAAAGGACGTGTAAACGGTATTATCTCGAACATCGTGATCGTCAAGGCCGACGGACCTGTGGGCCAGAATGAGATCTGCCATGTTTATTGCGGGGATACCAGAATGATGGCCGAGGTCATCAAGGTGATAGGCGATAACGCCTACGTACAGGTTTTCGACTCGACGCGAGGTCTGAAGATCGGCGATCGGGTGGAGTTCGAGGGACATATGCTGGAAGCGACGTTGGCTCCGGGTCTGTTGTCCCGTAACTACGACGGTCTGCAGAACGACCTGGAGAAGATGGATAGCCTCTTCATCCAGCGCGGTTCGATTACGGATCCGATCGACTTCGAGAAAAAATGGGAATTCAAACCGCTGGCCAAGGCGGGCGACAAGGTGTCGGCCGCATCGTGGCTGGGTGAGGTCAAGGAGCAGTGGGTTGCCCACAAGATCATGGTCCCCTTCACGATGGAGGATACCTATACGGTCAAGAGCGTGGCTGAGGCGGGCGAGTACAAGGTGACGGACCGGATCGCGGTCATTACCGATGCCGAGGGTCACGATCATGAAATTACGATGGTGCAGAAGTGGCCGGTCAAGCAGGCTATCCGCTGCTATGCCGAGAAACCGCGTCCGTCGCGTGTGATGGAGACCGGTGTGCGTGCTATCGATACCTTCAACCCGCTGGCCGAGGGTGGTACGGGATTTATCCCCGGTCCGTTCGGTGCCGGTAAGACGGTGCTTCAGCACGCCATCTCGAAACAGGCCGATGCCGACGTGATCATCATCGTAGCGTGCGGCGAGCGTGCCAACGAGGTTGTGGAGATCTTTACTGAGTTCCCCGAACTGGTTGACCCCCGTACGGGACACAAACTGATGGAGCGTACGATCATCATCTGCAACACGTCAAACATGCCCGTTGCCGCCCGTGAGGCGTCGGTATATACCGGTATGACCATCGGCGAGTACTACCGTGCCATGGGCCTGAAGGTGCTCGTAATGGCCGACTCGACCTCCCGTTGGGCACAGGCCCTGCGTGAGATGTCGAACCGTCTGGAGGAGTTGCCCGGTCAGGATGCTTTCCCGGTGGACCTTTCGGCTATCATCTCGAACTTCTATTCGCGTGCCGGTCTGGTGAAACTGAACAACGGCGAGACGGGTTCTGTAACCTTCCTCGGTACGGTGTCGCCTGCCGGCGGTAACCTGAAGGAGCCGGTAACCGAATCGACCAAGAAGGCGGCCCGTTGCTTCTACGCCCTTTCGCAGGGACGTGCCGATTCGAAACGTTACCCGGCTATCGACCCGCTGGAGTCCTACTCGAAATACTTGGAGTATCCCGAGGTTCGCGAATACCTCGACTCCCGTATCGAGGAGGGTTGGGTAGACCGTGTTTATGCAGGTAAGACCCTCGTACAGCGTGGTAAGGAGGCCAATGACCAGATCAACATTCTGGGTGATGACGGTGTGCCCATCGAATATCACGAGCGTTTCTGGAAGTCGGAGTTGATCGACTTCGTGATCCTGCAGCAGGATGCCTTCGATGCTATTGATGCCAACTGTCCGATCGAGCGCCAGAAGATGATGTACGAAATGGTACTCGATGTCTGCAACCGTGATTTCTCGTTCGAGGGATTCGAGGAGTGTGCCTCTTTCTTCAAGAGCCTTATCAACCTTTTCCGTCAGATGAACTACTCGGAGTGGAAATCCCAGAAGTTCGAGGATTACAAGAAACAGATCGAGAAGGTGTTGAGCGAGAAGGAGTCCGGAGTAAAAGCCGAAAAGACGCTCAAGGAAGAATCTAATAAAGAATCCAAATAAGGCTTGAGGTATGACAACACGTGCATTTCAGAAAATATATACCAAAATTGACAACATTACCAAGGCGACCGTGTCGCTGCGTGCGCAGGGCGTAGGTAATGATGAGCTGGCTACCGTAGGTGGCAAGCTGGCTCAGGTGGTGAAGATCATGGGCGATCAGGTGACGCTCCAGGTTTTCGCCGGTACCGAGGGTATTACTACCGACTCGGAGGTGATTTTCCACGGTGAGCCGCCTAAGTTGCGTGTTTCGGACAGCCTGGCCGGTCGCTTCTTCAACGCTTACGGTGAGCCGCTCGAGGGTGGTGAACTGCTCGAGGGTGAGGAGCGTGAGATCGGTGGTCCGACGGTGAACCCCTTCCGACGCAAGCAGCCTTCGGAGTTGATCGCAACCGGTATTGCCGGTATCGACCTGAACAATACGATCGTGTCGGGTCAGAAGATCCCCTTCTTCGCCGACCCGGATCAGCCTTATAACGCCGTGATGGCCAACGTGGCACTGCGAGCCAAGGCCGACAAGATCATCCTGGGCGGTATGGGTCTGTCGAACGACGACTTCCTCTACTTCAAACAGGTATTCGAGAACGCCGGTGCATTGGACCGTATCGTTTCGTTCGTCAACACGACCGAGAACCCGCCCGTTGAGCGTCTGCTTGTGCCCGATATGGCGCTGACGGCTGCCGAGTACTTCGCCGTAGACAAGGGTGAGAAGGTACTGGTGCTGTTAACGGATATGACCCTCTACGCCGATGCCCTGGCCATCGTGTCGAACCGTATGGACCAGATCCCCTCGAAGGACTCGATGCCCGGTTCGCTCTATTCGGACCTGGCCAAGATCTACGAGAAGGCGGTGCAGCTGCCTAACGGCGGTTCGATCACCATCATCGCCGTGACGACGCTGTCGGGTGGCGATATTACCCACGCAATTCCGGATAATACGGGTTATATCACCGAGGGTCAGCTGTTCCTGCGCAACGACTCGGATACGGGTAAGGTTATCGTCGACCCGTTCCGTTCGCTGTCTCGTCTGAAACAGCTGGTGATCGGTAAGAAGACGCGTGAGGACCACCCGCAGGTGATGAATGCTTGCGTACGTCTGTATGCCGATGCGGCCAATGCGAAAACCAAACTCGAGAACGGTTTCGACCTGTCGGATTACGACGAGCGCGCCCTCAAGTTCGCTTACGACTACTCGCAGAAGCTGTTGGCGATCGATGTCAACATCGAGATCACCGAGATGCTCGACATTGCATGGGGACTGTTCGCCAAGTACTTCACCCGTGAGGAGGTTGCTATCAAGGAGGAGCTTATCAAGAAGTACTGGCCTCAGGATAAATAGGGAAAGCCGGATGAGGCATCGGCCTTCGGTGCTGCCCGGGTGGCAGGACGGAAGGGAGAGGGTGCCGGATTCGGATAAATCGGAACGATAATGGCAATCAAGTTTCAATATAACAAAACTTCGCTGGGCGAACTCGGGAAGCAGCTGAAAATGCGACAGAAGGCCCTCCCTACCATCAAGAGTAAGGAGTCGGCCCTGCGTTCCGAGGTGAAGAAGGCGAAGGACTCCGCACAGGATTTCCGTCGGCAGTACGACGCGCTCATGGCGCAGTACGACTACATGGTATCCTTGTGGGGAGAGTTCGATGCAGACCTGTTGCGTATCGCCGATGTCGAGCTTGCGACTCAGAAGATTGCGGGTGTTCACACCCCGGTGTTGCATGAGATTCGCTTCGAGGAGAAGGAGTACGACCTCTTTTCGACGCCCGTATGGTTCGCCGACGGGGTCGATATTCTCAAACGCCTGGCGCGTCTGGGAATTGAATACGAAGTGTATAACCGCAAGATGGAGTTGCTCGATTTCGCGCGACGCAAAACCACTCAGAAGGTAAACCTCTACGAGAAGGTACAGATTCCCGGATATGAGGATGCCATACGTAAGATCAAACGCTTCATGGAGGATGAGGAGAACCTTTCGAAATCTGCCCAGAAGATCGTGAAAAACAAACAACAGCAAGCCGGGGAGGGCGCCATGTTATGATTGCGAAGATGTCGAAATACGACTTGGTCCTCTACGCAGGGCAGAGTCATGACTTTATCGAGCGGCTGCGTGAGCTGGGTTTGGTGGATATAACGACGACCGGTTGGGACCCGACGGATGAAGACCGTCAGTTGCTGCTTTCGATCGAGAATCACACCAAGGCGGTTCAGGCGCTGAAATCGTTCCGCGAAAGCGAGCGATTTACCTCTTCCGTCGCTCCGTTTGCTACGGGAGAAGAGGCTTTCGAGCACTATACGGCGGCTCAGCAGCAGGCAACAGCCTTGCAGAATGAAATCACCCGGTTGCAGAAGACGGCCGACGAGTTGCGCCCGTGGGGCGAGTTTTCGGTCGAGACGCTGCGCAAGTTGACCGAAAAGGGAATTCTTCTCCGTTACTTCTTCACCAACCGTTCGGTTTACGAGCGGGAGATCGAAGGGTGGTCGGAGCGTTATACGATCGAGTTGATCAGCGAGGGCGAGGCCAACAACTATTTCGTGGTGGTAACCCACCCCGACGAGGAGATCGTGCTCGATGCCCAGGAGGTGAAGGCTCCGACGATGGACTATCGCCAGGCGGAGCAACAGATCGAGCAGGCTCGTACCCGACTTTCGGAGTTGGATAAGGAGTTCTCGCGGGCAGCCCTTTCGCTGGATGCCATCCGGCAGCATGGAGCGGAGTTGTCGCGCCGCCTGGAGGAGATCCGGGTGAACAGCACGGCACAATCCGAGGCGGACGGTTCACTTCTCATTCTGGAGGGATGGGCCGAGGCGGCCGAATCCGAGAAGGTGGATGCCCTGCTGACCGAATATCCCGATGTACTCTATATCAAGAGCGACCCGACACCGGAGGATGATACCCCGGTAAAACTTCGTAACCGTCCGTTCGCACATCTGTTCGAGGTGATCGGAGCCATGTATGCGATGCCGAAATACGGTACGATCGACCTGACGCGATTCTTCGCGCCGTTCTATATGATCTTCTTCGGATTCTGTCTGGCAGAGGGCGGTTACGGCCTGTTGATTCTGTTGGGCGGTCTGTTTGCGACGATCATGGGCAAGAAGAAGGGCAGCATGGCCATGAAGGAGATCGGACAGTTGACGATGCTTTGTGGTGGGTCCGGTATGGTGTTCGGTCTGTTGTCCGGATCCTTCTTCGGACTTCAGATGGCTCAGTGGGAGTGGCTTGGAAACCTTCGCGACTATTTGCTGACCCCGAACATCCTCTTCCCGCTCTCGATCGTACTGGGAGCCATTCAAGTGGTTTTCGCCATGATGATCAACGCTTTTGTGACGGCCCGCAGTTTCGGATTCAAGTATGCGCTGGCACAGATCGGTTGGATTATCGTATTGGTCGGCTCGGCGTCAGCCTACCTGTTGCCGGAGCGGATGGGATTCTCCTTCAGTTCTGTACCCTATCTGGTTGTCCTGTGCCTCGGACTGGTGTTGATGCTCTTCTTCAACTCGCCGGGTAAGAACCCGTTTGTAAACTTCGGACTGGGTCTTTGGAATACCTACAATAATGTTTCGGGACTGGTCGGTGACCTGTTGTCGTACATCCGTCTGTTTGCGATCGGTTTGTCGGGCGGTATTCTGGCGATGGTATTTAACCAGTTGGCTGTTGGTATGAGCCCCGATATTCCGGTTGTCAAGCAGCTTGTGATGTTGATCATCCTCCTGTTGGGACACGGTATCAACCTGTTCATGTGTGTCCTCTCGTCGTTCGTGCATCCGTTGCGTCTGACCTTCGTGGAGTTCTACAAGAATGCAGGATTCGAGGCGTCGAATCGGGTATTCACCCCGTTAAAAAATGAATCAAACAAATAATAATCAATAATTAACAACTAAAACAATTCGATTTTATGGAACCTATTATGTTGGGCTATCTCGGAATGGCCTTGATGTTTACTCTGGCAGGTATTGGCAGTTGCTACGGTACGACCATCGCCGGTAAGGCGGCTGTCGGAGCGATGAAGAAGAACCCGAACGCATTCGGTAACTACGTCGTTCTTTCGGGTCTTCCCGCATCGCAGGGTCTGTACGGTTTCGCCTGCGTTTTCTTGGTGCTGAACTACCTGACCGATTCGATCTCGCTGATGCAGGGTGCTGCAATCTTTGCATTGGGTCTGTTGGTAGGTACTGTAAACCTGCTCTCTTCGATCCGTCAGGGTCAGCTCTGTGCAAACGGTATCGCAGCCGTTGGTAACGGTCATAACGTGGGTACCAAAACCCTGATTCTGGCTGCATTCCCGGAGCTCTACGGTATTCTTACGGTAGCAATTACCTTCTTGGTAGTAGGTCTGTTGTAGCAGATTCTCCGTGTTACGGAGTCTAAAAAGAGAGCCGGATCCTTTGAGGATCCGGCTCTTCATTTGTTGCGGAATTTATCGTTTTGATCTCTTCTTCTTTTTCGATTTGGAAGAACGATCCTCCTTCTTTTTCTTGTTCTTACGGGATTTCTTCTCCTCCTTTTTCGAAACGCCGGATGGCTTCCGTATGTTGCTTGACTCTGAAGCCGGATCGCTAGGTTCGAAATAGCGGTCACCGTGTTGTACCAGTTCGAAGTCGAGCTGCCGTTTTTGCAGGTCGGTCCGTTTAACCCGAATCCGGACGGCATCCCCTAAGGTGAAGACATTTTTGGACCGGTGTCCGTATACTTCGTACCGGTTCTCGTCGAACTGGTAGAAGTCGTCCTGCAGGTCGCGCAGCGGAATCATACCCTCGATATGGGTGTCGTCCAGCTCGACATATATACCCCAGTCGTTCATACCCGATATGTGTCCTTCGAACGTCTGTCCGATCTTGTCCAGCATGAATTCGACCATCTTGTATTTGATCGAGGCGCGTTCGGCTTCGGCAGCCACGAGTTCCCGTTCGGAGGCGTGTTCGCATAACTTTTCATAGGTGTTCCGGTCGGCTGAGCGGCCGCCTTCGAGGTAACGGGCCAGCAGGCGGTGGACCATCATGTCCGGATAGCGGCGGATCGGTGAGGTGAAGTGCGTGTAGTAGGGGAAGGCCAGTCCGTAGTGGCCGATGTTGTCGGTCGAGTAGAAGGCTTTGGCCATCGAGCGTACGGCCAGGTTCGAGATGACGTTCTCCTCGAAACGCCCCTTGACTTCGCCGAGCAGCTGGTTGATCTCCTTTGCAACGGCCCGTCCCTTCTGCGCCTTGAAGACGTAGCCGAAACGGAGGACGAAGGTGCGGAACTTGTCGAGTTTCTCCTCGTCCGGGGAGTCGTGCACGCGATAGACCATCGTTCGCTGTACGGTGCGTCCGTTCTGTTTGCGCCGGCCGCAGAATTCGGCCACCCGTTTGTTGGCCAGCAGCATAAACTCCTCGATCAGCTGGTTGGCCTCTTTCTGCTCCTTGAAGTAGACTCCCAGCGGCTTGCCTTCAGCATCGAGCTTGAACTTGGCCTCCTCGCGCTGGAAGCTGACGGCTCCGTTGCGGAAACGCTCCCGGCGCATCGTTTGCGCCAGTTTGTTCAGCGTCAGGATCTCTTCGGCAAGATCGCCCTGCCCGGTCTCGATAACCTGCTGCGCCTCTTCGTAGGTGAAACGGCGGTCGGAGTAGATGACTGTACGTCCGAACCACTCCTCGAGAATCTCGGCGTTTTCGTTCAGGTTGAAGATAGCCGAGAAGCAGAGTTTCTCTTCATGCGGCCGGAGCGAGCAGAGTTCGTTACTCAACTTTTCGGGGAGCATCGGAATGGTCCGGTCGACCAGATAGACCGATGTGCCACGCTCTTCGGCCTCGTTGTCGATGACCGAACGCGGTTTTACATAGTGTGTAACGTCGGCGATGTGGATACCAACCTCCCAGACACCCTCCTTGATCTTGCGGATCGAAAGGGCATCGTCGAAGTCCTTGGCATCGGCCGGGTCGATCGTGAAGGTCGTAACTTTGCGCATATCACGACGCTCGGCATAATCCTGCTTGGTGATCTCTGAGGGGATCTTCTCTGCGGCATCCTCGACATTCTTTTCGAAGTGATAGGGGAGTCCATATTCAGCCAGGATGGCGTGCATCTCGGTGTTGTTCTCACCGGCCTTGCCGAGTACCTCGATCAGTTCGCCCGAAGGACTTTTCGAACCGAGCGGCCAGTCCGTGATGCGGATCACGACCTTGTCGCCGTCCTCGATCGTTTCGTTCTCTTTCTTGGCCAGATAGACATCCATCGGCAGACGGCGCGGGTCCATCTTGACGAAGATATAGTGGTCGCTCACCTGGGCAATACCCACATAGGGTTTGCGGCTGCGCTCAATGATTCGGGTGATTTCACCCTCGAGCGAACCGTGGCGCGAGTGGCGTGTGATGACGAACTCCACCTTGTCGCCGTTCAGGGCATTGGCCGAATTGCGTTGGCTCACATAGACATCGTTCTCCACTTCGTCCGATTTGATGTACATGGCACCCGTCGAGATCATATCGACGATACCCACCATGTGGGGGCGTTCCCGTCGGCTGAGGCGGTATTTGTCCCGTCCGGCCTCCTCGATGGTCCCTTCGGCGAGCAGTTCGCGTACGATCTCCTGCGTGCGCCAGCGCCCCTCCTTGGTCGCACCGCCCGATGCGGATGCCAGGTGCTTGAGCGAGAACTTGTTGTCGGGGAATTCCCGGAATAGATTTATTATCAGGGACGAACGATCGGGAATCGTCGCCATTTTCTGCTGATTCTGATCTTTCTTGCTCATGATTCGAAGCATTTGAGGGCGAGTAGGCTCATGAACCGGATGCCGGTTTCGATGGCCCTCTCGTCGGGGTTGAAGGTAGAGGTATGGAGTCTTCCGGCAGACTCTCCGACTCCTAAACGATAAAAGAGTGCGGGATAGTGTGTGCCGTAGAAGCCGAAATCCTCCGAGGTGGGGCGCAGGGGCAGCATACGGAATGGAATCTGCTCCTGCTCGGCCAGTTCAATGGCTCGACGGGTCAGCACCTCGTTGTTTACCACACAGGGATAGCCCGGAGTGAAGTGTACCTGTGTCTGAACGCCGTATGCCGCGTCGTTTTCGCGGGCAAGCCGTTCAATCTCTTGTTTCGAAGCCGTGCGTTCCTCCTCATTGAAGGTACGCATCGTCCCCTCCAGATAGACGCGGTCGGGGATGACGTTGGTTGCTCCCGGGGCCTCCACCTTGCCGATGGAGAGGATCCGATCCGGGGTGTTGAGCCCCGTGAGGCGGAGAATCAACTGAGCCGCTGCGCTGACCGTATCCTGATGATCTGCACGCATGGCTCCGTGTCCTCCTTTTCCCGTGAGGTAGAGACGCAACTCGTCGTTCGAGGCCATATATTTCCCGCCCCGGAAGCCGAGCGTCCCCGTCGCAAGAGTCGGTTCGACGTGTTCACCGATGACAGCCCTGACGGTGTAGCCGTCGAACGGATTTTCGGCCAGCACCAGCGAGGCTCCACCGGGATTCACCTCCTCGCCCGGTTGAAAGAGGCCAAACAGGGTCCCTTCGAAGTTGCGGTCGGCGGCAAGACGGAGCAGGGCACCGTATACGACGGCCGTATGCAGATCGTGGCCGCAGGCGTGCATCACTCCCTCCTGCTCCGAACGCCAGGCTACGTCGGCCTCCTCACGGATCGGAAGAGCATCGATGTCGGCCCGCAGCACGACCGCCTGCGAAAGGTCCCCGCGTCCTTCGATGCGGGCCAGCACGCCGGTCTTGGCGATCCGTCGGTTCGGAATGCCCGCTGCATCGAGCGCCGAGCTGAGAAAACGGGCGGTCTGCTCTTCCCGGAACGAAAGTTCGGGGTGGCGGTGCAGGTGGCGGCGCAGTTCGACAGGTGTCATCATGGTTTGTTGTGTATTTAAAAAACGTTCGAAGCTATTTTGCGGATGTTGTCCGTGCGTCCCATCGTGTAGAAGTGGATGATGGGCACCCCGGCAGCTTTCAGCTCCTTGCCTTGGGCAATGGCCCATTCGATGCCCACCTCCCGGACAGCCTGTGTATCTTCCCCGCAATCTTCGATGGCCTTACGGAGCGGTTCCGGCAGGCTGATGCAGAAGGTCTGGGGCAGGATGTGCAGGTGCCTGGGCATGGAGATCGGTTTGATGCCGGGAATGATCGGAACGGTAATTCCGATGCGGCGGCAGCGCTCCACGAAGTCGAAATATTTGGCGTTGTCGAAGAACATCTGCGTGACGATGTAGTCAGCTCCGGCATCCACCTTTTCCTTGAGGTAGTGCAGGTCGCTTTCGGCATCGGGGGCTTCGAAGTGCTTTTCGGGATACCCGGCAACTCCCACCGAGAATTTCGAATGGTGGCAGTCGGGAACCTCGCCGTCGATGAACTCGCCCCGGTTCATGGCCTGAATCTGTCGCACCAGGTCCGCAGCATGGGCGTGTCCCTGGGCGTAGGGAACGAATTTCGTTTCGTTCTTCCGCTTGTCTCCCCGCAGGGCCAGTACGTTGTGCAATCCCAGGAAATCCATATCGATCAACGAATCCTCGATGTCGTATTTGGACCATCCGCCGCAGATCAGATGCGGAACCACCTCCACGTCGTATTTGCGACGGATGGCGGCCGAGATGCCGACCGTTCCCGGACGGCGGCGCATGATGTGCCACTCACGGCTTCCGTCGGGATGGATGTCCTCCTTGAGCGTCTCGCGGTGGAAGGTGACGTTGATATAGGCCGGGTTGAACTCCATGAGCGGGTCGATCGCCGAAAAGACGCTGCGCGTCCCGTCGCCCTTGAGCGGCGGCAGCAGCTCGAAGGCGAATCGGGTTGTCTTCGAGGCCAGCGCTCCCTGTATGATGTCTGTAATGTTCATTATATGTTGTTCGGTATCAGTTTTTTGATTGTATCCACCTCCATCTTGCGGCGTTTGGCGTAGTCGAGCAGCTGTTTGGTGTCGATCCGGCCGACCGAGAAGTATTCGGCGTCGGCGAACAGCAGGCCGCAGAGAGCCTCCTCGGGCGAGATCATAAAGTTCTCTCCCAGTTTCATTCCGCTCACCTTCTCGACCGCGAGCAGGTCGAAGACTTCGCGTTTGAGCGAGTGGTCCGGGCAGGCCGGATAGCCGAAGGCCATACGTTTGCCCCGATATTGCTCCCGGATGATCTGCGCAGGAGTCGGGGCTTCCCCCGTCTCGTATCCCCACATCTGCCGTCGGATGAAGATATGTACCCACTGGGCTAACGCCTCGGTCAGACGGTCGGCCAGCAGCTTGGCCAGAATGGCGTTGTAGTCGTCTCCTTCGTCGCGGAACTTCTTCTCCAGCTCTTTCAGGCCGACACCGGCCGTAACGGCGAAACAGCCGATGTAGTCTTTCCGTTTCTCCCGTTCGTCCACGACCAGATCGGCCAGACAGCGGGGGGTATCAGCTTTGCCCGGAGCCTGGTTGCGCAACATCGGAAGCGTTGTCTTGCGCCCCTTCGTATCTGTTATGATGATGTCGTCGCCATGGCTGACCGCCTCGAAAATACCGGCTACGCCCTGCAGCGTGAGCAGCTTCTCTTCGCGGATCCGGTCGAGCAACCGTTGGGCATCGTCGCGGAGTTTGCGAGCCTCCTCACCGTGTTGCGGATGGTCGAAGATCTCCGGAACCCGTCCCTTGAGTCCCCAGCCGAGGAAAAAGAAGTTCCAGTCGATGAGCGGCTCTACGTCGGCGATATCGACATCCGGGAAGACAATGCGTCCCGAGTGGGCCGGAACAACAATCCGGTCGGGTGATTTCTTGCGGCGCATTTTGCGTACCTCGACGATGGGCAGGATCGTGCGCATCTCCTCTGTGCGGAGGTATTCGTCGCGCAGAGCCTGCTGCTGCTGCCGGACGCGGGCGATATAAGCCTCGCGGTTCGGACCGAGCAACTCGGCCAGAATCTTGCTGTTTCGGCTGGCGTTGTCGGCATGGATGACCACACCGGAGTAGACCGGAGCGATCTTGACAGCCGTATGGACATCCGAGGTGGTGGCTCCGCCGATCAGCACCGGGATCTTCAGTCCCCGGCGTTCGAGCTCCTCGCATACGTGGATCATCTCCTCGAGCGACGGGGTGATCAGACCGCTCAGACAGATGGCATCGGCCCCCCAGGCGACCGCTTCGTCGATGATGCGCGGGCACTCGACCATCACGCCCAGGTCGCGGATCGTATAGCCGTTGCAGGCCATTACGACGGCGACGATGTTCTTTCCGATATCGTGTACGTCGCCCTTGACCGTGGCGACGAGGATCTTGCCGGCACTCTTGGCTTCGGCATCTGATTTTTGTTCGATATAAGGAGTCAGCGCCGAGACCGCCTTCTTCATGACACGGGCTGTCTTGACTACCTGCGGCAGGAACATCTTGCCCTGACCGAACAGGTCGCCCACTACCTCCATGGCGGGCATCAGCAGTTTGTCGATCACCTCGAGCGGCGATCCGAGCGTGCGGTAACCCTCCAGTGCATCCTCTTCGATGTAGTCGGTGATGCCCTTGAGCATGGCGCGCTCGATTCGCTTTTCGAGCGAATCCGAGCGCCAGGCATCCGTCTGGTGGGTTTGTGCGGTTGCGCTCTCCTTGAGTTGCGAGGCGTAGTCCGAGAGCCGTTCGGCGGCATCGTCGCGGCGGCAGAGGATCACATCCTCGACCCGTTGGAGCAGTTCCGGCTCGATGTCGCTGTAAACCTGCAGCATCTGCGGGTTGACAATAGCCATATCCATACCGGCCTGGATGGCGTGGTAGAGGAAGACCGAGTGCATCGCTTCGCGCACCGTGTTGTTGCCCCGGAAGGCGAACGAGAGGTTGCTTACACCGCCCGATATTTTGGCATGCGGAAGGTGTTCCTTGATCCAGCGTACGGCCTCGATGAAATCCTTGGCGTAGGCGTTGTGTGCCTCGATGCCCGTGGCGACGGCCAGCACGTTGGGGTCGAATATGATGTCTTCGGCCGGGAATCCGTCCCCGGTGAGGAGTTTGTAGGCTCTTTCGGCCACTTCGATCTTGCGGGCGAAGGTGTCGGCCTGTCCCCGCTCGTCGAAGAGCATCACGACGGCCGCCGCACCGTATCGGCGGATCAGCCGTGCCCGGTGCAGGAAACTCTCCTCGCCCTCTTTCAGCGAGATCGAGTTGACGATGCTCTTGCCCTGTGTGACGCGGAGACCCGTCTCGAGCACCTCCCATTTCGAGGAGTCGATCATGACGGGAACTTTTGCGATCTCGGGCTCCGATCCCATCAGGTTGAGGAAGTCGCGCATGGTAGCCGCTCCGTCGATCAGGCCGTCGTCCATGCAGACATCCACGATCTGCGCTCCAGCCTCGATCTGGGCACGGGCTACCGAGAGCGCCTCCTCGTAGTTCCGTTCGCGGATCAGACGGGCGAATTTGGCCGATCCGGCCACGTTCGTCCGCTCACCGATGTTGATGAAGTTCGCCTCGGGAACGATGCGGAGTTGTTCGAGTCCGCTCAGACAGGTGATATGGTGTTGTTGGGGCAACGGACGCGGGGTGTGTTTGCCGACGATCTTCGAGAGTTCGAGGATATGTTGCGGCGTGGTACCGCAGCAGCCGCCGACCAGATTGACCAGTCCGCGACGCATATACTCCTCCAGGTCGGCCGCGAACATTGCGGGTGTCTCGTCGTAGCCGCCCATGACATTGGGAAGGCCTGCGTTGGGATAGACTGCCACCCGGAATTCCGCCACGGCGGCCAGCCGCTCGAGGTAGGGCAGCAGCGCCTTTGCCCCGAACGAACAGTTGAGGCTGACGGCCAGCGGCTCGGCGTGGGTGATGGAGGTATAGAAGGCCTCGATCGTCTGTCCGGCCAGCGTTCGTCCCGATGAGGTGAGTGTTCCCGATACGATCATCGGGAGTTTTATGCCCCGCTCGGCGAAGAGACGCTGGATGGCGAAGATGGCCGCTTTGGCATTCAGCGCGTCGAAAAAGGTCTCGAGTATGAACAGATCGACACCGCCGTCCAGCAGGCCGCGTGCCTGGTTGTAGTAGGCCTCCGAGAGCTGCTCGAAGGTGAAGGCGCGGGCACCGGGGTTGTCCACGTCGGCCGACATCGAGAGCGTATGGCTTGTGGGGCCCATCGAACCTCCGACGAAACGGGGTTTTTGCGGATTGCGGGCCGTAAACTCGTCCGCAATGGCGCGGGCGATCCGTGCCCCGGCCCGGTTGATCTCGTACGCCTCTTCCGCCAGTCGGTAGTCGGCCAGCGAGATGGCATTGGCGTTAAACGTGTTGGTGGTGATGACATCCGAGCCCGCCTGTAGATACTTTTCGTGAATCTCCCGCACGATGTCGGGACGCGTCAGGTTGAGCAGGTCGTTGCACCCCTTGAGCAGCGTCTCGCTTGCGGCGAAACGTTCGCCCCGATAGGCTGCCTCGTCGAGTCCGTAACCTTGGATCATGGTGCCGAATCCACCGTCGGTCAGCAGGATTCGGGTTTCGAGCTCCCGGTATATGTTTCTGATGTGTGTCACTTATCCGATATTTTGTTGTGTTATTGTTCGATCAGCTCGATCTCGAAGATCTTGCTCCAGTTTTTGCCCGTTACGAAGATACGTCCGGTTGCGGCATCGTAGGCGATGCCGTTCAGCACGTCGGTCTTCGCCGTAATATCCTCCTCGGGCAGCAAACCCCGCAGGTCGACTACCCCCTCCACGCGTCCCGTCTCGGGATTGATGATGATGATCTGCTGGGTGAGGTAGACATTGGCCCAGATTTTCCCGTCGATCCACTCCAGTTCATTGACCATGCGGACCGGGGCTCCCTCGTAGGTTACCGCGAGGGTCTCTTTTACGTTGAATGTTCCCGGATCGAGAATGCGGATGTATTCCGACCCGTCGCTCATGTAGAGCAGTTCGCCGTCGGTAGTCAGACCCCATCCCTCTCCCGTATAGGTAAACGTCCGAAGAACCTTTCCCGTTGCCGCGTCATAGACATAGGCTTTGTTCTCCATCCAGGTGAGCTGGTAGATCTTGCCGTCCAGCAGGGCGATTCCTTCGCCGAACTCCGAACGGGGCAGCGATGCGATCTTCTTGACGGTTCCCGTTTCGAGGTCGATACGTTGCAGGTGCGATTGTCCGTAATTGCCGGTCCCCTCCCACATCACACCGTCGGCGAACAGGAGACCTTGTGTGTAACTGTCGGTTGAATGGGGATGGGAGGCTACCACCCGATACGTATAATTGCGGGGAGCGGGCGGAGTCTCCTGCACGATTGTTTGTCGAGAGTTGGCTCTGCCCGAACAGGCTGTCAGGACAAGCCCGAATAGGCTGATCCATAATACTTTTTTCATTGCGGATAATATTTTAATAAAGTACGGGAAGTCAAGTTCGAGACAATGAAAATGCACTCTTTGCAATTGACTTCTCCAAATCTCTCCAATCTCGTACAAAGATAGGAAAACTCCTCCAAATACGGAGGGTAAAAAAAGAATAAGAGTTGTCGTTGGATGTGTGATTTTGGAGCGTAGAGGCGAGAATCGCTCATCTCGCGGGTCTTGTGGGTAACCGCACCCGTTCAGGAGTGTCTGTTCGAGATACGCGATGTCGTTTTTCGATGTATGATCGTCGACTCGTCGGACGAATCGTTGCGGATCGAGGGGCAAACAGCAGGCCGGTGCGTTATAAACCGCAACGAATAGACCTCTCGTTCGAAGTGTTGCGACGATTTATAACGCACCGGCCTGCGTTTGCACAATCAAGCGTTCTATCGGTATTATGCCCCGATCAGATTGAATCCAATGGCATAGGCTCCGAATGCAGCGCTCGTATCGATCTGGGCTTCGACATTCAACTCCAGATTGTGATAGGTCTGTAGGATGGAGCCGCTAACCTCCTCAAATCCTTTTTCCAGCAGCTGTTTCTCGATATCGGGCGATTTGATGACCTTCAGATCCGGGGTCATCACGTAAGCACCGGCATACTTGCCGTTATCATCCGGGAAGAGAATGATCTGGTCAAAATCATCGCCTCCGGTGGTGACAAGTGGGAATACATCCATAAAGCCAGTCGGATTTACTTCGTATCCCTGGCTTTCGTACCAGCTGTAAGCCTCCTCCATCGTGATTTTACCGAACTCCATGTTCGGCCACGGAATCGTTACAGTTTCCTTCGGCAGATACTCGGAGAGATCCTGTACGTAAAAGCGCAGTTTCGGAGAGAATACGCCACTTTCAGGCTCCATCATCTCCGCACAGCAAACCGTCTTTGTTGCCTTGTCATAGAAAAGCGGATTCCCGTTCGCATCGGTAAGAGACAAGTACTCGAATCCGAGTCCCGTCACATACGTATTGATCGCATCGGGAGTAGGACGGCTGTCCGGCTCCACATACAAGGCGCACTCCTCGAGGAAAGTATCGGTGTCGACATCGAACCAGTAGCCCATTATTGGGAAGTCTACATTCCCCGTATCGAATGCATAGAACTGGTTGTCGGGATTCGTTCTCTCCTCGTTGACCGTGTGACCTTGGAGAAACTCAAATTTCTTGACAAGATCCAATGAAGCTCCGAATGCCGTGAGCGGGGTGAAAACGCCCGTAGCCGCATCCTTAAGGATATCGGTTCTGGTCCAGGAGAGAATCGTCTCATCCACAGGGCCAACCAACATGGCTGGCGTTGCCTGGGCATCGCTCTCTTTCGTAAAGATGCGCAAGAGAACCTTGTCTTTGGACAATATGCGCTCGTATTCGGGGGTCGTTGCCGTCATCTGATAGGAGGTCCATCCGGCTCCGGCAAGATCCTGCATGAATTCCGAACTCATATCTTCGAAAGAAGAGACAGTGATCAAGGCGTATTTATAGTTATTATTCGCATCAAAATAATAGAGTACCCCGGTCTGGACAGCGTCCGTTGTCGTAACTTTGAGCGTTCTGGTGGCAGCATCGTATGTGCCGACCTCGTTGCCCGCAGCTTCCTGTGCCGCCTTCAGCGCATCTACAGTACATCCGAAATCGACAGAAGCCGCTATCTCAAAAGTAGGTTCCGGGTCTGGTCCCGGATCATTATCATCGGAAGAGTCGCACGACCACACTATTGTCAGCGCTGATAACAGAAGGAGGCATTTGCTTACGATTGGGTTTAGAAATAAATGTTTCATAGAAGAGATACTTTTAGTTGTTTAACATTTCAAATATAGTGAAAAAATCGCAAAAATCCAAGGAAAAATCATGTTCATACGGGGGAAAATCCTCGTAATCCGCCTCCGTATATCATTCTTTTATCTCCACCTTTTCCCCTTTTCAACTATATAAAAGGAGGTTTCGATTCGGCAAAAGGTTGCCCCTCCGTTATTTGAGCCTTTTTGTTGATAACTTATGAATAAATCGGGGCCTTTCGCTGTCGAAAAAGCGACCGGAAAACTCTATATTTGTTTCGATATCGGTTCCCGTCGCGATCGGACATCGCAGTGGGATGAAAAGGGAACCTTGTGGGAATCAAGGACTACCCCCGTAGCTGTAAGTTTCCAGACGATGGTGCATTCTTTTGCCACTGAGGCTCATAACCCGGGAAGGCGCTCCATTCGAAACGAGTCAGAAGACCTGCCATATCAGACAAACGATCCGATGCTCTCGGGGTGAAGGGCGATCGATCGCGACTTTTCGTCAAAGCAGATAAATGAAGAGACAACGATCCTTTCCTGACGGGAAGGGTTATTCGCATTGGCACGACACAAAAGCAAAAAAAGGACAAAAACCAGATACTTTATGGAAACATTCATTGTCAAAAGAGATGGGAAACGGGAACTGTTCTCCATTGAAAAGATACAGCGGGCGATCGCCAAGGCATTCCTCTCGGTCGGAAGTTTCGCCACGCAGGATGTCATCACCAACATCCTGAGCCGGGTCAGCGTCACGGACGGCACTACGGTCGAGGAGATCCAGAACCAGGTGGAGATAGCCCTCATGGCCGAACGTTACTATGCCGTCGCCAAAGCCTACATGCTCTACCGGCAAAAACACACCGAAGACCGGGAGGTTCGCGACAAGCTGCAGTTCCTGATGGACTACTGCGAGGCTTCGAATGCGGCGACCGGCAGCAAATTCGATGCGAATGCCAATGTCGAGAGCAAGAATATGGCAACGCTGATCGGCGAACTGCCCAAATCGAACTTCATCCGCCTGAACCGGCGTATGCTGACCGACCGGCTCAAGGAGATGTACGGTAAAGAGTTGTCGGACAAATATATCGAGATGCTCGACAACCATTTCATCTATAAAAACGACGAGACGAGCCTGGCCAACTACTGTGCCAGTATCACGATGTATCCGTGGCTGATCGGGGGCACGCTCTCGATCGGAGGCAACTCGAAAGCCCCGACCAACCTCAAATCGTTTTGCGGCGGATTTATCAACATGGTCTTCATCGTCTCCAGTATGCTGAGCGGTGCGTGCGCCACCCCCGAATTCCTGATGTATATGAACTATTTTATCGGCATGGAGTACGGTCGCGACTACTACAAGGATGTAGACCGGGTGGTCGATCTGTCGGTCAAGCAGCGTACGCTCGACAAGGTTATCACGGACTGCTTCGAGCAGATCGTCTATTCGATCAACCAGCCGACCGGGGCCAGGAACTTCCAGGCCGTCTTCTGGAACATCTCCTACTACGATCGCTACTACTTCGAGAGCCTTTTCGGGAACTTCGTCTTCCCGGACGGGAGCCGTCCCGACTGGGAGTCGCTCAGCTGGCTCCAGAAACGTTTTATGAAGTGGTTTAATCAGGAACGGCTCCGTACCGTGCTGACCTTCCCGGTCGAAACGATGGCGCTGCTGACCGAGAACGGCGACGTGAAAGACAAGGAGTACGGTGACTTTACGGCCGAAATGTATGCCGAGGGACACTCGTTCTTCACCTACATAAGCGACAATGCCGACTCGCTGAGCAGCTGTTGCCGCCTGCGCAACGAGATCACCGATAACGGGTTCAGCTATACGCTGGGGGCCGGCGGCGTATCGACCGGGTCGAAGAGCGTGCTGACGATCAACCTGAACCGCTGCATCCAGTATGCCGTCCGCAAGGGGATCGCCTATCAGTTCTTCCTCGAGGAGGTGATCGACCTGGTTCACAAGGTACAGATTGCCTACAACGAGAACCTGAAATATATGCAGAAGAAGGGGATGCTGCCGCTGTTCGATGCCGGCTACATCAACCTCTCGCGCCAGTACCTCACCGTCGGGGTGAACGGGCTGGTCGAGGCGGCTGAATTCCTCGGCATTCCGATCAACGACAATCCGGATTACGTCCGCTTTACGCAGGAGATCCTCGGCATGATCGAGAAATACAACAAGAAATACCGCTCGTCGGAACTGATGTTCAACTGCGAGATGATCCCGGCCGAGAACGTCGGCGTCAAACACGCCAAATGGGACAAGCGGGACGGCTACCAGGTCAACCGAGACTGTTACAACAGCTACTTCTACATCGTCGAGGACGACCGGCTCAACATCGTCGACAAGTTCCGCCTGCACGGACGCAAGTACATCGAACACCTCACCGGCGGATCGGCCCTGCACATGAACCTCTCGGAGCACCTGAGCAGGGAGCAGTACCGCCACCTGCTGCGTGTGGCCACGCAGGAGGGGTGCAACTACTTCACCTTCAACATCCCCAATACGATCTGCAACGATTGCGGCCACATCGACAAACGCAACCTGAAGGAGTGTCCGAAGTGCCACAGCCGGAACCTGGACTACCTGACCCGCATCATCGGCTACATGAAACGTATCAGTAACTTCTCCCAAGCCCGGCAACAGGAGGCCGCCCGCCGCTACTATGCTGCGCCTGGCCAGTTATGACATCGTCTTCCAGGAGATTCCGGGCGAGGTAACCCTCGCACTGAATCTCTCGGAGTGTCCGAACCGCTGTGCCGGATGCCACAGCCCCCACCTGCGGGAATCAGTCGGGATGCCGTTAGATGAGGAACTGCTCACCGGACTGCTCGCCGACTACGGATCGGCCGTTACCTGCGTCTGTTTCATGGGCGGAGACGGCGATCCCGGCCGGGTAAATGAGTTGTGTGCCTGGCTGCGGGGCCAACGCGACGGACGGCTCAAAACCGGATGGTATTCGGGCTGCTCCGATCTGGCAGACGGGATCGAACTTTCCAACTTCGACTTCATCAAGTTGGGCCCCTATGTCGAACAACTCGGAGGGCTGCGATCCGAGACCACCAACCAACGGCTCTATCGCATCGAGCAGGGGAAGATGACCGACATTACCGACCTGTTTCACAAAAAGAACGGTCTTTAGCCCTCTCCTATAAAATAATATAGCCCGGCTTCGAAAAGCCGGGCTATATTTTATCCATTATAAGCGGTTACTTCTTACCGAGCAGTTGTTTTACCTCCTCGCAAACGGTCTGTCCGTTGAAACCAAACTTCTCGTCAAGCACCTTGTAGGGAGCCGAATATCCGAAGTGGTCGAGTCCGTGGATCTGACCATTCTCACCAACCAGCCCCAGCAACGTTACAGGCAGACCCGACGTAAGGCCGTAGCGAACGACACCCTGCGGCAACACGGTTTGCTGATACGATTTGGGCTGATCGCGAAAGAGCCCCTCACTCGGAACGCTCACCACGCGCACCGGAATACCCTCGCCCTTGAGCAGTTCGGCACCCTCGATCAAAGTTGCCACCTCGGAACCCGATGCAAGCATCACCACGGCAGGTTTGGCTGCATCGGCCACGATATAGGCACCCTTGGAGATCTGGGCAGCCTCCTCACGGCGGTTCTGCTTGAGAGCAGGCAGCGTCTTGATATCCTGACGCGAAAGGATCAACGCCACAGGACGATGCTCCTCGAGAGCCAGTTTCCAGGCCGTTACGGTCTCTTCACCGTCGGCAGGACGGAGAACCACCATCGAACGCTCGCCGCGATGGTTCTTCAGGTGCTCCATCAAACGGATCTGAGCCTCATGCTCGATCGGCTGGTGGGTAGGACCATCCTCGCCCACACGGAACGAGTCATGTGTCCAGATATAGATGACGTGCAGGCGCATCAGTGCTGCCAGACGCACGACCGGTTTCATATAATCCGAGAAGACGAAGAAGGTTCCGCAGGCCGGAATCACACCGCCGTGCAGGGCCATACCGTTCATGATGCAGGCCATCGTGAACTCCGAAACACCTGCCTGTAGGAACTTACCCGAGAAATCACCCCGCGTGAAAGCCTTGGTCTTCTTCAGGTATCCGTCGGTCTTGTCCGAGTTCGAAAGGTCGGCCGAAGCGACGATCATGTTCTCAACCTTCTCGGCCAGGAATGACAGGACGGTTGCAGAAGCTGCACGGGTTGCCGCATTGGCTTTCACCTCGACATTCTTATAGTCCAGGGCAGGCACTTCGCCCGAGAGGAACAGATCGAGCTTGCGGGCCAGATCCTTGTTCTGATCACGCCATGCCTTCTCCTCCTCGCGTTTGCTGCGGGCCCATGCGCGCAACTCCTCGCGGCGTGCCGCAAAGAGAGCCTGGCTCTCCCCGAAGATCTTGAACGGATCCTCCGGGTCACCGCCCAGATTGCGTACCGTAGCTGCAAAGTCGGCTCCCGCAGAAGAGAGCGGCTGACCGTGGGTCGAAACCTTGTCCTCGAAGCTCGAACCGTCGGCGGCTACGGCACCCTTGCCCATCACCGTACGGCCGATGATCAGCGTCGGACGCTCCTTCTCGTCATTGGCTGCCACCAATGCTTGACGGATCTGGTCGATATCGTGTCCGTCGATCGACAGCACGTTCCAACCCCACGCCTCATATTTCATGGCGATATTTTCGGTATCCACCTCCTCGACCTTGGTCGAGAGCTGGACGTTGTTCGCATCGTAGTACATGATCAGGTTGCTCATGCCCAGATGTCCTGCGATCCGGCCTACACCGGCCGAAACCTCCTCCTCGACACCGCCGTCCGAGATGTAGGCATAGGTCTTGTGTGCCTGCCACTCGCCGAAACGGGCCGCCATGAAACGCTCGGCAATCGCTGCCCCCAGCGCCATTGCATGGCCCTGCCCGAGCGGACCCGACGTATTCTCAACACCGCGCATCACATCCACCTCGGGGTGTCCGGGCGTTACGCTGCCCCACTGGCGCAGGCTCTTCAGGTCATCGACCGAATAGTTCCCCGCCAGTGTCAATACGGAGTAGAGCATCGGAGACATGTGTCCCGGATCGAGGAAGAAACGATCCCGGAACGGGTAGTCCATCCTGTCGGGATCATAACGCAGGAATTCGGTATAAAGCACCGCGATGAAATCCGCGCCGCCCATCGCGCCGCCGGGATGACCCGATTTAGCCTTTTCGACCATGGCCGCTGCCAGGATGCGGATGTTGTCCGCCACACGCGTGATTTCAGATATTGTTGCCATAAAATAAGAGAATATTTATTGTTTGTGATTTTGTGTTCCAACTACAAATTTACAGAAAATCGGCTTATCCGACCTGCCCGAGCCCTAAAAAATTCTTCTTCTCGAATTTCTCGCGCGCATAGGGCAGCGTCACCTCGAACGAACGCTGCGAAGAGAGCGGGATCTCGAACATCAGGTCGATCATGATCGCCTCGCAGATCGAGCGGAGACCTCGCGCCCCGAGCTTGTATTCGATCGCCTTGTCGACGATGTAGTCCAACACCTCCGGCTGGAAGGTGAGCGTCACCCCATCCATGGCAAACAGCCGTTCGTACTGCTTGATGATCGCATTCTTCGGTTCGGTCAGAATCGAACGCAGCGCCTCACGGTTGAGCGGGTCCATGTAGGTGATCACCGGCAAACGGCCCACCAACTCCGGAATCAGACCGAACGATTTAAGATCCTGAGGCATGACATACTGCATCAGGTTCGAACGGTCGATCGGATCGGCATTCACGCGACCGTATCCCATCGCACGGGTATTGAGTCGCTGGGCGATCTTCTTCTCGATGCCGTCGAATGCTCCGCCACAGATAAAGAGGATATTTCGGGTATTGACCTGAATGAACTTCTGTTCGGGATGTTTCCGGCCCCCCTGGGGCGGCACGTTCACCACCGTACCCTCGAGGATCTTCAACAGCGCCTGCTGTACACCCTCGCCCGACACGTCGCGCGTCAGACTGGGGTTGTCGCTCTTACGCGCGATCTTGTCGATCTCGTCGATAAAGACAATTCCGCGCTCGGCCTGCTGCACATCGTACGAAGCCACCTGGAGCAATCGCGAGAGAATACTCTCGACATCCTCACCCACGTAGCCCGCTTCGGTCAGCACCGTCGCATCGACAATCGTGAACGGTACTTTCAACAGTTTGGCAATCGTACGGGCCATCAGCGTCTTACCCGTTCCCGTAGGACCGATCAACACGATGTTCGACTTGTCGATCTCCACATCATCGTCCTGTTTCGATGCACACAACAGACGTTTGTAGTGGTTGTAAACGGCCACCGACATATAGCGTTTGGCCGCATCCTGTCCGATGACATACTGGTCCAGAAAGGCCTTGATTTCATTCGGCTTGAGCAACTCCTCGAAGCGCAAGGGCGTAGCCGGACGGTTATTCTGTCCGGAACCGGACATCTCCTCCAGCACATGATTGTCGACCAGCATCCGATACCCTTTTTCGATGCAGTCGCTGCAAATATTGCACCCGCCCGTCGAGCTGAGCAGAATCGCTCCATCCTGCTGCCGTGCGCCACAGAACGAGCAGGCATCGTTCGCGCCTCCGCGCGTTCCCTCTCTATGATCTTTCGCCATGGTTTCTTCTTGTCGTTTGTTCCGTTACTATCCGCGTTTGGTCAGCACCTCGTCGATCAATCCGTAATTGCGCGCCTCCTCGGCCGAGAGCCAGTAATCGCGGTCGGCATCCTTCTCGATCTTCTTGATCGAAACACCCGAATGCTTCGACAGGATCTCGTACAGTTCCCGTTTGGTTTTCAAGATCTCCCGCGCCGTAATTTCGATATCGGAAGCCTGACCCTGCGCACCGCCCAGCGGCTGGTGGATCATGATGCGCGAATGCGGCAGTGCGGAGCGTTTGCCCGCAGCACCGGCCGTCAGCAGCACCGCGCCCATCGAGGCGGCCAGTCCCGTACAGATGGTCGCCACGTCGGGCTGTACCAGCTGCATCGTGTCGTAGATTCCCAACCCGGCCGTAACGGACCCGCCCGGCGAGTTGATGTAGATCTGGATATCCTTCTCCGGATCGGCCGATTCGAGGAAGAGCAGCTGCGCCTGGATGATATTGGCCGCATCGTCGTAGATCGGAGCCCCCAGAAAGATGATACGGTCCATCATCAAACGGGAGAAGACATCCATCGTGGCAACGTTGAGCTGGCGCTCCTCGATAATAGTCGGCGAAACGTAAGCATCATACTGTGAACGGAAGTCATGCAACCGCAGGCTGCTGATCCCGCAATGTTTCAAGGCATATTTCTCGAATTCAGACATAGCGTTCTATTTTTGAGTGCATAAAAATAGGAACTCTGGGGAATAATTGCAAAATTAAACCCGCAGAGTTCCAATCAAACAAGGGATTTTCCCGGTATCCCTTAAATCTCCTTGGCCAATTTAGCAAAGTCGTCTGCCGAAACAGCCTTCTCGGTTACCTTGATCTTGGATTTTACATCCGCAACCACCTTGTCCTCGTAGAGTTTCTCGTAGATCTTCTGAGCCTGATCCTTATCCGCGAGGATACGTTTCGCGTAGTCGTTCAGCATATCGTCCGGAGCAGTCGGCATGCCGTACTGTGCGAACTGAGCCTGTGCCAATGCCTTAGCCTCGGCGGTAGCCTCCTCGGCCGTTACGTTGAGTTTGTCCTCCGAGATAAAGTGCTTCTGCAGGTAGTTCCAGGTAAAGAGCTTGAGGAACTGGTCGAAATCCTTTTCGATCTCCTCCTTGCTGAACTTGCCCTCGTTGATCACATACAACCAGCGTTTCAGGAACTCGGCCGGCATAGCCAGATCGGCCTTCTTGAGCAGGTAGTCGCGCAACTGCATGGTGAACAGATAGTCGGTCTCCCGGCGCAACTCGCGCTCGATCTGCTCATCGATGAACTTCTCGAACTCCTCGGCGCTCTTCACATTGCCCGAGGGGAAAGCCATCTTGAAGAACTCCTCGTTGAGCTCCGGCTCGGCGAACTTGCGGATCTTGGTGATCTCCAGCGTGAATTCAGGGTTGATACCCTCCAGTTCGTTCTCCTTCACCTGCAACACGGCAGCGCGCTGTGCAGGGGTCTTGTAGAGCTCGTTGATATTTACATTCGTCTTGAAGCCGACCTTCTGACCGATGAAGGGCTTGCGCTCCTCCTCGCTCATCGAGATCAGACCCACGTAAGCCTCCTCGATCTTCATGTCACCGTTGTCGAGCGTTACGTTGAGCGCCTCGTCCGAAGTAACCTCCTCCGTGTCGACCAGACGGCCGAAACGACGCAGGAAGTTGGTGCGATAGTCGTCGTGCATCTTCTTGTCGACCTTAATCTTGTTGTAGGTCAACTTATCTTTCTCCGAGAGTTCGAGTTTCACCTCGGGAGCCTCGCCGATCTCGAAAACGAACTCGAAATCCTTGTCGTTGTCGAAATCGAAAGCGCCCTGCTCATCCGAAGGAATTACATCACCGACGTAGTCGATCTTCTCCTTGTGCAGGTATTCGAATACGGCATCGGAAGCGGTGCGGTAGGACTGCTCTGCCAGGACGCCCTTCCCGTACATTTTACGGATCAGCCCCATCGGAACCATACCGGGACGGAATCCCGGGATATTGGCCTTGCGCTTGTACTCGCGCAGGGATTTCTCGACAGCCTCGCCGTAATCCTTTTCGCCTACGGTCACTTTGATGAGCGAATTGTTCTGCTCCCGTTGTTCTCTTACGATTTTCATATGCTATAATGGTTTTATATTTGTCTGTAATTCGGAACGGCAAAGGTATAAAATAATTCATACCGAAACAAAAAACGGCCGATAAATCTCGAATGGGACATACCTGTTTCCGATCTTTCTTGCAGCAAAAAGGGAAAGTCCCTATCCGAACATCAATTCTCCTCACAAAGGCGACCGCAAAGCCAGAATCTTTTATGAAAAACAGCTGTCATTGAATAAGATAGGGGAGCACGGCGAAATCGGGGGTGAAAACCCTTCCTCCTGTATTTGTTTCTATGTCCGTCCTTCATTATCTTTGTCACGACAGGGCGACCTTTTAAAAAAAAGGGAAGTGCTTGCCATTTTGTCGTTAGACTCTGTTTTTTTATGATGTTGGATTTGTCAATTCGATGCTTTATGAGGTGTTTGCTGATTTTGCTTTGTTCTGTGGTTTTCGTGACGAGCGCCTATGCTCAAGATTCCCAAAATGTCCAAGATACCGATGGTGGAGTCCTTATCAACGGTGTTTGTTGGGCTGCGACGAATGTCGATGAACCGGGTACGTTCGCCGGTAGGCCCGATGAGGTCGGAATGTTGTATCAATGGGGGGAGAAGATCGGATGGAGCGCGACGGTACCGATGGTCTCTTATCCGGTCGGTGCCAAGTGGGATGATGCAGGTAGTCCTACCGCGGCATGGTTGGATATGTCCGATCCCTGTCCGGAGGGATGGCGCGTACCGACCGTTGAGGAGTGGAAATCGCTGTGCGATGAGAGCAAGGTCTATTCCGAATGGGTGAAAGAGGGGAACAGCCAGGGCCGAAGATTTACCGATCGAAGCAGCGATGCCTCGATCTTTGTTCCGGCAGCCGGATTCCGCGATTATCACGACGGGACCCTGTTCTCGGTCAGCTCCGTTGCACGTTACTGGTCCTCTACACCCGTCTCTTCTACGGCGATCCGAGCCTATTCGCTTACGTTCAATGACGCGAATATGAAACCAGCCCGTCCTCGTTACAGCGGAAATGCTTTCTCGATACGTTGTGTGCGTCGGTAACAAAAGTTTTGTCATTATTAATTCGTGCAAAAGGGAATTCTTCGCAAAGGGGATTTCTCTTTTTTTATATGTCAGGTTTTATATATCCAGGAGGGGAAGCCATGGAACGCGAATTGGCGAGAAAAAAAATTTAGGGAGATGCATCTTCTTGTAAAAAAAAATTTAATTTTGTATGGCTATTTGCATTTCGCCCCTTTTTTTGGCCTAATTCGCCAATTTTTGGGTCTTCGAAAGGAATAACGGAAAAGTACACTCCAAAAATCTGGGGCGTATTTCTATATGCCTGGAGAGGGGTATGGGCGGAAGGAGTATTCGCATCTTTGTGCGGTTTCCTTGTTGTCTGGACTGAGATTCGGGTTGTCGTTGAGAAAAAACTTTGAAAGGAAAGAAGAGTACGATCGAATCTCAAGATAAGGGGCGAACGGGAGGGGAATGTTGTTTTAGACTTATTACGAGTCTTGTCGATCTATTCCGCTGGAAGCATCGGTTCGACGGGGAATAAAGACACATAAAGAATAATTGATGTTGTTTTGTTTTTCTGTGAATGCAGGTGTGGACATCGGCAGAGGTTCCCGAAAATCTGAAATAGAGTAGGGGTTTAATCATCTAATTCTTAATTGATAATGAAGTGGTTTTTATTCCTGGCACTCGTCCTTGCAACTTTTTCTGCTTGCAATGACGACAACACGTCCGAGAATTCCGAACAGCAAATTACTTGCGAGGTGACGACTCCGGGTGATGGTGCACAAATCGACCTTGGAGCCGGTAAGATGACTATCAGCGGCAATGCTGAGGTCGATTTCGGAGAGATCGTTCGAGTTTCGTTGACCGTAGGTGGGCAGCAGGTTGCCGATGTAACTGAGGTTCCCTTCTCGTATGAGTATACATTCTCTGTAGATCAGGAGGAGGGCGAATTGTCGATCCAACTTGAAGTTGAAGGAGATACGGGTGTTACGGCTTCGGATAAGGTGACTGTCGTCCTGAAAAAGGGCGAGACCCCGGAGCAACAGGTGTCGTGTCAAATTGTCGAACCGGCCGAAGGTACGACGATTGAGAACAATCAAACTTTGACGATCAAAGGCGAAGCTACGGTCAATACTGGCGAGATCGCACAGGTCGTACTGACCGTGGGTGGTCGTAATATCGCGGAGGTGACCGCTGTCCCATTTGAATATGTCCATACTTTTACCGATGAACCGGTGGGCGAGTTGACGATTCAACTCTCCGTCGAAGGAGATGCCGGAGCTACGGCTTCGGACGAAGTGGTCATTACGTTGAAAGAACCGGCCCCGGCTCCTGCCGAAGGAACGATGATCGATTCGCGGGACAACCATGTCTATAAGACCGTAAAGATCGGGGATCAGGAGTGGATGGCCGAGAATCTGGCTTGGTTGCCCGTTGTGAACAACTCTACGGAGTCTTCGCTCAACGAGGGATCCGAGGGTAAGAAGTTCTACTATGTATTCATGTATGACGGCAACGATGTGGAGGCTGCCAAGGCAACCAAAGCCTATACGAAATACGGTGTCCTTTACAACTGGTTCGCAGCCATGGATGCCGAGAACTTCGCAGGTGCGGATGCTGCGGCCATCCCGAGCGGCGTACAGGGTGTCTGCCCCGACGGATGGCATATCCCTTCGCAGGCCGAGTGGAAGAAGATGGAGGCCTTCGTGGCGGCCGAACTGCCTGACGTGCAGGGAAACGGATTCTACAACGAGTTCGACGGCGTTTGGGAATTCGAAGATGGCCTGCGCAATGTTTGGTCGGCTTTGGCCGGTCTGGAGGGATGGGGCGATTCGAGCATGGCTTCCGAGAATCCCGACCTGGCAAACGGACCTCGCGACACATATGGTTTTAACGCGATTCCTTCGGGAAACTTCTATCCGAACGGTCCGGACCTGGGGAGCCGATTCAAGTTCTCCGATTCGGCGGTTTCGTATTGGACGACCGATCTGTTGAGCTATGGAGGAGGTATCGTGACGCTTAACAACATGGAGTACGGGATTGATTATTCGAAGTGGGGGAATCAGTCGGAGCGCGGTCAGAGCGTTCGCTGTGTAAAGGATTAAAGTCCCGACACGGAAGGATATGCCCTCCGTAATATCAAAAATGAACGATTATGAATAGAATATTGCGATATGTGGCCTTGGGCCTGTGTGTCGTTTTGTGTGCGACATCTTGTAACGATGACACGTCTGGACCTGAACAGCCCCCTCTGGGAGATACGTTGATCGATGCCCGGGACGGCAACGAGTATAAGATCGTGCAGCTTGGCGATCAGGTCTGGATGGCCGAGAATCTGCGCTACCTGCCCGAGCAGCATTTCGATGTTTCGACCAAGTCTCCGCGCTACTATGTGATGCTGGACAACATTGCCGGCGAGGAGTTGGGCGACGAGTTCCTGAAGATGTATGGAGCCTATTATAACCTGCCGGCAGCCCTGCAGGGAGAGACTCCGCTTGCCGTAGGCGAGTCGAGGGTGATTCGCGGAGTTTGCCCTGAAGGGTGGCATATCCCGGCACAGGAGGAGTGGGATCGTCTGGCTGCCTACGTGCGCGATAACGGTCTGGCTGCGGTAGGCAGCGATGGTGTCGTCGACGAGACGGCGCTCGCCAAGGCTTTGGCTGCCCCGCAGATGTGGATGTTGCCACCTGATACCGAAGAGGAGCCCCAACCCACCTGGGTCGGTGTGGATATGGAGAAAAACAATGCAACCGGCTTCAACGGCATGCCGGTGGGCTTTCGAGCCGTAGCCGGAGACGAAGCGTGGATGCATCTCTGTTACAGTGCCGGATGGTGGAGTGCGACTCAAAGCGCCGGAATGGGTGAAGGTTTCGTCTATGCCGTGCGGTTGTGGTCGGATTATCCGCTGTTTGTGACGAACTCCGATTTCAGTGTAGGAGTCGGGCTGCCCGTTCGCTGTTTGAAAGATTGATTCTGCGTCCGGAAAACGCGAATATGCAAAGGGAAAGGGGTGCGATCGTTATGGTCGCACCCCTTCTTTTGAGGATTCCTTCGGGTGTTACAGGCCGAACTCCCTTTTGATGGCATCCACGGCATCGAGTTTCTCCCAGGCGAAGAACTCTACTTCGCGCTCGACAGGTTTGCTGTTCTCCCAGATCGTCTCGGTGCGGGTGAACGGACGGTTGCCGAAATGCCCGTACGAGGCGGTTGCCTCGAAGATCGGGTTTTTCAGCCCGAACCGTTTGACGATGGCGGCCGGACGCAGGTCGAACAGTTTGGCGATGCGATGGGCGATTTCGCCGTCGGTTATCCCGGCCAGTTTGGGATTGCGTGCGTTGTGCGTATCGACGAATACCGAGATCGGTTCGGCAATCCCGATGGCATAGCTCAGTTCGACCAGGATCTCGTCGGCAATGCCGGCTGCTACCATATTCTTGGCAATATGGCGGGCGGCATAG
>DWYR01000006.1 GCA_019118565.1 Candidatus Alistipes avicola | reverse complement strand
CTGGGCCGAATACTACATCGAACAAGATAATAACGCTCTCAAAACAGTCTTCGTCGACCCGGGATACGAGTTCGAATACGTCTCAAAACTATTCAAAAACCGACCCGATGTTCTCGTTACGACCGGAGAGGAGCCGACTGACCCGAAAGTCTATGTCGTAGGTGCGTACAACGACAATACCGCCGCCTTGTGGATCGACGGCGTACAGCAGGATCTCTCCGACGGAGGCATCTCGGCGGTAGCCAACGACGTATACGTCACGCAAACCGGAGATATTTATGTTGTGGGATGGGACACCTCCTCAACGGGTATCTCGCGGGCCGTCCTGTGGACCAACGGCCAGATGACCTATCTGTCCGACGGCACGAAGGACGTACAGGCAAAGAGCGTGGCCGTATATGGAGGCGACGTATATGTAGCGGGGAATGAAGTAGGTACGAGCAACGAAGTATACCTCTGGAAGAACGGCGTTGCGACCATCCTCCCGTCTACAGCCAACTATGCCGAAGTAGGATCAATGGCTATCTCCGACAACGGCGATATTTACGTGGCCGGATATGACAACGGCCCCGTCGTATGGAAAAACGGAGTCAAGACGGGTGAGACGCTCGGCGACTCGGCGACGCAGCTGCTCGGAATCTGCCTGCACGGTTCCGACATCTACTACACGGGATACCGCACGAATGAAGACTACATGTACCGGGCCATGGTATGGAAGGGTACGCAGGCAACCGAACTGACCGACGGTTCGGCCGATTGTCTGGCCAATGCCGTCTGGGTATCGGATGCCGGCGACGTATACGTGGCGGGCACCCAATCCTCCTCGCCCAAAATGGCGCTGCTCTGGAAGAACGGAGTGCTTGAAACACTGCCTTCGGGAAGCTACAAGGCTCTCGATGTCACGGGTTACGGCAGCGATCTCTATGTCGTAGGACAGATCAGTACGGGGTCGTTCCCCTTCGGACAGCAGACGGCCGTCGTATGGAAAAACGGCGAGGCTCAAACACTCTGCCAGGACAGATCGGAAGCCCGCGCAATTTTCATCCGATAACGGACGGTTCAGACAACTCCGACAGGCCTGTCGGAGTTGTCTGAACGGATACGCACCCTCGAACGGACGGAAAGATCTCTTTCCGTCCGTTTTCATTTGCCTCTGCGCGCGCCTTTTCGTATCTTTGTCCGAAATAGCCCGAATCAAGCAACTATAAAAACGATGACACGAAACGTATTCAAGCTCCTGCTGCCTCTGCTCGGACTGTGGGCTGTAGCCTGCACCCACCGGGGAGCCGATCTGAGCGCTTACGACCGGACGATTTACCGCCCCGCCTACGCCGCCGGATTCGAGATCGTCGGGGCGGAAGGGATGCAAAGCACCATCCTGAAGGTCTTCAACCCCTGGCAGGGGGCCCAGGATACCGAGACGATGCTCTTCATCGCCCGCAACGGAGAGAAGGCCCCCGAAGGGTTCGCCGGACAGGTAGTCCAGGCCGGAGCCCAGCGCATCGTCTGCATGTCGTCGACCCACGTGGCCGAACTCGACGCGCTGGGAGAATCGGCGCGCATCGTCGGTGGTTCGGGGGTGGACTACCTCTGCAACGAATACATCGCCACCCACCGCGACCGGGTAGCCGATATCGGATACGAAGGAAACCTGAATTACGAACAGCTCGTAGCGCTCGAGCCGGATCTGGTGCTGATCTACGGAGTTACATCGGCCAGCGGCATGGAACCCAAGCTCCAGGAGCTGGGCATCCCCTACACCTACATCGGCGACTACCTGGAGGAGTCTCCGCTGGGCAAAGCCGAATGGATGGTCGCCATCGCCGAGATCCTCGACCGTCGCGAAGAGGGCGAGCGGATCTATGCCGGTATTCCGGAGCGGTACAATGCCCTCAAGGCGTTGGCCTCGCAGGTCCCGGGGCGCCCTTCGGTCATGTTGAACATGCCCTACGGCGACAACTGGTTCATGCCCTCGACCGGCAGTTACCAGGTCCGTCTGCTGCGCGACGCGGGGGCCGAACTCGCCGGAGCCGAAGATACGGGAAACTCCTCCCGATCGATTGACCTCGAGGAGGCCTACCGGCTCGCCTCGGAGGCCGAATTCTGGCTCAATACGAACCAGGTGAATACCCGTAGCGAATTCCTGCAGCAGCTGCCCAAATTCGCGGAGGTATCCTCCGTCAAACAAAACCGGATCTACAACAACACCCTCAGGCAGAACGCCGCCGGGGGGAACGACTACTGGGAGTCGGGAGTCATGCAGCCGGACGTGGTGCTGCACGACCTGATCGTCATCTTCCACCCCGAACTGCTCGAAGCGAACGATCGGGAACTCCACTTCTACCGACAACTGAACTAAAACGACCATGAAAAGACGTGCCGCCTGGCTCTTCACCTCCCTCTCGATCCTGGCCCTTCTCCTGCTGCTGCTCGACCTGGCTGTGGGATCGGTGAACATACCCCTGCGCGAGGTATGGGCCGCCCTGACCGGCGCGGCGTATGACCCGACGACGGCGAAGATCGTCGTGAGCATCCGCCTGATGAAGGCCGTCGTCGCCATCCTGACCGGTGCGGCACTGGCCGTCAGCGGCCTACAGATGCAGACCCTCTTCCGCAACCCGCTGGCAGGCCCTTATGTACTGGGTATCAGTTCGGGTGCCAGCCTCGGCGTGGCCATTTTCATTCTCGGAGCTCCACTGCTCGGACTGGCCGGAAGTCCTGTCATGTCGGCCCTCGGTGTGGCCGGCGCAGCCTGGGTCGGCGCAGCCGTCATTCTGGCGGTCATCGCCGCCGTGAGCCGCCGTATCAAGGATATCATGGTGATCCTGATCCTGGGCATGATGTTCTCGTCGGGCGTCGGTGCCGTCGTGCAGATCCTGCAATACCTCAGCCACGAATCGGCCCTGAAGACCTTCGTCGTCTGGACGATGGGATCTCTCGGCGAGGTCACCTCGACCCAGATGGGACTGCTGCTCCCGGCCGTATTGATCGGACTGGCCATCGCCATCGCGGTCATCAAACCGCTCAACCTGTTGCTGCTCGGTGAAAACTACGCCCGCACGTCGGGACTCAATATCCGCCGTTCGCGCTCACTGATCTTCCTCTCGACCACCCTGCTGGCCGGTACGGTAACCGCCTTCTGCGGCCCGATCGGTTTTGTCGGACTGGCCGTACCGCACGTGGCACGGATGCTCTTCCGCAACGCCGACCACCGCATCCTGATGCCGGGCGCCCTGCTTTCGGGCATCGTCATGATGCTGGCCTGCGATCTGGTCGCCAAACTCCTCTCGCTGCCGATCAACACGATCACCGCCCTGCTCGGCATTCCGATCGTCGTCTGGGTTGTCATCCGCAACAAAAACATCATGTAGCCATGCTCGAACTCGAACACCTTACCCTCGGTTACGGCGAACGCATCCTGCTCGACAACGTCTCGGCCCGCTTCTCGGCCGGCCAGCTCGTCGCGCTGCTCGGACGCAACGGTTCGGGCAAAAGCACCCTGCTCCGAGCCGTCTCCGGACTGGGCCGGATCCTCAAGGGATCGATCCGACTCGCAGGGAGAGAGCTACAGACCCTCCCGCCCGACAAGCTGGCGACCATCGTAGCGACGGTAACCACCGAACGGGTGCGCATCGCCAACCTCTACTGCGAGGATGTGGTCGCGCTGGGACGCGCCCCCTACACGAACTGGATCGGACGGATGCAGGCCGAGGATGCCCGCATCGTCGCCCGTTCGCTCGGACTGGTCGGCATGGGTTCGTTCGCCCGCAAGACGATGGACCAGATGTCGGACGGCGAATGTCAGCGCGTCATGATCGCCCGTGCCCTGGCGCAGGACACCCCGATCATCCTGCTCGACGAGCCGACCGCTTTCCTCGACCTTCCGAACCGGTACGAACTGGGGGCCCTGCTGCGCCGTCTGGCACACGACGAGCAGAAGTGCATCCTCTTCTCGACCCACGATCTGGATATTGCCCTTACGCTCTGCGATGCGATCGCACTGATCGACACCCCGCACCTGCACGTGCTGCCCACCGCAGAGATGGCCCGCAGCGGCCACATCGAACGGCTCTTTCGGAACGACTCCGTCTCGTTCGATGCCACGACCGGCACCGTCCGGCTCAAACAATAGAGAATCTTACCAATACAAAAAACCGGCGATCTACACGATCGTCGGTTTTTTTCTTTTCAAGGGTGGAATCCCTACATCACAGGCAGGCGGAGGATAAATTCAAGACCGCCTTCGGCCCGGTTGCGGGCCCGGATCATTCCGCCGTGGATCAGCACCGCGTTACGCACGATCGAGAGGCCGAGTCCCGATCCGCCCGCATCACGCGTACGCCCCTCATCGACCCGGTAGAAGCGCTCGAAGATCCGCGACAGATGGGCCTCGTCGGCAATTCCCTTGCCCGTATCGGCAAACGAGATCTCCAACATATTTCCCTCCTGTCCGATCCGGGTGATGTTGATTTCGGTATTCTGTCCGGCATATTTCACGGCATTGTCCGTCAGGTTGCGGAAAACCGAATGGAGCAACCCTTCGTTTCCACGCACGATTGTCGGCTCCGGCAGCCGGTTGTGGAACGACATCTGATTATGGGCCAAATCCGGCTTCAACTCCTCCTCAACCTTGTCGAGCAGAAGGTGCAGATCGACCGGATGGAAGTCATAATTGTCGGGGTTCTCCTCGATCTTGGTAAGCAGGCCCATGTCCCGGATCAACTCCGAGAGCACCAACGTCTGGTTATAGGCCTTCTCGATGAACTTGCGCTGCTGCTGTTCGCTGAGCGGCATCTCGAGAATCGTCTCGAGGAATCCCCGGATGCTGGTTACCGGCGTACGCAGTTCATGGGCGATATTTCCGGTCATCTCCCGTTTGAGACGACGGGTCTTCTCCTGTTCCGACACATCGTTGAGCACCACCTCGAAACTGTTGTCCTCAAAACGGTTCAGACGCAACAGGAACTCGCGCTTGCTCTTCTTGATCGTGTACTCATAGTAATTCTCCCCGGAGTCCGAAAGGATAAACTCACGCACCTGGGCAAAGGCATCGGCCGAAAGAATGTCGTTCATATCGGGATTTGAAACGATCGCGTTCAGATAGCGCAGAAACAGTCCGTTATAGAAGGCAACCGAACGGTCCGACTTGAAGAAGCAGATACCTTCGGCCGAGATCTGCACGTGCTGCAACAGTTTCTCACGCTCGACCGATAAACGCGACTCGCTCTCCTTCAAACGTTTGTAGCCCTTCGAGATACGGCGTCCGATCTCTCCCAATTCATCCTGCGGGAATTGCGGGATCGTCATCTCGTCCTCATTCCGAGCGATAGCCTCCGAAAAATCGCGCAAACGGCGGATCGATCCCCCGAAATGGCCACCGACGTAACGGATCAGCAGGATGCCCGCCACGAACATGACGACAATAAAGTAGAGAAACACATTATCCGGTTCGAGCAGGTGCTGCACCTCGATGTCATAGGGCAAGGCAGCACGCACCACCATGTCGCCGTAATACTTGGCAAAATAGAGATAGGGGTTGCTGTTCGAGGCCGAGGTACGGATGTCATAACCGCGACCGACCGAGCGGGCTGCCACCACCTCCGGACGCTGGGCGTGATTCTCCAGCTGGCCCGGATCGGCAAACAGATTGTCGTAGCGTACACTGCCGTCGGGCGAGACGCAGGTCAGTCGCAGGTTGGACGGGAAGAGTGCCAGCAGGCTGTCGATCTTCGATACGTCGGGTCCCTGCACCCCGGAGATATACGAATAAGCCAAATCACTGTATGCCTCGAGTTTCTCTTCGAGCGCCTCGGTCTTGTAACCGCGGGCACGATACTGCTCGAAGAGGATGATACCCACGGTAAATACCGTGAATATCAACACGAAACTCAACGTGAGTTTCTGTTTGTAGGTAATTTTCATTCCTCTTTCAAATTAAAACGATAACCGTATCCGGGACGGCTGGTAATCAACGAGGCGTGATCGCCCAGTTTCTTGCGCAGACGGGTGATATGCACATCGACCGTCCGTTCGGTAACATACGGAGCATCCTTCCAGAGCCGTTCGATAATATCCTCGCGCGAAAAGACTCGGGTCGGATTCTTGGCCATCAGGGCGAAGATCTCGAACTCGGTCTTGGTCAGCGACACGACCCGACCGGCAATCGTAAGCTCCTTGGCGTTGAAGTCGATGTTCAGGTCGTTCATCACCAGGCACTCCCGCCGGTCCTCCTGTTGCGTTGCCGAGCGTTTCAGTACGGCCTTGACACGAGCCGACACCTCCTTGATCGAAAAGGGCTTCGAGATATAGTCGTCGCCTCCGACCGAAAATCCGGTGAGCATATCGTTTTCGGTATCCTTCGCCGTCAGAAAGATGATTGGAATCGTATTTCCCTCACGGCGCAACTTCTCGGCCAGCTTATATCCGGAGATACCGCCCATCATCACATCCAACAGGATCAGGGCGTGCTCCGGAGTCAGTTTTTCGAGAGCCTCCTCGGCCGAATAGGCCACATCGACCTCATACCCTTCATTGAGAAGGTTGAACTCCAGGATCTCACAAATGTCGCGTTCGTCATCGACGACCAGAATCTTCTCTTTCATGACGAAAAAATGATTTTCTGCAAATATAGTGAAGCCGAACACAGAAAACAGAGGCGAACCTGCGTTTTTCTGTCGGATCGGGTCTTCACTCCATAAATATCGGCAAAAAGGCCAAAGGGCGTATCCGAGGTCGCAAACGGCACAAACGGCCTCGAAGACCCTTTCGGCTATTTGCTGCGGTTGTGCTTGAGAATCTTGGCATCGATATAGAAGACAATCTCCTCGACAATGTTGTCGCAATGGTCTCCGATACGCTCGATCTTACGCGTAACGAGCAAGGTCTCCAATATACAACGGGCCTGTTCGGGTCGCTTGGCCACGTAAGCTGCCAGCACGCGGATCGCATTGCGGTACAAGGCATCCACCTCCTCGTCCTGCTGCATGATCTTGCCCGCAAGTTTCGTATTCTCCGTCTCGAGAGCCACGTAACTGTCCGAGAGCATCGAGATGACCGTATCGAACATCTGCCCGATGCGAAGATCCTCCTTCAGCTCCATCGCTACGCCGCAACAACCGTCGACAACCACGTGCCGTGCGATACCTTCGGCAAAATCACCGATACGCTCCAGCGTGCCGCTGATCTTGATCATCGAAAGCACCAGGCGAAGATCGACGGCCACCGGGCTGAAGAGTGCGATATAGTTCTCGCAATCGCTGTCGATCTTCAACTCGAACGTATCGACCCGCTTCTCGCGGCTGATCACCTCGCGGGCCAGCTCGGCATCGTTCTCAAGATAGGCCTGTTTCACCTTCTCGAGCTGCGAAATGACCAGTTGCCACATCTGGCTCACCTCGTCACGCAGAGCCAGCAACTCCTTTTCGGTATGTTTGATCTGTTTTTCCATAACTGTTATCCGAATCTTCCTGTAATGTAATTCTGTGTCTGTATCTTCTCAGGATTGAGAAACATCTTCTTCGTGTCGCTGTACTCGACCAGCTCGCCGAGCATGAAGAAACCCGTCTTGTCACTCACACGGGCCGCCTGCTGCATGTTGTGCGTCACGATGACGATCGTGTAGTCGCGTTTGAGTTCGTGGATCAGCTCCTCGATCTTCGAGGTCGAAATCGGGTCGAGCGCCGAAGCCGGCTCGTCCATGAGCAACACCGAAGGGGAGATAGCCAACGCACGTGCGATGCAGAGTCGCTGCTGCTGACCGCCCGAAAGCTCGAATGCCGACTTCTTCAATTTGTCCTTCACCTCATCCCACAGGGCCGCGCCGCGCAACGACTCCTCGACCCGCTGGCGAATGAACGCCTTGTCCTTCACACCGTTCACCCGAAGGCCGTAGGCCACATTCTCGAAGATCGACTTCGGGAAAGGGTTGGGTTTCTGGAAAACCATGCCGACCTTCTTGCGCAACTCGTCCACCTGCACCCCTTTGGCGTAGATGTCCTCACCACCCACCAGACACTCACCCGTCAGGCGCGTACCGGGAATCAGGTCGTTCATCCGGTTGAAAAGGCGCAGGAAGGTGGACTTGCCGCAACCGGACGGACCGATGAAGGCCGTTACCGTATTGGGCTGCATTTTCATGCTGATTCCTTTCAGGGCATGAAAATCGCCGTAGTAAAAGTTAATATCCTTCGTCTCTATCATAACTAATTCGTTTTTGTCTTTTTACCGATATACCGTCTGAGTGCCGATGCCGAAAGGTTCATGACCAACACGATGAAGATCAGCACCAGGGCCGTTCCGTAGGCCATCGGACGGGTCGCCTCCAGGTCCGTTCCGCTCGTGGCGATCACGTAGAGGTGGTACGGCAGTGCCATCACCTGATCGTAGATGCTCGACGGCAGTTTGGGGAGGAAGTAGGCAGCCGCCGTAAAGAGGATCGGCGCCGTTTCGCCCGACACACGGCCGATCGAGAGAATCAGACCGGTGGTGATATTCGGGAAGGCGGTAGGCAGAACCACCCGCCAGATGGTTTGCAGTTTGGTCGCACCGAGCGCAAGGCTTCCGGTACGATAGGAGTCGGGGACCGCCTTGAGGGCCTCCTCCGTGGTACGGATCACCAACGGCAACACCAGCAGACCCAGGGTGAACGATCCGGCAATGATCGAGTCTCCGAAACCCAGCGAGTTCACGAAGAGCGCCATACCGAAAAGACCGAAGATAATCGAGGGGATACTGCCCAGGTTGTTGGTCATGATGCGGATGAAGCGGACGATCTTGCCGTTTCCGGCATACTCGGTCGTGTAGATGGCCGACATGACACCGAGCGGGAAGGCCACGATCATACTGCCCACGATCAGGCAGAAGGTTCCGACGATGGCCGGGAAGATTCCGCCACCGGTCATACCGTCGGTCGGCTCCGAGGTCAGGAACTCCCAGTTGATGGAGCCGGCACCGTGCCAGATGATGAAACCCAGGATCCAGAACAGGATCGCCACAACGATCAGACCCAGAATACGGAAGGTCCAGAACGCGATAGCCTGATTGCTTTTCTTACTCATATCAAAGTCCTCGATTGGGTTGACGTTTAGAGATTGCCTCGGCCGTTACGCTGATGATCATCGTGATGATGAAGAGGATACATCCGAGCATGAACAACGCCTCGTAGTGAGCGCCTCCGGCCGGAGCCTCGCCCAGTTCGGCTGCGATCGTCGCCGGAATGGTCCGGACCGGCTCGAAGAGCGAGCGGGGCATGACCGCAGCGTTACCCGTTACCATCAACACGGCCATCGTCTCACCGATGGCACGGCCGATTCCCAATACGACGGCAGCCGAGATACCGGATCCGGCATAGGGAATGATTACCTTATAGATGGTCTGCCATTGGGAGGCGCCCAGTGCCAGACTCGCCTCACGCATGGCGCGCGGCGTATTGCGCATGGCATCCTCGGCCACCGTAATGATCGTCGGCAGGGCCATGATGGCCAGCACGACACTGCCGGCCAATGCCGTCTCGCCAACCGGCAGGTGGAAAACCTTCTGGATCAGGGGGACGAGTACGACCAAGCCGAAGAAGCCGTACACGACCGACGGGATACCGGCCAACAGCTCGATGGTCGGCTTGAGTATCTTTCGCATCCGTTCGCTGGCCAGCTCCGAGAGGTAGATCGCGACACCCAGTCCGAGCGGCAGGGCGATCAGGATGGCAAAGAAGCTCACCCACAGGGTTCCCAGAATCAGGGGCAGCACGCCGAACTGCGGAGCAGGCGTTGCCGTCGGCATCCACTCGCGGCCGCCGAAGAAGTCGGCCGGCGAGATGTGGTCGCCACGCAGCACCTTCACACCCGGCATCCCCTCCGGCATATACTCCTCGGGGAGGAAGGCAACGATACCCGGTGTCGAGACGATCACCTCACCCAGCTTCTCGGGCAGCAGCTCATAGTCGGCACCGAACTCCTCGTCGCTGTAGCGGGAGAAGATCTCCTCGAAGCGGAAGACGACGATCGGCTGATCCTTGCCGCCGACCTCCGCCCAGTTCTCGATCTCATAGTCGAAAATCTCCTTGATCTGTTTGGGCCCCAGGTGCGTCACCGGATTACCGGCATCGACGCAGAGTACGTACCCCTTCTCGACGGTCGGACTCTTGAACAGTCCGGCACCCTCGCGGAAGAGGAAGACGACGATCAGCAGAATCACGATAGTCGTGATCGCTCCGCTGACGGTCAGCAGACCCTCCGTCAATTTTTCAACGATGCACCGTAAACGTTTCATGGTATATGTTCAATCGTAGCAAATGGATTTTTTTCAAAAAATTTCATGCTCGCCGGAATCTTCCGGTACCCGCTCCGGGAACTTCTCCCGAACCACCGGTAACCGGAGACCCTCTACGACTGCACGGATGAAGGCAGGCTTCGCAGACCGGAGACTTCCGATCGGAAGTGCGCGACACGACTCAGGGCTCTTTCGCAGACGGTCGATTCAAGCGGCATGGAACCGATGCCGGACGACAGTCAGGGGTGCTGTCGCCCGCATCGTCAGAACTTTTATTTTACAGGGATGAAGCCAACCTCGCTTACAATTCGCTGACCGGTCGGTGAGAGTACATAATCGATAAACGATTTAACCTTTCCGGCCGATCCGGCCTCGTAATAGTAATAGAGCGGACGTACGATCGGATAAGTCTCATTCTTTGCATTTTCCACAGAAGGCTCTGTAAATGTCTTTCCATTGTCATAAGATACATGAATTGGTTTTACAGAACTGTTAAGGTATGCCAGGCCCACGTAGCCGATTCCTCCCTTGGTCTGGCTGATCGACTGGATAATCGCCCCGGTTGCCGGCATACTCATAATCCCGTTCATGTAATTTTTATTTTTAAGTACGCTCTCCTTGAAAAATTCATAGGTACCCGAAGAGGTCTCACGTGCATAGGGCACGATCTTCATATCGGCTCCGCCGACCTCTTTCCAGTTGGTGATCTTACCCGTAAAGATTCCCTCCAACTGCTCGCGCGTCAGATTCGTCACCTTGTTTGCAGGATTGACCACGATGGCCAGTGCGTCATAGGCGATGATCACCTCTTTGGCGCTCTTTCCCTGCGCCTGCAGTTTCCGACGCTCGTCGAACTTGATACGACGCGATGCCTGCGCAATATCGGTCGTACCCTCAAGCAGTGCCGACAGGCCAACACCCGATCCACCGCCTGTAACGGTTACCGTAGCCGAAGGATTGGCTTTCATGAAACTCTCGGCCTCCTGCTGCGACAGAGGCAGCACCGTATCCGAACCTTTGATCTTTTGCGCATTCGCCGCCGTGATGCTCGCTGCAATCAGAACGGCTGTCAGAATAATTTTTTTCATCTTCTCTTTTCTTTTTTTACGCTGCAAATTTGCGCAGGCCTTATTACGCGCATCGTAAGGAACTGTTACGATTTTGTTACGATTCCATCTCCGTGTAAAACAGCCTCTCTTACGAGGCGACGACGACAAAAAAGTTCCCCTCTGCGACTCACGCGGCAGAGGGGAGAATCGAAACCCGATGCGCGAAGCATCGAAGTTTGCCAATAAAAAAGTAGAAAAAGAGAAGAGTTCTCTATAAAAGCAAGCGGAAGATGGCTCCTCTTAGAATTTATACTGAAGGCGCAGCGTGAAGACATCGTCTTTGCGATCCCGCTCATAGCCGGCCAAATATTTTGTCTTTTCGTTGTACTTCAACTCATAGTAAGCCGTCAAACGCACGCTCTTGCCGATATCCCAGAGCGCACCGAATCCGAACGTATTGACCGCCAGGTCGGCTATACCCGTATGGGAATCGGGAGCACCGATCTGATCGCCTTTCACCTGCGTGTTCGGATTGTACCAATCGTATTTGGCAACGACCGCAACGGGCAATCTGCCCAGGCTCTGTACGAGCATCGCATATCCGCCATTGAACTCTCGGATATAGGTAGGCGAAGTGGGGCGTTTGTCGTAGTTGGGGCTTTGGGTAGTGTTGCCCTCTGCCGCCGGTTGCTGTCCGAAGAGGTATTCGACAGAAAGGTCCGTCTCTCCCAATGCGCTCGTCAGACTGAATTCCAGATCGAATCCGAAATACTGACGCTTGGCGTAACGGCCAACGTTCGACTCGCTGTTATAAAGAACGAACCGGTCTCCACGCATTCTGTAAACCTCGCTCGACCCCTGATAAACCTGTCCATGGTAGTAGGAGAAGCCTCCGCCGAGCGCTATCGTACCAAAATCCTTGAATGCAGATAGATGTCCGATAAAATCCTTCTTGTTGTCCGTATCCAGATTAACTCCGTTTCCGGCGAAGAGACCCGCCTCGAGCCTCAATACACTCCAGGGCGAACTCTGCGGGGCCTGCACGACCAGCATACCTCCGAAATCGCGCTCATCGGGAAAAAGCGTCCGGAAAACCGTCGAACGTTCGGGGGCCTCACGCCGCGACGAGGAGTTCCCGATCTCGAATCCGAACGGACGGTTGAAAATACCCGCCCGAAAACCCAATGTACGGATCCACGGATCCTGTAGGTTGAAATAGGCATCCTTGACCTGCACTCCCTTTTCGGTAATATCGATCTGAAACACACCGGAGGTTACCGCCCCTTCATAAGCGAGCTTGAGGCGGCCCCGCCGGATTCCCATCCGGTTGAATCCCCCCCGATCGGCCTCGTTGCTCTCCTCGCCCACATCGAGCGAGGCATCCTCCTGTCCGTGCTGATACTGAGCCTGGATATATCCCGATATTTTAAATCGTTTAAGTCGATCGACCTCTTTCTCCAATGCAGCCGTCTCATGCTGCAACTGTTCGATCTGCTGCTCCTCGACCTGTTGTTTATCGGCCTGTTTCGTTTCGGGCTCCTGGGCTTCGGCAACTGTCGCCAGCAAGCAGGCAGACAGCGATAAAAGGGCAAACTTTCCCCTATTCATTAAATTATACGATTTCACGATGCAAATTTAAAAAACTATGTGTATCTTTTCTTCAAATGGCTGTTACGAATATATTAAACCGCCTCCGTCCCTTCCCCCCGTTACAGAACTTTCCGATGCCGGCATTTTCCCGAATCCGGTACAAAAACGGCCTATTCCCGGGATATTTTTCTCATTATATTCCTATCTTGCGAAGCAAAAACCGGTTTGGCACGATTTTAATACCGAATAGTCAGACTGCAAACACGCTGCCGAAATCGGCAGATCGGTAAAAAAAGATATTGAACAATTTGTATGAAGGTAGGCTTATTTATCCCCTGCTACATCGACGCCATCTATCCGGAGGTGGGCATCGCCACCCTCGAACTGCTGGAGAAACTGGGTGTCGAGGTCGAAGTTCCGCACCGGCAGACCTGCTGCGGACAACCGATGACCAACGAAGGTGATTTCGAGAGCGCCCGGTGCACCGAAGAGCTCTTCGTTGAAAATTTCAAGGATTACGAATACATCGTCGGTCCGGCCGGCAGCTGCGTAAAACAGGTGCGGGTTCACTACGACAAACTCGAACAGACACCCGACGTACGTCACGTACGGGAACGGACCTATGAGCTGGTGGAGTTCCTGCACGATATTATAAAGGTAAAGGAGTTCCCCGGCATTGAATTCCCCTACAAGGTCGCTCTGCACAACAGTTGCAGTTCGATTCGTGGACTGGGCATCGCCAAACCCTCCGAGCGTCCGGGCGAGCCTTTCAACAAGTCGGCCGACCTGTTGAAGATGGTCAAGGGTGTCGAACTGGTCGAACTGAGCCGCCCCGACGAGTGCTGCGGATTCGGCGGTACGTTCTGCGTGACGGACGAGGCCGTCAGCACGAAGATGGGACGCGACAAGGTCTCCGACTATGTATCGAGCGGTGCCGAGTGCGTCGTATCGCCCGACATGTCGTGTCTGATGCACCAGCAGGGAGTCGCCCGCAAGATGGGCATAACGACACTGCCGTTCGTGCACATCGCCCAGGTTCTCAACGGAGGTCCCTTTAAAAACGGAAAGCTATGAAAAAGGAGAAGGTAGTCGATGTCGTATCCAACTCGGCGCGATTCATCGCCCAGGACGACATCCACGAAAAGATGCATGACAAGAACCTTTGGAACGCCCGCGTGAAACGCGACCGGATCGCCGCATCGATTCCTGAATGGGAGCAGTTGCGCGAACTGGGATCGGCTATCAAGGAGCACACGCTGAACCACCTGGACCAATATCTCGAACAGTTTGCCGCGAATGCCGAAAAACGCGGAGCGATCGTTCACTGGGCCCGCACGGCTCAGGAGCACAACGAGATCGTCTATTCGATTCTGGAGAGCCACAAGGTCTCCTCGATCATCAAAAGCAAGTCGATGCTACAGGATGAGTGCGGCATGGTTCCCTTCCTCGAACAACACGGCATCGAGGTGACGGAATCCGACCTGGGCGAGCGTATCCAGCAGCTTTCGAACGAACCGCCGGCCCACATCGTCATGCCGGCCATTCAGAAGACGACCGAAGATATCGCCCGTCTGTTCGCCGAGAAGATCGGAACGGATCCCGGCAACAACGACCCCACGTCGCTCACCGAGGCGATGCGCAACAACGCGCGTCCCCGCTTCATGAAGGCCGGTGCCGGCATGACGGGAGCCAACTTCGCCATCGCCGAGACAGGTACGTTCGTCGTCTGCACGAACGAGGGAAATGCCGATATCGGTGCCTCCGTTCCGCCCCTGCACATCGCCAGTATCGGCATCGAAAAGGTGATCCCGAAGGTGCGCGACCTGAGCATCTTCATCCGCCTGCTCTCGCGCAGCGCCCTGGGCACTCCCGCGACGCAGTATACCTCGCACTTCACGGGCCCCCGCAACGGCGGCGAACTGCACATCATCCTGACCGACAATGGCCGCAGCGAACGGCTCGCGATGAAGGATTTTTGGCGTTCGCTCAAGTGCATCCGCTGCGGTGCCTGCATGAACACCTGCCCAGTCTACCGTCGCAGCGGCGGACTGGCCTATCAGTCGACCTATTCGGGACCGATCGGCATCATCCTCAGCCCCACCTTCGACCTGAAGAAGTACAGCGAGCTGCCGTTCCACTCGACCCTCTGCGGCTCCTGCTCGCAGGTCTGCCCGATGAAGATCGACCTCTCGGACCAGATCTACAAGTGGCGCGAGGAGGTGGTCAAGGCGGGCTACATGCCCAAGATGCGGCGCCTGGCCTTCAAAGCGGCCGGTGAGATATTCGCCCACCCGGGACAGTTCCACCTGGCCGAAAACCTCGGAGCGAAACTTCTGCCCATCATTCCCGATTTCCTCGTATACAGCAAACTCAACCCTTGGACCGGCGGCAACGACCGCGAGATGATCCGTCTGGCCAAACCGACCTTCCGGGAGTGGTATCTGAAAAACAGAAAGGAGCAAAACAATGGATAGCACGAAAGATCTCATTCTGGAGTCCCTGCGCAGAAACAGACAGGCAGGCGACTTTCCTCACCCCGAGATTCCGGACTTTCCGAAGAGCGAACGTCCGATCCTCGACGAGTTCAAAGAGAGTCTGACCGCAGGGGGCGGCACCTGGCGCGAGGCGGCTTCGGCGGCCGAGGCCGAAGGGCTGATCCGCGAACTGCACCCCGATGCGAAGGTGATCTGTTCGGCCGCACCGGAGATCCGCGGGAACCGGGACATCCACGCCATCAAGGATCCGCACGAGCTGGACGACGTGGATGTCGGCGTAATCCGGGCCCGGTTCGGTGTAGCCGAGACCGGCATGGTCTGGCTGACGCAGGAGGATCTCAAAATCGATGCACTGGGCGTATTGTCGCAACATCTGGTGATCCTGCTCGACCCGCAACAGCTGGTACGGGATATGTACGAGGCATACGGCCGCATCGACCTGCAGGCGACCAACTACGGTTGCTTCATGCTCGGCCCGTCGGCCACGGCCGACATCGGTGCCTTCATGGTGCGGGGTGCCCAGGGGGCCCGCTCGCTTACCGTGATATTCCTGTAAAACGCCAATATTATCAGAACATATAAATAAAACAGCCGCATCCTTTCGGAGGATGCGGCTGTTTCATACAGATAAACAGACAAGATCAACACTACTGAGGAGTTACGGACAGGAAAATCCCAAAATCTGGCGATTGTGCACGCTCGCAGGATACCGTTATTTTGCAGCACCGAAAAAAGATGCGCAACCGTTTCACATATCTCATCGCAGGACTCCTCCTGTTTCTCTGTGCAAGTGTCCGGGCAGAGGTGTCCCAGCCCACCGGGAAGATCACCTTCGAGGTGACCGATCCCTCCGGGGAGCCGCTGGCCTACGCCACCGTCATGCTGAAAGGCTCGACAGGAGAGACTCCATACGGTCGCCCAACCGACGAAAAGGGGATCGCACTCTTCACAGTCCCTGTCGGAACGTACGAAGTACACATCACCTATATCGGGTACACCCCTTACACCGAGACCCTCTCGATCCGCGAGGGCGATGCACTCTACCGCCCCCTCTGGCTTGAACCCTCTTCGGTAGCCATCGACGATGTAGTCGTAACAGCCACCGAATCGAAGGGGATCACCAGCTCCTCGATGATCGACCGCAAGGCCATGGAGCACCTGCAGCCGTCGAGTTTCAGCGACCTGCTCTCGCTGCTTCCGGGCGGCAAGGCCTCGGCCCCCTCGCTGAGCGCACCGAACCAGATCCATCTGCGTGAGATCGGCATTGCGAGCGACGACTACAACACCTCGTCGCTCGGCACCTCGTTCGTCGTGGACGGGGCCCCGATCCGTAACGACGGCAATATGCAGTATATACCCAGCTACGATCCCTATTTCGATTCGAAGAGCCATGCGAATGCCGGCATGGACATGCGCACGCTCTCGACCGACGAGATCGAACACGTCGAGATCGTGCGGGGCATCCCCTCGGTGCAGTACGGCGACCTGACGAGCGGACTGGTGAAGATCGAACGCAAGCGGGGATACACCCCCTGGAACATGCGCTTCAAGGCCGACATGAACAGCAAGCTCTACTACCTGGGCAAGGGATTCGAGATCCCCGACCGGGAGCTGACGGTCAATTTCGGCATCGATCTGCTGGATGCCAAACCCGACCCGCGCAACACGCTCGAGGATTATCGGCGTGCCACGGGATCGGTCCGTCTGAATAAACTGTGGGACCGCTCCGAGAAGCACCGCATCACACTGGGAATCAATCTCGACTACACCGGGTCGTTCGACAACAAGAAGATCGATCCGGAGGCCAACAACGGCCAGTTGAACGACTATCGGTCGCAGTATAACCGCTTCGCCCTGAGCGGCGATTTCGAACTTCACTCGCGCCGTGAAGGCTTTTTCCGCTCGCTCAGCATGAATGCCTCGATCGACTACTCGCGCGACCGCATCGACCGCCGCAAGTTCGTGCAGATCACCAAACCGACAGCCGTCTCGAACAGTCTGGCCCCGGGCGAATACGATGCCATCCTGCTCGAGCCCTCCTTCATCGGCGAGATGACCATCGACGGCCGCCCCCTGAACGCCTTTGCCAAGGCCGTAGCCACCTTCCGGATCGACAGCGACGCAAGTTCGAACACGATTCTTGCCGGCGTGGACTGGGTGATGGACAAGAACCTGGGCGAAGGGGTCGTCTACGATGTCGCACGCCCCGTCTTCCCCGAATCCTCGCTCCGGCCGCGCCCCTACTACGACATCCCCGCCCAGCATGACCTGGGCCTCTTCATCGAGGACAACACCACCCTCTCCTTCGGCCGTTACCAACTGGACATCATGGCCGGTCTGCGTGCCACCACGATGCTCAACCTGGGCCGTGAGTACACGATGCGGGGCAAATTCTACTTCGACCCGCGTCTGAATCTGCGGCTCGCCTTCCCTTCGTTCCGGATCTGGGGACAAACGGCCGAATTTGCCCTCTCGGGCGGTACGGGCTGGCACACGAAGAGCCCGACCATGGACCAGCTCTACCCCGCCCTGCGCTACTACGACATCGTCCAGCTGAACTACTTTCACTCAAATCCCGACCTGCGGCGCATCAACTACGTCACCTATGTGATCGACCCGACGAACTACGCCCTCGAAGCGGCCCGCAACTTCAAATGGGAGGTGCGCGCCGACCTGACCCTGGCCGGGAACCGGCTTTCGGTCACCTACTTCGAGGAGGATATGAAATCGGGCTTCCGCACCACCTCGGCCTACGACAGCTACGACTACAAGGCGTACGACTACAGCGGAGTGGACCACGACAACCTGCAGGCCCCACCCTCGCTGGAGGATATGCCCTACACGATCGAGACTCGCATGGCCTCGACCGCACGCACGACCAACGGCAGCCGCACCTTCAAACGGGGTGTCGAGTTCACCTTCTCGTCCCAACGCATCGAGGCGCTCCGCACCCGCCTGACGGTCACGGGGGCCTGGTTCCATACCGAATACAGCAACAGCGACCCGATCCAGTACTTCCCGGGCAAGACCATCAACTTCCAGCAGGTGCTTTACGTCGGTCTCTATGAGAACGACACCTACTATATCCGGGAGATGGCCAACACCAACTTCATGCTCGATACGGACATTCCGCGCCTCGGTCTCGGCTTCTCGTTCACGTTCCAGTGTGCCTGGACCACCAAACAGTTCAATCCGAGCGGGAGCCAGCTTCCGTATGCCTACTTCGGGCCCGACGGGATCATCCACCCCTTCACCGAAGAGTCGCTCTCAGATCCCGAACTGGCCACACTGAAACGCTACGAAGGGACGACCGTCTCGCGCTGGACCACCGTTCCGTTCGCCATGACCACCAACCTGAAGGTGACCAAACGTCTCTTCAAGGAGAAGGTGATGGCCGCCATCTACGTCACCCAGATGTTCAACTATACGCCGAGCTACAAGGTCGACGGCATCACCACCCGACGCCACGCCACCCCCTACTTCGGCATGGAAATCAACCTCAGCCTATGAAATACACCCTGAAAACAGCCCTGCTGCTCGTCGGCATAGCGATGCTCTCTTCGTGCGTAAAGCGAGACACGAGCGACTTCTTCTCGCAGGTTACCCTGCAGTTGGTTCCACCCGAAGAGGTGCAGCAGACGCTTCGGGTACAAGCCCCCGTCACGCTGCGCAACATCAACACCGGACAGCGGACCTATACGTCGGATTTCGACAACGAAGGGGTGCTGCGGATCTCCCTGATGAAGGGGGTCTATGAACTTACGCTCGAGACGGGTTGCAAACTGAAATACCGCACCGGCGATGAGACCTTCACACGGGACATCGTCCTGGAGCGGGATACGAAACTGGTGCTGATGGCTTCCGAAGAGGCTGTTCCGGTCAAGGTCATTTTCAGCGAATAGACGATGCGATTACTCGTAAAGATATGGTTATGCGCGGGATGCCTGCTGGGCATTGCGGAGTGGAGTCAGGCCCGGCCGACGGAGCCCGACACCCTGATGCGTGCCCTGCGTGAGGCAGCCTCGCCGACGAACGCCCTCATCCGGGAGGCCTACGCCAATCCGGCCACGCGTCCCGACGCTTTCGGCCATTCGCTCTCCGAACTATCGATCGGCTACCGGCTCCAAACCGAGGAGCAGCCGACCGTCCGGCAAAAGGGTGACCGTACCGACTTCGGATACTTCGCGACCGAGGGCTACCGGCACCTCTCCGAGAAGAGCACGCTGTGGGGAGATGCCGGTTACCGGATCGGGAAGCGTCGGAACGTAGTCTGGAACCTCGCCTCGGACTACGAACTGATCTATCCGGCCATCACCACCGACACGGTCGGCGGCGGGGACCTCACCTCGGAGGAGTACACCTTCGGGGGCGGCTACGGCCATCGGGGCGAACGTTTCGGCTGGGGAGCCTCGGCCGACGTACGGGCCGGACAGGAGTACCGGACGACCGATCCCCGTCCGCGCAACATCACGATCGACATCTCGGCCACGCTGGGAGGCTCTCTGCGCATCGGCTGCTACAAGGCGGGGCTTTCGGCCTCGCTGCGGGTCTACAAACAGACAAGCGCCACCTACTTCGCCAACCCGATCGGCGGGACGGGTCTCTTCCGGCTGACCGGCCTGGGGGCCTATTACGCCGGCTACACCGGCGACAACCAGGATACCGAAGGCGATCTCTACCGGGGCAACGGCTTCTCGGCCGAGGCGGTCCTGCTGCCAGCCCACGGCCGCAAGGGGCTCTTCCTGACGCTCGGATACGACCGGCTGAAGATCACCAAGATCCTGCGCAGCTACAAGCACCTGCCCCTGCAGGAGGTCATTCCCCACACGTTCCGCGCCGACGCAGCTTGGCTACAGCGGCCGGAGCAGGGACTCTATTGGGGTATCGGAGTGAAAAACCGGTACGAGTACCGCGAGGGGATTGAAAATATCGTGGCCGAATCGGTCGGAGGTGCCTACGAGACGATCGGGGCGTTGAAAACATTTGAATACAGCCTGCTGCAAAACCGTCTCGAACTGCTTGTCGGCCGGGAATCCCCCCGCAGCGCCTGGGCCGTATCGCCCTGGGCCGCCTATCAGCGCCGCACGGCCGACTACCTCTACCCGGCACAACACATGGAACACGCCCACGCAGGTGGAGGTGTCGAGGTACACTATACGTATCAGGGACACCGGACGATGCTCCGGACAACCGTCGGAGCCGACTACTTCGCCTCCCTGAGCCACAATCTGGCGATCCCGGTGGCCAACATCGACATTCCTCAGCTTGTCGAGATGGTCCGATATGAATACGACCGCCGCTCACAGGACCGCCTCGGCCTGCAGGCAGCTCTTCGGGGCGATTACCGGCTCCGCAAGCGGATGGCGCTCTTCCTGGCGGCCGATTACCGGATCGACCGCTACCGGGACGGCACCCTGTCGCACTACGCCCAAATAGCGTGCGGCCTTGCCTTCTGACAGAAAATCATTTTAACTAAAAAACCATAAAACCCATGAACTACAAACATCTACTCTATGCATCCGCAGCTTTTTGCGCCATGCTCTTCGCAAGCTCGTGTACCGACGACAAAACCGGCAAACCGGGCGAACCGACCCTTGACTTTACCCTGACGGTCAATATGCCCATCAGTGTGGAGTCGCCCGAACTCACCTCGGTAGAGGCCACCTTTACGGAGGTAACGACCGGCCAGACGATTACCGTCACCGAGTTCAGTGCCGCACAGGAGGAGTCCTACCGTATCGATGCGGACCTGCTCCCCGGCCAGTACAACCTGACCCTGAAAGGTGTGATCCGCTACACACAGGACGGGGTAACCGGTGAGGGAGACATCGAGGCTTCGCGCACGAACATCCCCGTCTCGGAGGAGTCGCACGCACTGACCGTCGAGACGACCGTAGCCACGATCCGCACCAACAACTTCGTCATCGAGGAGATCTTCTTCACGGGCAGCCTCACCCCCGAGGGACAGCAATACTACGGCGACCAGTACATGAAGATCACAAACAACTCCGACCAGACCCTCTATGCCGACGGACTGATCATCTTCAAATCGGCCTTCATGACCGTGGACAAATACGACTATACGCCCGACATCATGGCGACGCACTTCTCGGTGGACAGCGGGCTGATCCTGCCGGGTTCGGGCACCGACTATCCGGTTGCCCCGGGGGCCTCGATCGTCATTGCCGACACGGCCATCGACCACCGGGAGTTCAACTCGCAGTCGCTCGACCTGTCGGGTGCCACTTTCGAATATTATAACACGAGAGATGACGAGGATGTGGACAACCCGAACGTCCCGAACGTACAGACTCTCTTCGCCGACGACTCCTGGACCTGGCACAACCGCGGCTTCTACTCCTATGCGATCGGCCGTCTGGGCGAGGGCGTAACAGCCGAGAGTTTTGCCAAGGATTACGCCTACACGGCCCACTACGAGATGGTGGTCGAAGGATACGGCTCCTTCCCGATGGAGGCCGAGTGCTGGAAAGTTCCCAACGCATGGGTGATCGACGCAGTAAACCTGAGCATCGAGTCGATGTTCATGTGGATCGTCACCTCGCCGACGCTGGATTCGGGTTGGACCTACTGCGGCAAGATCGACAAGGACCAGACCCGCTACGGCAAGAGCGTCCGCCGCAAAGTGTACAAACAGGAGGAGGGTCGTACGATCTACAAGGATACGAACAACTCGACCGTCGATTTCACGGCCGAATCACCCCTTTCGCTCCTATAACCCCAATTTTTATGAGAGAACCTGTTATCGAATGCCGCAACCTGACCCACTACTACGGGGATCGGCTGATATACAAGAACCTGAGCTTCGAGATTCCGCGCGGGCGGATTCTCGGGCTTTTGGGTAAGAACGGAACCGGTAAGACCACCACGATCAACATCCTGAACGGCTACCTACAGCCGCGCTCGGGCGAATGCCTGATCTTCGGCGAGGATATCCGCCGGATGCGTCCCGAGACCCGGGCGCGCATCGCCCTGCTCATCGAAGGGCACGTCCAGTACGCCTTCATGACCATCGAGCAGATCGAGCGGTTCTATGCGCGCTTCTACCCGACCTGGGACCGCGACGCCTACTACGGACTGATGGAGAAACTCCAGGTCGCCCCGCGGCAGCGCATCTCGCGCATGTCCTGCGGACAGCGCTCCCAAGTCGCCCTGGGACTCATCCTGGCTCAGAACGCCGAGCTGCTCATCCTCGACGACTTCTCGATGGGACTCGACCCCGGCTACCGCCGGCTCTTCGTCGAGTACCTGCGCGACTACGCCCGCAGCGAGGAGAAGACCGTCTTCCTCACCTCGCACATCATCCAGGACATGGAGAAACTCGTCGACGACTGCATCATCATGGACTACGGACGCATCCTGATCCAGATGCCGGTCCGCGACCTGCTCGGACGCTTCCGCCGCTATACCTTCACCACGGCCGACGGGGCAATCATCCCCGAAAGCAAGGAGATATACAACCCCGGTGTCATCAACGGCCGGGGCGAACTCTATTCGTTCGACTCGCCGGAGAGCATCCGCGGATGGCTCGACCGCACGGGAATCCCGCACGGCGACCTGTGGAGTGAGACCCTGAACCTCGAAGATGCCTTCATCGGCTTAACCGGAAAATACTGATACGACCATGATCAAAGCCATATTCTACAAGGAGTGGATCAAGATGCGCTACTTCTATCCGCTCAGTGCCCTGCTCCTCACCGGATTCACCCTCTACGCCCTGCTGCGCATCCAGCGGGTGATCACCTTTCGGGGGGTCGCCCACCTGTGGGAGGTGCTGCTCGAAAAGGAGGTCGTCCTGATCGACACGCTGCAATATCTCCCCATGCTGCTGGGCATTCTGCTCGCCCTCACGCAGTTCGTCCCCGAAATGAGCCAGAAACGGTTGAAACTGACCCTGCATCTCCCCTTCCCCGAACGCCGGATGATCCTGCTCATGGAGGGAATCGGAGCGGGAGCGCTCACCCTACTGCTGCTCCTGCAGGGAGCTATCCTCTGGGGCTATCTTGCAACCGTCCTGCCCCCGGAGTTGACCGCCCGTATCCTGCTCACGTCACTCCCCTGGGCCCTGGCCGGGCTGACCCTCTACCTGCTGACCGCATGGATCTGCCTCGAACCGACCTGGCGCCGGCGCATCGTAAACATTCTGATCGCCGCCGCCATCGGCCGTCTCTTCTTCCTCTCGGACCTTCCGGAGGCCTACAACGGCATGATCCCCTGGCTGGTACTGCTGCTCGCCGGCTCGCTCTTTTTCCCCCTGCTCTCTACCTGGCGCTTCAAGCAAGGCTGTCAGGACTAACCCCTAATAATCCATATCGAAAATGATGATAAAAACGATAAAAGGAGCTATTCTCCTCGTAGCAATGCTGCTGATGGCATGGCTGCTCCCCTGGTTCTACACCTTTCTGACAGCCTCGCCCTCGTGGTCACCCTTCACCCTGTACAGCTGTGTCGTACACAGTTTCGCCTCGGTCGGATATGACGAAGAGGGCAACTTCGAAGGCCGGGACCGGCTGGGAAACACCTACACCGAGAATCAGTTCGACAGCATCCTCCCCATGTTCTACTACCGGCAGCTCGCCTCGCGGGGTGCCTTCCCGACCCGGATCGAGGGGGAGCCGATCACCGTCCAGGAGGCCGAACGGTCGGGATTCATCTTTCGCAACTCCCCGTCGGATATCAACCGGCCGGGAACCGGACTCTACCAACTGCTCGAATCGGTACCCGCACGGGTGGATTTCGAGGCGCCGACCGACGTGTTCCGCATCACCGATACGGGGATCGAATTCGTCGACATGGAGAGCAACACGGTCAACCGGGCCAAAAGCGAGGCCTTCACACGCCGGATGCTCGACCGCGGGTTCCGATTCCCGGCACGTGTGGTCGCCGGCAATGCCTCGACGCGCAAATCGTACGACAACGGCTACTTTCTGGTCGATGCCGACGGAGCCCTCTTCCATATGAAGCAGATGCTCGGCCGCCCCTTTGTACGCCGTACGGAGATCCCCGCCTCGCTGGGCATCCGCCACTTCTTCGTCACCGAGTTCCCCGACCAGCGGCTCTTCGGCTTTCTGACCGACCGGCAGAACCGGCTCTACGCCCTCGAGGCCGAAGACTACTCGCTGCATGAGATCCCTGTCGGCGAGTTCGACCCGACCCAAGACGGGATTATGATCATCGGCGACAAGTTCTACTGGACCGTAACGGTGCAGAATGCCGAATCCGAACGGCTGGTTGCCGTCAATGCGCGCGACTACTCGAAAGCGGATGAATACCGTCCCGATACGACGATCGAGGCGTGGGAACGACGGGCCGAATACCTCTTCCCGTTCACCCTCTCGTTCACCTCGCCGCTGGACGGCTTCGTAAAACCGCGCCTCGCGGGCTTCTCATGGCAGGCACTCGGCCTGGGGGCTCTGCTGGCCCTGGCCTACGCCCTGCTCCACCGCCGAACGATCCGATGCCGGATCCCCGCCCTGTGCGGAATCCTCCTGTTTGGACTCTTCCTCTTCATCCCGCTCGTGGCCATGGAGAAAAGATAATCTTTTTCATACACTTCATTACACTGGTCATGAAAAGCGCCCCCCGGGTCGCTTTTCATGTTTTCAAAGGTTGGATCAATACCTCCGACCGGACCTCTCAGACAAAACATTTGAGCCGCTCAGCAAAAAACAGGTCGTTTTTATTCCCTATCTTTGCTCAAAAGAAAGAGCAGTCGGAATCGCGGAACGCGGTCCGACTATGCAAACACAAAATTTCCATGAACAGGATTATTCTTCTTATCACATCGTTTATTCTGATGACCATGAGTACTATCCAGGCCCAAGAGAATGACCGCACCTTCGCTCCGAGCGACAAGGTTACGGTCGAAAAGGTGCATTTCCGCAACCGTTTCGGCATCACCCTCGCAGCCGACCTCTACAAACCGAAAAATGCCGAGGGGAAACTTCCGGCCATCGCCGTGAGCGGCCCGTTCGGAGCCGTCAAGGAGCAGTCGTCGGGCCTTTATGCCCAGACACTGGCCGAACGCGGCTTTCTGGCCATTGCCTTCGACCCTTCCTATACGGGCGAGAGCAGCGGTGAACCCCGTTACGTCGCATCGCCCGACATCAACACCGAAGATTTCAGTGCTGCGGTTGACTTCCTCTCCACGCGCGATGACGTGAATCCCGAACGTATCGGTATTCTGGGCATCTGCGGCTGGGGCGGCTTTGCCCTCAACGCTGCGGCCATCGACACCCGTATCAAGGCGACCGTCGCCTCGACCATGTACGATATGCACCGGGTAACGGCCAACGGATATTTCGACGCAATGGATGCCGATGCCCGCTACGAACTCCGCAAGCAGCTCAACGCCCAGCGCACCGAGGATTTCCGCAACGGCACCCAGGCCCTGGCCGGCGGCGTGGTCGATCCGCTGCCCGAAGATGCCCCGCAGTTCGTCAAGGACTACTACGCCTATTACAAGACCCCGCGCGGATACCATCCCCGTTCGCTCAACTCGAACAGCGGCTGGGCTGTCACCTCGGCACTCTCGCTGCTCAACACCCCGATTCTCACCTACAGCGACGAGATCCGCAGCGCGGTACTGATCGTCCACGGCGAGAAGGCCCACTCACGCTACTTCGGCGAGGATGCCTTCAAGAAGCTGAAGGGGGAGAACAAGGAGTTGTTGATTATCCCCGGAGCCAACCACACGGACCTGTACGACAACATGGAGAAGATTCCGTTCGACCGCATCGAACAGTTCTTCCTCAAATACCTCAAATAAACCGAAACCCGGGAATCTCCCCGCCGAATCCATCGGCGGGATTTTCCCGTTTGAACAGACGACAAAGACACCATGACACTCGATGCATTTTTAGCCTACGTCCGCCAGCGCAAACCGCTCAACACCCCCGAAATCCAGCAATTCATGGATGAGATGAGCGAAGAGGCACGGCGCGTCACCTTCGAACTGAACGGCTCATATCACACTCCCGATCAGGTGCGCAACCTGCTTTCGCGACTCTTCGGACGGGAGGTTGATCCTACGCTGCGGGTCTTTCCGCCCTTCTATACCGATTTCGGCAAGAACATCACCATCGGCAAAAACGTCTTTATCAACGCCTGCTGCCACTTTCAGGACCACGGCGGCGTCGAACTGGGCGACGGTTGCCAGATCGGGCACAACGTGGTTTTCGCCACGCTCAATCACGGACTTGCCCCCGAAGAGCGCCCCACGACCCATCCGGCACCGATCGTGCTGGGACGCAACGTCTGGGTAGGCTCGAATGCGACGATCCTGCAAGGGGTTACGATCGGCGACAACGCCGTCGTGGCAGCCGGCGC